>NZ_CP042582.1:4695000-5295000 GCF_008728835.1 Hypericibacter adhaerens
CGCGACTGTCAAATGCTTTTGTGCAATTCGTAAGAACCGCAGAAAACCGCCTGTTTTCAGCAAGATCCGGGGCGCGAATCGGGTTCGCAGCCGCAAAAATCCCGCCGCTCGATTCTGTCGCAGCCCGAGCCCCATTATGGTTGCATGGCGTTAACCATACGCCATTAAACCGGGCGGCCGCCCTGAAAATGTTACCAAGATATTGATAGAGTGCGAAAAATTGGCCTCTTAACGGGCAAATTAAGTTGACAGACCGGTGCATGATTTGCATCTTGCTCGTCAGTCGTTAACCCCATTCGCGCTTTAATGGTGCCGATCGGGGTGCACGGGCCTAGGCCGTCGGTGGCGCTCCAGGGGGCGCAGTCGTTCGGATCGCCACCGAAACCGTCAATAGATTGAGGGGGATGTGCGTTGACCCCACGCATTCGTTGGGCCGGCCGTGTGCTCAAGCACCACGCCGGAAAGTGCGGATTTGTAGTCGCAGCCGTCGCCATGACGTTGCTGTTACGGGCCACCAGCCCCGACCTGCTCCCGGCGGTCGATGCGGCGGTTCCCAGCAGCGACAGCGCCAGCCCCGCAAATCCGAGCAGCGAAAGCGCCGCGACCGGCGATACGACGACTTCTGACGCCCCGGCCGCGGCTGAGACGACAGAAGTCGCCGCCAAGACGGGCGACAGCACCGACACAACCGACGCCCCAGCCCCCGTGAGCGACGAAGCCGCTCCGGCCGCGGAAGTGGTCACGCCGGGCCCCAGCGTCGCGGCGCTGCCGACGCCACGCGTGTCCGACAGCGACGAGACCCCGCCGGCCTCGCTTTCCGAACCGGCGCCGGGCGACGAGAATCAGCCGTCCGGTGGCGATGCTCCCGCCGCGAGCGATGCCGCGCCGACCGCCAATCCCAGCGCCGCGATCGCGCAGACCGTCGAGGTGCAGCGCGGCGATACGCTGATGACGATCCTGGTCAATGCCGGCGTCAGCCATGACGATGCCTATGGCGCGGTCGACGCGCTGAAGGATCTGTTCGCGCCGCGCGACCTGCGTCCCGGCCAGGAGATCGCGCTCACCTTCTCCGCGCCGGAGAAGCAGCATCAGGGCCCGATCGACTTCCAGCTCGTGAGCCTGAGCCTGCAGCCGTCGGTCGAGCGCGATCTGCAGGTCACGCGCGCCTTCGACGGCGGCTTCCAGGCCTTCGCCATCGACCGGCCGCTGACCCATCGCAATGTCGCGATCCAGGGCGAGATCCAGTCGAGCCTGTTCGGCGCCGCCGAGTCCGCCGGCGTTCCCGTCGCCGTCATCACCGCAGCCATCAAGGCCTTCAGCTACGACGTGGATTTCCAGCGCGATATCCAGCCCGGCGACAAGTTCGAGTTCGTGTTCGACCAGCTCGACGACGAGGACGGCAATCTCGCCAAGCCCGGCGACCTGCTCTATGCCTCGCTGACCCTCTCGGGCAAGGTCTACGAGATCTACCGCTACGAGATGTCGGAGGGCTTCGTCGACTACTTCAATCCGAAGGGCGAGAGCGTGCGCAAGGCGCTGCTCCGCACGCCCGTGGACGGTGCGCGCATCACCTCGGGCTACGGCATGCGCAACCATCCGCTCCTGGGCTATAGCAAGATGCACAAGGGCATCGATTTCGGCGCGCCCACGGGCACGCCGATCTTCGCCGCCGGCGACGGCGTCATCACCCGCATCGGCCCCTTCAGCAGCTACGGCAACTATATCCAGATCAAGCACAACGCGACCTATGCGACGGCCTATGCCCATATCAGCCGCTTCGCCAAGGGCCTGCATGTCGGCTCGCGCGTGCATCAGGGCGACGTCATCGCCTATGTCGGCGCCACCGGCCGCGCCACCGGCCCGCATCTTCATTTCGAAGTGCTGGTCAATGGCAGCCAGGTCAATCCCACGAGCGTCAAGCTGCCTTCCGGCACCAAGCTCGCCGGTGCCGACCTGAAGAAGTTCAAGGCGGCCATGACCGACATGATCGCGCTCAAGGAGCAGCTCGAGGCCGAGCAGGTCCAGACCGCCGCGGCGCCGGCGCCGTCGCAGGATTGCGGCTCGGACCCCGATACCACGGATTGCCAGTAGCCGGCTCCCGGCTCCAAACGAAACGGCGGCGGTTCTCCTCGAACCGCCGCCGTTTTGCTTTGCGCCGCTGAGCAGCGGGGGACGAATCAGGCGGCCTTCGCCACCGCCTCGCCATTGATCGTGAGGCCCTTGGCGTTGGCGCTGACCTTGACGGTGTCGCCATCGGCGATGCGTCCCGCCAGCAGCAGGTTCGCCAGCGGATTCTGCAGCTCGCGCTGGATCACCCGCTTCAGCGGCCGGGCGCCGTAGACCGGGTCGTAGCCGGCGTCGGCGAGCCAGGTCTTGGCGCGTTCGTCGAGCTCGAGCGCGATCCGGCGCTCCGCCAGCATGGCGACGAGGCGCTTGAGCTGGATCTCGACGATGCCGGTCATCTGCGCCCGGGTCAGGCGGTGGAACAGCAGGATCTCGTCGAGCCGGTTGAGGAACTCCGGCCGGAAGGCGCTGCGTACCACCTCCATCACCTGTTCGCGCACCGCCGCCGAATCCTGCCCTTCGGGCTGGCTCGCCAGGATGTCGCTGCCGAGATTCGAGGTCAGCACGATCAGCGTGTTGCGGAAATCGACCGTGCGGCCCTGGCCGTCGGTCAGGCGGCCGTCGTCCAGCACCTGCAGCAGCACGTTGAAGACGTCGGGATGGGCCTTCTCCACCTCGTCGAACAGCACGACCTGGTAGGGCCGCCGCCGCACGGCCTCGGTCAAGGCGCCGCCCTCGTCATAGCCGACATAGCCCGGCGGCGCACCGATCAGGCGCGAGACCGAGTGCTTCTCCATGTATTCCGACATGTCGATGCGGACCATGGCGTGCTCGTCGTCGAACAGGAATGCCGCCAGCGCCTTGGTGAGCTCGGTCTTGCCGACGCCGGTGGGGCCGAGGAACAGGAACGAGCCGATCGGCCGGTTCGGATCCTGCAGGCCCGCCCGCGCCCGGCGCACCGCGTTCGAGATCGCGACGATCGCATCCTGCTGGCCGATGACGCGGCTCGCCAGGAGCTCTTCCATCTTCAGGAGCTTGTCGCGCTCGCCCTGCAGCATCTTGTCCACCGGAACGCCGGTCCAGCGCGAGACCACCTCGGCGATCTCGTTCTCGCCGACCACCTCGTTCAGCACGCGATGCTGCTCGGCCTGCTGCGCCTTCTCGAGCTGGCGCTGCAGCTCGGGGATGCGGCCATAGAGCAGCTCGCCCGCCCGCGCCAGGTCGCCGCGGCGCTGGGCCTGCTCGGCCTCGGCGCGCGCCTGGTCGATCTGCTCCTTGATCTTCTGGGCACCGGCGAGCTGGGTCTTCTCGGCCTGCCAGGCCGCCGTGAGCTTGGCCGATTCCTCCTCGAGCTCGGCGATCTCCTTCTCGAGATTCTTGAGCCGCTCGACCGAGGCGCGGTCGCTCTCCTTCTTCAGGGCTTCGCGCTCGATCTTGAGCTGGATCAGCTTGCGGTCGAGCTCGTCGATATCCTCGGGCTTGGAATCCATCTGCATGCGCAGACGGCTCGCGGCCTCGTCCACCAGATCGATCGCCTTGTCTGGCAGGAACCGGTCGGTGATGTAGCGGTTGGAGAGCGTGGCCGCCGAGACGAGCGCGCCGTCGGTGATGCGCACGCCGTGATGCAGCTCGTATTTCTCCTTGAGCCCGCGCAGGATCGAGATCGTCTCCTCGACCGAGGGCTGCGAGACCAGCACCGGCTGGAACCGGCGGGCCAGCGCCGCATCCTTCTCGATATGCTTGCGGTACTCGTCGAGCGTGGTGGCGCCGACGCAATGGAGCTCGCCGCGCGCCAAGGCCGGCTTCAGCATGTTGGAAGCATCCATGGCGCCTTCCGCGGCGCCGGCCCCCACCAGCGTGTGGAGCTCGTCGATGAAGAGGATCACCTCGCCCGCGGCGGCGGAGACCTCCTGCAGCACGGCCTTGAGCCGCTCCTCGAACTCGCCGCGGAACTTGGCGCCGGCGACCAGCGCACCAAGGTCGAGCGCCATCAGGCGCTTGTTCTTCAGGCTCTCCGGCACGTCGCCATTGACGATGCGCAGCGCCAGGCCTTCGACGATGGCGGTCTTGCCGACGCCGGGCTCGCCGATCAGCACGGGATTGTTCTTGGTGCGCCGCGACAGGACCTGGATGGTGCGGCGGATCTCCTCGTCGCGCCCGATGACGGGGTCGAGCTTGCCGTCGCGCGCGGCCTGGGTCAGGTCGCGGGCATATTTCTTGAGCGCTTCATAGCTGTCCTCGGCCGAGGCGCTGTGCGCCTGGCGGCCCTGCCGCAGCTCGGCGATGGCCTTCTCCAGCGCCTGGGGCGTGACGTTGAGACGTTTCAGGATCGCGGCCGAGGGCGTTCCCGCCGCGAGCGCCAGCGCCTGCAGCATGCGCTCGGCGGTGACGAAGCTGTCGCCGGCCTTCTCCGCGAGCGTGGTCGCGCTGTCGAAGAGGCGCGCGGTTTCAGGCGCCAGGTAAACCTGCCCCGCACCGCTGCCTTCCACCTTGGGCAGCTTGGCCAGCTCGGCTTCGGTTTCTTTCAGCGCGCGAACGGGGTCGCCGCCGCCGGCGCGAATGAGATTGGCGGCGAGGCCTTCGCGGTCATCGAGCAGCACCTTGAGCAGATGCTCCGGCGTGAAACGCTGATGGCCGCTGCGCAAAGCGAGACCCTGCGCGGACTGAATGAATCCGCGGACTCGCTCCGTGAATTTTTCGAGTTCCATTTCTTCCCTGCCCTCTCTCGGCCATGTCCGGTTTGCCCAGCCCACGGCGAAGGATGCGAATTTCCCTCAGGCACCCTCGGGCCCCGGCTCGTCTCGCCGGCTCCCTCAGGCCCTACGGAAATATGGGCCGTGCCCCCAATGACACAAGAGGGGTAGGGCCAATTTCGGCCCGGGAAGTAGCCATCGGCCGGTTTTGCCGCAACGGCAAAACCCCGCAGGGACAAGCCCTTGCAGGAGACCCCATCCGGAGGACGGGAAAGGAGATGGAAAGGCGGGCTGAGGGCCCGCCCGGAGGTCACTCGCCGGCCGGCTCCGGGGCCTTGCTGGCCGTGCCGTTCATCGCCGGCGCCTCCTCGCCCTCGGCATCGCCCTCGTCGTTCTCGACGCCGCCGCTGCCGTCGGGCCGCTGCATCGGCCGATTGCGATTCTGGTTCTGATCGTCGCCGCTATAGGCATTGATCAAACGATAATAGTGCTCGGCATGCTGCAGGAAGTTCTCCGCGGCGATGCGATCGCCCGCGGAGCTCGCATCGCGTGCGAGCGCCAGATACTTCTCCAACACCTGGTAGGCATTGCCGCGGACCCGAACATCGGGTCCGTTGCTGTCGAAGGTCTGCTGACGTGGATTGAAGTGCGGTTTGCGCTGACCGCGGCCGCGCGAACGCCGGGGATTCGAGCCTTGCCTCATCGCCTTATCGCTTCGCTTTAGGATACCGTCTTTCCCGCTTCCCGGGCGCACGGCGCCGTTGCTCTGGGCTGCCGTCGCATATCATCAAGCATCAGCTTGGGAGGGGGGACAGAACGTCGGCCCGGCCCCCTTGGCCGAGCGTCTCGGATCTGTTTTCCGGGAGCTAACCTAGACGGTCGCTCCCGCCTTTCCAACTGTTTTTTTGGCGGCTTTCCGGGCCATGACCAGGCATCGCCAGTGGCCACCGAGATCGGCACGCCACTTGCGTAGCGTCAAACCGCCCGCTTCATAGATCGCCTGCGCGGCAGGCCCCTGTTCGTCGCCATGCTCCACCACAGCAATGCCACCGGCGGCAAGTCGTCGCGGGATGATTCGGGCGAGCCGGCGGTGCGCGGCGAGGCCGTCGGGACCGCCATCGAGCGCCAGATGCGGGTCGTGCAGCACCACCTCCGGCGCCAGCGTCGCGATCTCCGCGGCCGGGATGTAGGGCGGGTTCGAGACCACGATGTCGAACCGTCCGGCGAGGCCGGAATCCCAGTCGGCGATCCGGAACCGGGCGCGGCGCTCGAGGCCCAGGCGCGCCGCATTGGCGCTGGCCGTGGCCACGGCCAAGGGCGCCAGATCGACACCGATTCCCTTCGCGTTCGGCAGTTCCGAAAGCAGCGCCAGCAGGAGGCAGCCCGTCCCGCAGCCGAGATCGAGAATCGACAGGGGCGCATCGCGATCGGCGACCGTCTCCAGCACCGCCTCGATCAGCGTCTCGCTGTCGGCGCGCGGATCGAGCGTGGCCGCGGAAAGGCCGAAATCGAGACTCCAGAATTCGCGCCGGCCGAGGATGCGCGAGACCGGCTCATGCCGGGATCGGCGCCGGACGAAATCCTCGAAGCGCGCCGCCGTCTCGGGTGCGACCGGCTGCTCCTCGCGGCCGACGAGATCGCCCCAGCTTCGATCGAGCGCCGCGGCCAGCAGGAGGCGCGCCTCGCGCCGCGCGTTCTCGATGCCCACCCGGTCCAGACGATGCTGGCCCGACGCCAGGAGATCGCCGATGGCCGCCATGGCGAGGTTCATGCCTCCTCGGCGAGCTGGGCCAGGCGGCTCGCCTGGTCGTCGGCGATCAGCGCGTCGATCAGCTCGTCGAGCCCGCCGCCCTCCATCACCGCCTCGATCTTGTAGAGGGTCATGTTGATGCGGTGGTCGGTGACGCGGCCTTGCGGGAAGTTGTAGGTGCGGATGCGTTCCGAGCGGTCGCCCGAGCCGACCTGGCTCTTGCGCGAGGCGGCCCGCTCGGCCTCGCGCTTGGTGCGCTCCATCTCGAACAGGCGCGCGCGCAGCACCTTCAGCGCCTTGGCCTTGTTCTTGTGCTGCGATTTCTCGTCCTGCTGCTGCACCACGAGGCCGGTCGGGATGTGGGTGATGCGGACCGCGCTGTCGGTGGTGTTGACCGACTGACCGCCGGGACCCGACGCGCGGAAGACGTCGATGCGCAGATCCTTCTCGTCGATCTGGATATCGACCTCCTCGGCCTCGGGCAGCACCGCCACCGTCGCCGCGGAGGTATGGATGCGCCCGCTGCCTTCGGTCGCCGGCACGCGCTGGACGCGATGCACGCCCGATTCGAACTTGAGGCGCGCGAAGACGCCGCGCCCCGAGATCGAGGCGATCGCCTCCTTGTAGCCGCCGAGCCCGGTCTCGTTGATGCTGATGATCTCGAACTTCCAGTTATGCAGCTCGGCATAGCGCCGGTACATGCGGAAGAGTTCGGCCGCGAACAGCGCCGCCTCCTCGCCCCCGGTGCCGGCGCGCACCTCGAGGATGGCGTCGCGCTCGTCGGCCTCGTCTTTCGGCAGCAGCAGCAGCTTGAGCCGCTGGTCGATCTCCTGGAGGCGCGTCTTGGCCGCGCGCAGCTCCTCGTCGGCCAGCGCCCGCATCTCGGGCTCGGCCGCCGCGTCCTGGCTCAGGCTGGCCAGCTCCTCGACCTCGCCCTGCGCCTTGCGCAGCTCGAGGATGGTCTCGACCGTCGGCGCCAGGTCGGAATATTCCTTCGCCATGCGCGCGAATTCCTGCGCGTCGCGCTTGCCTTCGGCCGCCAGCAGATGCGCCAGCTCCTCATGCCGAAGCACCACGCGGTCGAGTTTCAGATCCAGATTCACGTCTTTTCCTTCGTCGATCCGTCGATTCCGAACAGGCGGCCCAGCAGCGCCGCCAGGGTCGATGCGTCCTTGCCTTCGCCCGCGACCGCCTTCAAGGCCGCTTCCGGCCGCTGCAGCAGCCGGTTCACCAACAGGCGCGTGGCCGCCTCGGCATCGCCGCCGGCCTCGGCCAGCGCCTTCGCGCGCTCGGCCTCGAGCTCGGCACGCAAGGCGGCCAGCGCCGGCGCATAGCCCGGCTCGGCATAGCGCGCCTCGAAGCGCGCGGTCTCCTCGGCCAGGATCCGCGCCGCGGTCTCCGCGGCCTGCCGGCGGGTGGCGGCGCTGCCGCGCGGCGTGCGGCCCTCCATGGCCAGCCGCTCCAGATCGTCGAGATCGTAGCGGAAGGCGTCGTCGAGCTCGCCGACGGCGGCTTCGATGTCGGGCGGCAGGGCCGCGTCGAGGAGCAGCATCGGCTTGTGCCGGCGCGCCTTGAGCGCCGCCTTGACGGCCTCCGTCGTCACCACGACCCGGCCGGCCCCCAAGGCCGCGATCACGATGTCGGCAGCGGCCAGCGCCGCGTCAAGCTCGGCCCAGTCGCGGAAATGGCAACCCAGCCGCCGGGCGGTCAGCTCGGCGCGCGCCGCGGCCGGATGGGTGACGGTGAGCCGCGTGAGCCCGCCCTTCTGCAGCTCGGCCGCCATCCGCTCGCCCATCTCACCGATGCCGAGCATCAGCGCGCTGCAGCGGCCGAGATCGCCGAAAAGCTCGCGCGCGACATCGATCGCGGCGGTCGCCATGGAGACCGGCTGCTCGGCCAGCGGCGTCTCGCTCCGCACCCGGCCTGCCGTCACATAGGCCGCCTGCAGCATGGCTTCGAGCTCGGGGCCCACCAGCCCCGCCTCGATCGAAGAGCGGTGATTGGCCTTGAGCTGCTCCAGCACCTGGGGCTCGCCCGGGACCGGGCTGTCGAGCGAGGCCGCGACCGAGAAGAGATGGCGCAGGGCCGTGACGCCGCGTCGCTCGAAGAGCTGCGCCGACACCAGCTCGGGCGCCAGCCCCGCGCTCGCCGCCAGGATCGCGCGCAAGGCCGCCGCTCCCCGCGCGGGATCGGGATGGAAGACATAGAGCTCGCAGCGGTCGGAGGTGACGACCGTCAGCGCCTGCCCGAAGCCCTGCTGCTTCAGCCGCTGCAGGATCGCGGGCGCGGCGCTCCCGTCCAAGAAGAGACGCTCGCGCAGCGCCGCCGTGGCGCCGCGATGGCTGGCGCCGACCAGCAGCAGGTCCTGGACCGAAGAACGGGCTGAGCGGGGTTCCGGCATCGGCCGGCCCCGCTAACGGTAAGCGGCGAGGCGATCCTTGAGGGCGTCGAGCGCCACCGTCTCCTGCGATCCCTTGTCCAGGTCGCGGAGCGTGACGACGCCGCCCTTGAGCTCATCCTCGCCCATCAGAAGGGCGACAGAGGCATGAAGCCGATTGGCCCGCTTGAGACGCTTGCTCATATTGCCACTATAACCCAGCTCGACGGCAAAGCCCGCCTTGCGCAGATCGTGGGCCAGCCTGAGGGCCGCCCCTTGCGCCTCGTCGCCGACCGGCACCACCGCCACCGGGCGGCGCGCCGGCGGCGCCTCCGCCAGCATCATGGCCAGCCGTTCGATGCCCGAGGCCCAGCCGACGCCCGGCGTCGGCGGCCCGCCCATGGCCTCGATCAGCCCGTCATAGCGCCCGCCGGCCATCACCGTGCCCTGGGCGCCCAGCGTCTCGGTCACGAACTCGAAGGCCGTGTGGCAATAGTAATCGAGCCCGCGCACCAGCCGCGGGCTGACGCGGTAGGGGATCCCCAGCGCGTCCAGGCCGCCCGTCACCGCGGCGAAGAAATCGCGGCTGGCCTGGTTGAGATAATCGCCGAAGAGCGGCGCCTCGGCCACGATGCGCCGGTCGCCCTCGTCCTTGGAATCGAGGATGCGCAGCGGGTTGCGCTCGAGCCGGTCGCGCGATTCCTGCGAGAGCTTGTCGCGATGCCCGCCGAAATAGCGCACCAGCTCGGTACGGTAGGCTTGGCGGCTTTCCGCGTCGCCCAGGCTGTTGAGCTCGAGCACGATCCGGTCGGCCAGGCCCAGCTCGGCCAGGATCGAATGGCCGGTGGCGATCACCTCGACATCGCCCGCCGGCGCCGCCACGCCCAGGAGCTCGATGCCGATCTGGTGGAACTGCCTGAGGCGGCCCTTCTGCGGGCGCTCATAGCGGAACATCGGCCCGTGATAGAAGAACTTCAGCGGCAGGTTCTGGGCGAGCCCGCCCGAGATCAGCGCGCGCGCGACCGAGGCGGTACCCTCGGGACGCAGCGTCAGCCCCTCGCCGCCGCGGTCGGTGAAACTGTACATCTCCTTGGTGACGATGTCGGAGGTATCGCCCAGGGTGCGCTTGAAGACCTCCGAGAACTCGAAGATCGGCGTCTCGATCTCGAGATAGCCGAAACGCTCCGCCACCTCGCGCGCGGCCTCGGTCACGCGGCGGTGGCGGCGCATGTCTTCGGGCAAGAGATCGTGCGTGCCGCGAACCGGCTGCAGCGTCGTCAACGGGAGGCTCCTGAGGGAATGCTATTCGGCGGCGGTTTTCGCGCCGGAAGCCGCCGCGGCGGCGGCCTTGGCCGCCTCGATCTCGGCCGCCTTCTTCTCGATCAGCTCGACCAGGTGATCGACGATGTCGGCGTCCTTGAGGCGATGGTGCGGCACACCGGCGATATAGACCTGGTGCGTGCCGTTGCCGCCGCCGGTGAAGCCGATATCGGTCTCGCGCGCCTCGCCCGGCCCGTTCACCACGCAGCCGATGACCGAGACCGTCATGGGCGTGTTGATATGGGCGATGCGCTGCTCCAGCCGCTCGACGGTCTTGATGACCTCGTATTGCTGGCGCGCGCAGGAGGGGCAGGAAATGATGTTCACGCCGCGATGGCGCAGGTTGAGCGACTTCAGGATGTCGAAGCCGACCTTGATCTCCTCGACCGGATCGGCCGAGAGCGAGACGCGGATGGTGTCGCCGATGCCGGCCCACAGCAGCGAGCCCATGCCGATCGAGGATTTGACCGTGCCGGAACGGAAGCCGCCCGCCTCGGTGATGCCGAGATGGAGCGGATAGTCGCAAGCGTCGGCCAGGCCCTGATAGGCCGCGACGGCGAGGAACACGTCCGACGCCTTGACGCTGATCTTGAACTCGAAGAAGTCGTTGTCCTCGAGGATCTTCGCATGATCGAGCGCGCTCTCGACCATGGCCTCGGGGCAAGGCTCGCCGTAGCGTTCCAGGAGCTCGCGCTCGAGGCTGCCGGCATTGACGCCGATGCGCATGGCGCAGCCATGGTCCTTGGCCGCCTTGACGACTTCCTTCACGCGATCGGCCGAGCCGATATTGCCCGGGTTGATGCGCAGGCAGGCCGCACCCGCCTTGGCCGCCTCGATCGCGCGCTTGTAGTGGAAATGGATGTCCGCGACGATCGGCACCTTGGCCGCGCGGACGATCTCGCCCATGGCCGCGGTCGATTCCTCGTCGGGGCAGGAGACGCGAACGATATCCGCCCCCGCCGCCTCGAGCGCCTGGATCTGCGCGATCGTCGCCTTGGCGTCGGCGGTCAGCGTGTTGGTCATCGACTGCACCGTGATCGGCGCGTCGCCGCCCACCCGGACGGCGCCCACTTTGATCTGCCGGCACTTGCGCCGGGCGATGTCGCGATAAGGGCGAACGCTCATCGAGATCCTCGAAAATCGTCTGGAACGGTTGCGGGGGAACGGACTAGAGCGCCGGCCCTGCGGCATGGGCGCCAAGATGCGCTCCCCGACCGATAAGATCAAGTATCGGCAAGCCCATGATCAAATTGAAATATTCAGCCGCCGCCCAGGAGCCGCTGGGGGTCGAGCGAGATGTTGCGCCGGACCACGCCCACCGGTCCCAGGGATGACACCTTCTTGCCATCGACCAGGATGTCGAGCCCGCCGGCATTGCCGGTGGCGAGCGTCAGGGTCGGATCGTTGGGCACCAGATAGCGGTCGCCCGGCCTCAAGACCCGGGTCCAGACCTCCTGGCTGGCGCTGCTGACCTGGACCCAGGCTTCCTGCCGCGCCACCAGCACCACCCGGGATTCGCCGTTGGTGACGCCGTAATCCTGGCCGCGCGGCAGCGAATCCTCGCCGACCGACGGGGCGGGGGGTGCTGCCGGGGGCGCCGTGGCGGAAGGCGGGGTCGCGGCCTGCTGCGTCGTGGCCGGGACGGTGGCGGCGGGCGCCGTCGGCGCCACCGGCTGCGGCTGGGTCATGCTGGGCGCCGGCACCGTGGTGGCGGTGCTCGGGGTCGTGATGGTCGGCGAGGTCGCGGGCGCGGTGTCCAGGGTGGGCGGCGGCTCGACGATCTCCTGATCGTCGCTGCCCTGGCTCGCCGCCTGCGTCCCATCGGTCGCGGCATCGGCGTCGTCGGGTGCCGGCGGCACCTCATCCTCCTCGGCCGCGCTCGCGTCCGAGGGCGCCGTGGGCGACAAGGTGATCGCCGCCGCGGCCTGCTCGTCGGCCGCGGTCGCCACGCCCGCCGTGCTTTCGGCATCGGCGGAGGGCGAGGCCGTCGTTGCCGGCGCCGCCGGGGCGGAAGCCGTCGCGTCGGGAGCCGGCGCCGGCGTCTGGATGGTCGGGTTGTCGTTGCTGGCGACGGTCGAGGGCGCCTCCGCGGGCTTACCTTCGCCCAGCAGGTTCTTCAGCTGGGCCGGCACCTCGGGAATGAGGCCCGCGAGGCTGCGCTCGCGATCCGACATGTAGAACCAGGTGCCGTAGCCGATGCCGGCGATCAGGATCGCGATCAGCACCAGCGCCCCGCCGGGGATCTTTCCCTCGGCCGGCGTGACCGGGAAGACGAGCTGGGTGCGCCGGCCGAGTTCCTCCACCTCTTCGCGGAAGCGCCGGACGATGTCGGGCCCGTCGAGCCCCAGGAAATCGGCATAGGAGCGCACGAAGCCCACCGCGTAGGTCGTGCCGGGCAGGGCGCCGAAATCGCCCTCCTCGATCGCGCGCAGATAGACCGCGCGGATGCGCAGCTGCTGCGCCACGCTCTGGAGGTTGCGTCCCGTGGCCTCGCGGGCCGTGCGCAGCAAGGTTCCCACGCGGCTGCCGCCGCGGTCGGCGCCCGGGTCGCCTGTGCCTAGATGCGCGTTATCCGCCATGTCATCGCTCGACGATATCCGGCCGGAAGCGGATCTCCGGCACTCTCAATCATGGCCTCGGGCGCTTTCAGCGCGCCGTGCCGCCGACTTCGGGACCGGTCCGGCTCTTCCGGCCGCCTCGGGGTCCCGCCCACCACACGATATTGCCTGCAAGGTAGCAAATCCGGCCCCCGAACGCCAACGGCGCCACGGTCGCGGATCGAGGTAAAGGGCGCGTTAGCGAGGCTCAGCGACCGCGGCCGGCCTCGCCGAAGCTGGCCTCCCGCGCGCTCAAGGCTGCGACCGCCTGTCCCACCAGCTCGTCGATGATGACCCGGGTCGGCTGCTCCTCATTGACCATGCCGACGCTCTGGCCCGCCATGACCGACCCGTTCTCGACATCGCCCTCGATCACGGCCCGGCGCAGCGCGCCCGCCCAGAAATGCTCGATCTCGAGCTGCGCCGCCTTCTGGTCGAGCTCGCCGCGATCGACCCGGTCGATCACGTTGCGCTGGGCCTCGAGAAAGCGCTTGGTCGCGGCGTTGGCGAGGGCGCGAACCGGGATCACCGGGAAGCGCGGATCGAGCTGGACCGAGAGGACCGCGTCGCGCGCGGCCGCGCGGATGAAGGCCTGCTTGAACTTGGGATGCGCGATCGATTCCGTCGCGCAGACGAAGCGCGAGCCGAGCTGCACGCCCGCGGCGCCCATCTCCAGATAGCCCAGGATCGCCTCGCCGCGGCCGATGCCGCCGGCGACGAAGACCGGCACCTCGCGGATGGCCGGCAGGATCTCCTGCGCCAGCACCGAGGTCGAGACCGGACCGGTATGGCCGCCCGCTTCCATGCCCTCGATGATGATCGCGTCGGCGCCGCTCTTGACCAGCTTGCGCGCGATCACGAGCGCCGGCGCGAAGCACATGGCCTTGGCCCCGCCCTGGCGCACGCGCTGGATCGCGGCCCCCGGCGGGATGCCGCCGGCCAGCACCACGTGGCCGACCTTGTGATCGAGGCAGATCTCGATCAGCGCCATCAGCTCGGGATGCATGGTGATGACGTTGACGCCGAAGGGCCGGTCGGTCTTCTGCTTGGTCGCCGCGATCTCGGCGCTCAGGAGCGCCGGCGACATCGAGCCGGTCGCGATCACGCCGAAGCCGCCGGCATTGGAGATGGCCGAGACCAGGTTGCGCTCGGAGACCCAGGTCATGGCGCCGCCCATGATGGCATGCCCGCAGCCGAGGAATTCGCGGCCCCGGCTCCAGAGCCGGTCGAGATGCGCCCGGGCGACGGCCTCGTTCATGGTCGGATCAGGCCGCGTCGAGGCCGTAGGCGGTATGGAGCGCGCGCACAGCGAGCTCGGTATATTCCTCGGCCACCAGCACGCTCACCTTGATCTCGGAGGTCGAGATCACCTGGATGTTGATGCCCTTCTCGGCCAGCGCCTTGAACATGCGCTGCGCCACGCCGGCATGGCTGCGCATGCCGAGCCCGATGACCGAGACCTTCACCACGTTCGAATCGGCGTCCAGCGCATGGTAGCCCAGCGCCACGCGGCGATCCTCGAGCACCTTCTTGGTGCGCTCGAGATCGGCCTTGGTCACGGTGAAGGTGAGGTCCGTGAACTGCCCGCTCTCGGAGGTGTTCTGGACGATCATGTCCACGTTGATGTTGGCGTCCGCCAGCGGCCCGAAGATGGAGGCGGCCACGCCCGGGCGATCGGGCACGCGCATGAGCGTGACTTTCGCCTCGTCGCGGCTGTAGGCGACGCCGGTTACGACTTCCTGTTCCACGATTTCGTCCTCATCTACGACCAGCGTGCCGGGTTTGTCTTCGAAGCTGGAAAGCACCTGCAGCCGGACCCGGTGCTTCATCGCCATCTCGACGGAACGGATCTGCAGCACCTTGGCACCCTGCGAGGCGAATTCGAGCATCTCCTCGTAGGCGATCTTATCGAGCTTGCGCGCCTTCGCAACGATGCGGGGATCGGTCGTGTAGACCCCGTCCACGTCGGTGAAGATGTCGCAACGGTCGGCCTTGAGCGCGGCGGCCAGCGCCACCGCCGAGGTGTCGGAACCGCCACGGCCCAGAGTCGTCACGCGGTTGTCCGGACCCAGTCCCTGGAACCCCGCCACCACGGCGACCTGGCCTTGCGCGAAGCGGCGCTCGAGCTCCTCGGTGTCGATGCGCTCGATACGCGCCTTGCCATGCGCGTCGTCGGTATGGATCGGGATCTGCCAGCCGAGCCAGGAACGGGCCGAGATGCCGAGCTCCTGAAGCGCCAAGGCCGTCAGGCCGGTGGTCACCTGCTCGCCCGTCGCCACCACCACGTCATATTCGCGGGCGTCGTGAAGACGCGCGATCTCGCTGGTCCAGGCGACGAGCTGGTTGGTTACGCCCGACATGGCCGACACGACCACCGCAACCTCATGACCGGCATCGACCTCGCGCTTCACCCGGCGGGCGACGGACTTGATGCGTTCGACATCGGCCACCGAGGTGCCGCCGAACTTCATGACGATGCGCGATCGAGCCAACTGGGAATCCCCTCAGAACTGGACGCGGGCGGAAGGCGGAGGGTCCCGCCAGGCTTGCCGCAAGGGTTCGCCGGTTGCCGCGCGCGCGGCGCGTATCCATACTCATTTGCCCCCGCCGAGGCAAGGGAAAGCGGCCCCTTTCCAGCCCGGCCCAGGATCGCCTTTTCGGCTTGTTTTCCAAGGAGTTTGCGTCGAAGTGAGCCTGTCGCCCATGACCGACCCCGGCGAGTCCCACGGCCCCTCCGGCCCGACCGGAACGCAAGAACCGCCCGCCGTCGGTGCCAGCGTCGATCCCGCCGAGATCGCCAAGTTCGAGGCGATGGCCGAGGCCTGGTGGGATCCGGCCGGCAAGTTCCGGCCCCTGCACCGCCTCAACCCCATCCGCCTCGCCTATATCCGCGACCAGGCCTGCCGGCGTTTCGGCCGCGACCCCCAGGCGAGCGACCCGCTGCGGGGGCTCGACCTCCTCGATATCGGCTGCGGCGGCGGTCTCCTATCGGAGCCGGCCGCGCGCATGGGGGCACGGGTGGTCGGGCTCGATGCCTCGCACCGGAACATCGCCATCGCCAGCCTTCATGCCGAGCGCATGGGGCTCGCCATCGATTATCGCTGCCAGACCGCCGAGGCCCTGGCCGAAAGCGGCGAGCGCCGGTTCGACATCGTCCTCAACATGGAGGTGATCGAGCATGTGGCGGATACCGCGGGCTTCATGGCCGCCGCCCTTTCTCTCCTCAAGCCCGGCGGGCTGATGGTCGTCGCCACGCTCAACCGCACGGCCAAGAGCTACGCGCTGGCGATCCTGGGCGCCGAGTATCTGCTGCGCTGGCTGCCACGGGGGACCCACGACTGGAATCGATTCCTGCGCCCCTCGGAGCTGACCCGTCTGATCGAGCGGGCCGGCGGCCATGTCCTGGCGCTGGAGGGCGTGGCCTATAACCCGTTAACGGACCATTGGAGCTTGTCGCGCGATCTTGGGGTGAACTACATGGCGCTGGCCGAGCCGGCGGCCGGCTGACGCCGGCGGGATGCGGGCTGGCGGGACGGGCGCCCGCGCGAGGGGGATTGCTTGCAGGGTCAGAAGGGAGAAGCAGGGACGGCACGCGCGCCGATGGGCGTGATGGTGTTCGGCCTCGCGCGCAGCGGCACCACGCTGGTGTCGGACCTGCTGACCATCCCCGGGCGTTCGCTCGTCATCAGCGAGCCCGAGATCTTCAAGCAATGGAGCCGCAAGACCACCGCGCGCGTCCATCGTCTGGCGCGCATGGTCGGGCTCGATCTCGACGAGGAGCCGCCGCAGCCGCAGGACTATGGCGAGAGCTATCAGCGCTATTTCGAGGAGGTGCTGCGGCCGCAGCTCGACCGGCTCGAGCTGTGGGGCATCAAGAACGTCGATTTCAGCGGCTGGCGGCCGCTGCTCAAGACCTACCCGCCCCGCCGGCTGATCCTCTGCGTGCGCGACCTGCGCGACACCGTCATCTCCGGCATCGACCGCATCTGCCGCCTGGGCATCACCTTCCGCGGCACCGGCAGCGGCAAGCTGCGCGACGAGGCCTGGCTGCTCGCGGGGCTCGCCTTCAGCGTGCGCGAACTCATGGAGCTGCGCAAGCTGCCGCATCTCCTGGTCCGCTACGAGGACCTGGTCGCCGATCCCGGATTGCGGGAGCGCATCGCCGCCTATGTCGGCCTCGATCGGCTCCAGGAGGAACGGCTCAATCTCAAGGCCGCCGAGATGCAGCGCGCCTGGGAGGTCGAGAAGCATCAGGGGACCATCGGCACGGCTTCGGTCGGCCGTTTCGCCGCCGAGCCGCCCGGTCCCGTCCGGTCGCTGGCCGAGCGGCTCTGGCGCCTGCTGCCGGAATATTCCGAGGCCTTCGGCTATGAGCGGCCGCCCGCCGGCGAGAGCCCGCGCGACCATGATTTCGCGCTCGCGCCGCAGCCCGACCGGCCCGGCCTGAGCTATCTCGACACCGAGGAGTGGGATTGGCGGGGCCCGAAGCAGTTCGAGCCGAGCTTCGCCCAGCGCCGGGCCCGCATCGCGGTCGCCAAGGCCATTCCGGCGGCCATGCGCGTCCTCGACCTCTGTCCCGGCACGCCGGCGATCGCGAGCCTTCTTCCCGCCGGCTCGAGCCTGATCCATGGCGACAGCGTCGCCCGCGCGCCGCAGTTCCTGGTCTCGGCCCTGCATCAGGGCGTCCTGCCGCCCGCGGGCAAGGCGGAGCTGATCGTGATGCTGGGCCTCCTGGAGCATGTGGCCGACCCGGCCGCCCTGCTGGCCAATCTCGCCCGCACGCGGCTGCCGGTGGCCCTCAGCTATCACACAACCGACGACTGCGCCGGCGTCGACCGACGCCAGCTTGGCTGGGTCAGCCATCTGAGCCGCGCGGAGCTGGGGGCGGCTTTCGCGGCGGCCGGCTATCGCGTCGAGGCCCACTGGGCCTTCGACGGACGCCAGAGCCTGTTCCGCCTGGTGCCGCGCGGCGCGGGCCCGGCTCCCGCGAAGCGCCCGCCGGCCCGATGACCGAGCTTCAGGACACGGCCGGCGCGCCTGCCGGGATGGCCGTCGCCATCATGGGGCTGATGCGCACCGGATCGACGCTGGTCACCGACATGCTGAGCCAGCGCGGGCGGAGCCTGATTCTGAGCGAGCCGAACATCCTCGGCATGTGGAGCCCCAACACAGTCGAGCGCATCCACCAGCTCGCCCTCAATAACGGCCTCGATCCGGGAGCGGAGCTCCCAAGCCCGGAACGCTGGCCGCGCTACCAGAATTATTTCGAGACGGTGCTGCTGCCCCAGCTCGCGCGCCTGCCGCTCTGGGGCGTGAAATATGTCGACCTGATCGACTGGCGCGAGACCTTCGAGCGCTACCCGCCGCGCCGGTTGATCCTGACGGTGCGGGATCTGCGCGACGTGGTGATCTCGGCCATCGACCGCATCGGCCATCTGCGGCTCGCCTTCTATGGCCGCCGCCACATGCGCGACGAGGCCTGGGTGCTGGCCAACATCGCCTACAACGTGCATGAGCTGATGGCGCTGCGCCAGCGCCCGCATCTCTTGGCGCGCTACGAGGACGTGGTCGTCGACGAGGGCCTGCGCCAGCGCATCGTCGAATATGCCGGCCTGGAGAGCGCCGCCGGCACGCGCGAGAACCTGGCGGCGGGCGGCTTCTCGCGCCAGTGGGAGCTGAACAAGCATGGCGGTGCCGTTTCGACCCGGTCGGTCGGACGCTACGCGAGCGAGCCGCCGGGGCCGGTCAAGGCGCTCGCCGAGCGCGCCTGGCGGCTCCTGCCGGAATATTCCGAGGCCTTCGGCTTCGAGATGCCGCCGCCGGAAAGCTGGATCCGCGGCCACGCGTTCCAGCGCCGGCCCGGCGACGAGGCCAACCCGATCGATTATCCCAAGAGCGAAAGCGCGCTCTGGGCGGGGCCGACGGAGATCGAGCCCAGCTTCCAGCTTCGCCATGCGCGCCTCGCGCTCGCGGGCCGCCTGCCGGAGGGAGCCGTGGCGATCGATTTCGCCTGCGGCACGCCCGCGCTCTCGGTCATGCTGCCCAAGGGCCGGCGTCACATTCCGGTCGACATGGCCCCGCGCGGGCAGGGCTACCGCGTGGCCCCGCTCCATGAGGGCAAGTTTCCGAAGGTGCCCGGAGCGACGCTGCTGCTGGCCCTCCATGTGCTCGAGTTCCTCGACGCCGACCTCCCGCGCCTGCTGCGCCGGCTCCGGCTCTATGATCTGCCCGTCATCGCCACCTATCACGCCGCCGACGACACGGAAGGGATCGATCGCGTAGCCTTGGGCTGGGTCAATCATCTGAGCCGGAAGGCGCTGGTGGCGGCCTGCCGTCAGGCCGGCTTCTCGGTCAAGGCGCGCTGGCGGGCCGACGGGCCGCAAAGCTTCCTTCACCTCGAGCCGGTATCCCTGGGCGAGGCGCAGGCGCCGGGGCCGCCGCCATCGGCCCAGGCCGATTGACAGAACGGGGGCGGCTGTCGGAAGAGGTCAGGCCCCATGGCAGGGGCCACGAGTCGAGGCTGAAGGGGAATGGCCGAAAAGAAACGCAGCATGGGCGTCGCCGTGATGGGGCCGATGCGCAGCGGAACCACGCTCGTCGCCGACCTCCTGACCGTGCGCGGACGTTCGCTGGTCTTGAGCGAGCCCAACCTGCTCGGCGCCTGGCATCCGCTCCTGGCGGGCACGATCCATCGCCTCGTGACCGATTTCGGCATCGAAGCGCCCCCGCCGCCGACCGAGAAGCCGCCTTCCCGAATCTACAGTTATTTCGATCGCGCCATCCTGCCCGAGCTGCAGGGACTGGACTTCTGGGGCGTGAAATATGTCGACCTCTATGGCTGGCAGCAGCTGTTCCAGCGCTACCAGCCGCGCAAGCTCGTCCTCTGCGTGCGCGATCTGCGCGAGGTCGCTGTCTCCTCGATCGAGCTGGCCGAACGCATGAAGCTGGGATTTCCGGGCGGGGATCATATGCGCGACGAGGCCTGGATCCTCACGCGCCTAGCGCACAGCGTGCATGAGCTCCTGGCCCTGCGCCGCCTGCCGCATTTCGTCCTGCGCTACGAGGATCTGGTGGAGGATCCGAAGGTTCGGGAGCGGCTGGCCGACTATGTCGGTCTCGACGAGCTCGGCACGGAACGGCTCAACCTGACGATCGAGCGCGACAGCCGGCAATCCTGGGAATCGCGCAAGCATGGCGAAAGCATCACCAAGAAGGCGTTGGGCCGCTTCGAGCGCGAGCCGCCCGGACCGGTGCGGAACCTGGCGGAGCGGGTCTGGCGGCTGCTCGGCGAATATTCCGTCGCCTTCGATTACGAGGTGGCCGAGCCCAAGGCCCGGATCCAGGGCCACGATTTCTCCGCCCCCGCACGACCCGGCCGCAATCCCGTTCCCTACGAGAAGGGCGAGATCTGGAACTGGAAGGGCCCGCGCCAGTTCGAGCCCAGCTTCGCGCGCCGCCGCGCGCGCCACCTGGCCTCCTTCAACATCCCGGCCGGTGCCGTGGTGCTGGATCTGAGCGGCGGCCTCAGCAGCATGATCACCGAGCTGCCCAAGGGCTCGCGGCTGATCATGGCCGACGTGGTCGAGCGAACCCCGCAGACAAAGGCCGCCGACCTGCTGCAGGGCAAGCTGCCCCCCAAGGGATCCGCGACGGTCGTGCTGGCATTGGAGATCCTCGAGCAGGTCGAGCAGCCGGGGCGATTCCTCAAGGCCTTGCGCGGCTACAACCTGCCGGTCCTGCTCAGCTACCATGCGACCGACGACACCGCCGATCTCGACCGCGCGGCGCTGGGCTGGCGCAGCCATCTGAGCCGCGACCAGTTGCTGCGGGGCCTGGCCACGGTTGGCTTCAAGGTCACCGCGAGCTGGGCCTTCGACGGCCGCCAGAGCTTCCTGAAGCTGCGGCCGATCCCCGTGCCGGCGCGCAAGCCCCGCCTCGAAGCGGAGGACGCGGCATGAGCGCGGAGAAAGTCAGGTCGGTCAAGCTGCCCAACCGCGGCACGCCGATGGGCGTGGCGGTGATGGGGTTGATGCGCACCGGCACGACGCTGGTCAGCGATCTGCTGACGCGGCGCGGCCGCTCGCTGGTGGTGAGCGAGCCCAACCTGATGGGGCTGTGGGATGCGCCGCTGCAGCTCAAGCTGGGCCGGCTCTACCGCGAGTTCGGGCTCGAGCTGCCCGCCCTGCTCCCCAAGACCGGCGAGTACCGCACCAACATCGAATATTTCGACCAGGTCGTCCTGCCGGAGCTGAAGCCGCTCGAGCTCTGGGGGATCAAATGCGTCGATCTCTTCGGTTGGCAGCGCCTACTGCGGATCTACCCGCCGCAGAAGCTCGTGCTGTGCGTGCGCGACCTGCGCGCGGTGACGATCTCGGCGCTCGAGCTCGTCAACCGCATGGGGCTGGTCTTCACCGACACCAAGCGGATGCGCGACGAGGCCTGGATCTTCGCGCGCATCGCCTACACGGTGCAGGAACTGATGGCGCTGCGGGCCTTGCCGCATATGGTGCTGCGCTACGAGGATCTGGTGGCGGACCCCGCGGCCCGCGACCGGCTTGCGGCCTATTGCGGCCTCGACCGGCTGGGCGAGGAGCGGCTCAATCTCGCCATCGAGCGCGAGACCCGCTCAGGCTGGGAGCTCGCCAAGCACGGCAAGGAAATCACGCGGAAGGCGCTCGATCGCTATGAGGACGAGCCCGAAGGCCCGATGCGGAGCATGGCGGAGCGGATCTGGCGCATGTTCCCCGAATATTCGCTGGCCTTCGGCTATGACGTGCCGGCTCCCAAACTGCGCATCCGCCGCCACGATTTCTGCCTCGGCTCCGATCCCGGGATCAACCGGATCAAATTCCAGGACACCGAGGTCTGGAACTGGCGAGGGCCTAAGCAGCTCGAACCCGTCTTCGGCCGCCGCCGCGCCCGCATGATCGTGGCGGCCAACCTCAAGCCCGGCGCCGTGCTGCTCGATCTCGGCTGCGGCACCGCCGCGATGCGCAAGATGCTGTCCAAGGCCTCGAGCCATCTGCCCGCGGATGTCGCCGTCCGCGCGCCGCTCTTCGTCACGAGCGACATCTATCGCGGCGAGCTGCCGCCCGGCGGCGAGGCCACCCATGTCGCCGCCCTCGGCGTCCTCGAATATGTCGACGACCTCGAGGACTTCCTCAAAGGCCTGCGCGCCTACAACCTGCCCATCTTCGTCAGCTACTACGCGACCGACGATACCGGCGACGTCGATCGGGAGAGCCTGGGCTGGAAGAACGCGTACCGCCGGAACGAGCTGATGCGCATGTTCATCGCGGCCGGATTCCAGCCGGCGCCCAAATGGGCCTTCGACGGGCTGCAGAGCCTGTTCCGCCTGATCCCGCGCCAGAACCTCGCGCGCAAGCGGCCGCGCCCGCGCGCCAAGATCATCCTGCAGGGCGGCCCCCGGCCCGCCGCCGGCGGCAAGAAGCCGGCGCCGAAGGCGAAGGGAAAATCGAAGAAGGAATTCGAGCCGGCGTAAAGCTCGGAGAAGAGCTGATCCCCTCCCCCGCCTCGCGGGGGAGCGTGAGGGAGGGGGCTGCGCGCTATCGACATCGCGTCGTCCCCCTTCCTAACCTTCCCCCGCAAGGGGGGGGAAGGGACAAGCCAAGCGCTAACTGTCCTGCCGCGGGACCCAGGGCACGCGGGCGAACTCGATGCCTTCCTCGTCGAGCGCCTCGGCCTCTTCGGCCGTCGTCTCGCCATAGATGCCGCGCGCTTCGGTCTCGCCGTAATGGATCTTGCGCGCCTCTTCGGCGAATTGCGGGCCGACATAATCGCAATTGGCCTCGACCTGCTTGCGCAGCTCGCGCAGCAGCTGCACCGCCTTCATCTCGGGCGGGAGAACCGCGGGCACGCTCGCCGGTGCCACGGGCACAGTCGCGGCCTCGGGCTTCGCGTCCGCCTTGCGGGCGCCCTTGCCGATGCGAGGCGCCATCATCGCCTTCTCGATGCGCCGGCTGCCGCAGACCGGGCAAACGAGCTTGCCGGCCTTGGTCTGGGCGTCATAGCCCTTGCCGTCGCGAAACCACCCTTCGAAATGGTGGTCCTTGTCGCATTTGAGTTCGAACAGGATCATGGTCGTGTCGATCCAGGGGCCTGATACCTTGTCACGGTACCGTCAAATGGGTTGCCAAGACGCTACCGGCAACCCCGCCGCGCCGCAACCGATTGATTCCACGGGCCCGATTGCAGACCCCTCGGTTCCCGGGCCAGGATGAGGGCAGCCAGGAAGCGGGAGGCGGAACCGATGGTCCCAGGAGAAGCGCCGGCGCGCGCCGATCAGGTCTTGCGCGGCGGCAGCGTGATCGATGGCAGCGGCCAGGCCCGCTATCGGGCTGATGTCGCCATCGACAAGGGCCGCATCGCCGCGATCGGCGATCTGGGCCGAACCGTCGGCACGATCGAGAGGGATGTGACAGGCCTGATTGTCGCACCCGGCTTCATCGACGTTCACACGCATGATGACGGTCTTCTGCTGGTCGATCCCGCCATGTCGCCCAAGGCGAGCCAGGGCGTCACCAGCGTGGTGATCGGCAATTGCGGATTCAGCCTGGCGCCGCTCCTGCCGAAGGCCGTCCTGCCGCAGGAATTCCGCCTGCTGGGCGAGGACAGCATCTACCGCTACCCGACCATGGAGCGTTACTTCGCAGCCCTGGAGAAGACGCCGCCGGCCACGCATGTCGCGGCGCTCGTTGGGCACTCGACCCTGCGCATGGGGGCACTCCGCGATCTCGATCGCGCCGCGACACCGGCGGAATGCGCCGCGATGAGCCGCGCGCTCGACGAGTGCCTCGGCGCCGGCGCCATCGGCTTCTCGACCGGGCTCGAATACCCGACCAACACGGCCGCCAGCACGGAGGAGATCGTCGCCGTCGCCGAGCCGCTTGCGGCGCATGGCGGTCTCTACGTCACCCACACACGCGATTATGTCGACGATATCGACGGCGCGATGGAGGAAGCCTTCGAGATCGGCCGCCGCGCGAAGGCGCCGGTCGTGCTCTCGCATCACCAGGGCGACGGGAAGAAGAATCACGGCCACGCGGCGCGCACGCTGGCGCGCTACGATCGCGCCGCCCGGGCTCAGCCCGTGGGCCTCGACGTCTATCCTTACACGGCGGGCTCGACCACGATCATGCCGGAGTTCGTCGCCGAGGCCGAGCGCGTGCTCATCACCTGGTCCGACGCGATGCCGCAGGCGGCGGGGCGCGATCTCGACGACATCGCGCGCGAGCTGGAGCTCGACCGACAAGAGGCGGCGCAACGTCTGCTGCCGGGCGGTGCCATCTACTTCGTGCTCGACGAGGGCGATGTGCGCCGCATCCTGGCCCATCCCGACGCGATGATCGGATCGGACGGGCTGCCTTTCGGCCGCAAGGTGCATCCGCGCCTGTGGGGCACCTTCCCGCGCGTGCTGGGCCACTATGCGCGCGAGCAGGGCCTCTTCACGCTCGAAGAAGCGGTGCGCAAGATGACCAGCCTGTCGGCGGCGCGTTTCGGCCTCGAGGGCCGCGGCAGGATCACGCCGGGCTTCGCTGCCGATCTCGTGGTCTTCGATGCAGGCCGGATCATCGATCGTGCCACCTACGACGATCCGACGCGGCCGGCCGCCGGCATCGATTGTGTGCTGGTGGCGGGCGAAGCGGTGTGGGATGGAGGACGGCCCACCGGCGCCCGGCCCGGCCGCGTTCTGCGCCATGGCCGCGCCTGAAGCGGGGAACCCGGCTTCGCCCTGGGTGCAGCGTTTCGCGGCGCTGATTCCGCCGGGCCCGGTGCTCGATCTCGCCTGCGGCAAGGGCCGCCATAGCCGTTTCTTCCTGGCCGCGGGGCGAATGGTGACCGGCATCGACATTGACCTGTCGGGGGTGGCTGACCTTCTCCGCCATCCCCGGTTCGAGGCGATCGGGGCCGATCTCGAGACGGGCGCGCCCTGGCCTCTGGGCGAGCGGCGCTTTGCCGCGGTGATCGTCACCAACTATCTGCATCGGCCGCTGTTCGAGCCGATCCTGAGCGCCGTGATGGAGAACGGTCTTCTGATCTACGAGACCTTCGCCGCCGGCAACGAGCGGTTCGGCCGCCCGAAGAACCCCGCGTTTCTGCTGCGGCGAGGAGAGTTGCTGGAGGTCGTTCGCGGTCGGTTCCGCGTGCTCGCCTATGAGGATCTGGAGCAGCAGGAACCCTATCCGGCCTGTTTTCAACGGATTGCCGCCGTACATTCACGGGATTAGGCCCCTGCCATGGGCTATAGCGGCGGGCGAAAGCCTGCCTATAATCCCCGCCGGAACGCAGGCCCGAGGCCTCGAAAGAAAAACAGAGGAGACTCAAGACATGGCCATTCAACTCGGCGACGTCGCGCCGGATTTCACCCAGGAATCGACCGAAGGCACGATCAAGTTCCATGACTGGATCGGCGACAAATGGGCTGTGCTGTTCTCGCACCCCAAGGACTTCACCCCGGTCTGCACCACCGAACTGGGCGCCGTGGCGAAGCTGAAGCCGGAGTTCGAGAAGCGCAATGTGAAGGTGATCGGCCTCAGCGTCGATCCCGTCACCGACCACCGCAAATGGGCGCAGGACATCCAGGACACGCAGGGCGCCGCGCTCAATTTCCCGCTGATCGGCGACGCCGATCGCAAGGTGTCGAACCTCTACGGGATGATCCACCCGAATGCCAACGACACGCTGACCGTCCGCTCGGTCTTCATCATCGGACCCGACAAGAAGGTGAAGCTCAGCATCACCTATCCGGCCAGCACCGGGCGCAATTTCGACGAGATCCTGCGCGTGATCGATTCCCTCCAGCTCACCGCCAACCACAAGGTGGCCACGCCGGTGAACTGGCAGCAGGGCCAGGACTGCATCATCGTCCCCTCGCTCTCCGACGAGGATGCGAAGAAGCTGTTCCCCAAGGGCTGGAAGGCCCTCAAGCCCTATCTGCGCGTCACGCCACAGCCCAACCGCTGAGGCAATCCGGGCGCGAGCGCCCGGATCCAGGCATGAAAAACGGCGGCTGCCCTGACGGGCGCCGCCGTTTCCCTTTCGACAAAGGCGCGAGCTACTCGCCGGCCGCGCGCAAGGGGGCGACCGGACCAGGTCCGCTGAATTCGCGGTCGTGGCGGAGCGCCGGGATCATGCCGCGCGCCTCGTCCACCTTCGCGGGGTCGATCACCGCGGTGATCACCCCGGGCTCGGTGCCGCCATCGGCCAGCACCTCGCCCCAGGGCGAGACGATGAGCGAATGACCGAAGGTCTTGCGGCCTTCGGCATGCTCGCCGCATTGGGCGGGCGCGAAGACGAAGGCGCCGGTCTCGATCGCGCGGGCGCGCAGCAGCACGTGCCAATGCGCCTCGCCGGTGGGCCGCGTGAAGGCGGCCGGCACGGTGATGAAGCGCGCACCGCCCTTCGCCAGCGCACGATAAAGATAGGCGAAGCGCAGATCGTAGCAGATGGTCAGGCCCAGCCGGCCCCAGGGCAGATCGGCCACGACCGCCTCGCGGCCGGGCCTGAAGGTCTTGGATTCGCGATAGCTCTCGCCGGCCTTGAGGTCGACGTCGAACATGTGGATCTTGTCGTAGCGCGCCACGACCTGACCCTTCGGATCGAACAGGAAGGAACGGTTGGCGCAGCTCGTGGCGTCGAGCTTGATCGCGATCGAGCCCAGGAGCAGCCAGGCGCCGGTCTCGCGGGCGAGATCGGCGAAGGCCGGCAGCAGCGGATGCTCCGCCTCGGGTCTCGCCTTCTCCAGCAGCGCCGGCTTGTTCGGCTCCATCATGCCGGTGTTCTCCGGCGTGAGGATGAAATCGGCGCCTTGCGCCTTCGCCTGCCGCACCAGGTCGCTCGCCATGCGGATGTTCGGCTCGGCGTCGCGCGCCGCCGTCATCTGCACCAGCCCGACCTTGAAGCCCGCCGTCATCAGGCGGCGCTCACCAGCGGCATCAGCCCGCCCTTCCGGTCGAGCGCGTAGAGATCGTCGCAGCCGCCGACATGGTCCTCGCCGATGAAGATCTGCGGCACCGTGCGGCGACCATGGGAACGCTTCACCATTTCCTCGCGCCTGATGTGGTCGGCGCCAACATCGATCTCGGTGAAGGCGATGCCGCGATCCGCCAGCAGCTTCTTGGCACGATGGCAGTAGCCGCAGAACTGGGAGGTATAGATCTCGACCTTGCGCATGATCTCCTCGTCACGGGGGTGGGAACCGATACCGCGTTCAAGGGCGATTCCACAGCCCCAAAGCCTCGGTTATGAAGGTGGCATGGCCACCCTAATTTGTCATCAAGGCCCCGGCCCCGATCCCGGCGCACGCGAGATTTCCTAGGTCTTAGAATAAGTTCCGCTTGGCATGGCCGCTATGGCGCCGGCTCATACCGGCCTGACCACCCGCGCCAGGGTCAGGAGGTCGACCGCTTGCGCCCCGCCGGCCAGAAGGGCCCGGGCGCAGGCCCCGGCCGTGGCCCCGGTGGTGAGCACATCGTCGACCAGCAGCACGCGGCGGCCTCGAACGGCGTCCCGGTGGCGCGCCGCCACGGCAAAGGCGCCGGCCACATTCTCGCGGCGCTGGGTGGCACCCAGGCGGCCTTGCGACGGCGTCGCGCGCTTGCGGATCAGCAGATCGACGCAGAGCCGCTTCCCGCCGGCGCGTGCCGCATGGGTCGCGAGCAGAGCCGCCTGGTTGTAGCGGCGGCGAAACAGGCGCCACCGGTGGAGCGGGACCGGCGCCACGAGATCGGCATCCCGCAGCAGCTCGGCGCCGGCCTGGGCCAGCCAGCGGCCGAGAGCCGGCGCGGCGTCGGTGCGGTCGGCGTGCTTGAAGGCGATGATGAGCCCGCGGCTCGCATCGTCATAGCGCAAGGCGGCGCGGGCGCGGTCATAGACCGGCCGCTCGCGCAGGCAGGCGCCGCAGAGCGTCCCGTCGCCCTCCGTGTCCTGACCGTACTCGAACGGAAATCCGCAAGCGGCGCAGCAGGGCGGCCCCAGCACCGTCATGCGCGACCAGCAGTCGGCGCAAAGCGCGCCCGCCGTGCCCACCGTGGCGCCGCAGACGAGACAGCGTGGCGGCAGCAAGGCATCGAGCGCAAAACGCCCCAGCGCCGCGGCGCGTGTGGTCCAGGGAGCGGCTTCTACCATGGCGGGAAGCTTCGGATGGGAGCGCGCGGGTGTCAATTGCACCCTCTGTCCCCTCCCCCGTTCAGGGGGAGGGTTAGGGAGGGGGATGACGCGATAGAAGATACAAATCGAGATTCATGCGCCCCCGGCTTCCTCGACCGAGTCATCCCCCTCCCTGCCCTCCCCCAAAGATGGGGGAGGGGACAAGTAATGCAAACCTTCCCGCCCCCGCACATCCGCGCCATAGTCCCCGCATCATGGACCCCACCCTCGCCCCTTTCGACCGTCGCCGCCTGCGCCGGCATCGCGACCGCGCGGCGGCGGATCTCGCGGCGCACGATTTCCTGTTCCAGGACGTGGCGGGGCGGCTGGCGGAGCGGCTGGCGGATTTCTCGCGCCGGTTCGAGCGGGCGCTCGATCTCGGCTGTCATGGCGGCGAGCTCGGCGACGCGCTGCGCGCCACCGGCAAGATCGACCGGCTGGTGCAATGCGACCTCTCGCCGGCGATGGTCCGGCGGGCCATGCGCGCGGATGCGCCGGTCCTGGTCGCCGACGAGGAGGCGCTGCCCTTTGCGCCCGAGCGGTTCGATCTGGTGACGAGCAACCTTGCGCTTCATTGGGTCAACGACCTGCCCGGCTCGCTCCTGCAGATCCGCCACAGCCTGAAGCCCGACGGGCTCTTCCTCGCCGCACTGTTCGGTGCCGGAACCCTGGTCGAGCTGCGCGACGCGCTGGCGGAGGCCGAATCAGAGACCGAGGGTGGGGCGCGGCCCCATGTGGCGCCGCTGCCCGAGCTGCGCGACGCGGCGGGCCTGCTGCAGCGGGCAGGCTTTGCGCTGCCGGTCGCGGATCACGAATTCATCCGCGTGACCTATGCCGATCCGTTCCGCCTGCTGGCGGACCTGCGCGGCATGGGCGAAACGTCGGTGCTGGTTTCGGGCGGGACGCTGACGCGCCGCAGCCTTGCCCGCGCGGCCGAGATCTATGCCGAGCGCCATGCCGGTGAGGACGGAAGAATCCCGGCGAGCTTCCGCATCCTCTTCCTCGCCGGCTGGGCGCCGCATGAATCACAGCAGAAGGCATTGAGGCCCGGCAGCGCGACGTCGCGCATCGCCGACGCACTCGGAACTCAGGAACGCCCCTTGAAGAGCAGTGGCGAGGACTGACCGAGCGCATCCTCGCGGTCGCCGCCGCGGCCGGTCTCGTTGGCGGGCTCGGAGAGGCCGTAGGAGCGGCGCACGATATAGAGCGGCCGTGCCTTCACCTCCTCGAAGATGCGGCCGATATAGCTGCCGAGCACGCCCAGCGACAGAAGCTGCATGCCGCCGAGGAAGGTGATCGAGACCACGATCGTCTCGAAGCCCGGCACGTCGATGCCCCAGAAGATCGCGCGGATCACGCGCCAGGCGCCATAAAGCAGGCTCAGCCCCGCGACCGCGGCGCCGATCCAGCTCCAGATCCGCAAGGGCAGGGTCGAGAAGGCGCTGAGCCCGTCCATGGCGAAAGACAGGAGGCGCGAGAGGCACCAGCGGCTCCGGCCCTCCATGCGCGCGTCCTCGCGGTATTTCAGGCCGGTCTGGCGGAACCCGACCCAACTGTAGATGCCCTTGAGGAAGCGCGTGCGCTCCGGCATCTGCCGGATCGCGGCCACCACATGACGATCCATCAGGCGGAAATCGCCGGCCTCGGGCGGCAGCTTGGTGCGCGACGCGAGCGCGAAGAGTCCATAGAAGAGGTTGCGCAGCAGCCGATGCAGGCCGCGCACGTCGCGCGCCTCGCGCACCATGTAGACGACGTCGTTGCCCTGGCGCCAGGCCTCGAGCATCGCGCCCATCATCTCGGGCGGGTGCTGGCCGTCGCCATCCATCGCGATCACCACATCCGCATCGGCATGATCGAGCCCGGCGGTGAGCGCATATTCCTTGCCGAAATTGCGCGAGAGGTCGATCACCGCGATGCGCGGCTCGACGCGACGCGCCTGCAGCAGCGCCTTCAGCGTGTCGTCGCGGCTGCCGTCATTGACGCAGATGACGCGCCAGTCGATCTTGCCCGGGCCGCTCCGCTCGATCGCCTCCAAGGCCCGGCGCAGCCGGTCGAGGAAGGCGGCCGCGCCCAGCCCCTCGTTGAAGAAGGGCACGACGACGGCCAGATTGACGGGGACGGTTGTGCTGCTGCTCATGGAGCTCTGTTCGCGAGTTCTCGCGATGGATCGGAACATTATAATGCGAGGCTCGGGTCGCAAGACGCCCGGCGTCATGAAATGACCGTCACCAAGCGCTGCCGATGATGGAGGGCTTGCAAGTCTGCGCCGACGATTACGGTCTGGCGCCCGGCGTCGATCGCGCCATCCGCGGCCTCGTCGCCGACCGGCGCCTCGAAGCGACCAGCGTCATGACCTTGTTCGACGATCTGGAAGCGGAGGTCGCTGCACTCGCGGCGATCCCAGGACCCTGCCGGATCGGGCTGCATTTCACGCTGACCGATCACCCGCCCCTGGGACCGATGAAGAAAACTTCATCCGGTGGCCGGCTGCCGCCGCTGCGCCGCCTGATGACGCTCGCCTATGCGCGCCGGCTCGACCGCGAGGAGATCGCCGCGGAGCTGGAACGGCAGTTCGACCGGCTGGTGAATGCGCTGGGGCGCAAGCCCGATTTCATCGATGGCCACCAGCATGTGCAGGCGCTGCCGATCGTGCGCGATGCCGTCCTCGATCTTGCCCGTCGCCGCGGCGTGACGCTGCGCATGATCCGGCTGCCGCCCGGGGCCGCCGGTGCCATCCTGCCGGCGCGCGTGAAGAGCCGTCTGCTGGACCGGATGGGAAAACCGCTCGCGGATGCGGCCGGCGACCGCGCCCTCAATCGCGGCTTCCTCGGCGTGCGCAGCTTCCACGAGACCGAGCCCTACCGCGCGCTCTTCCGGCGCTGGCTGGCCGTGGCGACACAAGGCAGCTTGATCATGTGCCATCCGGGCGAGCCCGACGCGACGCTCATGGCGCGCGATCCCGTGACGAGCGCACGCGCCGATGAATTCGCCTATCTGTCGGGACCGGATTATCCTGCCGACCGTGCCGCCTGGGCGGCCATGCACGTGGCCTAGAGCAGATCCTGCAGCACCGGGATCAGCGGCAGGTCGGCCGGCGGCATCGGGTACTCGGCGAGCTTCTGCGGCCGGACCCAGGCCAGCGTCTGCCCCTCATGGGGCTGCGGCGTGCCCTTCCAGACGCGGCAGACATAGAGCGGCATCAGCAGGTGGAACTTCTCGTAGCGATGCGAGGCGAAGGCGATCGGCGCGAGGCAGCTCTCGCCCGTGTCGATGCCGAGCTCCTCCTTGAGCTCGCGCACCAGCGCCTGCTCCGGGCTCTCGCCCGGATGCAGCTTGCCGCCGGGGAACTCCCACAAGCCCGCCATCGATTTGCCCGGCGGGCGCTGCGCCAGCAGCACGCGGCCATCGACGTCGACCAGCGCCACCGCGACGACGAGGAGAATGGGCGGTGCCGTCTCGGCGCGGTTCTTCTCCCAGGCCGCCCGGTCCAGCACGCGGCGCTCGACCTTGTGCCGGCCGCCGCGCGCCGGCGCATCGTTCTCCGCCATGCCGGTGAAGACCATGCCGGCTTTCTCCTGCACGCGGATCGAGGCGCGGTTCTCCGGCACGGCGAAGGCCACGATCGAGGCGAGACCGAGCTTCAGGAATCCGTGTTCGGCCACGGCGCGCAGCGCCTCGCTGCCATAGCCCCGCCCCCAGAACGGCTTGCCGATCCAGAAACCGACCTCGGCCTCGCCGGGGGCCATGGCCTCGAGCCGCATCACGCCGAGGGGCTCGCCATCCTCCCGCCGCAGGATGGCGAAGGTCGGTCCATCCTTGGCATCGAGGCCGCAGATGAAATCGACGGCGCCGCCCTCGGGATAGGGATGCGGGATGCGCGCGGTGTGGCGCGCCACCTCCCAGTCGCTCACATGGCGCTCGATCCAGGGCGCGTCGGCGAGCGTGACCTCGCGCAGGATCAGGTGCTGCGTCTCGAGGCGCGGCGCGGCGCAGCCGCTGTCGGGCTCAGCTCCGATAGTCGCCATTGATCGCGATATAGCCGTGGGTCAGGTCGCAGCTCCAGACCCGGGCCTTGCCCCGGCCGAGGCCCAGATCGACCGCGATCGACACTTCGCGGCCTTTCATATGGGCCGCGACCGGCGCCTCGTCATAGCCGACGACACGCTGGCCCTTGGCCGCGACCGTGACGCCGCCGATCGCGATCTTGAGCTTGTCGCGCTCCGCCCGCTCGCCCGCCTTGCCGACCGCCATGACGATGCGGCCCCAATTGGCGTCGGCGCCCGCGACCGCCGTCTTCACCAGCGGCGAGTTGCCGATGGCGAGGGCCACGCGGTGGGCGGATTTGTCGGAGACGGCGCCGGTCACGTCGATGGTCATCAGCCGCGTCGCGCCCTCGCCGTCGCGCGCCACCTGAACCGCGAGGTCGATCAGCAGGTCGTCGAGCGCCGCGCGGAAAGCTTTGAGCGCGGGATCGGCCGCGGTGCGGACCGGCTTGTGCTTCGCCTGGCCGGTCGCGACCAGCAGCAGCGTGTCGCTGGTCGAGGTGTCGCCGTCCACGGTGACGCAATTGAAGGAGCGCGCATTGCCGTCGCTCAAGAGCTTCTGCAGAGCGGGCGCGGGGATCTTCGCGTCGGTCGCGACGAAGGCCAGCATGGTCGCCATGTCCGGCGCGATCATGCCGGAGCCCTTGGCGATGCCGTTGATCGTGACCGTCACGCCGCCGATCTTCGCCTGGCGCGTCGCGAGCTTCGGGAAGGTGTCGGTGGTCATGATCGCCGCCGCCGCGTCGGCCCAATGATCCTCGGCCAGATCGCGATGCAGGCCCGGCAGCCCCGCCACCAGCTTCTCGGCCGGCAACGGCTCGCCGATCACGCCGGTCGAGGCCAGGAACACCTCGCCCAGCTTGCAGCCGAACGTCGCGGCGACCGCCTTGGCCGAGGCATCGCAGGCGGCCTTGCCGAGCTTGCCGGTGAAGGCGTTGGCATTGCCGGAATTGACCAGGATCGCGCGTGCCGTCTTGCCTTTGAGATGCTTGCGGCAGAGATCGACGGGGGCGCTCGGCGCCAGCGAGCGGGTGAAGACGCCGGCCACAGTCGAGCCCGGGGCGAATTCGAGCAGGGTCGCGTCGCGGCGGCCCTTATATCGGATCTCGCAGGCAGCGGCCGCCAGCCTGACGCCGGCGATCGGCGGAAGGGTCGGGGTCTGGGCAGGCGCGAGCGGCGAGCGTTCCGGCATGGGTCCCTCGGGTCCTTCGGCGGGCCCCCAAGGCCCGATCCCGGCACCTCAAGGAACCCCGGTGTGAAAATCCCCGCCCCGGCGACCGGCCGGAGCGGGGATCAGGTGATAGCAAACTTTGGCAGGCGGTGGGCAGACTTGTTGCGCTGCTTCCGCAATGACCGACGCGTTCCCAGGCCCGCGCGTCTGCCCCTCACCGTCACCCCCGCGAAAGCGGGGGTCCATTTCTATGCGCGACGCGCTGGATCGGGATGGACCCCCGCTTTCGCGGGGGTGACGAGCGGGGATACGCCCCCGCTCGCTCCCGCTGCCGCTCTTTACTGCGCCGGCGCGTCGGTCGCGGGCGCCTGGGTCCCGTCCGTCGCCGGGGCCGCGCCGCCGTCGGCCGGAGCCGGCGTGTCGGTCTTCGGCGTGCCGTCGGGATTGAACTCCTCGATCTTCGCCGTGGCGCGCAGCTCATCGACCTTCTTGCCGACGATCTCCTCGGCGATCTGGCTCTGCAGCTCCGACTTCATCTCGTCCAGCGTCGGCGGCTTCCGGTCGCGCTTGTCCTCGAGCAGGATCACGTGCCAGCCGAACTCGGTCTGGACCGGGGTCTTGGTGTATTGGCCCTTCTCCAGCGCCATCGCCGCGTCGGCGAAGGGCTTCACCATCTCCTCCGGCAGGAAATAGCCCAGGTCGCCGCCATTGGAGGCGGCCGGATCGGTCGACTTGGTCTTGGCTAGCTCGGCGAAATCGGCGCCCTTGTCGAGCTCGGCGATGACCGCCTCGGCCTCCTCCTTGGTCTTCAGGAGGATATGGCGGGCATGGATCTCGGTCTTGGGCGGGTTCGCCGCCACATAGGCGTCATAGCGCTTCTGGACCTCTTCGTCCGTGACGCCGTCATGAATCAGATTCGTCATATAGACGTGACGAATGGCCTCGTTCTCGTAGGCCTTCATCATCTTCTGGACTTCGGGGTCGGTGGCGAGGTTCTGCGCGCGGCCGGCCTGGGCCAGGAGCTCCAGCCCCACCAGCCGCTCGACCAGTGCGGGGAAGATCAGGTCGATCTGCTGCTGATACTGCTCCGGCAGGCTGCGGGCCGAGGCGATCACGTCGGAACGGTGGATATCCGCGCCATTGACCGTGGCCACGACCGGGTCGGGCGCGGTCGCTTGGGCGTCGGCCGGGGCCTGGGTGTCGGCGGCCGGGGCTGCGGGCGTGGTGGCAGCGTCGTCGGCCAGCAGCGGATGCGTGGCGAAGGCGAGGATGGCCGCGACGCCGGCCATGAGCAGCTTGTTCATCGAGGGCTCTGGAAAGGTTCCTGGGATGTCAGCAGCCGTCATGGAAGGCGCGGGCTGCCGGGGCGGCGCCCATCATGCACAGTGCCGGCCCCGGCACAAGGCCGCCGGGACCGGCGCAAAGCGGCCGATTCCGTTACAAAAGGGCGAGATTCCGCCGAAACCAGCACCGCCTGGGTCCAAGGGACGCGGGAATGGGCGCTTGCGTTGACAGGCCGGAGGCGGGGTCCTATGTCTCTTGGCGCCCCGGGGGTCCGGAAGGGGCTGCCCGGTTGGTTTGCCGTGTTTTTTTGCCCTTTCCCCAGGGCCCTGCTCCCCGGACGGGGCAATCCCGCGCTCTTCGAGGTCTGAATGCTTTCCGCCCTTGCCAAGCGGCTGTTCGGCTCCGCCAACGACCGTTTCATCAAGACGCTCTCCAAGACGGTCCAGGAGATCAATGCCCTGGAGCCCCAGCTCAAGGCGCTCGATGACGAGGGCTTGAAGGCGCGCACGGGCTGGCTCAAGGAGCGGCTCGAGAAGGGCGAGAGCCTCGACGACATCCTGCCCGACGCCTTCGCCACGGTGCGCGAGGCGGCCTGGCGCGTGCTGGGTCAGCGCCATTTCGACGTCCAGCTCATGGGCGGCATCGTGCTCCATCGCGGCATGATCGCCGAGATGAGGACCGGCGAAGGCAAGACCCTGGTCGCGACCCTGCCGGTCTATCTGAACGCGCTTTCCGGCAAGGGCGTCCATGTCGTCACGGTCAACGACTACCTCGCCCGGCGCGACGCCGAATGGATGGGCCAGATCTACCGCTTCCTCGGCCTGACCGTCGGCTGCATCGTCCATGGGCTCTCCGATCCCGACCGCCAGCAGCAATATGCGGCGGACGTCACCTACGGCACCAACAACGAGCTGGGCTTCGACTATCTGCGCGACAACCTGAACAAGTACGACCCCAAGCAGATGGTCCAGCGCGACTTCAACTATGCGATCGTCGACGAGGTGGACAGCATCCTGATCGACGAGGCCCGCACGCCGCTGATCATCTCGGGTCCCACCGAAGATTCGTCCGAGCTCTATATCAAGATCGACGCGCTGATCCCGCATCTGGTCGCGGCCGACTACGAGCTCGACGAGAAGGCCCGGCAGGTCACGCTGACCGAGCCCGGCGTCGAGCATATGGAGCAGCTCCTCAAGGAGGTCGGGCTCCTGCGCAGCGAATCGATGTACGACATCCAGAACGTGGCCCTGGTTCATCACAGCCAGCAGGCGCTCAAGGCCTACAAGCTGTTCCAGCGCGACCGCGACTACATCGTCAAGGACAACAAGGTCATCATCATCGACGAGTTCACCGGCCGCATGATGGAAGGCCGGCGCTACTCCGAGGGGCTGCACCAGGCGCTCGAGGCCAAGGAGCGCGTGCAGATCCAGAACGAGAACCAGACGCTGGCCTCGATCACCTTCCAGAACTATTTCCGCCTCTACCCCAAGCTCGCCGGCATGACCGGCACGGCCATGACCGAGGCGCCGGAATTCTCGGACATCTACAATCTCGACGTCATCGAGATCCCGACCAACCTGCCGACCATCCGCAAGGACGACGACGACCAGGTCTTCCGCACGGCGAAAGAGAAATACACCGCCATCATCGATTCCATCATCGATGCGCGGACGCGCAAGCAACCGGTGCTGGTGGGCACGGCCAGCATCGAGAAGTCCGAGCTCCTCTCCTCGCTCCTCAAGCAGCGCCACATCCCCCACCAGGTGCTGAATGCGCGCTATCACGAGCAGGAGGCCTATATCATCGCCGAAGCCGGCGTGCCGGGTGCGGTGACGATTGCGACCAACATGGCCGGTCGCGGCACCGACATCCAGCTCGGCGGCAATGTCGAGATGCGCGTCCGCCAAGAGACCGAGGGCATGGAGGAGACCCAGCGCCAGGCCAAGATCGAGCAGATCAAGGCCGAGGTCGCCGCCGCCAAGAAGGTGGCGCTCGAGGCGGGCGGGCTCTACGTGCTCGGCACCGAGCGGCATGAGAGCCGGCGCATCGACAACCAGCTGCGCGGCCGTTCCGGCCGCCAGGGCGATCCGGGCGCCTCGCGCTTCTATCTCTCGCTCGAGGACGACCTGATGCGCATCTTCGGATCCGAGCGCATGGATTCGATGCTGCAGAAGCTGGGGCTCAAGGAAGGCGAGGCCATCGTCCATAGCTGGGTCAACAAGGCCCTGGAGAAGGCGCAGCAGAAGGTCGAGGCCCGCAACTTCGAGATTCGCAAGAATCTGCTGAAGTACGACAACGTCATGAACGACCAGCGCAAGGTGATCTACGAGCAGCGCCGGGAGCTCATGAAGGTCGAGGCCCCGGAGCTGGCCCAGACCATTGCCGACATGCGCCACGAGACCATCCAGTCGCTGGTCGACCACGCCATTCCCAAGGGCTCCTATCCCGAGCAGTGGGAAATGCGCCAGCTCCACGAGGAGATCCTGCGCGTGCTGGCGCTCGACCTGCCGGTCGAGGCCTGGGCCAAGGAAGAGGGCATCGACGCCGAACAGGTGCTGGAGCGCCTGACCGAGGCTTCCGACAAGCAGGTCGCGGAACGCGAGGAGCGGTTCGGGCCCGAGCGGATGCGGTTTGCGGAGCGTTCCCTGCTGCTGCAGATACTCGATCATCTCTGGAAGGAGCATCTGCTGGCGCTGGATCATCTGCGCCATGGCATCGGCTTGCGCGCCTACAGCCAGCGCGATCCCTTGAACGAATATCGCCGCGAGGCCTTCGAGCTGTTCGAGGCGCTGCTGGGGCGGCTGCGCGAGACCGTGACCAGCGTGCTGACCCATGTCGAGATCCGCACCGTGAACCCCGCCGACATGGCGCCGCCGCCGCGCCCCGTGCCGATGCAGGAGACGCGCCAGGATCCCGCCCTCGTCGGCGCCGATGCGGACCCGGCACCCGCCGCCCCGTCGGGCAGCCCGGTGATGGCGATGGCGCGGCCCAACGGCCCCGCGGCGCGCCCGGCCGGTGGTGCCGCCGCCGCCGCGGTCGCGACCAAGCCGCGCATGCCCGAATCGCAATTCGGCAAGGTCCCCCGCAACGCCCCCTGCCCCTGCGGCTCCGGCAAGAAGTTCAAGCAGTGTCACGGGAAGGTGGGCTGAGGGGCGGCGCGAACCTTTTTCCGCCTGAGCCCTGCACACCCTTGGTCATCCCCGCGAAAGCGGGGATCCACCCCAACCCAGCGCGCCGAACGTAACGTTGGACCCCCGCTTTCGCGGGGGTGACGTGAGGGTGCGGCGCGCTCTCTGCGTCCCGCTGGTGAAGGCCGAGATGACCTAAGGACTGTGCCGGGGCTACCGCTCCGCGAGGTCTTACCCCAGCCCCTTCTCGCCCATGGCGAGGAACTTCTCGCGCCTTGTGCGGCGGAGGTCGTCGCCCGAGAGGCCTTCGAGCTCGATCAGCGACTTCTCCAGCGCGGCCCCCAGCGCAGTCACCGCTTCCTCGCGGGCGCGATGCGCACCGCCGAGCGGCTCCGACACGATCTCGTCGATCACGCCGAGCTTGAGCAGGTCCTCCGAGGTGAGCTTCAGCGCCTCGGCCGCTTCCTTCGCCTGCTCGGCCGAGCGCCAGAGGATCGAGGCACAGCCTTCGGGCGAGATCACCGAATAGACCGCATGCTCCAGCATCAGCACCCGGTTGCCGGCGGCGAGCGCGATGGCGCCGCCCGAGCCGCCCTCGCCGATCACGACGGCCACCAGCGGCACCCGGATCTTGAGGCAGGTCTCGATCGAGCGCGCGATGGCCTCGGCCTGCCCGCGCGCCTCGGCATCCACGCCCGGATAGGCGCCGGGCGTATCCACCAGCGCGATCACCGGCAGGCCGAAGCGGTCGGCCAGGTCCATGAGGCGCTGTGCCTTGCGGTAGCCCTCGGGGCGCGCCATGCCGAAATTATGCTTCACGCGGCTCGCCGTGTCGGCGCCCTTCTCGTGGCCCAGCACCATCACCGGCCGGCCGCGGAAGCGCGCGAGCCCGCCCTGGATCGCGCGGTCGTCGGCGAAGCTGCGGTCGCCCGCCAGCGGCGTGAATTCCTGGAACAGGGCCGCCACATAGTCGAGGAAATGCGGCCGCTCGGGGTGGCGCGCCACCAGCGTCTTCTGCCAGGGGGTCAGCTTGCCGTAGGTCTGGCGCAGCAGCTTCTCGACCTTGCCCTGCAGGCGCGCGACCTCCTCGGCGATGTTGATGTCGCCCTTGTTCTCCAGATGGCGGAGCTCTTCGATCTTGCCTTCGAGCTCGGCGATCGGCTTTTCGAAATCCAGGAAGGTGGGCATCGGTCCTTTGCGAGGATCGGGCGCCCCGCGAAGCCGGCGGGAGTTCCCCTGAAGTGGCCGCCCGCGAGATCCCTTGAGGATTCGGCCCGCGAGAAGCCGCAAACGGTTCTTTTGTGCCAGCCCCTGTGGAAGAAATCATCCCCCACGACCGGCCGGCGAGCGGGGCCAGCATTTAGCATAAGGACGGCCGGCCCGGCGACCGCAAAAATCGCCGCGTCTTCCTCCCGTTGCGGAGCTTGCCAGGGCCTTGGGTTCTGGCAAATTAGCCCGTCCTTTCCAGACCTTGTGGAACACCCGTCCGGAAGACATCCGCCGCCCAGCCCCGCAGGAGCCCATCGATGTCCAAGCTTGCCAAGACCGCCAGCGCCGCCACCCATTTCGGCGAGGGCGCGTTGCCGAAGATCGCCTATGGCAAGGGCTCCTACCTCTATGACACCACCGGCAAGCGCTATCTCGACGGTTCGGGCGGGCCGGCCGTGTTCTGCCTCGGCCATGGCAATGAAGAGGTCAACGACGCGATCAAGGCGCAGCTCGACCGCGTGGCCCACGGCTATCGCTACGCCTTCACCAGCGATCCCCTGGAGGAACTGAGCGAGATCGTCGCCTGGCGCTGCGGCGGCGGCCTCACCCGCATGGTGTTCGTCTCCGGCGGCTCCGAGGCGGTCGAATCCTGCCTCAAGCTGGCGCTGCAATATCATTCGGCCAAGGGCGAGATGACGCGCCGCCGCTTCATCTCGCGCCAGCGCTCCTGGCATGGCAACACGCTGGGTGCGCTCGCCATCTCCGGCTTCCGCGACCGCCGGCTGCCGTTCGAGGGTGCCTTGACCGAGGCGAGCTTCCTCTCGGCCGTCAACGAATACCGCCCGCCCAAGGGCGTGAAACCCGAGGACGTGGCGAGCTTCTGCGCCGACGAGCTGGAGCGCGAGATTCTGCGGCTCGGTCCCGACCGGGTCGCCGCCTTCATCTTCGAGCCGGTGGTGGGGGCGGCCGGCGGCGCCATCCCGGCGCCGGCCGGTTATGCGAAGAAGATCCGCGCGATCTGCGACCGCTATGGCGTTCTCATGATCGCCGACGAGGTGATGTGCGGCGCGGCGCGCTGCGGCACCTGGCGGGCGCTCGAGCATGACGGCGTCGAGCCCGACATCATGTCGGTCGCCAAGGGGCTCGCCGGGGGCTACATGCCCCTGGGCGCCGCGGTCTATCACGAGCGGATCGCCGGCCCGATCATCGAGCGCTATGGCGCGCCGCTCACGGGCCATACCTTCACCGGCCATACGGCGTCCTGCGCCGCCGGCGTCGCCGTGCAGAAGATCGTCACGCGCGACCGTCTCGTGGAGCGGGTCGCGAGCGAAGGCGCCAAGCTCAAGCGGCGGCTCGAAGAGCTGCTGGGCCCGCGCAATTATGTCGGCAATATCCGCGGCCGCGGCTTCTTCCTCGGCATCGAGCTGGTCGCCGACAAGGAAACCAAGGAACCGTTCGACCCCGCGCTCCAGGTGAGCAACAAGATCCGCGAGCGCAGCTTCGCCAACGGCCTCATCTGCTATCCGACCGGCGGCAATGTCGACGGCATCCGCGGCGACCAGATCATCCTGGCCCCGCCCTACAATGCCAGCGCCGCCGAGCTGGACGAGATCGTGACCCTGCTCGACCGCAGCCTGACCGAGGTGATGGAGAAGCTGGGCCGTTGAGGATCGGCAGCCTCTCCCCGAACGGGTGAAGGAGGCTACCCCATCTTTCCACAGGCCGATGGCTTGTGGGTCCCGGCGTTTCTTGTTGAACTGACGCCGATCGAAAGAAGGCCCAACCGGTGCCGGCCCGCAGGCCCGGACACCGGAAAAGCCGCCGACGAGGTCCCGAGACCCCGTGGCCGGCATGCGCCTGCGCAAGGACGACATCAGGGGAGAGAACGACCATGGAGAAGAACCGCTTTTTCGACCGCCTGGCCGAAGGCAAGCTCACGCGGCGCGAGCTCAATCGCAGCCTGGCCGCGATGGGCCTGGGCATGGCGACCACCTTCAGCTTCAGCCGGCCCGCTTCCGCCGCTGCCGGCAGCGATCTCAAATCCTACACCTGGGCCGGCTACGACATTCCCGACATCATGCAGGACTATGTGAAGAAGTACGGCTCGCCGCCGACCTTCACGCTCTTCGGCGGCACCGAAGAAGCGTTCCAGAAATTGCAGTCCGGCTTCACCACCGATATCGCGCATCCTTGCGTCGAGGACATCGCGCGGTGGAGCAAGTTGAAGATGATCAAGGAGCTGGATACCGCGAAGCTCAAGCATTGGAACGATATCTGGCCGGAGCTTCTGGCCCTGCCGGGCGCCAACATGGATGGCAAGCGCTATATCCTGCCGTTCGACTGGGGCAACGGCTCGCTCCTCTATCGCACGGACAAGGTCGAGCCCCAGGAGATGTCCTGGAACCTCGCCTGGGACGAGCGCTACAAGGGCAAGATCTCGATGTACAACGCCACCCCGACCGTCTCGGTCGCGGGGCTCGCGCTCGGGATCAATCCTTACGAGTTCTCCGAGGAAGAAGGCCGGAAGATCAAAGACTATCTGATGAAGCAGCGCTCGCTGGTGCGCTTCTACTGGGACGCGCCGTCCGACTATCAGCAGGCCATGGCGTCGGGCGAAATCCTGATCGCCTATGCCTGGAACGACGGTCTCGCCGCCATGAAGAAGCAGGGCATTCCCGTCGAATATATGACGCCCAAGGAAGGCATCCTGAGCTGGACCTGCGGGCTCGTTCATATGGCCAATGCCACCGTGCCCGACGAGCAGGTCTATGACCTGCTCGACGCCATGTCTTCGCCGGAAAGCGGAAAATATCTGATCGAGCAATATGGCTATGGCCACTGCAACAAGAAGTCGTTCGAGATCTCCGATCAGAAGATCGTCGCCGACCTGGGCTTCGCCTCGCCCTCCGCGGTGTTTCAGCACAGCGTGTTCGAGACCGAGGTCTCGCCGGAGATGGAGCAACGGCGCAACAAGATCTTCGAGGATGTGAAGGCCGGCTGAGCCTGCCCGAGGTCCCGCGGGATCAGTCCCGCGGGACCTTCCCCTTCATCTTCGGAGCATTCCATGTACGAGATCGATCCCGAGCGCCTCGACCTGGCGCGCGAGTTTCGCGAGAAGCCGTTCGGCCGGCATAGCGGCGAGCTGCAACGCGTCATCAACCGCATGCGAGCCGGCAGCAACGAAGGCCGCCTCGTGCTGGTCACGCTCGAGCGCCACAAGCGCTGGGGCCTCGCCCGCATGGGCGCCGGCCTGCGAGCACCGCTGACGCCCGTGCCGGGCCACGAGTTCACCTCCTATGAGGAGGCCGAATGGACGGTCTTCACGCTGCGCTGGCAGGAGATCACCGGCCGCGAGCTCGTCCTCGACTGAACTCTTTTCCGAACAGGCCTCCTTCCATGCTCGAGATTCTGGGATATGGCGACCGCCACAGCGTGCGGCCCGGCGACCGGCTTCAGGTCAAGGTCAGCTGCGAGGCGGGCGCCCCGCGCTTCCATGCCGAGGTCGTCCGCATGATCTGCGGCGACGATTTGCCGAACGGCGCCGGCTACAAGGACCAGCCGGTCGCGAGCCCCGCCAATGGCGACTACCCGGCGCGCCGGCAGCCGCTCGATGCGGGCTCGGCGGTGCTGGTGGCGCCCTCGCCGCTCCTGGACCAGATCGGGAGCTTCACCCTGACGGCGCTGGTCTGGCCGACCCTGCCCGGCACGAGCCCACAGACGCTGCTGGCGCGCTGGTCCGAGCCGGCACGCGCGGGCTTCCGGCTTGGCCTGGATGCCACGGGTGCCCTGGCCCTCGATATCGGCGACGGCAAGGGCGGGTTTGCCGCGATCAAGACCAGCCGGCCCTTGCGCGAGCGCGCCTGGTATCGCGTCACCGCGACCTTCGACGCGGCGACCGGCGAGGCGAGGCTCAGCCAACGGCCGCTGGGCCATCTGGCCCGCGACAATTCGGCGAGCGAGGTGGAAGCCATCTTGCGCGTGCGGCCCCATGCGCCGGCCGACGCGCCCTTCGTCATGGCGGCGCATCAGACGGGCCGGCGCGGCGCCAAGACGCTGCTGGGCGGGCATTTCAACGGCAAGATCGAAGCGCCGCGGCTGGCGGCGCGTGTCCTGCGCGAGGAGGAGATCGAGGCGCTCCAACTCGGCATTCCGGCGTCCCTCGCGGCGGAAATTCTCGGCGCCTGGGATTTCGCGAAGGAGACGCCCACCACGCGCGTGGTCGATCTCTCGGCCAACCGGCTCGATGGCGAGACCGTCAACCTGCCCACGCGCGCCATGAAGGGCGCCGCCTGGACCGGCGAGGCGATGCGCTGGACGGACAAGCCGGAGCATTACGGCGCCATCCATTTCCACGAGGACGATCTCTACGACGCGGGCTGGGAGACCGACTTCGAGGTGCCGATCACGCCGGAGATGCGCTCGGGCGTCTATGCGGTGAAGCTCACCTGCGGCGAGCGCTACGAGCAGCTCGCCTTCGTCACCTTCTTCGTGCTGCCGCCCAAGGGCAAGGCGACGGCACCCGTGGCCTTCCTCGCCGCCAACGCCACCTACATGGCCTATGCCAACAGCCATCACGGCTGGGACGATGTGCTGGCCGAGATCTGCTATGGCGCGCTGCTCGAGTTCGGGCCCACCGAACGCACGGTCAATGCGCGGCGCGATCTCGGCGTCTCGACCTATGACGTCCATACCGACGGCTCGGGCTCCTGCTACAGCTCGCGGCTCAGGCCCATCCTCAACACCCGGCCGCGCCACTCGCTCTGGAACTTCGGCGCCGATCTCCACATCGTCGACTGGCTCGAGGGCATCCATCAGCCCTACGACGTGATCACCGACGAGATGCTGCACCAGGAGGGGCTGTCGCTCCTGGAGAACTACCGTTGCGTCGTCACCGGGACCCATCCCGAATACCATTCGCTGGCGCAGATGCGCGCGGTCGAGGCCTATCTCGGCAAGGGCGGGCGGCTGATCTACACGGGCGGCAACGGCTTCTATTGGCGCATCGCCTGGCATCCGACGCTACCGGGCGTGATCGAGATGCGCCGCGCCGAGAACGGCACGCGCACCTGGATCGCCGAGCCCGGCGAGTATCATCTGAGCTTCACCGGCGAGCTCAGCGGCCTCTGGCGCAACAACGGCATCCCGCCGCAGCAACTGGTCGGCATCGGCTTCGGCTCGGAGGGCTTCGACGAATCCTCCTGGTACCGCCGCCGGCCCGGCAGCTTCGACCCGCGCGCGGCCTTCATCTTCGAAGGCATCGGCAAGGACGAGAAGATCGGCGATTTCGGCGTGATCGGCGGCGGGGCCGCGGGGCTCGAGCTCGACATCGTCGACCCGAAGCTGGGCACGCCGCCCCATGCGCTGGTGCTGGCCAGCTCCGAGCTGCACAGCAACGTCTATGTGCTGACGCCCGAGGAGCTGATCTCGACCTATCCCGGCATCGACGGCATCGAGGATCCCAAGGTGCGCGCCGACATGGTCTTCTTCGAGACGCCCAAGGGCGGCGCCGTGTTCTCGACGGGCTCGATCGCCTGGGCCGGTTCCTTGAGCCATAACGGCTTCAAGAACAACGTCGCGCGGATCACCGGCAACGTGCTGAAGCGGTTCATCGATCCAAAGCCGTTCTGATCCGGGCGTTTCCGGTCCCCGCCCCTGTTCCGCCGGGGAGGAGTTCCATTCACTCCGGCGTGTTCTGGCCGCTGATGAAGCGGCCGATCAGCACCATGTAGAAGCAGAGGTGGTTGCGCTCGGCATAGGCGATCGCCTGCGTGTCGCCCGAGCGCATGGCGCGGATGATGTCGCTGAGCTCGGCGCAGAGCGCGTCGACCTGATCCTCCCACATCTCGTTGGCGAGCCGGAACCAGACCCGCGATGTCTGGTAATAGAAGAGATCGTAGACCTGGCGGAGGGCGGTGTTGTTGGTGAGGCTGCCGACGATCCCCTGCCGTTCGTGATTGATGCGCCAGAATTCTTCGGTATCGCGGTTCTCGTGCAGTTTCTGGGCCCGCTCATGGAGGCTCTTCATGGCCGCCAGATCGCTGTCGGTGCTGGGCCGCGCGCTCAACTGGCCGATCAGTTCGCACAGCCGCAGCCGGAACTCGTAGACATCCTTGAACTGCTTGAAATCGACGCCGGTCACGATGGTGCCGACACCGTTCCTGGTCTCGACGAAGCCTTCGAACTCCAGCCGTTGCAGCACCTGACGCACCGGCGTCCGGCTGACGCCGAACTCGTTCGCGAGCTCAGTCTCGCGCAGCACGTCGCCCGGCGGATAGCGCAGCAGGCAGATCCGTTCGCGCAGCTCCTCATAGATGCTGGCGGACAGGCCGCGGGGTGCCAGGGAGGCGCGCCGGCCGTCAGGGCCTGGCTTCTCCCGCGCCGGGCGCGTCGTGCTGCGTTCCTTGGCCATGACGTTGCGCTGCGGCCTCCCCACCGTTAGACGCCAGTGTAGGGGTTCGGCCGAGTCCCGTCGATCAACCGCGCATAGCGGAAGGGCGACGGATCGACGACGGGCTTCGTCCCGGTCACGAGGTCGGCGACGAGGTGGCCGACACCAGGACCGATGCCGAAGCCATGACCGGAGAAGCCGGTGGCGAGGAAGAGCCCCGGCAGCTTGTCGACCGGCGATATCACTGGAACCGTATCGGGCAGGGCGTCGATCAACCCCGCCCATTGCTGGGCGATGGCGACCCCCTTGAAGACGGGGAAGGTCTGCTCGAGCGCCCGACGCGCATGCTCGAGCTGATGCGCGACGGGCGCCGGATCCATCACCCGCACCTTCTCGAAGGCCGAGATCTCGCCGGGCGATCGGCGGCGGGAGAACCCCCACTCCTCGAAGAACCGGCCGCCGAACCGCAGCTCCAGATGCTTCCATTCGAGCTTCAGGACGGGGAAGAAATCCGCGAGGTAACGGAAGCTGGCGGGAACGATGTCGTAGCGGTTGGCCGAGCCGTCGGCGACGGTGTAGCCGCCATCGAGGCGCTTGCGGAAAGCGAAATGAGGCGTCCAGGCGGCGGTCTCCGGCCCGCCCTCGACCGGCGCGGTTCGCATCACCGAAGCGCGAACGGCGAGTTGCGGGAGGCGCAGGCCCTGCGCCTGGCAGAGAAGCCGCGACCAGATCCCGCCGGCGATCACGACGCTGCCGCAGGCGATCCGCCCCTTCTCGGTGACGACCGCGGATACGCGGCCCGCGGCGGTCTCGATCCCGCGCACCGCGCATTGGGTCAGGATCGTGGCGCCGCGTCGTGCGGCTGCCCGGGCGATTGCGGGAGCCGCCTTCTGGGGCTCGGCCCGACCGTCGCTGGGCGTGTAGAGAGCCGCCCGGAATTTCCGGGTCGAGCCCGGCAGCAGGCGTTCGAGCTCGGCGCCCGCCACCATGCGCGTATCGAGCGCATAGTCGCCCGCGAGCTTCAGCCAGGTCTCGCGCCGCCCGACCGCCGCGTCGTCGTCACAGGTATAGAGGATGCCCGCCGGGCGGAAGCCGACATCTTCGCCCACGAGCTGATGCATCTCGTTCCAGAGCCGGAGCGCCACCACCGACAGCGGCAGCTCGCGCGGATCGCGCCCCATGCGGCGGCACCAGCCCCAGTTGCGGCTGGATTGCTCGCCGGCGATATGCCCTTTCTCGCAAAGGGCCACATTGACGCCGCGCTGGGCGAGGGAGAAGGCGGCGCTGGTGCCGATGATACCGCCGCCGACGATGACGACGTCGGCTTGCGGCGGCAGCCGCTCGGCGGAGGTGACGGGTTCGACCAAAGGCCCCATGCCCTTGCTCCTGTTGATTGCGATGAAGCGCGCCCGGTCAGAGCGTCACGCCCTGGCGGCCGACCAGGCGATCCAGGATCCAGATCAGGATGAAATCCAGCAGGATCACGCCGCTCGAGAGCGCGAAGATCGTCGGATCGAGGCTCGTATTGCTCCGGGAAAAGAGCCAGACGGGCAAGGGAAAGACGTCGATCGTATAAAGGAAATAAGCCACGGTGAATTCGTTGAAGGAGACGATGAAGGCGAGCAGCATGCCCGCCACAATACCCGGCTTCATCGTCGGCAACACGATCTCCATCAGGCTCCGCCACCAGTTCGCGCCAAGCACGCGCGCCGCTTCCTCATGGGAGAGCGGCAAGGCCGTGAGCGAGGCCACGCAGTTCCGGACGACGAAGGGCAGGACCAGGATGACGTGCGCGACCACGATACGCAGGAAACCCTGCTCGATCCCCAGCTCGCTGACGATGACGAGGAAGGAGATGCCGAGCACGACCAGGGGGAAGACCAGCGGCAGCGTCACCAGGATCTCGACCAGCGGCTTGCCCCGGAAACGATGCCGGACCAGCGCATAAGCGGCGGGAATCCCGGCGGCGCTCGCCAGGATCATGACTGTGAGGCTGATGGCGAGGCTCGTGACCAGGGCTTCGCGGAACCGGCCGGTATCGGCGGGATCGGCCAGCAGCTCCCAGGCCGAGCGGTACCAGCGCAGGCTGAAGCCCGGCGGCGGGAACTGCAAGGTCGAGCCGTCGGTGAGCGACATGACCACGACCGTCAGGATCGGCGACAGCATGATCAGCAGCAGGAGCCCCGTGATCCCGCCCAGCAGAAGGGGCTCGATCCGTCCGCGCGCGATCACCGGACCCTCCGCCGCGCCAGATGCTGATAGGCGGCCAGCACCGCCAGCGCCAGGGCGACCAGCACGACCGAATTGGCGGCACCGAAGGGCCAGTTCAGGAGCGGCCCCATCTGGTCCCGGATGAGGAGCGCCAGCATCGAGACGCGCCGGCCGCCGAGAAGGAAGGGCACCACGAAGGCGCTGACATTGAAGGCGAAGACCAGGAGCGACGCGGCCAGGATGCCCTGCGCTGCCAGCGGCAGGAGCACATGGCGGATCACGCGCAGCCGGTTGGCACCCAGGAGGGCTGCCGCCTCTTCCAGCGAAGGCGGAATGGTCCTGATGGCGTTGGCGATCGGGAGCACCGCCAGGGGAAAGGCCGTCTGCACCAGGCCCAGCGTCACCCCGCTCTCATTGAAGAGAAAGAGGACGGGACGATCGATCAGGCCCAGAAGGCGCAAGGCGCGGTTCAGCAGCCCGTCGGGCGCCAGGAGAACCAGCCAGCCATAGCTCTGCAGCACGAGGTTCATCAGCAGCGGGAGCAGGAGCACCAGCAGCAGCAGACGCCGGAGATAGGCCTGGGTGACCCGGGCCATGAAGAGAGCGACGGGCAGAGCCAGGATCACGGTGATTGCCGTGCTGACGATGGAGAGCCGGAAGGTCAGCAGGATGGATTTCAGGTAGAGCGAGCTGAGGATCGCGCGGTAGCTCTCGAGCGTCCATGTGCTCCACTCGGCACCTTTGACGCCGAAGCTGAGCCGCAGGATCAGCAGCGAGGCCAGGATCAGGAACCCGAGGAAGACTCCGGCCGGCAGGAGCAGCAGCCAGGGATTGGGCCCGGCCGGCCTCTCCTCCCCCGCTGCCCGGCTGATCGCGGCGCGCACCATCTCAGCTTGCCAGCACTCGGATATCCTCGGGTGCCGCCGCGACCCAGAGCTCCTGCCCGGGCTGGAACGCCGCCTTCTCCGACCGGGCGACGAGCTCCGTGCCATCGGACAGAAGCAGGCGATGAACGAAGCTGCCGCCCGAGAAGTAGGTCGATTTGAGCTGTCCGCGGACGATGGCGTCGACGGTCTTCTCCGGCTCCAGCCGGACATGCTCCGGCCGCAGGCCGAGCGTCACCTCCCGCGCCGCGGGAACCAGATCCGACGCCAGGTCCAGCGGATTGCCGAACACATCGAGACGCGTCCGCCCGTTCTCGGCGCCCGAGACCGTTGCCGCGACGAAGCTCATATCGCCGATGAAATCGGCGACGAAGCGGTTGGCGGGCGTGCGATAGACCTCGAGCGGCGTGCCGAGCTGCATCAGCCGGCCATGGAGCATGACGGCGATCCGGTCCGACATCATCGAGGCGGTCTCCTGGTCATGCGTCACGTAGATCGCCGCGAGGTTGAGCTGCTTCTGGATCCGGCGCAGCTCGATCGCCATGCGGTCGCGCAGGCGCCGGTCGAGCGCCGCCATGGGCTCGTCGAACAGGATGACCGCCGGCTCGACGACGATGGTGCGCGCCACCGCCACCCGCTGGCGCTGCCCGCCGCTGAGCTCGTTCGGCATGCGCCGGGCGAAGGTCGCGGGCGGCAGCTCCACCAGCCGCAGGGCCTCGTCGACCCGGCGCCCGATGTCCGCGCCTTTGACGCCTTTCATGCGCAGGCCGAAGGCGACGTTCTCGCGCACCGTCTTGTGCGGAAAGATCGCGAGATCCTGGAACACCAGCCCCACATTGCGCTTGTGCGGCGGCACGCCGAGAACGGAGCGGCCCTCCAGCAGGACATCGCCGGCATCGGCCCGCTCGAGCCCGGCCATGATCCGCATGATGGTGGTCTTGCCGCAGCCCGAAGGGCCGAGGATGGAGAGGATCTCGCCGGGCGCCACCGCCAGCGACACATCGTCGACGGCGATCACGTTGCCGTCGGCGAAGGACTTGACCAGATTCCGGATCTCCAGCGCTGGGATCAAGCTCACCTCCTGACAATCCCCGCGGGCGGCACAACGCCCGCAAACGGTGCCGCCGGTTCCGCCATCTGGGAAGGCGGAACCGGCGGCCTGCGACATGCATCCGCTGTCTCGGGAGCCTCCGGGAGGCCGAAGCCCCCGAGGGCCGGTCACATGCCGAAGATCTCAGTGTAGCGCTGGATCCACTCCGCACGAACCTGTGCCAGATAGGGCTGGTTGATCGAGATGCCCTTGGCCTTGATCAGCTCCGGCGAGACGATGCCGGGCCGCTTGAGGACATCGGGAGGCAGCACGACCTCCTGGTTCAAGGTGCCGTAGGCGACCGATCCCACCATCTTCGCCTGCACCTTGGCATCGAGCGCATAGTTCATCAGGGCATGGACCGCGTCGCTGCTGCCCGGATGCCCCTTGGGCATGATCATGAATTGCGGGTCGAAATAGAAGCCCTCGGCGAGATCATGCGTAATGTTGAGCGCGTAGTCCGGATTGCCCAGCGTCCCCGGATAGTAGAGCGGCGAGGTCGGGCCGCCGACATCGAGCGTTCCGGCCCGGAACAGCTCCGCGACCTGGGGCGGATTCTCGCCCAGCGTCACCACCCGGTCCTGGAGCTGCTTCAGCATCTCGAAGCCCGCATCCGGCTTCTCCACCGTGGCGCCGGAAAGATGAATGGCGACCAGGGTCAGCTCCATCGCCTCGACCCATTGCGGCGGCGGCAGGAAGAGCTTCTTGGCATAGCGATCGTCCCACAGCGCCTTCCAGCTCGTCGGCGCCGGATCGACCCGCGCCGTGCTGTACATGAGCCCCTGCGTCGACAGCAGATAGCCCACGGCATAGCCGTCGCCGCCGAAGCGGAGGTCGGGCGCCACCTTCTGCAGGTTCGGGATCTTGTCGGCGTCCGGCTTCTCCAGGAGCCCCTGCTTCGACAGCTCGATGGCGCCGACGCCGGAGAGGATCACGAGGTCGTATTGCGGGTTCGAGGCCGACGCCTTGACCTTGGCGACCATCTCCGAGGTGGCGCCGGTCAGGTCGGCGATGATCTTGGCGCCGGTCTGGGCCTCGAACGGCTTCATGATGTTGTTGACCGCGGCCTGCCCGCTCTCGTCGGTCCAGGTCAGCACGCGCAGCGTCTTGCCGGCGAACTCGCCCGCCGCCCCGGCCGCGCCGGAGCGCAGGACCATCGGCATGGCGAGCGCCGTCGCCGCGCCCATCTTCAGGAAATCCCGTCGTCCGATCCGCCGTCCCGAGGGCCGGTTCTTGGAATCCATTTTGCGCCTCCCTTGTCGCATAGGTGCATACAGTTCGTATTTTTACGCGGCCCTTTTCGGGATCGCGACCTGTCCGACCTTCGCACGGATCTCGCATTTTCGGGTGCCGAAGGCCCGGCAGGCGAGGGCAATCTGAGCCATCGGGCCGGGAGCGTCAAGCTGAAACTCCCATGCTGTATGCAGCTATCGAAGGCGTCCGGTTTAAGATCGCGGCGGCGATCGCCTGGCCAGGGATGAGGAAGTCCGCCCTGTCTTCTCGATATTTTCCAGTAAAATATGAATCGGATTGATGCCGCACGGCACCCGGCGCTCCGGATCCAGGGGCGCAGCAGCCGCCATCGGCGAAGGCGCAGGCTGATTGACCCTTCTTGAAACGGTGGTGTATACAGTTGGCCGCCGGTTCACCCGAATAGAGAAGGCCAATCCCGATGTCGAATTCCTATCTGCGCCGGATCTCCCATCTTCAGCAAAGGCTTGCGGAGCAGCGCCTGGATGCGGCGCTGATCTCCGACCCGGACGCGATCTTCTATCTGTCGGGCTTCTGGGGGTACTCGGGGCTGATGGCCGCCGGCCGGCCGACGCTGCTCTGGATCCCGGCCGGCGGCCCGCCGCAGGTCATCACGCCGATCCTCGAGCTCGAGATGGCGCAGCGCATGAGTGCCGTGCCGGACATCCGCGACTGGATGGACGGCGTCAAAGGCGAGTGGCGCGGACCGCTGCGGGAGGCCGTGGCCAAGGACAAGGCCAGGCGGATCGCTATCGACGCCTTCAAGATCCCGGGCGTGATCGCCGGCTTCCTGCAGGAGGAATGGCCGAAAGTCGAGAAGGTCGACCTCAACCCCATCCTCGACGCGATGCGCATGATCAAGGATGCGGAGGAGCTGCAGATCATGCGCGACACCGGCAAGGTGGCGACAGCCATGGCGGCGGCGGCGGAGAAGGCGATCGGCGTCGGCGTGCCCGAATACGAGGTGGCGCTCGCCATCATCGAAGGCGGCACGCGCAAGGCGGCCGAGCTCCTGCCCGCCGATGCACCCTTCGACACGCCCATGATCCACAATCTGCAGATCCTGCAGTCGGGCGAGGATACCTGCATGGTCCATCGCCGCTCGACCGTGCGCCGGCTCAAGAAGGGCGATCCGATCTATCTTTGCTTCTGCGAGATCGCGAAGTTCAAGAATTACGTGCTGGGCTTCGATCGCGAGTTTTTCGTGGGCTCGGTCACCGACGAGCAGGCGCGCCTCTATGAAGTCGCCCTCAAGGCGCAGGCGGCGGCGCTGGCGGCCATCCGGCCCGGCGTCATCGCCGAGGATGTCCATGCGATCGCCGATGCGGTCTATCAGGAAGCGGGCTTCGCGCCGACCTACCGCACCGGCCGCGGCGTGGGCACCTCGATCCTCGAGCGTCCCGAGCTGAAACGCGGCGACAAGACGGCCCTCAAGCCCGGCATGACCTTCGCCGTCGATGGCGGCCTCACCGTCGTCGGCCACTATGGCGCGCGTGTCGGCGATTCCATCGTCGTCACCGAGACGGGCTTCGACTATCTCACGCCCTATCCGAAAAGCCTGAAGGTGATCGGGTAGGACGAGCGCGGCGGAGGAAACCATCCCCTCCCCCTGAAAGGGGAGGGAGGCGATGGATCAGTCGCTCGCTCTCACTTCGCGCCTGCCACCTGCTTCGCCTTCGCGACCAGCACCTCGGCCTGGCGGATCGAGGCGATGTCGATGAGGCGGCCGTCGAGAGCGACGGCGCCCTTGCCCTCGCGCTGGGCCTGGGCCATCGCCTCGAGGATGCGCTGGGCGCGCTTCACCTCGGCCTCGGAGGGGCTGTAGACCTCGTTGGCGAGCGCGATCTGCGAGGGATGGATCGCCCATTTGCCCTCGCAGCCCAAGACCGCCGCGCGATAGGCCTGGGCCTTGAAGCCGTCGGCATCGGAGAAATCGCCGAAGGGACCGTCGAGCGGCCGCAGGCCGTTGGCGCGCGCCGCCACCACCATGCGGGCGATCGCGTAATGCCACATGTCGCCCCAATGGAAGTCGCGGGGTTTGTCGCCTTCCTTGTCGGTGAGCACGCCATACATCTTGTTGGGCCCGCCGATGACGGTGGTGCGCGCGCGGGTCGAGGCCGCATAGTCGGCCACGCCGAAATGGAGCGACTCCAGTCGCTTCGAGGCGCCGGCGATCTCGTTGATGTTCTGCATGCCGAGCGCGATCTCGATGATGAGCTCGAATCCGATCCGCTTCTTGCGGCCGACGGCCGCCTCGCACTGGCTCACCAGCATGTCGAGGGCATAGACGTCCGAGGGCGTGCCGATCTTGGGGATCATGATCAGGTCGAGCCGCTCGCCGCCCTGCTCGATCACGTCGACCACGTCGCGATACATGTAATGCGTGTCGAGGCCGTTGATGCGCACCGAAACCGTCTTGGTGCCCCAGTCGATGTCGCGCAGCGCCTGGATCACGTTCTTGCGGGCCTGGACCTTGTCGTCGGGCGCCACCGCGTCCTCGAGATCGAGGAACACCACGTCGGCCGCGGACTTCGCGGCCTTCTCGAAGAGCTGCGGCTGGGAGCCGGGCACGGCCAGCTCGCTGCGGTTGAGACGGGCCGGCGCCTGCTCGACGGTCTTGAAAGTCATGGTCCTGGCTCCTGGGAATAGGGTGGCCGAAAAGGGCGCCAATCATAATGCGCCCGCGCGCTAAAGCCAGCCTCTGGCGGCTGTCGTTGGATGGAAACAACCATGGGCACGCGCCGGGTCAAATCGCGGGCCCGATCCTGACGGGACGGTCTGAAACCCCCGGTGCCGCGGCGACCGATTGTCGACAAACCGGTCCCGGCCTCAGCGCTTCTGCAGCAGGACGATCCGGTTGGTGTTGGTCCCCTTCCGGTTGTTGCTGACGCCCCAGCAATTCGCCGTCTTGGTGAAGGACTGGGCGTTGATCAGCACGCAAACCGGCACCAGCGTCAGGCCCGCGGCGGCGGCGAGCACGAGCCTCTCCAGCTCGATCTTGCCGCCACGGACCTCGCCGACCTCGAAGGCGATATGGCCGCCGGGCGCGAGAACCCGGACCAGCTCGCGCATCACCCCGCGGACAAAGCCTGTCCACGCCTCGGGATCGCGGTGCATGGCGATCGGGACGCCGGCCGGCTCGATGCCGGCGAACCAGCAGCGCAGCCAGTTGTCGGCATCGTACTGGACGACATCGAGGAAAGGCGGCGAGGTGACGACCAGCCGGATCGAGCCGTCCGCGATGGCGGGCGTGGCCTCGGCCGGCGCCGCCATCAATTCGGAGGGGGCCCGGGCATAGGGGACCGGATCGCCGAGCAGCGTGCGGGACTTCTTCAGGATGATCGCGGGCACGCTGCGGCGGGGCGGCGTCTGGCCGCGGGCCCGGTTGATCTTCCGCTGCGCTTCGATCGAGACCGCCTGGTTCGGCGGCAGGGTATAGACCGAGAAGAATCCCGAGGAATGCCCGGTCAGGCGGTTGAGCGCGATCATCCGGATCCAGTCGTCGACCGGATCGATCGCGTCGGCCGCCTGGCGCTCGAGCAGCCAGCGGCGCAGCGCGGTCAGCTCGATCAGAGTCTCCGGGTGATAGAAGACCGCGAGATCGAGATCCGGCCGCTCGCCGTCTTGCCAATCAATTTCCGTCAAGCGCCGCTCGATGGCGGCGAGCAGCGGCGGCGAAAGCCGGGGCCGCGTCAGCAGGACGCTCAGGGGATTGATGTCGGCGCCGACCGGCCGGCGTCCCATCAATGCCGCCTGGATGGGGGTCGTGCCGCGGCCCATGAAGGGATCGTGGACCGCGTCGCCGGGCTCGGTCAGGGCCTCGATGAAAAACGCCGGCAGCTGCGGCTTGAAGCAGGCCCGATAGCTGATCTCGTGGATGCGATGGGCCTGGCGCTGGCGGGCGGTCCAGAACTCGTTGAAGAGGAAGGGCACGCCCTCCCGCTCCTCGACCACCGTCGGCGCGCCGGTGAAACTGAAGCGGCGAAACCGCTCCAGCACGGAGCCCGGGCTCTCGTCCGCATCGAACCGCTTCAGCTGGGATGTCGCCATCGAGCCCCATCCGCCCGGCATGACGATGCCGAGTCGCGATCCGCAGCATAGCGCATCGCGATGGAGCGAGGCCCGCCTCAGCCCCGCTTGCGCGCCTTCGACAGCGGGTGATGGTCGCGCACCAGCGCCTGCCTTCGCTCGCCGGCGACATGAGTGTAGATCTGCGTGGTCGAGATGTCGGCATGGCCGAGGAGCTTCTGCAGGCTGCGCAGGTCGGCGCCGTGGCCCAGGAGGTGGCTGGCGAAGGCATGGCGCAGCACATGGGGCGAGACCCGCTTGGGATCGATGCCGGCCTTGACGGCCAGATCCTTCAGGAGCTGCGCCACGCGCACCCGCGTCAGATGGCCCGACTTGCCACGCGAGGCAAAGAGCCAGGGCGACGGGGCGGGACGGTCCGGCGGCCCCTGCAGGAACTCGTGCCTCCGTTCGAGATAGGTCTTCAGCGCGTCGAGCGCCGGCTCGCTCAAGGGCACCATCCGCTCCTTGCCGCCCTTGCCGCGCACCAGCAGCACGCGCTGCTCGCGCGTCACGGCGGCGAGCGGCAGGCTCACCAGCTCGCTCACCCGCAAGCCCGTCGCATAGAGCAGCTCGGCGATCGTCACCAGCCGGGCGCCTTCGGCCCCCGGCAGCTTGAGCGCCGCCTCGATCAGCCGCGTCACCTCTTCCTCGCTCAGCACCTTGGGCAGCGGACGGCCGAGCTTGGGCGCGTCGATCGCGACCGTCGGATCGTCCTTGCGCCAGCCTTCGGCGGCGAGGAAGCGGTAGAACTGGCGCAGGGCCGAGAGCCGGCGCGCGGCCGTCCGCGGTGCCATGCCGGCGCCGTCGAGCTGGGCCAGATAGGCGCGGATGGAATCGGCATCGGCCGCGGCGAGGCTCGACTGGCGGCGCGCGGCGAAGATCTGGAAATCATGCAGGTCGCGCGCATAGGCCATGCGCGTGTTGAGCGCGGCGTTGCGCTCGGCCGCCATCATCTCGAGGAAGGCCTCGAGCTCCTTGGTCAGGGGCGGCTCCGGCTTGCGCAAACCTCGACGCCGGTCAAATGCCGTTGGCGATGACGGTTTCGAAGGCAATGGCCCGCGCCTCGCTTTGCAGACCGTTGGCATAAAGGGCCGACAGGACGCGGTTGACCACGAGCGGATGCGCGTCCGCCGGGCCCGTCGGCCCCATGAGAACCAGAGACAGCAGCACGATCTCGCCGCGCCGGCCGGCGGCGGAAGCCGCATCGAGCCGGCTGAGCAAGGTGGTGTCGGGCAGGCCCGAGGAAGGCTGGGCGCTTTCGGCCATCTGGCGCCATTGATCGCCCACGGGTTCGCCCTGCGCCGCCAGGATCGCGAAGAGCCGCGCGGCCCGGAGCGCCGGATCGGGATCGCCCGCCTTGGCCTGGGCATCGCGCCACTGCTCGACGGCGTCGGGCGCCCAGGTCAGCGGCTGGCCCGCGCCCGCGATCTGGGCGAAGAGCGCCAGCGTCGGCACCGCCTCGCGGGCCTGGGTATCGGCCTCGGCGCGGTTGCGCGCGATGTTGAGCCAGGCCTGGGCCCGCTCATAGCGGCCCATATAGTAGAAGGCGCGGCCGGCATCGACCGAGAACCAAGCCAGCTCCGGCGCCGGCTCCAGCTTCAGGAGCGAGGTCTGGTTGGCCGCGACCGCGGCGGGATAGCCGCCGAAACGCCGCGCCATCTCGAGCGCGCGATGCAGGATCTGGGCGCGGCGGATCGCGGGCTCCGTGCGCAGCACGCCTTCATAGAGCTGCGCATGGCCCATGGGGCCATCATCCTTGTCATCGGCCGCCAGCAGCGCGTCGATCTGGGCCGGGGTGACGTCCTGGCTGCCATAGAGCCCCGCCAGCGGATCGATCGGCATCGCGCCGGCCGCGAAGGCCGCCTCGCCCGCCGTGATCCGCGTCACCGCGTCGAGACTGTCGTCGCCCGCGAGGCGCGCCTGCAGCGCCGGGGTTCCCGAAGAGGCCCAGGCCGGGGGCACCGCCAGCCCGGCCTTCTTGGCCAGCGCATAGAGCATCGGCGAGGGCGGTACATCGTCGGGCAGCGTTGCGCCTTTCACGCCGCCCAGCGCATCCACCATCGCCACCAGCTTGGGATCGGACTGGCCCTGCTCGCGCAGCATGTCGATGCCGAGCTGCGCTTCCTTGCTTTGGCCGTTCGCGGCCCGGCAGAGAAGCTGCTGGCGGTTGAGCTCGACGTCGCTCGGCATCACCGAGAGATCGGCCGAGACCTGCGCGCAGGCGCTGTCGACATCGCCCTTGAGCCACAGCACCTCGCGCCGGAAGGCGGCGAGCGACGGGTCCTTGCTGCCGGTCGGGACGACCGCGAGAAAAGCCTCCATGTCGGCGAGATTGCCCAGCCGCGCGAGCTGCTCGGCACGGATCGGCAGCAGGTCGCGATCGGTCTGGCCGGTGGGCGGCTCGGCGTTGGAGAGAAGCAGGCGCCGCGCGAGCGCGCGCAGGGAAGGCGACGGCCCGGGCAGGGGAATGCGCGGCAGGAGCGTCTCGACGTCATGCGCCGAGGTGCCCTTCCACATGTCGTAGCCGAAGCCGCCATCGGCGGGCTCGAGCGTGCCGGCATAGCTGTTGGCGCTGCCGATCTCCTGGACCTGGATGCCCGACGGCGCCGTGGGCGCGTCGGGAGCCGCGGGGCCCGCGACCGTGGGCTCGCTGGGACCGGGCACGGTCGGCGCCGTGCTGGTGGGCGCGGTGGGCGCCGTCGCCGTCGGCGTCTCGACGCTCGGTGCCGTCGGCGCCACCGTCTCCGCCGCCGGCGCCGCATCCGAGGAAGGCGGCGAGACCGCGCTGTCAGGCGCGCTTGCCGCCGCCGGCGTCACGGTGGGCGGGAGCAATTGCAGGGGCTGGCCGCTCGAATCGGCGAGGGCGCCCGTAACGCCCCAACTCGATCCGACCAGCAGAGCGGCCGCAGCGAGGCCGCAGAGCGAGAAGCTACTGCGCCAGGCGATCATTCGAGACGGGCACTTCCATATGCTGGGTTGGCGCGGGCAGGTCGATGCTGCCGAGCACGACGGCGGCGCCGATGACGCCGACGATCACGAGAGCGACGAAGATGGCGAGAAGTCTTTTCATCGGCGGGTATCCTCAACGCATGACCTGAACCGGCGGGTGGAAACCAGGAGCCTCAAGCGGTATCGGGATCTTACGCCGGACGGGCCGCTTGAACCCGCTCGGGCGAAAGGCCGCGGATTCGGGGTCTGCCCACCCCCAGAACGCCCAGCCGGGGCGGGATTGCGACAGGAATGGGGTTTTGTGATAGGGTCCGACTATGGCGAAACTGCGGCGGTTACAAAGGCCGGGCACTGGCGATTCTATTGTGCCGCGGGCGGGCGGGCAATGAGCGACGAGATCACGGTCGATCGGCCGGTGGTGCTCGTAGGGCTCATGGGCGCCGGCAAGAGCTGCATCGGACGGCGGCTGGCGCAGCGCCTGCGCCTGCCCTTCGTCGATGCCGATCGCGAGATCGAGCAGGCGGCCGGCTGCAGCATCCCCGAGATCTTCGCCCGCCATGGCGAGCAGGCCTTCCGCGACGGGGAGCGGCGCGTGATCCTGCGACTCCTGGAGAGCCCGCCCTTCGTGCTGGCGACCGGCGGCGGCGCTTTCATGGACCCCCGCACCCGGGCCGCGGTCCATGGGAAGGCGATCTCGATCTGGCTGCGCGCCGATCTCGATCTCCTGGTGCGCCGCACCGGCCGGCGCGGCGACCGGCCGCTGCTGCAGGTGGACGACCCGCGCGCCAAGCTCGCGGAGCTGATGGAGATGCGCCATCCCTTCTATGCGGAGGCGGACCTGACGGTGGACAGCCAGGACGGCCCCCCCGATCTGACGCTCGAGCGCGTCCTCGCGGCCCTCGCCGCCTACCAGCCCCCCGCCCTGGCCAAGGACGCGGCGGCCGGGGCCGAGCGCCGGGCCGCCTCGTCATGAACGTCACGGCTTCCGGCCCGGCGACGGAGATCGGCCGCCTTGCCGTCGATCTCGGGTCGCGCCGCTACGAGATCCTGGTCGGCGGCGGGCTGATCGCGCGCGCCGGCAGCCTGGTCCTGCCGCTCCTGAAGAACCGGCGCGTGCTGATCGTGACCGACGCGACCGTGGGCCGGCTCTATCTCGAGGAGCTGGTGCACAGCCTCGAGGCTGCCGGCATCCGGCAGGATTCCATCGTTCTGCCGCCGGGCGAGGCGACCAAGGATTTCCGCCACCTGGAGGAGCTCTGCAGTCGCCTGCTGGAGGCGCGCATCGAGCGCAACCAGATGATCCTGGCGCTGGGCGGCGGCGTGATCGGCGACATCACCGGTTTCGCCGCCAGCATCGTGCTGCGCGGCGTCGACTTCATCCAGATCCCGACCACGCTGCTGGCCCAGGTGGACAGCTCGGTCGGCGGCAAGACCGGCATCAACACCGCCCAGGGCAAGAACCTGGTCGGCAGCTTCTACCAGCCGCGCCTGGTGCTGGCCGATATCGACGCGCTCGACAGCCTGCCGCGACGCGAGCTCCTGGCGGGCTATGCCGAGGTGGTGAAATACGGGCTCATCAACGACCCGGCCTTCTTCTCCTGGCTCGAGACCCATGGCGCCGACCTGGTCGAAGGCGACACCGCCGCACGCCGGCAGGCGGTCATGACGAGCTGCGCCGCCAAGGCCGCGGTGGTCGCGGCCGACGAGCGCGAGGCCGACCAGCGCGCGCTCCTCAATCTGGGCCATACCTTCGGCCATGCGCTCGAGGCCGAGTGCGGCTACACGGACGAGCTGCTGCATGGCGAGGCGGTCGCGATCGGCATGGTGATGGCATTCGAGCTGTCGGCGATGCTGGGTCTTTCTCCTCCCGAGGACACGGCCCGGCTGGTGCGCCACCTGGCGGCCGTGGGGCTGCCGACCTCGCCCGCCGCCATCGGCCGCGATTTCGACGCCGATCGCCTGATCCATCACATGCAGCAGGACAAGAAGGTGAAGGACGGGCGCCTGACCTTCGTACTGGCGCGGGGCATCGGCCGGGCCTTCGTCTCGCGCGAGGTGGAGCCCGCCCAGCTCGAAGCGCTCCTGGCGCGATCCTTGGCCGCCTAGAGAGGGGACCGCCCCCGGGCGGAAAAAGGGACACAAGGGCCCTCATGTTCGGCGCCATCCTGGCCATTCTCTTCCTGCTCTGCTGCTCGGCCTTCTTCGCCGGGGCCGAGACCGCGCTGACCGCGGCCTCGCGCCCGCGCATGCATGCGCTGGCGCAGGAGAACAACCGCCGGGCCCTGATCGTCAACGAGCTGCGTACCCGCATGGAGCAGGTGATCGCCGCCCTCCTGCTCGGCAACAATCTCGTCAACATCACCGCCTCGGCGCTCGCCACCAGCGTGCTGATCGAGATGTTCGGCGAGCACGGCGTGATCTACGCCACGGCCGGCATGACCGTGCTGGTGGTGCTGTTCGGCGAGGTGCTGCCCAAGACGATCGCCATCAACAATCCCGATCGGACGGCACTCGGCGTGGCGCCGCCGATGCGGATCTTCGTCGCCGTCGCGACACCGGTAACGACGCTGATCGGCTGGGTGGTGCGCGGCACGATGCGGCTGTTCGGCGCGCGGCTGGTGACGGAGCTGGGCCGCGACCAGACCGAGGAAGAGCTGCGCGGTGCGATCGATCTCCATACCGAGGCGGCGCAGCGGACCGAGACGGCGACCGAGCTTCAGGAAGCCGGCGCCATGATGCATTCGATCCTCGATCTGGGCCAGGTGATGGTGCTCGACATCATGGTCCATCGCCGCAACGTCACTATGATCGATGCCGACCAGCCGCCCGCCGAGACGGTGGCGCAGGTGCTGGCGAGCCCGCATACCCGCATCCCGATCTATCAGGGCAATCCCGACAACATCGTCGGCGTGCTCCATGCCAAGGCGCTGCTGCGCGCGGTGCGTGCCGAGCAGCAGGCCTCGGACAAGGTCGATGTGCGCGCCATCGCCGCCAAGCCCTGGTTCATCCCCAGCACCACGACGCTCCTGGCGCAGCTGCGCGCCTTCCGCGAGCGGCGCGAGCATTTCGCGCTCGTGGTCGACGAGTATGGCGCGCTGCTCGGGATCGTCACGCTCGAGGACATCCTCGAGGAGATCGTCGGCGAGATCGACGACGAGCACGACATCCGGGTCCGCGGCCTGCGCAAGACGCCGGACGGCAGCATCGAGGTCGAGGGCCAGGTGACGATCCGCGACCTCAACCGCCAGCTCGGCTGGAAGCTGCCGGACGAGGACGCCTCCACCATCGCCGGCCTCGTGCTGCACGAGGCGCGGCGCATCCCCGAGGTCGGCCAGGTCTTCATGTTCCATGGCTGCCGCTTCGAGGTGCTGGAGCGCCAGCGCAACCGGATCAAGCGGCTGCGGATCCGTCCCCTGGCGCCCGCGACCGAGGTGCCCGCGGAAGCGGCCAACGCGTAGGTCGCAGCGCTGCCTGTCGCTTCCGGCATTTGACCCTGCCCTCGGCCGGCCGCTAGCGTTCGGGGCGAGAGGCGCGGGCGCCCGAGCCCTTCCCGCTTTCCTTCAGGCCCCCAGGAACGATCGTCATGCCGTTGTCCGCTCCCGCTCCCCGCAAGCATCTCCATACCCGCCGCTACGAGTTCTGCGGCTATGAGCGCGAGGACGGGCTGTGGGACATCGAGGGGCGCATCACCGACACGAAGACCTACGGCTTCGCCAACGAGTTTCGCGGCGAGATCAAGCCGGGCGAGCCGATCCACGATATGAGCGTGCGCCTGACGCTCGACGACGAGCTGACCGTCGCCGCGATCGAGGTCTCGAGCGATGCGGGTCCCTATCGGATCTGCCCGGACATCGTCCCCGACTTCCAGGTGATGAAGGGCGAGCGGATCAAGCCGGGATGGCACCGGCGCGTGAAGGAGCTGCTCGGCGGCGTCAAGGGCTGTACCCATATTGTCGAGATGATGGGCTCGATGGGTACGGTGGCCTATCAAACGATGTACTGGCGCCGCAAGCGCAGCGCCGGCGAGAAATCGCCGCCGCCGATCAACACCTGCCACGCCTTCGCCGCCGACAGCGAGGTGGTCAAGCGCTTCTATCCGCAGTTCTATCGCGGCCAGTAGGAAGGCTGGCAGCCGGCTTCAGAGCGCGACCGCGCGCGAGCCGCGGGCCGAGTTCCGCCCATGTCCCGCGCCGCGGTGGCCGGATTCCGTGGCCGCAGTGCGGAAATAGCGCAGCACATAGAGCCGCACGGCCGCGGTCAGGTTGGCGGCGCTGCGGCGGCCTTTGATCCGCTCGCACAACGCATTCAAGGTCGAATGCTCCCGCGTGACGATCTCGTCGAGCGCATCCCAGAATTCAGGTTCCAGTCGCAAGCTGGTGCGACGGCCCGCAAGCTTGATGTTGCGTACCTGCGGCCGCCGTCGCGACAAATCGATTGTCATGGTTGTGTTTTTTGATTGTGTTGAAGCCCCGTTCGGCAATCTACAACCCAGCGACGGACGGTCCAAACGGATTCTTGTCATGGTTGTCGAGCCGCAAATGCTCCTTTCGTATGAGAATTGAATCGCGATGCCGGACACGGCGAGCGACGCGCGCGATGGCGAGTCATGCCGCGGGCATGCGCCCCTGACACGCCGGTGTCGCGGCCGATACTGAATGGTCAGTTAATTAAAAACCGCCGTCAGCCTCCGGCGCGCCGGGCCTACCCGGCCGTACGGTGTTCCCCGGGCGCTGTCAGGCGAAGCGACAGCGCATGGACCGGTCCAGCCAACTCGGCGGCAAGAACCGCATGCACCCGCCTTTGCCGCTCGACGCGCGACAGCCCGGCGAAGGCGGCCGATTCGACTTCGACGCGGAAATGGCTCTCGCCCCCCGCCCTGGCCCCGGCATGGCCGGCGTGAAGCCCGGACTCGTCGATGATGGACAGATGCGTCGGGCTCAGCGCCTGCCGCAGCTTGGTTTCGATCGCCTGTGCCACCGGCTTGTCCATCGGCCCGGGATTTCCTGTCTGATGAAGAGGTCGCCGCCCGGCTTCGGGATCTTGCCGCCGGGTTAGCGAACGACCTGTGCTTTCGGTCAGGGCGGCTTTACCCTCGGGGGCCGAGCGAATCAACCCTCCGCGCCCGGACCGGCGCCTCGGCCCACCCGATTCCGAAATCCCGGAAAGACCCTCTGTCCCCCCGTGACCGTCAGCACTTCCGTCAGCGAGCATCACGATCGCCGCGGCGCCTTCCTGCTCCTGGGCGCCATCGTCCTGCTGTGGGGCATCAACTGGCCGATCATGAAGGTGGGGCTGAGCTCGATCCCGCCTTTCTGGTTCGGCGGGCTCCGGTTGCTGCTGGGCTCGGCCTCGCTGTTCCTGCTGCTGGGCGCGCGCGGACAGCTCGCCCTGCCGGCGCGCGGCGACTGGCCGCTGATCGCCAGCGTCGGCCTGCTGCAGATGGCGGGCTTCCTGGCGCTGGTGAATACCGGGCTCCTCCATGTGCCCGCCGGCCGTTCCGCGGTCCTTTGTTATACGACGCCGCTCTGGGTGGCGCCGGGCGCCGCGCTGCTGCTGGGCGAAAAGCTGAGCGGGCGCAAGCTGGCGGGGCTCGCGCTGGGGCTGGTGGGGCTGCTCGTCCTGTTCCAGCCGGGAAGCTTCGACTGGTCGGACCGGCCGGCCCTTCTCGGCAATGCGTACCTTTTGGGCGGCGCGCTGCTCTGGAGCTTCACCATTCTCCATATCCGCGGCCGCCGCTGGCAGGGTTCGGCTCTGGCTCTCGCGCCCTGGCAGCTCCTGGTCGGTGCCGTTCCCTTGCTGGCGGTCGCGGCGCTGACCGAAGGCGGCCCCGCCGTCATCGACTGGAATCCCGGCAGCCTGCTGGTGCTGGCCTATAACGGGCCGGTCGCCTCCGCCTTCTGCTATTGGGCGGCGGTCGTCGTCACCCGCCGGCTGCCGGCGCTGACGGCGTCGCTCGCCTTCCTGACCGTGCCGGCCATGGGCCTGGCGAGCTCGGCCCTGGCGCTCGGCGAACGTCCCGACGCCTCGCTTCTCGGCGGGTTCGTCCTGATCCTGATCGGTCTCGTTCTGGTCGAGACGCGCCGCAAGCAACCCGCATAGCCGGCGAGGCGGCGCTGCCGGCCCCGCGTCATGCGACAAGCGGGCGTGCCGATCTGGATTGCACCGCCGCGCATCACCATATCCGTTTCGTCCCGTGCATAATGTCATCGCAACAATCCGCGCTTAACGTCGTGGCAATCCTCCGGGGCGCCTCATGACGCCGGGGCCAGGGTTGTCCGGAACCGGCGCCGGGACGCGGGAAGGGGGTCGGCTTGCAAGGCTGGCGAGGCCTGCCCATACTCTGCTGATGCCAAGACCTAAGATCATGTTCCAATGGGAGGATGAGGCGGCCACGGAACCCGTGGCACCGCGTTGCGATCATATGGATTGCGCCGAGCCCGGCCTCTACCGGGCGCCGAAGTCGCGGGACCGGCTCAACGACTACTTCAATTTCTGCCTCGAGCATGTGCGGGCCTACAACAAGGCCTGGAACTATTTCGAGGGGATGGGCACCGAGGATATCGAGCGGCAGATCCGGCGCGACACGGTCTGGGACCGCCCGACATGGCCGCTCGGCGGCTGGCGCATACCTCCCCAGCCGGACGTGGCCGCCGCTTTCCGGCGCGCCATGGGCCTGGACGAGGGAAACGAGCCGGCGAGCGAGGCACGCAGCCACGGACCCAAGCTTGGCGTCGCCGAGCAGCAGGCGCTGCGGGTCCTGGAGCTCAAGCCCGGCGTCACCTGGGACGAGATCAAGGCCCGCTACAAGGGACTTGCCAAGCAGCTTCACCCCGACGCTAATGGCGGCGACAAAACGGCCGAAGAGCGCTTGAAGCTCGTCAATCAGGCCTACAGCACGCTCAAGCACAGCGCGCTGTTCTGACGAAAAGCAGCGGGTTCTCCGCCCGCTTGGTGATCTGCGGAAAGAGACGAATGGCAACCGAAAGCACGACGACCAACGGGCGCCCGCAATTGCCCGACATCACCATTTCTGTCCAGCAGACCTTCGGTCTGGAATCGGACATGCAGGTGCCGGCCTTCAGCCAGCCCTCCGAGCACGTGCCGGACGTGGACGAAGCCTATCGCTTCGATCACGACACCACGCTCGCGATCCTGGCTGGCTTCGCCTACAACCGACGCGTCCTGATCCAGGGCTATCACGGCACCGGCAAGTCGACCCATATCGAGCAGGTCGCGGCGCGCCTCAACTGGCCCTGCATCCGCGTCAATCTCGACAGCCATATCAGCCGCATCGACCTGATCGGCAAGGACGCCATCGTGCTGCGCGAAGGCAAGCAGGTGACCGAGTATCGCGAAGGTCTCCTGCCCTGGGCGCTGCAGCACCCGACGGCGCTCGTGTTCGACGAGTATGACGCGGGCCGCCCCGACGTGATGTTCGTGATCCAGCGCGTGCTCGAGGTCGAGGGCAAGCTGACGCTGCTCGACCAGAACAAGGTGCTCCGTCCGCATCCGGCCTTCCGGCTGTTCGCGACCGCCAACACCATCGGCCTCGGCGACACCTCGGGGCTCTATCACGGCACGCAGCAGATCAACCAGGGCCAGATGGACCGCTGGAACATCGTCACCGTGCTGAACTATCTGCCGCACGACGACGAGGTGAACATCGTCCTCGCCAAGGCGCCGACCTACGACAACGACCAGGGCCGCAAGACCATCTCGGCCATGGTGGCGCTGGCGGATCTCACTCGCTCCGGCTTCATCGCCGGCGACATCTCGACCGTCATGTCGCCGCGCACGGTGATCACCTGGGCGGAGAACGCGCGGATCTTCAACGACGTCGCCTTCGCCTTCAAGGTGACGTTCCTCAACAAGTGCGACGAGATCGAGCGCGCGACGGTGGCCGAGTACTACCAGCGCTGCTTCGGCACCGAGCTGAAGCAGACCGGCAAGACCCAGCTCGTCTGATCGCGTCGGCGCCCGCCCGCCCATGGCCCAGAACGAGAGCGCAGTCGAGGCCTTCCGGCGCGTGACCGCCGCCGCGATGCGCGCGATCGCGCACAAGACCGAGCTCAACGTGACCTTCGCGCCCGGCCAGCACGGGCTCGCGGGCAACGAGGCACGCCTGCCTTTGCCGGCGCGCGACCTGCCCAAGACCGAGGTCGCCCAGGTCCGCGGCGAGGCCGACGCGATCGCGCTCAAGCTCAGGCTCCACAACGCCGAAACCCACCGCCGCGAAGCGCCCCGCACCGAGATGGGGCGCCAGATCTTCGACGCGGTCGAGCAGGCCCGCGTCGAGGCGGTCGGATCGCGCCACATGTCGGGCGTCACCGACAACCTGGCGGCGGCGCTCGACGAGCATTGCCGGCAGCGCGGCTATGCGCGCGTGACCGAGCGCGAGCAGGCGCCGCTCTCCGAGGTGCTGCGGCTCCTGGCGCGCGAGGCGATGACCGGCCAAGCAGTGCCCAAGGCCGCCAAGCGCATCGTCGATCTCTGGAAGCCGGTGCTGGGCGACAAGGTGCTGGGCGATCTGACACGGATGGCCGATGCCGCCGACGATCAGCGCGCCTATGCCAAGGCGACGCGCCAGATGCTGTCCGATCTCGATGTGGATCTGGGGCCGGAGGACGCGCAGCCCGAGGATTCCGAGGAAAACGACCAGGACGACCAGAACGACGATACCGACCAGACCAAGGGCGAAGGCGGCGAGCAGCAGAAATCCGAAGCGGCCGCGATGGAGACCGAGGCCGGCGATCGCGGCCAGGACGATGCCGAGGCGCAGGAGACCGAGACCTCCTCCGACGAGATGGCCGATGCCGAGGAGGAGGCGCCGGGCCGCCCCGGCCGGCCGCCGCAGTCCGATCTCTCGAACCGCAGCAACGAGCCCACCTACAAGGCCTATTGCACCGATTACGACGAGATCGTCGAGGCGGCCGACCTCTGCGATCCCGACGAGCTCGGGCGCCTGCGCCAGCTGCTCGATCAGCAGCTCCAGCATCTCCAGGCCGTCGTCGGCAAGCTCGCCAACCGGCTGCAGCGCCGCCTGATGGCGCAGCAGTCGCGCTCCTGGGAGTTCGATCTCGAGGAAGGCCTGCTGGACAGTGCGAAACTGAGCCGCGTCGTGGTCAACCCGGTCCTGCCGCTCTCCTACAAGCGCGAGAAGGACATGGAGTTCCGCGACACGGTGGTGTCGCTCCTCATCGACAATTCGGGCTCGATGCGCGGCCGGCCGATCACGGTCGCGGCCATGAGCGCCGACATCCTGGCACGCACGCTCGAGCGCTGCGGCGTCAAGGTCGAGGTGCTGGGCTTCACCACCCGCATGTGGAAGGGCGGCCAGTCGCGCGAGCGCTGGCTCGCCGGCGGCAAGCCCGCCAATCCGGGCCGGCTCAACGACCTGCGCCACATCATCTACAAGAGCGCCGACGCGCCCTGGCGGCGCGCGCGCAAGAGCCTCGGCCTCATGCTGCGCGAGGGCATCCTCAAGGAGAACATCGACGGCGAAGCCCTGCTCTGGGCCCATGAGCGGCTGCTGGCGCGCCCCGAGCAGCGCCGCATCCTGATGGTGATCTCGGACGGCGCGCCGGTCGACGATTCCACCCTCTCCGTCAATCCGGGCAACTATCTCGAGCGCCATCTGCGCGAGGTGATCGACTGGATCGAGACGCGCTCGCCGGTCGAGCTGGTCGCCATCGGCATCGGCCATGACGTCACGCGCTATTACCGGCGCGCCGTCACCATCGTCGATGCCGAGCAGCTCGGCGGCACGATGATGGAGAAGCTGGCCGAGCTGTTCGACGAGGCCCAGGCGCAGCCGAAGAATCAGCGCGGCCGCACGCGCCGCACCGCCCTCCATTGAGCGCCGTGAGGCGGCACCGCCCCATCCGCGGGCGTGCCGTTCTCAGCTACATCCTTCGTTCGGCGCTGCTGGCGCTCGTCCTCGCCTTCGCGGTGCCGACGGCGCCGGCGGCCGACGAGGCGCCGCTCAAGACGCTGCCGGTGCCGCTCGATCCGATGCATCCGGCGATCACGAGGCTCGGCGCCCTCGACTATGTCGCGGGCTTCGTGCTGATGCCGGCCCCCACCCTGCTCGCGACCAAGCCCGCGGCACCCTGGGGCGGGCTCTCGGACATGATGCTGGCGCCCGACGGCACGGCGCTTCTGAGCGTCGCCGATATCGGCTGGTGGTGGCGCCTCACGCTTACGCGCGACGCGCAAGGGCGGCTGACCGGCGTGCCCACGGCGGAAGCGGCACCGCTGCGTGACCTGGTCGGCGCGCCCCTGGTCAAGAAATTCGAGTCCGATGCCGAATCGATGACGCGGCTCGCGGACGGCCGTTGGCTCGTCGGGTTCGAGCGCGATCACCGGATCTGGAGCTATCCGGGCGCCGATGCCGCCGTGAGCCTGCCCGAAGGGCCCGCGACCTCCTTCGGCGCGCCGGCCGAGATCCGGGACCTGCCTGAGAACAACGGCATCGAGGCGATGGCCGAGCTGCCCGGCGGGCGGCTGCTGATGCTGGCCGAGGGCGAGGAGGATGCGCCTGGCGACGGCAAAGGCTGGATCGGCAAGCCCGGTGCCTGGAGCCCGGTGACGATCCGGCGCAGCGACGGCTTCCGCCCGACCGCGCTGGCCGCGCTCCCGTCGGGCGGCGTTCTTCTGCTCGAGCGTTATTTCACCAAGGCAAACGGACCCGGCGCGCGGATCTCCTACCTGCCCGCCGCCTCGCTCGCCGGCAATGCCCGCCTGGAGCCGACGCTGCTGGCCGAATGGCATCTGCCGCTGACGGTCGACAATTTCGAATGTCTCGCCGTGACGCCGGCGCCCGAGGGCGGCTTCTATATTTTCGTGATGTCCGACGACAACCAGAACCCGCTCCAGCGCACGCTGCTGCTGCAGTTCCACTGGGCGGGGGCGTAGCGCAGAAAGACCGAGCCTCGGCGTTGCTCCTATTCGTCATCCCCGCGAAAGCGGGGATCCAGATCAACGCTTGGTGTGCTGGATCAAGATGGATCCCCGCTTTCGCGGGGATGACGTGGGAATATGTCCGGGTCGCTCTTTCGCTCGGCTCAAATCTGATAGTCGAGATGGATGCCGCATTCGCGCTTGTCGGTGCCGGACCAGCGGCCGTCGCGCGCGTTCTCGCCCGCCTGGATGGGCCGCGTGCAGGGCGCGCAGCCGATCGAGGCATAGCCTTCGTCGAACAGCGGGTGCTGCGGCAGGCGGTAGCGCTTGAAGGCCGCCTGCACGTCGGCGGAGGTCCAGCTCGCCAGCGGATTGATCTTGATCTGCCCGTTGGAGGCCTCGGCGAAGGGCAGTGCGCTGCGCTCGGCCCCGTGATAGCGCTTGCGGCCGGTGATCCAGGCGTCGAAGCCCTTGAGCGCGCGCTCCAGCGGCCGCACCTTGCGCAGCGCACAGCAGCGGTTGGGATCGCGCGACCAGAGATCGCCGTCAGGATCCTCGGCCGCGACTCCCGCCGCATCGGGCTCGATCGAGCGCAGGTCGGTGAGCCCGAAGCGCTGGCTGAGGATGTCCCGATACATCAGGGTCGCGTCGAAATGCTTGCCCGTCTCAAGGAAGATCACCGGCACCGACGGATCGATCTCCGCCACGAGCTGGAGCACGATCGCGGCCTCGGCGCCGAAGGAGGAGACCACGGCGATGCGCCCGGGAAAGAGGTCGCGGATCGCGGTCGAGAGGATCTTCGAGGTGTTCATGCCGAGGAAGCGGAGATCGAGGTCCGCCGCATAGGCCGCCAGCGGCGAGCGCTTCGCCTTGGCCGGCGCCGCCATGCCCTCGAGCCCGGCGAGGCTCTCCATCACCGGATCGGCCTTGGCGGCCGGGGCCGGCGCCGGCTCGGTGAAGCTGCGGCTGGCGCAGTCGGCGAACATCACGTCCATGGGCATGCCACTCCTCGCGAGGCCCTCTTGGCCTCTTCCCATTAGCTGTGATCGCCGGGTCGCGGGTCAAATGAATTACCCTGCTTGTTCGTGATTATTTTTATAACACTTATACCACGTGTTAAATATGGTGAAGCAGCAGTAAGAGTTTGATGCTGAATAAGAATGATCGCCGGAAGCGTTTACATCGGCTCAGACTTGAACCGGGCTGCAGCGCCCGTCCCCGGCATCGCCGGTTCCCGGAAAAGCGAATGCCGCCCGTTTGGACCCGGGCGGCATTTTCGCCGTCTTCAGAGAGGGAGATTGACGGCCCCTCGGGGCCGAAACCCGTGAAAGGCCTCAGGCGGCCTTCTGCTGCTTGGCGAGCGCCTTCTCGATCCGCTTCTTCAGCCGGCGTGCGTCGTCGGACAGGCGCGTATCGGCGATCCCGAGCAGATAGGCGTCGATGCCGCCATTATGCTCGACCGTGCGCAGCGCATTGACGCTGAGGCGGATATGGACGACGCCACCGAGCGCATCGCTCACGAGCGACGCCTGCTGCAGGTTGGGCATGAACCGCCGCTTGGTCTTGTTGTTGGCGTGGCTCACATTGTGGCCCGACTGGATGCCTTTGCCGGTCAAGGGGCAGCGGCGCGCCATGGCTAAGTCCTTCTTTTAACAGAAATTTACCGCCTGAACCCGATGACGGAGCCCGGCGGCGAGGCGCGTGTTTTACGGCAGCCCCACCCCTGCCGTCAACCCCGGCGTCGGGGCAGGTCGTCGCGGGCCGGAAGGCGGCGGCCCCGGGAAGGGTCAGCCCTTGCGAAAGGCCGCCAGCAGCACCGCCGCCGCGGCCGGCGGGCTCACCCGGCCGGCGGCCACCTGGGTCTCGAGCTCGGGCAGCCGCCCGGCCACCTCGGGATGGGCCTTGAGCGCCGCCAGGAGGTTCTCCGAAAGCTCGCTCCAGAGCCAGCTTCGGGCCTGGGCCGCGCGCCGGCGGCCGCGGGCGCCGCTGGTTTCCGCTTCCCGGGCCGCCGCCTCGACCGCCTGCCACAGCGCGGCAATGCCCTTGCCGGTGACGGCCGAGACCTCCTGCACCCGCACGGCCCCCTCGGCCGCCGGCCGCAGCAATCGCAGCGCCGCCTGATAGTCGGCCGCCGTCCGTCCGGCGACCGCCTCGAGATCGCCGTCCGATTTCGTCACCACCACCAGATCGGCGAGCTCGACGATGCCACGCTTGATGCCCTGGAGATCGTCGCCCCCGCCCGGCTGCACCAGCAGCAGGAACAGGTCGACCATGTCCGCGACCGCGGTCTCCGACTGGCCGACGCCCACCGTCTCGATCATCACGAGATCGAAGCCGGCGGCCTCGCAGACCAGCATCGCCTCGCGCGTACGTCGCGCGACGCCGCCGAGCGTCTCGCCCGCCGGCGACGGCCGGATGAAGGCCGCCGGATGACGCGACAGCTCCGCCATGCGCGTCTTGTCGCCCAGGATCGAGCCGCCGCTCACACGCGAGGAAGGATCGATCGCGAGCACCGCCAGCCTGTGGCCGGCGCCCACCAGATGCAGCCCGAAGGCCTCGATGAAGGTCGATTTGCCCACGCCCGGCGGCCCCGAGATGCCGAGCCGCAGCGCGCGGCCCGTGGCCGGGAGGAGCTTCTCGATCAGCCGATCGGCGGCGGCGCGGTCGGCGGGACGGTTCGATTCCACCAGCGTGATGGCGCGGGCGAGCGCGCGCCGGTCGCGGGCCTCCACGCCCGCGGCCAGCTCCATCAGCGAACGCTCGGAATCGCCGCTCATGACTCAATCACCGCTCATGAACCGTCATCGCCCATGATTCCCCCTCGCCCGCAAAGCCGGCTCCGGCGTCACCACCGGCGCCTCGCCGCCCGTTTCACCGTTCATGGGCTTGCGGGCCTGGGCCTGCTGGCGCGCCCACATGGTGGCATAGATGCCGCCCTGTGCCAGCAGCGCTTCGTGACGGCCGCGCTCGACGACGCGGCCCTCCTGCAGCACCAGGATCTCGTCGGCATGGACCACGGTCGACAGCCGGTGGGCGATGACCAGCGTGGTGCGGTCGGCCGAGACCTCGGCCAGGCTCTGCTGGATCTCCTTCTCGGTGCCGGTATCGAGCGCCGAGGTGGCCTCGTCGAAGAGCAGGATCGCCGGGCCCTTGAGGATGGTGCGCGCGATCGCGACGCGCTGCTTCTCGCCGCCCGAGAGCTTTAAGCCCCGCTCGCCCACCTTGGTCTGGTAGCCGTCGGGAAGGCCCGTGACGAAATCATGGATGCGCGCGAGCCGCGCCGCCGCCTCGATCTCCTCGCGCGTCGCGGAAGGCCGGCCATAGGCGATGTTGTAATAGACCGTGTCGTTGAAGAGGACGGTGTCCTGCGGAACGATGCCGAGCGCCGCGCGGAGCGAGACCTGCTGCACCTCGCGCAGGTCCTGGCCGTCGATCAGGATGCGGCCGGCATCGACGTCGTAGAAGCGGAACAGCAGCCGCGAGATCGTCGATTTGCCGGCGCCGCTCGGCCCCACCACCGCCACGGTCTGGCCCGGCGCCACGCGGAAGGAGACATCCTTCAGGATCGGCCGGCGCGGGTCATAGCCGAAATCGACGTGATCGAAGACGAGCTCGCCGCGCTCGACGACCAGCGGCGGCGCGCCCGGCCGGTCCGGCACCTCGACCGAGAGGCCCAGGAGCGCGAACATCTGCTCCATGTCGATGAGCGACTGGCGCAGCTCGCGATAGACGGTGCCGAGGAAGTTGAGCGGCAGGTAGAGCTGGATCAGATAGGCGTTCACCAGCACGAAGTCGCCCACGGTCATCTGATGCGCGACGACGCCCTGGGCCGCCATGCCCATCATCAGGGTCACGCCGACGGCGATGATGCCGGCCTGGCCGATATTGAGGAAGGAGAGGCTGACCCGCGTCTTGATCGCGGCCTTCTCGTAGGACTGCAGCGCCACGTCGTAGCGGCGCGCCTCGTGCTCCTCGTTGCCGAAATACTTGACCGTCTCGTAGTTGAGCAGGCTGTCGATCGCCTTGGTGTTGGCCTCGCTGTCGCTCTCGTTCATGCGCCGGCGGTATTTGAGCCGCCATTCCGTGACGAAGAGCGTGTACCAGATGTAGGAGCCGATCGTGACCGCGGTCACCAGCGCGAACCAGACATCGTAGAGATGCCAGAGCACGATGCAGACGAGCCCGATCTCCACCAGCGTCGGGAACACGTTGAACAGCATGAAGAACAGCAGGAACTCGATGCCTTTCGCGCCGCGCTCGATCGCGCGCGAAAGGCCGCCGGTCTGGCGATCGAGATGGAAGCGCAGCGAGAGCCGATGCAGATGGCGGAAGGTCTGCAGCGCCACGCGCCGGATCGCGCGCTGCGCCACCTTGGCGAAGACGGCGTCGCGCAGCTCGGCGAAGATCTGCGCCATGACGCGCACGAGGCCGTAGGCCAGGAGCAGGCCCAGCGGCAGCGCCAGCGCCGTCCCGGTCACGCCCAGCGCATCGACCATGCGCTTGAACAGGATCGGGACATAGAGGTTCGCGACCTTGGCGAGCACCAGGCAGAGCGAGGCCAGCATCACGCGTGCCTTGAGCTCGCCCTCGCCCTTGGGCCAGAGATGCGGCAGGAGCGACTTCAGCGCCGACCATTGTCCGCGATAGCTCGAACGGGCGGCAGTCGATGCGACGGGAGGAACCATGGCGCGGGTAGGGCTTTAAGCGTGTGGGATCGGAACATCCCTAGCACGAAACCGTGGCTGGTCGTTGAAGGTGTTTTCCTTCCTCTCCGCCCGCGATCCTCCTACGCGCTTTGCGCTTCGGAGGACAGAGCGGGAGATCGAGCAGGGCCTGCCCTCCGCAGCCCATGGGGCGAAGGAGGGTGAGGTGAGTAGTGAAGCTTGTGGCGCTCTCGCCGGAGAGAGCCCCCTCATCCAGCTCCGGCTCGGGTCTCCGCTTCGCTTCGACCAAGCCTGCGCGTCCTTCTCGCCCTTGCCGGGGGAGAAGAAGCAAGACTAGCTGTTCTCGCCCTTTTCGCCGCGCTCGAAGAAACGGTTGAGCACGGTGGCCTTGCGCTTCTTGCCGTTCTCGTATTCGCGCATGAAATAGATCGGCCGGTCCGGATAGAGCCTGCGCGCCTCGCGGATCAGGTGCAGCGTGACCGTGGTGCCCGGCGAGACGAAGGTGATGAGCACGCAGGAATCGCCGCCGGTGCACTCCTGATAGGTGGGGATGTAGCTGCGCTCCATCCAGGCTTCGGCGACCTTCTGGTCGCATTCGGCCCAGCCGATATAGCCCACCGGCTGCTTCCCGCGGAAGGTGAAGAGATAATGGCCGCGCCGGATCTGGCCGCGGATGACGCCGGTGAGCTTGCCGAACCTGAAATTGCTGAAGGGCGGCCGCGTATGAAGCAGCTCGGTCGCGAGCCCCAGCGCCAGCACGCGGTTGGGCAGCTTGCGGCTCACCAGCGGCTCCTTGCCCTCGGCCGCCGGCACCGGCGCGATGTCGGAGCCGAGGAAGGCCGTGCCCTGGACGTTGGGAATGGCGCGCGGCGCGGCCGGGCCGCCGGCCGGCCGTTTCGCGGCCGCCGGGTTGGCGGCGGCAGGATTGCGCGGGCCGGGGCGCGGGGCACCCGGGCGCTGCGGCTGCGGTTGCGGCGCACCCGGCGGGCGCTTGGGCTTAGGCGGCTCCATGGCCAACTCCTTGCGGCGGCATCTTCAGGGCCGGCAGATCAATGCGGCGCGCTGCGGCCGATCGAGCGCGACAGAACTAGGTAAAGCTTGCCTACATCGGCGGTGATGAAGGCGGCGTTAAGCACGCTTTCCGGATCGGCTTCCTGCGCCTGCGCCAGCAACTCCTCGAACCGCTCCATGTAACGCTCGACCATGTCGCGGAAGCGGTCGTCATCCTTGTAGCGCTGCTCGATGGCGGGCACCAGATAGCTGTCCTTCCCGCGGAACAGGCGGCGCGCGAAGATCGAACGGTCGCCCTTGTGGTAGTCCTTCCACACATCGGCCGGCACGTCGGTCTCGAGCAGCTTGCTGATATCCATGGCGAGCGAGTTGAGCTCCTCGACCATCACCGCCGCCGCGCGCAGGAAGAGATCGCGGGTGACGTTCTCCTGCACGCGCTTCAGGTTCTGGACCTGCGTCTCGGCGGCGCTGGTGGAGCGCGCCAGCTGCTGGCTCTGCTGGTCGAAGCGCTGCGCCAGCTCGCCCACCTGGCCGCCGATGCGCTCGACCGTCTCGGTCAGGAACTGGGCCCGCTCGCCGAAGGTGGCGCCGATCTCGTTGGTGCGGCGCACTACATAGTCGGTGGCTTCCACCAGCTTCTCGGTGCGGCCGTCGAGCGTGCCGCCCGCCTTGTCGAGCCGCTCGGCCACCTGGTCGCCGAGCTGGGTCAGGAGCTGGATCTGGCTCTCGAGCTCGCCCTTGATCGCCGCGGTGTCGGCCCGGGCGCCGGCCGCGACCGAGGCGAAGCTTTCCGACTGGCCGCGCAGGCTGTCGCGGATCATGTCGACGAGCTGGCCCACCTGGGTCGAGAGCTGGCCCAGCTCGGTGAGCTGGTCCTTCACCACGCCGCGCACCGCCGCCACCTGCATCGCCGCGCGCCGCGCCATGCCGACCAGCCGCTCGGTGTCGCCGCGGAAGGTCTCGGCGATGGCGCGCGAGTTGCGCGAGGCCTCCTCGGCGGCATTGACGAGATCGGCCTTGAGCGTGCCGACGATGCGCTCGAGCTCGCCGATGCGCACGGCGCTGACGCCCGTGGTCTCGCCCAGCGCATCCGACAGCTTCCCGATCGCCTCGCGCGCCTGCTGCTGCGCGGTGAAGGCGCCGGTCGCCACCGCCGCGAGCCGCGCCGCCTGGTCCGAGAAGAGCCGGCCGGCATTCTCGATCTTGCCGGCGCCGTCGGCCGCGGTGGCGCCGATCCGGTCGGCCTGGTCGCGGCCGGCCATGATCATGCTGTCGATCTTCTCCAGCATGGTGTCGGTGCTGCGCTTGTATTCGAGGAGCTTGGTCTCGGCCTGGCGCAGCGCTCCCTCCATGCGCTCGCCCGAGGCCGACGAGGCCTGCTCGATGCCGGTGGCCTGTTCGGCGAGCGCGCGCCGGAGCTTCTGTGCCTCCTCGGTGCTGTCGCGCCAATGCAGCCCGATGCGATCGGTTTCGCTGCCGACCGATTCGAGCAGGCGCTGCGCCTCGGCGGAGAAGTCGGCCGCCGCCGCCGCGAGACGCCGGCGCATCTCCTCGCCCTCGCCCTGCGCGCCCACCGCGAGATCGGCGAGCAGCGCGCCCCCCGCCTGGCGGAACTGGGCCAGCGCCGCCTCGAGCTCGCCGCGCAGCGACACCGCGTTCGCCTGGCCCTCGTTGCGCAGTGCCACGGTCGCGGCGGTGACGTCTTCCATCTGGCGCGCCAGCGAAGCGCCCAGCGCCGCCGCCTCGCCTTGGGCCGCGGCGGATTGCGCCTGCACGGCATTGGCCTGGCGCGTGAGATCCTCCGAGAGGGCCTTGGCATTGGCGGCACTCTCGGTCGCGATCGCGCGCAGATGGTCGAGCGCCTGGTCGAAGGGCCGGCGCATCGCAGCCGCGGTGTCGTCGGCGAGCCGCCCCAGCGCCTGGCCCGCCGCGGCCGCTTCGTCGCGGGCACCCTGGCCCACCTGCTGCAGCGTCTGCGCGCTCTCGGCGGCGGTGGCGCGGAAATGCTCCAGCGTCTGATCCATCGGGCGGCGCATGGCGCTCGCCGTCTCTTCCGCGAGCCGGCTCAGCGCGGCGCCGGCGGCGATGGCCTCGTTGCGGGCCGTCTGGCCCGTCTGCTGGAGGGTCGCCGTGCTGTCGGCGGCGGTGACGCGGAAATGCTCGAGCGCCTGGTCCATCGACCGGCGCAGGGCGTCCGCCGTCTCTTCCGCCAGCCGGCTCAGCGCACCACCTGCCGCCGTGGCTTCGTCGCGCGCCGTCCGGCCCGTCTGCTGCAAGGTCGCGGTGCTGTCGGCGGCGGTGGCGCGGAAATGCGCGAGCGCCTGCTCCATCGACTGGCGCATCGCGCTCGTGGTCTCTTCCGCGAGCCGGCTCAAGGCCGCGCCCGCCGTGGCGGCCTCGTCGCGGGCCGTCTGGCCCGTCTGCTGCAATGTCTGGGTACTGTCCGCCGCGACCGAGCGGAGATGCGCGAGCGTCTGGTCCAGAGGCTGGCGCATCGCGCTCGCCGTTTCCTCGGCAAGCCGGCTCAACGCGGCCCCGGCCGCGGCCGCCTCGTCGCGGGCGCTCTGGCCGGTCCGGGCCAGGGCCGCAGTGCGCTCCGCGAGGGTGCGCTCGAACTCGGCGCCGGCGGCACCCGCCGCGCGCACCGCCTCGCCGATCTGCGTGGTCTGCTTGTCGGCCGCCATGAGCCGCGCCTCGATATCGTCGGAGAGCCGCGTCAGGCTGTTGGTGAGATATTCGGTCGAGGCGGCGAGATCGGTCTTGAGGTTCATGGTCGCATCGTCGGCGGTGCGGCCCAGGGCCTCCATCTGCTGCTGCAGCGTGTTGACCAGCTCGCCGCCGCGCTGCGCGGTGCGGTCGCCCGCCGCCGCCAGCTCGCGCGCGAGGCGCGCCATCGCCTGCCCGAAGCGGTCGATCGCGGAATCGACCGCCTGGCCCAGCTGCTCCTCCTGCATCTTGATCTCGGCCGCCATGGAGGTGCCCTGCTCGAGGGCCCGCGTCACGGCGGCGTCGATCTCGTCGGTGCGCCGCTCCATCTCGCGCGCGATCTGCTCGGTGGCGGCACCCGCAGCCGAGGTGACGCTGTCGCCATGGCGCCGCACGATCTCGCCCCAATGGACGCGCTCGGCATCGAGCTTGGCCGCCACCTCGCGCGCCGAGGCGATCTCGGCCGCGAGGCCCTCGCGCAGCTTGTCGGTCTCGGCGCGGGCCTGCTGCACCACCTCGGTCAGCGCCGCCGCCTCGCTCTGGAAACGCAGCGCGAAGCCGCCCAGGAGCTCGGAGCTCTGGTCGGAAGCCGAGCGCAGCGCCTCGGCCTGCCGCTTCAGCACGGCCCCGGCCGCCTCCACGCGCGTGGCCGCCGTTTCGTCGGGAAAGGTCAGGAGGCCGAGCTGGCGGTTGATCGCGGCGCCCGCATCGGCCAGGTCGCGCCCGCGGATCCAGTAGAGAAGGAGCAGCCAGAGGAAGGCCAGCGGCGCAAACGCGCCCGCCATCGCCGCCCCCAGCTCATGGGGCAGCATGCCGCCGACATTGTTCCAGCCGATCTCGCGATCGACGTAAGTCCAGACCAGGGCCAGCCACGCGACCGTCAGCACGAGGCCGACCGCCGCGCCCAGCCACCGTCCCCCCTTCGCCGTCATGCCGTTCCCCAGAACTCGAACCCCTCAGGCCTGGAGCAAGACCGGACCCCTCGCGAATCGGGCAAGTCCGCGATTCCGGCTCGGAATCAAATAACTGGAGAATGATTCGCGTATCAAGCCGATTCGGCTTGATCGGACGGATGTCAGGCCGCCTTGCGATGACGGCGGATCATCTCGATCATCTCGGCCGCGGCCAGCGGGATGTTGGTTCCCGGACCATAGATCGCGGCCACGCCCGCCTTGCGCAGGAAGTCGTAATCCTGCGGCGGAATGACGCCGCCGGCGACCACCAGGATGTCGCCCGCCCCGGCCTTGCGCAGCGCCTCGATCAGCTGCGGCACCAGCGTCTTGTGGCCCGCCGCCTGCGACGAGACGCCGATCACATGCACATCGTTCTCGATCGCCTGGCGGGCCGCCTCCTCCGGGGTCTGGAACAGAGGCCCGATATCGACGTCGAAGCCCATATCGGCGAAGGCGGTCGCGATCACCTTGGCGCCGCGGTCATGGCCGTCCTGGCCGAGCTTGACCACCAGCAGGCGCGGGCGCCGGCCGGTCGCGTCGATGAAGGATTTGACCTCGCGCTGGATCTTCTGGAAGCGCTCGTCGCCCGCATAGGCCGCGCCATAGACGCCGCTGATGGAGCGGGTGGCGGCACGATGGCGGCCGAAGACCTGCTCCAGCGCCGCCGAGATCTCGCCGACCGTGGCCCGCGCCCGGGTCGCCTCGACCGCCAGCGCCAGCAGGTTGCCCTCGCCCGAGCGCGCCGCCTCGGTCAGCGCCGACAGCGCCGCCGCGACACGGGCGCCGTCGCGCGTGGCGCGGACGCGCTCGAGCCGCGCGATCTGCTGCTCGCGCACCTTGCTGTTGTCGATATCGAGCACATCGACCTGGGCGGGCTCGGCGGCGCGGTATTTGTTGACGCCGACGATGACCTCCTCGCCGCGATCGACCCGCGCCTGCCGGCGCGCCGCCGCCTCCTCGATCCGCAGCTTCGGCATGCCGGTCTCGACCGCCTTGGTCATGCCGCCGAGCGCTTCGGTCTCCTCGATCAGCTTCATCGCCTCGGCGGCGAGGCTCGCGGTCAGGCGCTCGACATAGTAGCTGCCGCCCAGCGGATCGACGACATGGGCGACGCCGCTCTCCTCCTGGAGGATGAGCTGCGTGTTGCGCGCGATGCCGGCCGAGAAGGGCGTGGGCAGGCCCAGCGCTTCGTCGAAAGAGTTGGTGTGGAGCGACTGTGTGCCGCCCAGCACCGCCGCCAACGCCTCGACCGTGGTACGGATCACGTTGTTGTAGGGATCCTGCTCGGTGAGGCTCACGCCCGAGGTCTGGCAATGCGTGCGCAGCGCCAGCGAGGCGGGATTCTTGGGCTCGAACTGCTGCATCAGCTTGGCCCAGAGCAGGCGGGCCGCCCGGAGCTTCGCGATCTCCATGAAGAAGTTCATGCCGATGGCGAAGAAGAAGGAGAGGCGCGGCGCGAAATCATCGATCTTGAGGCCGCACGACAGGGCCGCGCGCACATATTCGACGCCGTCGGCCAGCGTGAAGGCCAGCTCCTGCACCGCCGTCGCCCCCGCCTCCTGCATGTGATAGCCCGAGATCGAGATCGAGTTGAACTTGGGCATGTGCTGGGCGGTATAGGCGATGATGTCGGCCACGATCCGCATCGAGGGCTCGGGCGGATAGATGTAGGTGTTGCGGACCATGAACTCCTTGAGGATGTCGTTCTGGATCGTGCCGGAGAGCTTCGCCGGCGGCACACCCTGCTCCTCGGCGGCGACGATGTAGCCCGCCAGCACCGGCAGCACCGCGCCGTTCATGGTCATGGAGACGCTCATCTTGTCGAGCGGGATCCCGTCGAACAGGATCTTCATGTCCTCGACGGAATCGATCGCGACGCCGGCCTTGCCGACATCGCCCATCACGCGCGGATGGTCGGAATCGTAGCCGCGATGGGTGGCGAGATCGAAGGCGACCGAGAGGCCCATCTGCCCCGCGGCCAGGTTCTCGCGATAGAAGCGGTTGGAATCCTCGGCCGTGGAGAAGCCCGCATATTGCCGGACGGTCCAGGGCCGGTTGGCATACATGGTGGCGCGCGGCCCGCGCAGATAGGGCGGGAAGCCCGGCAGGCTCTGGGCCGCCTCCAGCCCCTCGAGGTCGGCGGCCGTGTAGAGCGGCTTCACCGCAATCCCCTCGGGCGTGTTCCAGATCAGGCTGTCGGCCGGCTGGCCGCCCAGCTCCTTGCCCGCGAGAGACGCCCAGTCGGCGAGAGATTTCTTCGGAAAATCAGGCAATTCCCAGCTCCTGCCATCGGAGTGCTGCATTGCGGCAAGTATAGCGGAGGGGACTCCGCCGCGTCCATGCGGAGAGGCCGGGCCCATGGCCGGAGCCCCGATTGCCAGGATCGGGGCGCCTCGCCATAGTCCGCCCGGTCTATCCGATCGCCCCGCAATCATCCTTACGGTCATGCCGCCCGATCAAGCTCCCGCCGCCAATCGTCCCGACTATGGCCGGCGGCTTCTGCCGCTCTGGGCGCTCGATCCGGCGATCGCCTATCTCAACCATGGCGGCTATGGCGCCACGCCGCACGAGGTGCTGGCCGAGCAGCAGCGCTGGCGGCTCGAGCTCGAGCGCGGCCCCACCCGCTTCATGCAGAAGACCCTGCCCGAGGCGCTCCGGGCCAACGCGGCCGAGCTCGCGCGCTTCCTCGGCGCCGATCCCCAGGATCTCGTCTTCGTCGAGAACGCGACCCAGGGCATGAACGCGGTTCTGCGCTCGCTGGAATTTTCGCCCGGCGACGAGCTCCTCACCACAACCCATGTCTATAACGCCGTGCGCAACACCATGCGCCATCTCGCGGAGCGCTTCGGTGCGACCTACATCGAAGCGCCCCTGCCCTACCCGATGACCGATGCGCAGCAGGCGATCGATGCGCTCACCCCCCACATCAACGCGCGCACGAAGCTGCTCGCGCTCGATCTCGTCACCTCGCCCACGGCGCTGATCCTGCCCGTGGCGGCGCTGGCGGCGAAGGCGCGGGCGGTGGGCGCCCGCGTGCTGGTCGACGCGGCCCATGCGCCGGGCCAGATCGAGTTCGACCTGCCGGGCCTCGGCGCCGACTATGTCACCGGCAATGCGCATAAATGGCTGTTCGCGCCCAAGGGCACGGCCTTCCTCTGGGCGCGACGCGACCGGCAGGCGGGGCTGCATCCGACCACGATCTCGCACGGGCTGGGTCAGGGCTTCATCGCCGAGTTCGACTGGGTCGGCACGCGCGATCCCTCGGCCTGGCTCGCGACCGGGGCCGCGATCGCCTTCTATCGGCGCATGGGCGACGGCGCCATCCGCGCCCACAACCATGCCCTGGCGAACGAGGCCGCGACGCTGCTGTCGGCGGCGCTGGGCGGCGAGGAGGGCCAGTCGCCCCGCTTGCGCGGCGCCATGGCGACGGTACGGCTCGAAGGCTTCGAAGGCCAGGACCGGCCCGCGGCGCTCGCTCTCAACGACCGACTCTGGCGCGAACATGGCATCGAGGTGCCGATCATCCCCTTCGGCGGCAGCCTCTGGGTGCGGGTCTCGGCGCAGATCTATAACGAGATCGAGGATTACCGCCGGCTGGCGGACGCGCTGCTGACGCTGCGCGGCGCGTAATACTCAACGCGCCGCGTGACGTGCCGTTCGGGCCGGTTTCGCCGGCGGCGGCACCAGCGCCTGGCGGCGTTCGTCGCCTTCATGCGCCAGCGTCCGGGTGCGGCGGTCGGGGCCGGTATAGTGATCGCTCTGGATGAAGGGGCGGGCGTCGCTCAGCACCCAGAGCACGCGGCTCATGATCGCCTGCACCGAAGCAGGCTTGGCGAGGAAGGCGTTGATGCCGGCATCTCGCGCACCCTTGACCCGCATGACGTCCGACTGCGCGGCCATCATGATCAGCGGCGTGCGCGCGAGCACGCCGTCCTCGAGCGAGCGCACCGCGCGCGCGAAATGGCTGCCGCCCTCGGGCTTCACCGTCCAGTCGACGAAGATGAAATCCGGATGGATGCGCCGCAGCTCCGTCAGGCCGGCTTCGCCGTCCTTGGCGACGACCAGGTCGCGGATGTTCATGTCCGTGAGGACGCGCTTCAGGATCGCCTGCATATGCGGGCTGTCGTCGACGATCAGGACCTTGAGCGCGCTCAAGATGCGCCGCGGTGCGGATGGAATCGAAGAGCTCATGGCCGGTTCCAGGCATCCATTCCCGGCCCCGAGCCTAGGAACCTTGTCATGAATCGCCGGTTAACCGCGCCCGGGAATCCCGCCCACGGCCCGAAAACGCCTGTTATTTCAATCCGCTATTTCTGGCCCATCAGGGCGTCGATGGCGGCCTGGGTGACGCGCCGCGAGGGCTCGCCCTGGACGATGCCGCCGGCCTCGGCCACCAGCTCCTGCAGGCGCTGGGCATCGGTCGCGATGGCGGCGAAGGCCTCCGGGTCGTTCTTCTCGATCGCGTCGCGGGCCTGCTTGATGGCGCCCGCGACCAGCGCGTTCATCTCCGCCACCACCAGCTCGAAGCCGATGCGGAACGGCGTGGGCGACAGGCGATAGGCCTCGATCGCCAGCTCCGCGTAGGAAAGGCCGCTGGCACGGAAGTGATCGGCATAGCTGAGCGGCTTCCAGGCCGCGAGATCCTCCAGGCATTCCGGGCTGTCGGCCAGAATCTCGAGCAGCATGGCGGGTTCGTTGAAGTGGTTGAGATAGTCGGTCGCCAGGAACGATTTCGGATGGATCGGCGTCTCCGCCAGCTTCGCCCGCAGCCGCGCATGCGGATCGGCGGCGGCGCCGGGCGCGGCGCCGGTCATCCCGCCGGACACGGGTTCTGGCGATGACGGGAAAGCGGACAAGCGAGCCGGCCCCTCTCAGGCTTGTTCACGGGGACGCAGGATTCCCGGCCCCGCGGGACCCACGCGAGCCTGGACCGGCGATGGTAGGGAGAACGCGGTGAAGAAACGGCTAAGCCGGCTCGGGCCCGCCCGATGGCCGCTCTGTGTTCCTTGGCCGGATCACCAGCCAAACCGGGCCATCAGGAGGCCGGGCCGGGCCGCCGAGCTGTCCAGCAGCCGGCCCACCCGCGCCGGATCGACGGCGGCCGCGGCGATGCTCTCGGGCCCGCCGAGCTGCTCCTCGAGGATGCCGCCCAGGATCAGCAGGCTGTCGGTGCCGGCCGCGGCGGCGCCGGCGATGTCGGTGCGCAAGGAATCGCCCACGGCGAGAATCCGTGTGGCGGCCATTCCCCCCAGCGCCGCGAAACAGCGCCGATAGACACCGATATGGGGCTTGCCGTGATAACGCACCCGCCCGCCCCGTTCCTCATAGGCGAGCGCGATGGCGCCGGCGCAGATCTCGCGCGCCTCGCCCCGCATCACCTCGAGATCGGGGTTGGCGCAGACCATCGGCAGCCGACGCCGGATCGCCGCCTCGAGCAGCGGCTGGAACTTCTCGAGCTTGTCGCCGGGCCCTTCGATGCCGAGCGCCAGGATGAAATCGGCCTGCGCGACCTCCGTGACGGTGGTGACGCCGAGCCCCTCCAGCATGCCCGCATCGCTGGGCGCCATGATCGGCAGGCAGCGCCGCCCCAGCCCTTCGAAGAAGGGCGTGTCGAACGCCTTCACGTCGTGCCAGGTGGCCTCGCCCGAAGTGATCAGCCCGTCATAGAGCGACCGCTCGATGCCCATGGCGGTGAGCCGCCGCTCGGCCTCGGCCGACCGGCGCGGCGCGTTGGAGAGCAGCAGCACCTGCTTGCCCCGGCGCTTGAGCTCGGCGAGGCAGGCGACCGCCGCCGGGTAGGGCCTGACGCCGTTATGCATCACGCCCCAGAGATCGACCAGGTAGCCGTCGTAGCGATCGGCGACCGGCGCCAGGCCGGCGATGAAGGGCGGAAGCGTGGAGACGGTCATGAAGGAATTCGCGAGGAAAAGGAAGCTTGGGCGGCCCTAGATGCCCGATCGCGGCGGGCGGGCGCAAGAGCGCCGTGAACCCGGGCGATTGCCGCGCTCGGAACGCGCTCAGAAATCGAGGCGGGAGAGGCGCGGCTCGCCGAAGAGATAGCCCTGGCCGTAATCGATGCCGAGATCGAGCAGCTCGACCAGCATGGCGTCGGTCTCGACCTTCTCGACGATCAGATCGAGGCCCGCCACATCGAGCTTGCGCTTGACCATTTCCGGGTCCTGCTCGGCGATGCCGAGCGGCGGCGGGATCAGGCGGTTGGCGTCGACCTTGACGTAGCGGAAGTTGCGGCGCGCCAGCTCGATCGCGTCGAACTCGAAATCGGTCACCTGGTCGAGCGAGAAGCGGAAGCCGAGCGCCGCCAGCTTCTCGAGATCGCGCTCGAGATCGGGATCGTGGCGCTCGACCGCGGCCTGCGGGAACTCGAACACGATCGAGGAGGCGATGGCGCTGTGCTCGGCAAGCAGCGCGATGAACTGCTTGAAGAACTCGCGATCCTGCAGCGAGCGCGGCGAGATGTTGCAGAAGAAGCCCGCGCTCATGTTGCGGTCATAGAGCTTGCGCACGATCTGGATGCAGCGGAACAGCAGGATGTTGTCGATCGCCGTGATCATGCCGCTGCGCTCGGCGACGCCGACATACTGCTCGGGCAGCACCATGGCCCCGTCGCCCGCCGGGATGCGGGTGTAGCATTCGAAGAAGCGGCGCTTGCGCTGCGGCAGGCTCACCACCGGCTGGACCCAGAGCTCGACGCGGTTGTCGCGCAGCGCCGCCTCGACCGAGGCCAGGATCTTGCGCTCGTCGAAATCGCGGCGCACCGGCGCCGGCGCGCGCGCGATCACGGCCGCGACCGGCACACCGCCCGCCTGGGCGGCCGCGGCCGGTGCCGCCTCGCCCGCGGGCGCCTCGATGGCGCTTTCGCCGGTGCGCGAGGCATAGAGCCGCTCGATCAGCGATTGCAGCAGCTTCACCTCGGCCACGACGGTCGAGACGCCGGTATCCTGCTGGCGCTCGCGCAGGGCTTCGCGCATCGCGTCGGCCTCGTCGCGCAGCCGCAGCAGTTCGCGGCTCTGGTCGCGCAGCGTGCGCGCCACATCGGCGCGATCGGCCTCGGCCGCGCGCAGGGCGGTCCGCGTCGCCAGCATCTGATGCAGCGCGAGCCCGACCAGCAGCACGAAGGCGCCCCAGAGCAGGCCCGGGCCCAGCAGCAATGCCGGCGCGCTCTGCGGCAGCGCATACGCGGCGGCGACCGCGGCGGCGGCATAGAGCAGGAACAAGGAGACGTGGCGGATCAACGACATCGCGGAGGGTCTGTCCCGGCTGATGAAGCTCCGGAGAGTGCCGCCAAGATGGCCGTCAAAGGCTTGATTTATGCTTAACGCAGCCTTAAGCGGCGGGCCCCGCAGGAACCTTCGGCCGCTGGCCCGACCCCACCGCCTGGGCGAGGCTGGAGAAGCCGTCGCGCCGGAGCGCCTCGGCGAGCTCGCGCTTGATCCGGCCCACCAGCCCCGGTCCGTCATAGACCAGCGCGCTATAGAGCTGCACCAGCGAGGCGCCGGCGCGGATCTTGGCATAGGCATCGGCGCCGCTGGCCACACCGCCCACCCCCATCAGCGGCAGCCGGCCCTGGGTCAGCCGGTACATCTCGGCCAGGAGATCGGTCGAAGGCTGGAACAGCGGCGCGCCGGAGAGGCCGCCCGCTTCGTTGCGCGCGGGGCTCTTGAGCGAGGCCGGCCGCGCGATCGTGGTGTTGGAGACGATGAGCCCGTCTAGCCCCGAGGACATCGCGACCGCGGCGATGTCCTGCTTGTCCTCCGGCTGCAGGTCGGGCGCGATCTTGACCAGAAGCGGCGGCGGCGCCTCGGGACAGGCCCGATCACGCGCAGCCTTCACCGCCGCGATCAGCGCCGCCAGGGGCTCGCGCCCCTGAAGCGCCCGCAGGCCCGGCGTGTTGGGCGAGGAGACATTGACCACCAGGTAGTCGGCGTGGCGCGCCAGCGCCTGCACGCCCGCCACATAGTCGGCGGCCGCGTCGGCGCTGTCCTTGTTCTTGCCGAGATTGACACCCAGCGGGCCCGGCAGCACCCCGCGACTCGACAGGCGGCTCGCCACCCTATCGACCCCGTCATTGTTGAAGCCCATGCGGTTGATGATCGCCCTGTCCTCCGAAAGTCGGAACAGGCGGGGCTTGGGATTGCCAGGTTGGGGCCGCGGCGTGACGCTGCCGATCTCGGCAAAGCCGAAGCCCAGCCCGAAAATGCCACGACAGGCCTCGGCGTTCTTGTCGAAGCCGGCCGCCATTCCGATCGGGTTGGCAAAGCGCCGGCCCCATAAATGGCTTTCCAGAATGGAATCCTCGGCCTCGCGCGCCTGCGGCCCCAGTCCCGCCGCCAGCAGGCGAACCGTGAGCCGGTGCGCCGTTTCCGGCGCCAGCAGCCGCAGAAAATCCGTGGCTAAAGATGAAAAATCAGTCATGACCGGGCTTGATTCAACCTTCTGATAGCTTTGAACAATTGGGTCAAGATGGGAATAAAAGACCCGGAACGGGATCATATTGACCGGTGCGGCAGGAACGATGTTGACGCCCGACCGGAACGGGGTTTAAAGACGCAAGCATCAACGTAACGTGCGTCGAAGCAATCAACGGAAGGCACGGTGGAGGGGCCCGTGCCGGAGAGGATTTGATTCGCGCTTGTTGTCAGCGAGGGAGAGATAATGTTGCGACACGCGGATGTGTGGCGAGCGATCGACAGACTGGCCGGCAAGCATGGCATGAGCCCCTCAGGATTGGCCCGTGCCGCCGGATTGGATGCGACGACCTTCAACAAGAGCAAGCGCAAGAGCCCTGAAGGCAAGCTGCGCTGGCCCAACACCGACAGCCTGGCTCGCATTCTTGAGGCGACCGGCGAATCACTCAACAGCTTCGTGAGCCTGATCGGTCCTTCCGGCGGCACTGCCGACCGGCGGACCTTGCCGATGCTGGGCTATAGCGAGGCCGGCAAGTCAGGGCTGTTCGACGAGACCGGCTTCCCGACGGGACGCGGCTGGGGCGAGTTCGAGCTGCCCACGGTGACCGAGATCGGCGCCTACGCGCTGAAGGTCGGCGGCAGCGGCCTCGAGCCGACCTACCGCTCGGGCGATCTCCTGATCGTCTCGCCGGCGGCACCGATCCGGCGCGGCGACCGCGTCGTGATCAAGAACCGCAAGGGCGACGTCGCGGTGCGCGAGCTGGTGCGCCGCACGGCCAAGCGGATCGAGCTGCGCTCGCTCAACTCGGCACGCGAGGACCGGGCCTATGCCCCGGACGAGCTGCGCTGGATGGCGCGGATCATCTGGGTCAGCCAGTAACGTCCCTTCGCCGATCGATAGCGGACGGGCGGCATCGCCGGGCGGCCTTCTCGGGCTGCGACGCGATGTCGCCCGTTCGCTTCTCCGCCGGAGGTCCCCGCGTGAAGCCGGATGACGATCGTGCAAATGTCGCGGTGACATTCGCGTGAGGAAACTCCGCATGCGCGCCGCGCAAGGAGGCCTTGCCGGGCGGTGAGTTTCGTGTGACCGGGTGAACCGGTATGCTGGCGACCAACGCACGGCAAAACCACAAGACACACCTCCACGAGAAAAACCATGGGCAAGGCTCACGAGGCACCTTCGATCAACGCGCAGCATTTCATCGACGGGAAATGGGTCACCGGCGACCCCTTGCTCATGAGCGCCTGGTCGCACGCGATCTGGATGGGAGCCGCGATCTTCGACGGCGCGCGGGCCTTCGAGGGCGTCACCCCGGATATCGATCTCCATTGCCAGCGCGCGATCCGCTCCGCCGCGGCGCTGGGCCTCGCCTCGCCGATGAGCGCCGGCCAGATCGAGGAGATCCTGCGCGAGGGCATCGCCAAGTTTCCCAAGGGAACGCCGCTCTATCTGCGCCCCTTCATGTGGTCCGAGGACGGCTTCATGGCGCCCGACCCGGCCTCGACCCGGATCGCGATCTCGGTCGTGGAATCGCCGCTGCCCGAGCCCAAGGGCTCCTCGGCCTGCGTTTCCAAGTGGCGCCGGCCGAGCCCCGAGACGGCGCCCACCAACGCCAAGGCCGTGGCGCTCTATGCCCAGGCCGGACGCGCCAGCGCCGACGCCCGATCCCGCGGCTTCGACGAGGCCGTGATGCTCGATCCGATGGGCCATGTGGCCGAGTTCTCGAGCTGCAACATCTGGATCGCGAAGGACGGCGCGGCGCACACGCCGGTGCCCAACGGCACCTTCCTCGCCGGCATCACCCGCTCTCGCGTGATCAAGCTGCTGCGCCAGGCGGGCATCGAGGTCTATGAGCGCAGCCTCACCTACCAGGAGGTGATGGACGCGGACGAGGTGTTCTCGACCGGCAATTACGGCAAGGTCCTGCCCGTGACCAACATCGAAGGCCGCCCTCTGCAGCCGGGTCCCGTCTACCAGCTCGCGCGGCACCTCTATTGGGACTTCGCGCACGGGAAGTGACGGGGCGCGAGCCCAGGGCCGTCGGCATCGGGGGACGCGGCGGGTGGCTGCTTCATACGACTACATCATCGTCGGCGCCGGCTCGGCCGGATGCGTGCTCGCGAACCGGCTGAGCGCCGACCCGGGCTTGCGCGTGCTGCTGGTCGAGGCCGGCGGGCACGATGACCGCCTGATCATCCGGATGCCGGCGGCCTGCGCGCTGGCGGCGCGCGATCCCCGGTTGGACTGGGGCTATGCCAGCGAACCGGAAGCCACCTGCGGGAACCGCCGCATCCTGCAGCGCCGCGGCAAGGTGCTCGGCGGCTCCTCCTCCGTCAACGGCATGGTCGCGAACCGCGGCAACCCGCGCGACTACGATGCCTGGGCGGCGGAAGGCCTGCCGACCTGGTCCTTCGCCCATTGCCTCCCCTATTTCAGGAAGATGGAAAGCTTCGCGGGCGGCGCCGACGCGTGGCGCGGCGGCGACGGTCCGCAGTCGATCGAGCGCTGCGCGGCGACCCATCCTCTCTATCAAGCCTTCCTCGAAGCGGGCGCGCAGGCGGGTTACGCGCGGACGGAGGACCAGAACGGCGCCCGGCACGAGGGCTTCCATATCGCCCAGAGCTTCACGCGCCGGGGCCGCCGCTGCAGCACGGCGACCGCCTATCTGCATCCGGCCCGCCATCGGCCCAACCTGACCGTTCTGAGCGAGACCCTCGTGCGACGGATCCTGTTCGACGGCAGGCGCGCCGTCGGCATCGAGGCGCAGACGGCCGGAACGATCGCCCGCCACGAGGCCTCGCGCGAGGTCATCCTGTCGGCGGGCGCCATCAACTCGCCGCAGCTTCTGCTTCTCTCCGGCGTCGGGAACCCGGCGCAGCTTCGATCCCACGACATTCCCGTCGTCGCCGAGGTGCCTTCCGTCGGGCAGCATCTCGAGGATCACCCGATCGTCCCGATCCAGTATGCGACGCCCGAGGGCCTGTCCCTGTCGCATCGGTTCAAGGGCGCGAGGCCTTACGCGATCGGTTTGCGCTGGCTCCTCTCCAAATCGGGGCTCGGCGCCTCGACCCTGTGCGAGGCCGGCTGCTTCTTCCGCTCGTCCGACGCGGCCGGCTATGCCGACATCCAGCACGAGTTCTATCCGCTAACGGCCATGATGGGCGAGGCCGAGGCGAACTTCGACGACGGCTTCATGTTCTCCATGGGCCTGATGCGGCCCGAATCGCGCGGTGCCGTGACCATGAAGTCCGCCGACCCCACGACGCCCCCCGCCTTCGCCTTCAACTACTTCGCCGCGGAAAGCGACCGGCGGATCATGATCGACGGCCTGCGCCGCACCCGGGAGATGGCGGCGCAACGGGCCTTCGACGGCATGCGGCAGGGCGAGATCATGCCCGGACCCGACGTCCGGTCCGACGACGAGATCATGGCCTGGATGCGCAGCGCGGTGACGACGGAATATCACCCCTGCTCGTCCTGCCGCATGGGTATCGGTGAGGACAGCGTCACCGACGGCGAGGGCCGCGTCCACCAGACCGAGGCCCTGCGCGTCGTCGATGCCTCGATCATGCCGCACAACGTGACGGCCAACCTGAACGCACCGGTGGTCATGATCGCGGAGAAGCTCGCCGACGCGATCCTCGGCAAGAGACCCTTGCCGCCGAGCCCCCTGGTGCCCCGCTAGGCCGACAAGGGCGATTCCAGCCGCGTGGCGGCCGCCGGCCGCGCGCGCGGCACGCGATCGAGCGAGGCCAGCCAGTTCTCGAACAGCGCCGCGGCCGCGAAGTGCCAGCTCTTGATCGGCGTCGCGTCGGGGTCGTTGCCGGGGAAATAGTTCACCGGAACAGACGGCGCCTCGCCCGCCGCGAGGTCGCGCCGATACTCGCGCGCCAGCGTGTCGGCGTCGTACTCGAAATGGTTGAAGACGCAGACGGCGCGATTGCCCGCATCCTCGACCAGGCAGGGGCCCGATTCCGCCGACGCCAGCACCGTCACCAGGCTCGATGTTCCGGCCGCGCCGTCGATGCAGGATTCGGTGTGGCGCGAGACGGGAACGACGAAGCGCGCGGGCAGCCCCGCCGCGAGCGGCGATTCCGGCGCCGTCACGTGATGCCCATAGAGGCCGGACAGCTTGGCCGGCAGGACGCGCTTGCCGATGCCATGGAACCGGTAGAGCGCCGCCTGCGCGCCCCAGCAGACATAGTAGCCGCTCCTCACCTGGAGCCGCGCCCAGTCGAGGATCCGGCAGAGCTCGGGCCAGTAATCGACCGCCTCGAACGGCATCTGCTCGACCGGCGCGCCGGTGACGATCAGCCCGTCGAGACCCTGCCGCGCCACGCTCTGCCAGGGCCGGTAGAAGGCGCCCAGATGGCAGGCCGCGGTGTTGCGCGGCTGGTGCGTGGCCGGGACCGTGAGCAGGAGCTCGATCTCCCGCGGTCCCGATGCCAGCAGCCGCGCGAACTGGAGCTCGGTCGCGAGCTTGTCCGGCATCAGGTTGAGAAGCCCGATCCGCAAGGTCCGGCCATCGGATCGCGGCGCCCACCGCACCTCGAACCCCTCCTCCGCGAGCACGGCCCCCGCGGGCAATCCCTCGGGAAGAACGATGGACATGCTGCTGCTCCTTTGAATGGCAGGTGACGGTCCGCACGCTTGAATCCCCTCCCCCAACTTTTGGGGGAGGGTTGGGGAGGGGGCTGCTCGGTCTTGGCCGCTTCGCATCCCAACGAGATCACAAACCGAGTCATCCCCCTCCCCGCCCTCCCCCCGCGAGGGGGAGGGGATTCATTGGCCTCGCCACATGCGGTCGTCCTGCTCAGGCGGCGGAAGCCAGGCCCGACACCGTGGCCGCCAACGCCTGGTTCAGGTCCGCCAGGATGTCGTCGATATGCTCGATCCCGACCGAGAGCCGGACATAGCCGGGCGTCACGCCGGTCGCGGCCTGCTCCGTCGGCGTGAGCTGCGAGTGCGTCGTGCTCGCCGGATGGATGGCGAGCGAGCGCGCATCGCCGATATTGGCGACGTGATAGAAGAGCTTGAGCGCGTCGATGAAGCGCCTTCCGGCTTCCTCGCCGCCCTTGAGCTCGAACCCGACGAGCCCGCCCAGGCCGCCCTTGAGATAGGTCTTGGCCCGCCGGCGCTGCTCGGCCTCGGCGTGAAGGCCCGGATGGATCACGCGGGTCACGGCCGAGTGCTTCTGCAGGAAGTGGGCGACCGCCTCCGCGTTCCTCGAATGCTCGCGCATCCGCAAGGGCAGGGTCTCGAGCCCCTGGATGAACTGGAAGGCGTTGAAGGGGCTCATCGACATGCCGAGGTCGCGCTGCAGCGTGACCCGCGCCTTGAGGATGTAGGCGATGGGCCCGAGCGGCTTCGCGGCCTGGGTCCAGATCGCGCCGTGATAGCTGGGGTCCGGCTGGTTCAGCATCGGGAAGCGGGCGGCATGCTGCTCCCAGTCGAAATTGCCGCCATCGACGATGGCGCCGCCGATCGAGGTGCCGTGGCCGCCGATATATTTGGTCGTGGAATGGACGACGATCGCGGCGCCATGCTCGATCGGCTTGCAGATCACGGGGGCCGCGGTGTTGTCCATGATCAGCGGCACGCCCAGCGAGCGGCCGATCGCCGCCACCTCGGCGACGGGGAACACGGCGAGCTTCGGATTGGGCAGGGTCTCGGCATAGTAGGCGCGCGTGCGGCCGTCGGTGGCGCGGCGGAAGGCCTCCGGATCGGCGGGATCGACGAACCGCACCGCGATGCCCATGGTCGAGAAGGTATGGGCGAAGAGATTCCAGGTGCCGCCATAGATGTCGGTCGAGCTCACGATGTTGTCGCCGGCATGGCAGATATTGAGGATCGAGATCGCCGAGGCGGCCTGGCCCGAGCTGACCGCCATGGCGGCGACGCCGCCTTCGAGCGCCGCGAGCTTCTGCTCGAGCGCGTCGCAGGTGGGATTCATCACCCGGGTATAGAGGTTGCCGAGCTCCTTGAGCGCGAACAGGTTCGCGGCATGCTCGGTGCTCTTGAACTGGTAGGAGGTCGTCTGGTGGATCGGCACGGCGACCGAGCCCGTCACGGGATCGTGGCGCGGGCCGGCATGGAGCATGAGGGTCTCGGGATGGCTGTTGGCCGTCGTCATGATGTCTCTCTTGCGGTTGATGGAAAGATCGGAGTGCGGGAGATGGGCCCGGCCGTTGCGGCGCCGGTCTGCCGGACGGGGCTGCCGGCCCGTCAATATCGGAAGTTCGCAGCGACGATGCGTTGCAGCTCCTCGGCCGTGCCGCTCTCGGCCGCGGCGATGTGATCGGCGACGAGCGGGTCGACGAGCTGGGGATGGGTCAGCGGCGCCATGTGGCCGGCGTTCGGAATCTCGGCGAGCCGCGCGCCGCGGGAGATGGAGGCCGCGAGAATGCCGGCGATGCGCCGGACGGGCTCGGGCGAGCGCTCGCCCCGGATCAGCAGCGTCGGGCAGCGGATCGCCCGGATCTGCGCGAGCCGGCAGGGCTCCCGCGCGACGGCGGCGAAGTTGGCAGCCACGCGCAGGATCTGGCCGCAGAGATGCGCCTGCTTGGCCGGATCGAGCCGCGCCCAGCTGCCCTCGCCGTTCCAGAAATCGACGAAGCCCGCCATGCCGAACTCGGGAACGCCGGCGACGATGGCGTCGCGGATCCTGTTCTCGACCGACGCGACCTGGCGCAGCAGGCGACGATCGCCCGCATCGCCATCGCGCAGCAGGTAGAAGGCGACGGGCTCGATCAGGCTGAGGCTGCGGACCAGCTCGGGCCGGTTCATGGCGATCGCGAGCGCCACGGCGCCGCCATAGGAATGGCCGACGAGATGGGCGGGCTCGCCCTGCTTCTCGATGAGCGCGATCGTCGGCGCGGCGTCGGCCAGAAGATCGCCCGAACTGCCTTGCGCCGCGGTCGAACCGTAGCCCGGCAGATCCGGTGCCAGCACGAGATGCGAAGACGCCAGCCAGGCAGTCAGGCTCTTCCACTGGCTGCCGCTGCAGCCCGTGCTGTGCAGCAGCACCGCCAGCGAGGCGGGTTCGCGCTCCCGCAGAGCCGGGCGGCAGCGTGCCGGATCAACGGACTGCATCGCGGCACCGCGAATCTTCGAGACGGCCATGGACCGCCGCCGCGATCTGGCGGCGGGTGATGCCGATATCGCGGAGCAGGTGATCGGGGCAGTCCATCAGGTGATGGGCGGCCCGGCGCTTCTCGCCGTGATGACGGAGCGCCAGGACGCAGCGGCGCAGCGCGCCGCCCCAGGATTGCAGATATGTCTGCACGACCGAACGGTCGCGCTCGAGGAAGGTCGAGGTCATGATGATCTCCAGTCGATGGATGACGGCCGGCGGCGGTCTCCTGAGACCCGCTCACTGGCCTTTCGGACGTCGCGGCAGCGATGCCGCGCGTCCGTCGCTCGGCTGGAAGATTGCGTGGCGCCGTTATCAGGACGATTTCAAAATGCGTGGAAATTGCCGTGGCGGACCATGGTAATTTCCGAAAACGGCATGTTCGATTCAGAAAATGAAGCCGCAACCGCGACGACCGCGCCGATCGTTGCGCGCTCGATGTCTTGTGTTTCGATTGTGTCAGCGCGCGAGAGGGTCGAGCGTCGCGAGTCGGGGGCGCGAGCGACCCGACTCGGAACCGCCGATGGTGGGGAGGAGCCGGGCGCGGGAAGCGCGCGTCGCTTCCTCGCCTCCCCGGCCCTTGTCCGGCGTTGCGAGAGCGGAACGAAGAAGCGGCAGAGACCGGGGGCTCAAGGACGCCGGGGCGTTTCCGGCCCGGCCCCATGCCTCAATTTGCGGCACTTGCCCAGCCATGCTGCTTTGCAGCATCAACCTCTCGGAAAAGTCATATTCCCGTGCTACTCCAGCCCTATAGTCGAGACTCGGAGAATGGTGCAATGCGATATGACGCGGCGAAATCGGCGACCGGGTCGGACCCGCTGAAAAGGGTCGAGGGATCGCGGCGGTTCCGGCTTCCGGGCTGGCGGTCCCGCTCCCTGACGGTGCTCCGGCAGCGCATCGGATGGCGGCGCGAGGCGCCGGTGCGGCCCTTGTCGCTGGCGCTCCAGGGCGGCGGTTCGTTCGGCGCCTTCACCTGGGGCGTGCTCGAGCGGCTGATCGAGGAGCCGGGCACGCGCTTCGATGCGCTGAGCGGCACCAGCGCCGGCGCTCTCAACGCGGTGGTGCTGGCCGACGGTCTCGCGACCGGCGGGCCCGAAGCCGCGCGCGAGAAGCTGCAGCGCTTCTGGAAACGGGCCAGCGACGCGGCCCTCTTCACGCCCTTCGGGCCGCTCGGCAATGCCGGCATGACCGCTTCGGCCGCGACCACGCTGGCGCTCTCGACGCAGCTGGTCTCGCCCTATCAGTTCAATCCGCTGGGCCTCAATCCCTTGCGCGCGATCCTGGCCGACCTGGTCGATTTCGAGCGGCTGCGGCAGGCCTCGCCCATGCGCCTTCTCATCGCCGCCACCAACGTGCAGACCGGACGGCTCCGCCTGTTCCGCGAGAGCGAGCTCACGCTCGAGATGGTGCTGGCCTCGGCCTGCCTGCCGCTGCTGCATCACGCGATCGAGATCGAGGGCGAGTGGTACTGGGACGGGGGCTTGAGCGCCAACCCGCCGCTGCGCCCGCTGGCGCTCGAGACGGAGGCGCGCGACCTCGTCATCGTGCAGCTCACGCCCGAGCGCGTGACGCGTCGGCCGCAATCCTCGCCCGAGATCGCGCGGCGCGTGAACCAGATCTCCTTCAACAACCCGCTGCAGACGGAGATGGAGGCGCTGGCCGACCTCGTGGCGCTCTACCGGCGCGAGCCGCTGCTGCTGTCGCGCCGCGACCGCCGGCTGCGGCATCTCAAGCTGCACCGCATCGCCGCCGAGGACGCCGTCGACGGTCTCGAGCATAGCAGCGCGCTGGCGCTCGACTGGTCGTTCCTGACCCGGCTGAAGGAAAGCGGGCGGCGGGCGGCGGAGACGTGGGTGAAAGCGACGTCCCTATCTCCTCCCCCGTCTCCGGGGGAGGATTAAGGAGGGGGCTGCTCGCTCTCAGGGACCGTGCAGCCCTCTTCCTCCTTCGCTCTTCGAGCTACGGAGGACAGGCCCTGGCCCTCTCCCAGAAGTGGGAGAGGGGACATGGAGCGTTACGCCGCCAGGTTCTCGCCCGCGAGCGCGCGCTTCAGGAGGGACTTGGTCTCGCCCAGGCCGTAGAGGGCGATGAAGCTGCCCATGCGCGGACCCTGGTCCTGGCCGAGCAGCACCTCGTAGAGGCATTTGAACCAGGCGCGCAGCTCCGGGAAGGGGTGACGCTTGCCGACCTCGTAGACCACGTTCTGCAAGGTCTCGGCATCCGCGTCGGCCGGGAGCTTATCGAGCTCGGCCAGCAGCTCCGCCAGCGCCTGGCGCTCCATCGCGTCGGGCAGGCGGTATTTCTTCGTGGGCTTCACGAAGTCGCGGTAATAGGCGATCGCATAGCCCGCGAGCTTGTCGAGGAAGGGGGCCTTCGCCGGCGTGACGCCCGGCGCGTAACGCGAGATGAAGCCCCAGAGCACCGCCTTGTCCTCGGCGTGGCAGACGCTGGCGAGGTTGAGCAGGATGTTGAAGCTGAGGCCCGGCACCGCCGCGGGCGGCTTGCCGTTGTGGATGTGCCAGACCGGGTTCTCGAGCTGCTGCGCCGGGCTCTCCGCCGGGAACTTCTCGAGGAAGGCCAGGTAATCGTCGACCGCGCGCGGGATCACGTCGAAATAGAGCCGCTTGGCCGCGCGCGGCTTCTGATACATGAAGAGCGCGAGGCTCTCGGGCGGCGCGTAGGTCAGCCACTCCTCGACCGAGAGGCCGTTGCCCTTCGATTTGGAGATCTTCTTGCCCTGCTCGTCGAGGAAGAGCTCGTAATTGAAGCCCTCGGGCGGCGGCGAACCCAGGATGCGGCAGATCTTGCCGGCGAGCTCGACCGACGGGATCAGATCCTTGCCCGACATCTCGTAATCGACCGGGATCGCGTGCCAGCGCATCGCCCAGTCGGGCTTCCATTGGAGCTTGCAGCGCCCGCCGGTAACCGGCAGCTCGATCGTCTGGCCGTCCTCGTCCTTGAAGGTGATGGTGCCGGCCTTGGCGTCGTGGGCCAGGATCGGCACCTGCAGCACGCGGCCCGAGCTCGGGCTGATCGGCAGGAAGGGGCTGTAGCTCTGCGCGCGCTCCTCGCGCAAGGAGGGCAGCATCACCTCCATGATCGCGTCGTAATGCGCCAGCACCTCGAGCAGCGCCTTGTCGAAGCGGCCGCTCTTGTACCACTCGGTCGAGCTCTGGAACTCGTACTGGAAGCCGAAGCTGTCCAGGAAGCCCCGCAGCATCGCGTTGTTGTGATGCCCGAAGCTCTCGTATTTGCCGAAGGGATCGGGGATCGCGGTCAGCGGCCGGCCCAGATGCTCGCGCAGCATCTCCTTGTTGGGCACGTTGTCCGGGACCTTGCGCAGGCCGTCCATGTCGTCGGAGAAGGCATAGAGCTTCGTCGGGATGTCCGACATGCGCTCGAAGGCGCGCCGCACCATGGTGGTGCGCACGACCTCGCCGAAGGTGCCGATATGGGGCAGCCCCGACGGCCCGTAGCCGGTCTCGAGCAGGACGAAGCCCTTGGCGGGCGCTTTGGCCTTGTAGCGCTCGACCAGCTTGCGGGCCTCCTCGAAGGGCCACGCCTTTGCCGCCAATGCCAGTTCGCGCTCGCTCGCCATGTCCGGATCCAAACCTGAGAAATAGCCAGGGAAACCCCGCCCAAAAGGCGGGGAGGGCGACACTAAGGAGAGGGCTTGCGGGCGTCAACGAGGGAAGGTGGCGCAGCGGCTATATCAATCCCCTCCCCCGCTCTGCGGGGGAGGGTGAGGGAGGGGGAGGGGGCTGCTCACGGTTGCCGCATCGCCTTGCTTTGAAAAGCTCGATTACAGGCAATCTGTGAGGAAGGAAGGGGGCAACGGCGCTTGGTTCAAACACCGAGCGGCCCCCTCCCTGCCGTCCCCCGCGAGGGGGGAGGGGATTAATAAATGAAGCCGCCGCCTCGGCCCTCTATACTGCCCACCCATCCCGGATTCCCCCACGGCATGACCGGATCGATCTCGAGCACGCTTCCGCCGCCCCATTCCGCTTTGCGCCTTCCCGATGCGCCGGCCCTGGTCGTGGGCCATGCGCAGGCCGCGATCGCGAGCCCCGAGGGCGAAGTGCGGCTGGTTGATCTGCCGAAGGCGGCGGCCTTGTTGCGCGAGCGGCCGGCGATCCTGGTCCATGCGCCCGTCACGCTGCGCCGGCTGGGGCTCGAGGCCTTGCCGGCCTTCGATCTGCTGGAGCTCTTCGCCTTCGTGCGGCCGGCGCGGTTCTGCCTGCCCACGCCGCGCGGCCTCGCCCGTGCGCTCGACCTGCCGGTGCCGGCCGATCTCGAATCCGAGGCGGGGCTGCTGTTCCGGATCGCGCTGGAACTGCTGGCCGAGCTGGAGGAGGCCTCGGGCCTGCGGCCGCCGCAGCTGCGCCGCCGCCGGTCCATCGCGGCCGCCATGGCGGCCGGCGGCTGGCGCTGGGGGCCGGCGGCGATGGAGGCGATCGAAGGCGTCTCGCCGGGGGGCGTGTCTTCGCCCGGCGATGTCGCGTCGATCCACCCGGCGAGTGCGCGCGCGCAGAGCGCGCTCGCGGTGTGGGAGGATCTGCCGGAATGGTCCGAGCATGCGCCCGAGCCGCCGCCGGGCCATCTGCCGGTCGAGCCCAACGAGGCGCGCCAGCGGCTGGCGCAGCTCCTGGGCGAGGGCGCCGAGGCGCGGCCGCAGCAGGCCGACTATGCGTCGGCCGTCACGGCCGCCTTCGCCCCGCGCGAGCGCCAGGGCGAGCCGCGCTTCGTGCTGGCGGAGGCCGGCACCGGCGTGGGCAAAACGCTGGGCTATATCGCGCCCGCGAGCCTCTGGGCCGAGAAGAACGACGGCACGGTCTGGATCAGCACCTATACCCGCAATCTGCAGCACCAGATCGACGGCGAGCTCGACCGGCTCTATCCCGACCCGGCCGAGAAGGCGCTCAAGGTGGTGGTGCGCAAGGGGCGCGAGAACTATCTCTGCCTGCTCAATCTGGAAGAAGCGGTGCGCGGCCTGCCCACCCGGCCGCAGGATATCGTGTCGCTGGGGCTGATGGCGCGCTTCGCCGAGGCCACGCGCGACGGCGACCTGGTGGGCGGCGATTTCCCGGGCTGGCTTTCCGATCTGATCGGCCGCGGGCGGTCGCTCGGCCTCGCCGACCGGCGCGGCGAATGCGTCTATTCCGCCTGCCCGCATTATCACCGCTGCTATATCGAGCGCTCGATCCGCCGCGCGCGCCGCGCCGACATCGTGATCGCCAACCATGCGCTGGTGATGATCCAGGCAGCGATCGGACCCGAGGAGCGCTCGCTCCCGCTGCGCTATGTGTTCGACGAGGGCCATCATCTGTTCGATGCTGCGGACGGCACCTTCGCCAGCCATCTGAGCGGCTTCGAGACGGCGGAGCTGCGGCGCTGGATCTTGGGCGCGGAAGGCCGCGGACGCAGCCGCGCGCGGGGGCTGAAGCGGCGCATCGAGGACCTGGTCGCGGGCGACAACGAGGCGCTGGAGGCGCTGGAGGCCGCCCTCGAGGCCGCCTCGAGCCTGCCCGGCGAAGGCTGGCACCAGCGCCTGGCCGAGAAGCCGCGGGGTGCCACCGAGGCCTTCCTCGCCAAGGTCCGCCAGCAGGTCTATGCGCGCGATCCCGACGCCACCAACCCCTACAGCCTCGAGACCGACGTGCTGCCGATGGTGGAGGGCCTGCAGGAAGCGGGCGCCACGCTGGCCCGCGCGCTGGGCACGCTCGAATTGCCGCTGAAGACGCTGATGGCGCGGCTGGCGGCGAGGCTCGACGAGGAGGCCGAGGGGCTCGACACGGCGACGCGGCTCAGGATCGAGGCCATGATCCGCGCGCTCAAGCGGCGCGGCACGATGGAGACCGCGGGCTGGCGCCAGATGCTGGAGGGGCTGGGCAGCCCCTGCCCGCCCGAGTTCGTCGAATGGTTCGGGGTCGAGCGCATCGACGGGCGCGACCTCGATGTCGGCATGTATCGCCACTGGCTCGACCCGATGGTGCCGTTCGCGCAGGCCGTGGCCGAGCCGGCGCAGGGGCTGCTCGTCACCTCGGCGACGCTGACCGACGGCAGCGGCGATATCGAGGCCGACTGGCGCGCGGCCGAGGCGCGCTCGGGCGCGGTGCATCTGCCGATGCCCGCGATCCGCGCGCGCGTGCCCTCGCCCTTCGACTATGCCAACCAGACGCGGCTCTTCGTCGTGACCGACGTGCGCAAGGACGATCTGGGGCTGGTGGCCTCGGCCTATCGCGAGCTGATCCTGGCCGCGGGCGGCGGCGCGCTCGGGCTCTTCACCGCGATCCAGCGCCTGCGCGAGGTCTATCGCCGCCTGGCGCCGGCGCTCGAGCGCCAGGGGCTGCAGCTCCTGGCGCAGCATGTCGACCCGCTCGACACGGCGACGCTGGTCGACATCTTCCGCGCCGAGGAGAACGCGTCGCTGCTGGGCACCGACGCCGTGCGCGACGGCGTCGACGTGCCCGGCCGCTCGCTGCGGCTGGTGGTGTTCGACCGCGTGCCCTGGGCCCGGCCCGACATCCTCCACCGCGCGCGACGCAAGGCGATGGGCGGGAAGGACTATGACGACCGGCTGGTGCGGCTGCGGCTCAAGCAGGCCTTCGGACGGCTCATCCGAAGGGCCGACGATCACGGGGTGTTCGTGCTGCTCGATCCGATGATGCCGTCACGGCTCAAAGGCGCGTTTCCCGAGGGCGTGGAGCTGAAGCGGGTGGGGCTGGCGGAGGCGGTGGCAGAGACACGGGGGTTTTTGAGTCTCAGATGAACCGCGTTAATTTACAGCGCACGCAACTATATGAAACTTATCCCGTATCCACCATTCAAGATCAAACTAGTTGCGTCCAGGTCAGTCAGCATACACCAACACCGCTCGCCTTCTTCAAGAAGCGAGAGGGACCGTTACGACTGTTTGAGCTATCAGTGATGTAAAGCAGATACTCTTTGGCGCGCGTAACTCCAACGTAAAATAGCCGTTTTGCTTCGTCTATTTCACCTGCACTTGTCGCACGATAATGCGGAATACGGCCTTCGTTTAGGTCCATAATTGCTACGGCGCGAAACTCTCGTCCCTTGGCGTTGTGAAGAGATGACAACTTCAGTGCCGAGCCAGGACTGGCGTAGATCCCAAGATCTTCAATCGCCAAGTTCGCAAGATCCACATCGTTGTTACGCATATCGGCTTTCATCTCTTCAACTGCCATCATGAACAAGTCGCGCTCGGCGGGCGCCAAGTAGCCTGCCTCAATTAGTATTTTAGAGAATTCGCGCGCGGCTGATTCCAGCCAAAGTACGGCCCCTTCGTGCTTCTCATAAAGGGACTGGGCGCACCCCAGCAGCCGAAAAACAACCGCTCTACCGGCGTAGGAATAAACTTCAAAATGAACGCGTCCGGTCGCGCTAAGGATGGTATGGAAAAGACTGCGCTCAATGGCGCCCAGCGATTGGGGATTAAGCTCCATCATGTATCCGCAGACCTGTTCGGCGAGTGGCGCAAAGACTCGGTTTCGACGGTATGGGCGAGCACCCGGCCCAACAATTGACACGCCATATTCTCGGAGACGTCGGCCCAGCGGGAACAGGGAATACCATGTTGGCGCGAGGATTGCCGCATCGCCAATAGGAATGCTGCGCCCTTCGAGTGCAGGAAGAAAGAAATCGATGATCACGTTAAAGGCCGACGCGCTACTTTTCCATACCGGCTGGATTGTAACATTACGTGTTGGCCCCACCGCGGTCATCGGCGGTGTACGTGGGTAGAGTAGGTTGGCGTGCGCGACGATGGGTTTGCTACAACGAAAATTGCCTGTCAGCTGTTTATCAGAACGCGCGTGAATCCGCTTAGCGAATACATCTGCTAGATCAGGCCGAGCGCCAGCGAAACCAAAGACAGATTGGTAGGGGTCGCCGACAAGCAGGAAGCGCGTCTGTCCCGCCTGCGCGACAAGAGTCAGAATCTCAACCTGGATATCTGTAGTGTCTTGAAATTCATCAACCAGAATCCAGGCGAACTTAGCGGAAATGTAACTGAGAATTTCTGTGCGTCTCTGCAGTAGCAGGTAGGAGTAATACAGTATGTTAGCGAAATCGACTAAGCCTGCCTCGCGCACCCGTTTCCAATACTCTCGTGCCATTTCGGGGGTCAACGCGCCCCGCGTGAGTGCCGGGCCCACCGCGCTACCGTCTATTCCAACCCGTAACTGCGAGAACTCGTCAAAGTCTTGAAAGTTCAAACGATCTCGCCCGAACTGAGCACATGTTGCTTTGACGAGTTCTTCAAAGTCGGCGCTATCTGGTGTTAGCACCCGAAAACCATCCTTATATCCCCGAATGAGGTGGCAGAAGGGCCGGAAGATGTGGTGCAAACAAAAAGAGTGAATAGTGCATATGTCATAGTGCGCATCGTCACCCGGCTGGATATGGTGCAGAAGTCGGGCTTCGATTTCGTGGACAGCAGCATTCGTGTAGGTAATGCATGCAACAGCGCGCGGGGTGTCGCGCACGTCCTCCACCACGCGCGACAGTTTGGAGACAATGACGCGCGTCTTGCCGCTACCCGGACACGCGGTCAGCATAAGATTCTCGTCGCAACGAGAAGCGTCTAGTTGTTCGGCGGTAAGCTTCATTCCTCAGTTAGCCAGTCAATCGCGTCAGATAAGTACTGCGGAATAGATGTTGCCTGCTCAACGTGTCGCGCCGCAAGTTGTGCAAAGCGCGCCTTCCCGAACCGCTTGGCTGTATTTAACACTGCGTCACGAAGCGGATTGAGAATCTTCAACTCATTCTTCTCGTCTTTACCTTCGGCTTCGAGTTTTCCTAAGGCATCTCGAAGACGCTTCGCAACCAGGGGAGCGCCAACATCGTCCGCAGCGCGGGCAAACATTTCGAGCGTTCCCTTAAACAACAAGGCGCGCTCGAATGTTGTCTTGCACGCAAAGACGCGCACGTAGTCATTTTGCAATACTTTCAAGTTTGGTGGTGGTGGCAGATCATCTTCTGCTTCGGCGTCACTGTGAGCATCGCTGGGCCTGAGATCCCCATCAGTGACGATCGCGCACTTTTTCGGAAGGGCACCTTTGGAGAAGAGCTTCGAATACGTGTCAAAGTGCACTCCGTAGATAGGGATGACAGAAATACCCAAGCGATCTAAGTCGACACCCTCTACCTTCTTTATGATTGCGGGAATGAGGAACAACTCAGCGGGACCTTCAACGAGCATGACCTTCCTAGCAAACAGAAGATTAGAACGTGTGGCGTCAAGGTAGCGCTCCAAATCTGCGACTTCGTTAGCCGCGAGACCGGCATCCACGACTGGCATGGATGAAGCGATGGCTGGTGAACCCACATGCGAGAGCACGACGTAGGATTTGAGCGGCGCGTTTGCCGTAATGTGTGTGCTATGCGTCGTCAGTACGGATTGGAAAGGCAGGGCGCTCAGTGCCTTGAACAGCGTGATTTGTAATTGCGGATGTAGGTGGGCTTCTGGTTCCTCGAAAAGAATAATTTGCCCCGCTGATTTCTGCTGAGCTAGTCGCTTGTGGAAGTACTCAATCAGAATGGAGACATAGAGAATATTGTTGAGTCCAAGACCATTTGACGAAGGGTCAAAATTCTGCATGGCCACGTTTGACAGGAGAATACGCAGCGCGCGGACCACCGCTTGAAACGACGGCTCTGCCAACCCCAACGCCACATCCATGCTGAACGCCGGCCCTGCTACCGTTTTGAACGATTTGTCAATAGCCTTTGCAATTTTACCTATGGTATCTGCCCCGGCAATCTCAGCATTTGCTGTACGAAGTGCTTCCAACAGCGCCTCCTGCTCGGCTGGCGCAATCTCCATTGCATCGATCAGACGGGCCAACGGCGAAGAGCGATATTGGCGTAAGTCGCTTTCGACATCACGGAGCGCTGGGAGGAATACAACTAGAAACGATTGAAGGTCCGAAAATCGAATGGACTGTCCAAAATCTTGATCCCAAGTCACGTCGGCGAGGTCATGGGAAGGATCGCCGCCTCCTGTGATCTCCCAATGATAGTCGTCGCGAGTGAGTTCGCCGGGCTCTATCTCACCGGTTTCTAAATCCTCGCGCACTTTTAGTTTCGGGCGATACCGATATGCAAGACGCGCCAACTTCGGCTTACTCTGCCAAGCACCAACGAGTGCTTCTTCGTTCGTCTTACCGGCAAAACCTGTGATCTCGAGGCCAATCAAAACCTGAGTCGGATGCGAGATGTCTACGCCCGAATGGACGTCATTGGGTGCAAGCGATCGGAACGCAGAAGACAACCCGGCATCAATACAAAGTCGTATTGCGTGCAGAAAGTTGGATTTGCCAGTGTTATTCTCGCCGACAATGCAAGTTGTCCCAGCAGCTAGCTGAACATCCAAATGCTCGAATGAGCGAAAATTCCTAATGACAACACGAGCTATCTGCACAGCAACCCCTCAATCGCCCTATCTTCCGTCGTACGTGCAGGGAAATCCCTGCAGAAAATTGAAATTGAGGAAGCACTCTCCAACGACGCAACGCACAAACGAAGAGGCACGACAAATCGAGTAGGCCCCCATAATCAGCACGAGAGGTTGTTCGAACTGTCAATTCATTTTCTTAATTTTTGAGTGTTTCGGCAATGGATCACTATGGAGGAGGCACGTTGGGCCAACGTTGCACAATTTCGTGGCATGCTTCCTCAATGTGCTGCCTCCTTCGCTTATAACTTTTGGGCGGCTCAAACATTGTAGCCGTCGGAACATCAACGGCATGGCACAGCCGAAGGTCTGGCTTGCCCATTTTCGATAGATGACATTCACAATGCCAATGGATGAGAACCGACAGGTACTCCGCTGAAGCAGCGTTAAGGGGGTGAGTTTTGGGAAAGCTGAATTTAATACCTCCGACCACTTTAGTGCCCTTCTGCGTGGTTCCCTGCAATACGACCTGAGGCAGAACACTTACATCTACACCATTGATCGGAATCGGCATGCTCTGCTGCATTGCCCCAAGTGACTTTTTAAATTTTTCGAAGCTGAGTTGGTTTGAAAGGAGCTTGAAGGACTTGAGAGCTGCGATGCATAGATCTCTGTTCTGAATCTTGAACTCAGTGTCTGGATTCTCTGCAGCGAGTCTCGCTATGTGTTCATCAATAATCTTGAGATCAGATTGCCCCTGAGCAACGAACAGCGCGACTGGGCGCTCTGCTTTCCTCCAGCGAACCATTGCGACTTCTTGAGGATACTTTTGCTCCTGAATGATTGATCGCTTGCGCGCGAACGACGCAGACATATACTCCGCAAGCTTAGTCGCAGTAATACGAGGATCGGTGCGCATGGCTACTCCCCCTAAAGTCGTAGACAGTGACAATGAACGCTACTTTAGCGGGAAAGCATCTGACGGAACACTGGTTTACGTTGGCCCCGTAACGCAAGAACAGCTGCGCGATGCTAAAGTATCCGGTAAGTCCACCGGCTATTATCTTTGCGAATTCGATGCGGAGGATCCTTCATCTAGCCTCAACATATTGGCATCGTTCGTATCGCCGGAGGCCGCTTACCGGTTTGCCGAAGTGCTGGGGTTGTTTGATATGGATCGCCCCATATCGGCCTTTGAAGAAGCATTGAACCTTAGCGACTAGCCATAGGCCCGGCCCTACATCCCTCCAACGCACCCGGCGCAAGGCGCATGGCCAGACGGGGCAAGGACTATGACGACCGACTTGTGCAGCTCTGGCTCAAACAGGCCTTCGGGCGGCTGATCAGCCGCGCCGACGATCACGGCATGTTCGTGCTGCTTAATCCGATGATGCCGTCGCGGCTCAAAGGCGCGTTCCCGGCGGGCGTCGAACTCAAGCGCATGGGACCGGCGGGGTAGAGACGAAGGCGTTTCTCGCCGGGGCGTGAACTCATCCGCACGATCCTGGAACGGCGTGCCGGATGGCTTGGGATATGAACGATCGCCCGCCGCAAGCGGCGGCATTTCCGCTACGCGGCCGATGCGTCCATCTGGATGCGATCCCGGCCCTGGGACTTGGCGGCGTAAAGCAGCCCGTCGGCACGCTTCAGGATCGCGGCCGGATCTTCCGTGCCCGGATTGCCGTCTGGGCCCGGATTGGCGCGGGTCAGGCCGATGCTCACGGTGAAGGAGATCTTCGCCCCGTCGATGTCGACTTCCGTGCCTCTGATGGCCCGAAGCAGCCGGTCGCAGGCCACCCTGGCGCCCCGGACATCCGTCTCCGGAAAGAGGGCCGCGAACTCCTCGCCGCCCAGGCGCCCCGTCCTGTCGACGGCGCGCAGCTGGCGATCGAAGTGGCGGGCCAGGACGCTCAGCACCCTGTCCCCGGCCTCGTGGCCGTAGGTGTCGTTGACGCGCTTGAAGCGATCCACATCGATCATCGCCACGGACAGCGGCCGCCCGTAGCGGCGGCTGCGGGCCCATTCGATGTCCAGGCTCTCGAGGAAGTGGCGCCGGTTCGACAGGCCGGTGAGCGCGTCCGTGTTGGCCTGGGCCTGGAGCGCTTCATAGGCCTGCGTCAGCTCGCGGGTGCTGACCATGCCGACGAGCCTGTCGCCCTCCAGGACCGGAAGATGACGGATATGGTTTGCCGTCATCAGGGACAGCATGTCGGCGACGCCCTGATGGCCCGAGCAGGTGATGACGGATCGCGTCATCACGTCGCTGACGGGCCTGTCGGCCACGCCGCCGCCGTATCTGGCGATGGCCCGGGCCAGATCGCGCTCCGAGACGATGCCGACGAGCTTGCCGCCGTCGTCGGTGACGACCAGGGCGCCCACATTGTGGGACGCCATCCTGCCGGCCGCTTCCCGAAGGGAATCCTCCGGCCGGACGCCCTTCGCGTCCGCCCCCGCCCTCCCCGCAAGCAGGTCGCGAATCAGCATGGATCAACCTCGCCGATAGGGTCGATCAGCGAATGGAGCCGTCGCGCCAGGATCGCGGGCATAGGTTAAGAACTGGATACTCGACCAACAGGGCGCCCCCTCGGGGCCGCCGCCTGACGCCGCGCGGCGCCTGCTTCACGGCACCGGGGCGCGCAGACCGGGGGAAGCCCGGCGATGCCGTCACCCGGCTGGCGGCTTGCCGGCGTAAAGCGCCCTTTGCGCGGCGAAGGCCCGCTGGTAGGCGGGCCGCGCTTCGCCGCGAGCGACATAGGCCGCCAGGTTCGGAAACTCGTCCAGAAGGCCCGACGGCTTCAGCCGGAGCAGCACCGACACCATCATCAGGTCGCCCGCGCTGAACGCGCCCTCGAGCCAGCCGGCATCGCCCAGGCGTACGGAAAGCTGCCTCAAGCGGTCGCGGACGCGACCTTCGACCAGCGGCAGGCGCTCCCGGCTCCAGGGCTTCTCGCCCTCCAGGAGCCTCGCGTTCGCGAGCTCGAGGATCGGCGGCTCCACCGTGTTGAGCGCGGCGAAGATCCAGGTGATCGCGCGCGCCCGCGCATCCCCGTCCTCCGGCAGCAGGCCCGCATGGCGTTCGGCGATGTGGAGGAGGATCGACCCCGTCTCGAACAGGGCGAGACCGCCTTCCTCATAGGTTGGAATCTGGCCGAAGGGATGAAGCGCCCGATGCGCGGGTTCCTTCAGCGCAGCGAACGAAACGAGGCGGACCTCGTAAGGCTGGCCCGCCTCTTCCAGCGCCCAGCGGACCCGCATGTCGCGCGCCAGTCCCTTGCCACCGTCGGGCGATCGCGCAAAGGCGGTGATGACGATGCTCATCCGTGAGGCTCCTCATTGCGGACCTGCCGCCGGTAAGGCAGTCCCTTGCCATGCGCCCCGATCCGGCCGCCGCCCGCGATCGCCCCGCCGCAGGAGGCTGGACCGATCCTCGCGCGTGACGCCGCCCGGACCCCGTTCGGAAGGCTCCGCCTCTCTCCAGCATCCTAGGGGTTCAACAGGCTTCCCTCCAGACGGTGAGGCGCGTGGACGTGAGGCCGCGTGACGAAGGCCTGCCGTTCGGTCATTCTCGAAGCCATAGGGGGCCGGCCAGGCCCCGAGGGAACGGGGCACGGGGCTTGGGCGAGATCGTCACGGTGGCGCTGCTGGGGCTGGCGGCGACGGCATCGAACCTCGTCGGTGCGGCCTGCGGGCTCTACCTGCGGATCTCCAAGCTGGTGCTGAGCGGCATCCTCGCCTTCGCCGCCGGCGCGCTCATCAGCGCGCTCGCGATCGAGCTCGCCTTCGGCAGCGCCACGGCGATGCGCAATGAGGGATTCAGCGCCGACCAGGCCTGGTATCTGATCGGCGGCGGCTTCGCGGTGGGTGCCGTCATCTATTACATCGCCTCGCTGGCGCTGGAGCGCCGGGGCGCCGCGGTCCGCTTCCCGAGCCGGTTCCGCGAATATGCGCAGAGCCGCCGGCGCCAGGACGCGGGCGAGACGATCCGCCTGCTGGCGAAATGCGATCTCCTGCGCTACCTGCCGCCCGAGCATATCGAGCTGCTGCTGCTCTGCGTGCAGCGCCGCCGCCTGAAGGCGGGCGAAGTCCTGTTCCGCGCGGGCGACCAGGCCGATGCGCTCTATATCGTCGCCAGCGGCAAGGTCGTGGTGAGCGAGGACGGCGACGCCGGCGCGCCGGACGGCCGCGCGCTGGCCGAGCTGGGCGAGGGCCAGGCCTTCGGCGAGATGGCCCTGCTGACCGGCGGGAAGCGGACCGCGACCGTGCGCGCCAGGACGGACACCGAGCTGCTGGCGATCCGCAACGAGGATTTCGCCGAGTTCCTGGCGCAGGATGCGGCGCTCGCGGAGGCGATGCGGCGGCTCGGCCATGCCCGCGCGCTCGCCAATCTCAGCGCCGGCGGGGCCCATCCCGCCACCTGGGCCGCGGTCGCCAGCAGCAGCCTCAACCAGCCGAGCCGGCGCGAGGCGGAGCGGCTGCTGGCCGAGGCCAGCCACGGCGCCGGGCTCGCCATCGTGCTCGGCAACATCCTCGACACGATCCCCGGCTGCCTCGTGATCGGCGCCAAATATTCAGCGATGCACTCCATCTCGCCGACGCTCCTGCTCGGCATGATCATCGGCGGGCTGCCCGAGGCGGCCGCCAGCGCCAACATGCTGAACCGGGCCGGCTACCGCGACCGCACGATCCTGGCGCTGTGGTCGACCGTGATCGTCACCGGCGTGATCGCGGCCTTGGCCGGCAACCTCCTGCTCGGCAGCTCGCAGTCGCTGATCCAGTCCTTCTTCCAGGCCGTCGCCGGCGGTGCCGTACTGGCGCTGGTCGCGCATGCGATGATCCCCGAGGCGATCGAGGAGGCGGGATCGCTGATCGTCCTGCCGACCGTGGCGGGGTTCCTGTTCGCGCTCTATCTGGCGCTGACGGAGAGCTTGGGGTGAAGGGGCCGTGAATGAATCCCCTCCCCTTGGTGCTTTCTTCACCTCCCCCTTGAGGGGGAGGCTGGGGTGGGGGGTGAGTCACACACTCATTGTCGGCGCGGATGACGCGATCGAGTGCTCTTGCAGCACCACGTTCTACGATCACCCCCCACCCTAACCTCCCCCTCAAGGGGGGAGGGGATTCACTTGCCGCACCGAGCAGCCCCCTCCCTGCCCTCCCCCAATAGAAGGGGGAGGGGATTACAGAGAAAGGCTAGCTCAGGAAATCCTCGATGTACCCCTTCACGATCGGGTCAAGGCTCTCGTCGGCGGCGAGGCCGAGGCTCGTGGCGCGTTTGAAGTTCGTGCCCGTGGGCCAGCCGGCGACGATCTTCTGGATGAAGGGGTCGGGAGCGACCGTGATCTCGCCCAGATGGCGGTTGCCGGCGACGCGCTTGAGGCTCTCGACCATCTCGCCCACCGTCACGTCGAGGCTCGGCAGGCCCACGGCGCGGTCGCTGCCCAGCTTCTCGGGCGGCAATTCATAGAGGCGGATCATGTTCTCGACCGCCGTGCGATAGCCCGAGACCGGCATCACCGTGTCGAGCGTCACGGGCAGCGCGCAGTCGATGCCGTTGAGCGGCTCGCGGAACACGCCGCTGGCGAAGCTCGAGGCCGCCTTGTTCGGCTTGCCCGGGCGGATGACGATGGTGGGCAGCCGCACCGAGCGGCCGTCGATGAAGCCCTTGCGGCTGTAGTCGTTGACCAGGAGCTCGCCGATCGCCTTGGTCACGCCGTAGGTGGTCTGCGGCGTCTGCTTGACGGCGTCGCCGACGCTGGGCGGCATGCCGTCGCCGCCGAAGACCGCGATCGAGCTGGCGAAGACGAGGCGCGGCCTGGAGCCGCGCGCGCGGGCGGCCTCGAGCAGATGGCGCGTGCCGTCGAGATTGACCTGCATGGCGAGATCGAAATTCTGCTCGCCCTCCCCGCTCACCACCGAGGCCAGGTGGAAGATGCCGATATCGTCGCGATCGACCAGCGCGCGGACGCGGGCCCCGTCCGAGATCTGGCCGGTCTCGATCTTCACGCGCTCGTCGAGGCCCGCGGGCCGCACGGCCGGCGCCACCATGTCGAACAGCAGGATCTCGTCGATCCGCTCGGCGTTCCCCGACGGCGCTGTGAGCTGGCCGCGCTTCACCAACGCGCGGGCCAGCATCAGCCCCAGGAACCCCGTGCCGCCGGTGATGACGATCTTCATCGTGGTTTGCTTCCCTTGCGCCTCGTTTTCATTTCATCGCCTTTCTCGTCATCCCCGCGAAAGCGGGGATCTATCCTGATCCAAGTCGCCAAGCTTTGACGTGGATCCCCGCTTTCGCGGGGATGACGAAAGAGTCGCTGTGCCGCCTGAGTGACTCCGCCACGATCCTACCGCGCCCCCCTCGCCCCGATCCCATAGGGTGCCGCCCAGCCGAGCCCTGCGACGGTGTCGCCCTTCGGGCGGTATTCGCAACCGATCCAGCCGTCATAGCCCATCCGCTCGAGCCCGGCGAAGACCGCGCGGTAGTTGATCTCCTGGCTGTCGTCGGGCTCGTTGCGGCCGGGCACGCCGGCGATCTGGACATGGCCGACGATGTCCTGGTTGGCGGCGAAATTGTCGAGCAGCCGACCGTGGGTCATCTGCGCGTGATAGACGTCGTACTGCAGCTTGATGTTGGAAGCGCCGACCTCCTCGATCACCGAGCGCGCCGCCTGCGGCGTGCCGATCAGGTAGCCGGGAAAATCGACGGCGTTGAGCGGCTCCAGCATGAGGTCGACCTTGACGCTCCGCGCCTGGCCGGCGGCCCAGCTCAGATTCTCGACATAGACCTCGCGGTGGCGGCGGGGATCGCCCTGGAGCGGCACCAGCCCCGCCATCACATGGATGCGCGGGCAGCGCAGGGTCTGGGCATAGTCGAGCGCCAGGTCGATCGCGCGGCGAAAATCCGCCTCGCGCCCCGGCAGGCCGGCGATGCCGCGCTCGCCTTTCTCGAAATCGCCCTGCGCGGCGTTGAAGAGCACCTGCTCCAGCTTCCAGGCCTCGAGCCGGCTGCGGATCTCCGACGCGGCGAAGGGATAGGGAAAGAGGCACTCGACGGCATGGAAGCCGACCGCGGCGGCGGCGGCGAAGCGGTCCAGGAATTCGACTTCCTGGAAGATCATGCTGAGATTGGCGGCGAGCTTGGGACCGGGCATGGGCGGGGTTGTTCCTTTAACGGGGCCTTCAACTGGGGAAACGCTCGCGCAGGGCCGCGACCTGCTCCGGTGTCAGGAAGCGGGTGCGATGGCCCTGCAGCAATAGATAGAGCTTGGCCGTTTCCTCCAGCTCTTCAATGGCCCCCGAGGCCGCTTCGAGCGAAGTGCCCGCCACGACCGGCCCGTGATTGGCGAGCAGCACCGCATGATGCTTCGAGGCGAGCTTGCCCACCGCCTCGGCCAGGCCCGCATCTCCCGGCGGATAGTACGGCACCAGCGGCAGTCGGCCGACCCGCATGACGTAATAGGCCGTGATCGGCGGCAGCACATCCTCGGGATCGAGATGGGCCAGCGTCGAGACCGCGACCGAGTGGGTCGAATGGAGATGGACCACGGCCGCTGCCTTGGGCCGCTCGCGATACATGGCGAGATGGAGCATCGTCTCCTTGGTCGGCGCGTCACCCGAGAGATGCCGGCCGTCGGGCGCGAGCTTCGAGATCCGCGCCGGATCGAGATCGCCCAGCGCGACATTGGTCGGCGTCATCAGCCAGCCATCCTCGACCCGGACGCTGATATTGCCGGAGGAGCCGAAGGTGAGGCCGCGCTGGAAGATCGAGCGGCCGAGCGCGGCGATGCGTTCGCGGGCGTGGGTCTCGGTCATCGCGGGCTGCCTTCCATCGGAATCGAAACGCCTCATTGTATCTTCCGCATACTCTCATCGCCTTGCCGCTGCGGCGGCGCCCGTCATCGTCATCCCCGCGAAAGCGGGGATCCAAGGTCAAGCTTACGACGCTGGATCGAGATGGATCCCCGCTTTCGCGGGGATGACGAGTGAATGAGTGTGTCGGCTCTCACAAATGTCCAGGTGCCTTCTCCCGCGAAGGGGCTAGAGCACGTCATGCCAGCATCTCCAGCGCCTTGGCGAAGAAATCCGGCCCGCCGAAATTGCCGGACTTGAGCGCCAGCGCCAGCTTCGGCTGGCCGAGGCTGACGGTCCAGGGCACGCCCGGATCGATCTGCGAGCCGATCCGCAGCGCGCTTACGCCCAGGCGCTGCACGATGGCGCCCGAGGTCTCGCCGCCGGCGATGACGATCTTGCGCAGGCCCGCGGCCACCAGGCGCTGCGCGATCTTGGCCAGCGTCTCCTCGATCAGGGACCCGGCCTTCTCGCGGCCCAGCGCCGCCTGCACCTTGGCCACCTCTTCCGGCGGCGCGCTCGCATAGATCAGCACCGGTTCGCGCGCCATGTGGTTCTGGGCCCAGGCCGCCGCGTCGGCGACGAGATCGCGGCCCTGGGCGAGGGCCAGCGGATCGAGCGCGAAGGCCGGCCGGCGCGCCTTCCAGGCCGCGACCTGGCCCAGCGTCGCCTGCGAGCAGCTCCCCGACAGCACGGCCGACAGGCCCTCGATCCGTTCGAGCCTCTCGGGCGGACCGGCCGGCGCCAGGCGGTGCTCCTTCCGGAAATTGGCCGGCAGGCCCAGCGCGATGCCGGAGCCGCCGGTGATCAGCGCCAGGTCGGAAGAGGCGGCGCCGATGTCGCGCAGATGCTGGTCCTCGATCGCGTCGACGATGGCGTAGCCATAGCCGTCATGCTGGAGCTGGTCGAAGGCCTTGCGGATCGCGGCCGGTCCCTGCCGCACGGTGCCATAGGGCACGAGGCCGACCTTGGCCCGGGTCTGGCGGCCCAGCACCCGCACCAGGTTGGAATCGGTCATCGGCGTCAGCGGGTGGTGGCGCATGCCGGAATCGGCGAGCGCGACATTGCCGACGAAGAGATTGCCCTGGAAGATCGTGCGCCCGTTCTCGGGAAAGGCCGGACAGGCGATGGTGAAGCGCGCATGAAGCGCCTTCATGAGCGCATCCGCCACGGGACCGATATTGCCGGCGTCGGTCGAATCGAAGGTCGAGCAATATTTGAACAGGATCTGGCGGGCACCGTTGCGCTTGAGCCAGTCGAGCGCCACCAGCGACTGGCGCACGGCGTCCTCGGGAGGAATGGTGCGCGACTTGAGCGCGATCACCACCGCATCGGACGGCGGCAGCGCCAGCTCGCGCGCGGGAATCCCGATCGTCTGCACCGTGCGCATCCCCTCGCGCGCCAGCATGTTGGCGAGATCGGTGGCGCCGGTGAGATCGTCGGCGATGGCGCCGAGGAGGAGGGTCATGGAGGTCCGTTCATCTTGTCTGTTCTGATCGTCATCCCTGCGCCCGGATCCGGCCGTAGGCCGGTCCAAGCGTAAACTCCAGCGGGGATCCATCTTGATCCAGGTGACCAGGCTTTGAAATGGATCCCCGCTTTCGCGGGGATGACGCGAGACAATGTCACCGGCTGCTCCAATCGATCCGCGCCACCGCGTAGGCGCCGAGCCTGAGCGGGGCCTTGAGGTCGAGGGGCTGGGTCGCGGTCGCGAACCAGGCGGGTTGAGTCACCGCCTCGACGAAGCTCGCCTCGTCCAGCATGCGCAGCTTGGCGGGACCGGCCGGGATGTCGGCCAGCGTCACCATCTGCTTCTCGGCCGTCAGGTTGGCGACCCAGAGATGCGTGCCGCCGGGCCCGTGTGCGGCGAGCGCCTCGACCTTGCCGGCATCCGAGGAGCGGGTCGGGACCAGCGCCTCGCCCGCGGCCGCGGCGAGGTCGGCGATCACATGATAGACGGGGAAGACCGCGGGCTGGCCCTGCCCGTCGAAGAAGGGCTGCGGGGCGCCCGTCCTGCGATGGACGATGCCGATGGAGCCCGTGGTGGCGCCGAGCGAGACCACCTCGATCCCGCCCTTCGCGAAAGCCGCGATATAGCCGAGGTTCCAGGCGGCGCCGAAGAGGCCGCGCTGGCGCGGATCCATCTGCGACAGGCAGACCCGCTGGTTCGCGGGGTTGGGCGAGGAGGCGGCGCCGTAGGGATTGTTGCGGGCGCCGATGGCGCTGGGCCCGACCCAGTAGGGCTTGCCGGCGATGAAGGCGCGGGTCGACTGGATCTGATAGGGCAGCGATTCGAGCGTCTCCATCACCGACTTATCGTCGGCCGCATGCACGATCGGGCTCGAGCTGTGGGTCACGTAGTCGAGCAGCCTGGCCGGCGGACGCTTGCGGTTGAGCTCGGTGAAGAAGGAGAACATGCCGCCGCCGAGCGCGATCCCGGGGAAGAGCTTGCGCGCCGCTTCATAGATCGTCTCCAGCGGCGGCACCTGGGGGCCCTTACTGCCGGGCAGCACCGCCTTGAGATCGGCCGCGGGCGACACCGCGATCGCGGCAGGCTTGAGGCCACTCTCGCCGAGCGCTTTCGCCAGCGGTGCCAGCTCGGTCGCGGGGTCGTCCGATTGCCCGGGCAGCACGACCTCCAGCACGATGGCGGCGCCGATCGTCTCGCCGAGCTTCTTCGCGGTGTCGAGTTCCTTGCGGCCATGCCCCTCGCGCAGATCGATCTCGGCGATCAGAAGCTGCGCGCCGGCCTTCTTCAGAAGATCGGCCGCCGCCAGCGACGCCGCCCCCTCCGCGGCCGGCAATCCCAACCCGATGCGCGGCAGCTTGGTGCCGGAGGCCTGGCCCAGGCTCACGGTGATGCCGCTCGCGGCGGCGGCGGAAGCGGCTGCCGGGGCCGGGCCGCTGAAGCTCAGGCTCACCGACTGGGTGAAGCTCTCGCCCTTCTTCAGCGTGTAGGGCCAGGGCAGCGCCAGGGGCCGCACATAGGTCTTGTAGGAGGCGTCGCACCAGTTGCGGTGATCCTCCATCTCGAAGGTGTCGCCTTCCATGCGGGTCGTGGCCCAGAGGCCCGGCGCCGCCTCGTGGCTGAGCGCCCGGATATCCTTGAAGGGCTGCACCGGATCGACGATGGCGGGGAACTTGTCGGTGACCTTGCGCCCGTCCACATGCTCGATCTTGACGGTATGGCCAGCCACGCCCTTGAGCGGATGGAGCACGACGAAGCCGGTGCGGTTGGTGAGGAAGTCGGTCTCGGGCGTGGCCACCGCCTCGAAGGTCAGCGTCCCGTCGGCCTTGCCAGCGATGCGCGCGTCATAGCGGATCTTGCGCTTGGCGTCGGAACAGACGGCCTTGTAGGTGACGGTGAAGCCGTCCGCGGCCTCGCTCACCTTCAGGTCGCCGATCGCCGGATCGAAGGTGCCCCAGTTCTCGTCGCGCACCAGGAAGGCGATGGTGCGCAGGACCTCCACGCCGCCGAAGCGGATGGTGCGCAAGCCGCCGTTCTCGAGCTCGGCCGTCAGCGGCCCCGCCTTGAGGCTCCGCCCCGCGACATTGGGCTGCTCGGTTCCCGTCAGGATGATCGCGCGCGATGGCGCCGCGTTGGTCATGATCCTGGCCCCTCCTCAGGCTCGGGCTTTGCTTTCCTCTCCACCCGCATGAGCGGGGGGAGAGGGTAGGGTGAGGGGGGACGTGCAGCAGGCTCCCTGTCGAAAGCCGGCACTCCATCGCCACCCCCTCACCCTGCCCTCTCCCCCACTTTCGTGGTGGAGAGGAAGGAAATCTCTCTCCATCACAGCGCCTTCTCCGTCTTCGCGTCGAACAGCGACGCGCGGTTGAGGTCGATCTGCAGCTCGAGCGTCTCCTCCGGCCGGCTCACATCGTGGGCCTGGAGCTCCGCCACCACGGGCTGGCCGCCGAGGCCGAGCGTGGCGTAGCTGCGCGAGCCGGTCGGCTGGACCAGCTCCACCGTGGCACCGATCCTCACCGCCCCCGGCGGCACGGCGCCCCCTTGGGCGCGGCTCATATGCTCAGGTCTCAGCCCGAGGATGATCTCGCTGTCGGGCGCCGCTGCCAACCGGTTCCAGCGGCCGGCGGGCAAGGGCAGCGTGGTGCCGTCCCCGAGCCTGACCGCCTGGGATCCGCCGCCATTCACCAGCCGGCCTGACAGGAAGTTCATCTGGGGAGAGCCGAGGAAGCCCGCGACGAAGCGGCTGGCGGGCCGCTCGAAGAGGTCGAGCGGCTTGCCCTGCTGCTCGATCTTGCCGTCGCGCAGCAGCACGATCCGGTCGGCCAGCGTCATGGCCTCGATCTGGTCGTGCGTCACATAGATCATGGTGGTGGCGATCTCCTGGTGGAGGCGCTTGATCTCGCCGCGCATCTCGTCGCGGAGCTGTGCGTCCAGGTTGGAGAGCGGCTCGTCGAAGAGGAAGAGCCGCGCGTTGCGCACGATGGCGCGCCCGATCGCGACGCGCTGGCGCTGGCCGCCCGAGAGCTGGCGCGGCAGGCGGTCGAGCAGGCCCGCGATGCCCAGCATGTCGGCCGCGCGCTTGACCCGGGTCTCGATCTCCGCCTTGGGCGTCTTGCGGGCCTTGAGGCCGAAGGCGATGTTCTCATAGACCGTGAGATAGGGGTAAAGCGCGTAGTTCTGGAACACCATGGCGATGTCCCGGTCGCGCGGGCGCATGTCATTGACGACCTTACCGCCGATCTCGATGGTGCCCCGGTCGATCTCCTCGAGGCCCGCGATCGAGCGCAGCAGGGTCGACTTCCCGCAGCCCGAGGGGCCGACCAGGACCGCGAACTCGCGCGCCGGGATCTCCAGATCGACGCCGCGCACGGCATGGACGGGGCCGTAATGCTTGTGCAGGTCGGTGATCTTCAGGTCCGCCATCGTGTCGACGCCTCTCGCTCGCCCCCGTTCCGTTCAGCCTTTCACGGCCCCCATGGAGATGCCGCGCACCAGATAACGCTGCAGCATCGCCACGGCGACGAAGACCGGCACCGTGCCCAGCACCGACATGGCCGCGATCTTGGCCCAGAAATTCGATTGCCCGCCGAAATAATGCGTGACCTGGACCGGGTAGGTGAGCACCTCGGTGCGGGTCAGAACGAGGGCGAAGATAAAGTCGTTCCAGGCGAAGACGAAGGTGAAGACCGCGGTCGCGAACAGCCCGGCGCGCGCCATCGGGAACACCACGCCCGTCAGCACCTGCCAGCGGCTGCAGCCGTCGACCAAGGCGCTTTCCTCGAGCTCGATCGGGATGTCGGCGATATAGCCGCGCATCATCCAGATCACATAGGGCAGGTTGAAGGCCGTATAGAGCAGGATCAGGCCCCAATAGGTGTCGACGGCGCCCAGCCACACATAGAGCAGGAAGACCGGAAACACGATCACGATCGGCGGCATCATGCGCTGGGAGATGATCCAGATCGCCAGATCGTCGCCGCCGGTGCGGAACCGCACCAGGCTGTAGGCGCAAATCGTGCCGAAGAACATGGCCAGCACGGTGCTGCAGCCGGCAATGACCAGGCTGTTCCAGACCACGATCACGTCGCCGTCCTTGAACAGCACGGCATAGTTGGCGAACTGGATGTTGGCCGGCCACCAGACCGGCGGGAAGGCGAAGATCTCGTCCGGCGTCTTGAAGGAGATGATGAAGAGCCAGTAGATCGGAAAGAGGAACACGAGCAGCACGGCGATGACAGCGGCATAGCGAAGCCCTAGGCGCGTGGTGGCCCGCCGGCTCATCATCGCGCGATCTCCATGCGCTTCAGGAGCCACATCACCACGGCTGTCAGCAAGATGATCACCAGGAAGGCGATCGCCGCCGTGTAGCTGATCTCGAACTGCTCGAAGCCCTGGACGTAGGTATAGATCGAGACGGTCTCGGTCATGGTGCCGGGGCCGCCCCGGGTCAGCGCCCAGATGATGTCGAAGAGCCGCATCAGCTCGAGGCCGCGGATCATCAGCGCCACCGACATGACCGGCCAGATCGCCGGCAGCACGATGCGCCGGAACACGGTGCGGTAGGGCGCGCCGTCGAGCTCGGCCGCCTCCAGGAGCGACTTGTCGACGTTGGAGAGGGCCGCCAGCAGGATCAGGAACATGAAGGGCGTCCACTGCCAGATCTCGCAGATCAGGATCGCCGGATAGACGGTGTTGGGGTTGACGATCCAGATGATCGGGACCTGATGGCCCGCGAACCAGGCGATGATCTGGTTGATCGGCCCGAAATGATGGTCGAACAGCAACCGCCAGGTGGCGCCCGAGACGATCGGCGAGATCATGGTGGGCAGCGTCAGCAGCGCGATGAAGAGGGCGCGGCCCGGCAGCTTCTCGAGGAAGAGATGAGCCAGCAGCAGCCCCAGCGCCAGCTCGATCGGCAGCGCCACCGCCGTGAAGATCAGGGTATGGGCCAGCGATTCCCAGAGCCGGGCGTCGCGGAACAGGGCCTTGTAGTTGAGCAGCCCCTGGAAGGAGGTGTCCTGGTCGATCATGCCGATGCCCTGGAAGCTGACCACGGCCGAGTAGATCAGCGGGAAGAGCCCGACCAGCAGCAGCACCAGGATCGCCGGGGCGACGATCAGGTATTTGAAGTTCCGCTCCAGGAACGGCCCGCGCGCCTGGGCGCGGCGCGACGCGACGGCGGCGGCGGTCATGGAAGGGAAGTCCTAAGAATCATCCGGCTCAACTTTTTTCATGTCCATTCCCTCCCCATCTCCTTCCTCCTGTCATCGCCGGGCTTGACCCGGCGATCCAGGGCGGAAGGGCTGGATCCCCGGGTCCGGCCTCACGGCCGGCCCGAGGATGACAGCGGGAAGAGCAACCCGATCCATCGCGTCATCCCCCTCCCTCACCCTCCCCCAAAAGCTGGGGGAGGGGATAGGTAGAGAGACACCGTCCCTTTTCTCTTCCTCACATCTGCGGATAGGCGCCGGACTTGGCGGCCCATCCCTGATAGGCGGCCTTCTGCTTGTCGACACCGACCTTCTCGGTGATCGCGTCCCACTGGGCCGCGATCTTGTCGAGAATGGCCTTGGGATCCTCGCCGCCCCAGAGCGCGGAGATGCCCTGGCGCAGCGCCTCCTCATACTTGTCGGTCTGGAGGATCGACAAGTCGAGGAGGCCCGTCTCCGAGGCCAGCTTCAAGGTCGCCAGATAGTCCTTGGCGTCCGGCCAGCGCGAGAGATAGGTCGGGTCGGTGTAGTGCGAGACGCGGAAGGGATCGCGCAGCGTATAGGGGAGCTGGACCCGCTGGGTCGAGATCGCCTTGCTGTTCAGCCACTGGATGAAGAGATAGGCGGCGTCCTTGTGCTTCGAGGTCGAGGCGACCGAGAGCGCGAAACCCAGCGCCAGCTGCGGATGGCCGCCCGGCGGCAGGGCATAGCCGACCTTGCCGGCGATCTGGGTCTTGGGCACCCAGTTGAGGGCCTTCTCGTCCTGGCCGTAGCCCGCGGCCCAGCGGCCATAGGGCGGCCAGGAGATGGTCATCGCCGTCTGCCCCGCCATGAAGGCCGCGAGGTTCTCGACGAAGCCCCAGGTCTCCACGCCCGGCGGCATGAACTTGTTCTCGGCGCGCATGTCGGTCAGGACCTTGACGCCGACGTCGCTGTTGACCGTGGCCTTCATCGTGTTCGGGTCGAAGAACTTGCCGCCCTCGTTGCGGAAGCGCTCCTGGAACATGAGCTGCGCATAGGGCGCCTGGCGGAAGAAGGCGGCGCCGTACATCTTCGGCTGGAACTTGTCGGTCAGGAACTGGCCGATCTCGTCGAACTGCTTCCAGGTGGTGGGCGGCGCCAGGTCGTAGCCGAACTTGGCCTTGAAATCGGCCTGGTTCTGCGGATCGGCGAAGACGTCCTTGCGGTAATACATGATGAAGACGTCGCCATCGTCCGGGAAGCCGTAGATCTTGCCGTCGACCGTCATCTGGTTGTCGCGGTAGGTCGGCGCGATCTCCTGCAGCTCGTCGCGGTATTTGTATTTGTCGACGTAGGAATCGAGCGGCTCGAGCGCGCCGGCCTTGGCGAGGTCGGGCATCCAGGACGGGATCACGTTGAGCGCGTCATAGGCGCCGGTACCAGCCCGGTATTCCTGCATGATCTTGGTGAACATCTCCTCGGTCGGGACTTCGATCACCTTGACCTTCATGCCGGTCAGCTTCTCCCACAGGGGTCCGGAGAAGTTCAGCGGATCGAGCGACTGGAGGCCGGCTTCCCAGACCACGGTGATCTCGGTGCCGGCATATTTCTTGGCCGCCTCGGCGGCGATCTCGTCGGCGGATTGCGCCGCGGCACCCGACGACCAGGCGCCGAGCGCGAGACCGGCGAAGGCGCCGGCCCAGGCGAGCTTCTTCAACAAACTCATGGCTTCCTCCCTAGTTGCCCAATTTTTTGGGCTTCACGTGTCGACCATTGGCTTGATGCAAGTCGCAAGCGGTTCAGAGTGGCGAGGCGGCTTGTTCGGCGATGGTCCTCCTTTGCGGGGCTTTTTCGTTCTAGCGACCGAAGCGCTGGCGGTTGCGCTCCAGCCGCGCTTTCCAGGCGGGCGAGGCGAGCACCGCGCGATTGACGACGCCGCGCGGCTCCTCGCCTTTCATGACGCTGAGCACGGCACGGATATCGGCGGCGCCGTTGCCGGCGAAGCACTGGTCGGTCCAGCAGAGCGCATGCGGCGCCAGGATCACGTTGTCGAGTCCAAGAATCGGGTCCTCGATCGAGGGCGGCTCCTGTTCCAGCACGTCGAGCCCGGCGCCGGCGATGCGCCGCTCCTGCAGCACCTTCGTCAGCGCCTTCTGATCGACGATCGGGCCCCGCGCCGTGTTGATGAGATAGGCGGTGGGCTTCATCAGGCCGAGGCGCTGCGCATTGACGATATGGCGCGTCTCGGGCGTCAGCGGGCAGTTCACCGTCAGCACGTCGGCGCGCCGGAACAGCGTCTCCAGATCGACCAGCTCGATGCCGAGCTCCGCCGCGACCTTCCTGTCGGCGAAGGGATCGTGGGCGATGAAATGCATGTCATAGGGCCTGGCCAGCCGGAACAGCTCGGCGCCGATATTCCCGATGCCGATCGAGCCCAGGGTGCGGCCGACCAGGCCCACGCCCATATGGTCGACGCGGCGCGCGAAACCCTCCGGTCCCTCGCGGGTCAGCCGGTCCTTGGTCATGAGCTTGCCCGTCAAGGCCAGCATGAGCGTGACGATCGAGACCGCGACCGGGCGGCGCACGCCGTCGGGCGTGATGGCGAGCGCGATGCCGGCCCTGGTGCAGGCCTCGGTATCGACATTGTCGTAGCCGACGCCGAAGCGCGCGACCAGGCCCAGGCGCCCGTTGGGATGGACGCTCTCGGCCGCGAAGCGCGGCATCAGCAGGATCAGCGCATCGACATCCGCCATCTGCGCCGCGGGAATCGGGTTGGCCGGCTCCAGGAACAACGTTTCGACGCCGGGTGCCGAGACGAGCGGCCCCAGGTCGAAATCCGGAAAGGTCGGCGAGCCGTCGGGCTTCCTGAAATCGCCCGAAAGGGCCACGCGGAAGGGGGCGGCGCTCATGGGCGGCCTACGGCTTCTTCTTGGCGCGCTTGGCGGGTGCCGGTGCGGCCGGTGCCGCGGCGATCTTGGTCCGGCGTGCGGCCCCGGCCCGTCCCTCGCAGGCCTCGCGCAGCTTGCCCAGCGCCTCGGCCAGCGCGTTATGCAGCACCCAGACGTCGCCCGAATAGCAGATGAAGTCGAAGCCGATGCCGAAGACGTCGATTCCCGTCTCGACGTTCGGCACCAGGCGGCCCAGCGCCTTGCCATGCTTCTTCGTGGCGGCGGCCACCTTCTGGATCGCCTCGGTGAAGATAGGGTTGCCGAACTGGCCGGGAATGCCGAGCGAGGTCGAGAGGTCGAAATGCCCGACCCAGAGGCAATCGACGCCGGGGACGGCCGCGATCTTGTCGGCGTTCTTGACGCCCTCGGCCGTCTCGATCTGGCAGAAGAGCGTGGTGCGGCGGTTGGCGGCGGCCTGCTTCTTGGCGGTGTCGCCCGGGCGGTAGTTGTCGTGGGCGACCTGCAGCGCCACGCCGCGCTTGCCGTCGGGATAGTATTTCATGCAGTCGAGGATGGCGCGCGCCTCTTCGGCCGAGCCCACCATCGGCACCATGATGCCTTCGGCCCCCATGTCGCAGGCGCGCGCGATATGGTCGTAGTTCTTCGACGGGACCCGGCAGATCACCGCCACGTCCGCCGCCTCGAAATAGCGGATGGCGCTCTTGACCGTCTCGAAGGAGAAGCCCGAATGCTCGAGGTCGAACAGCACGAACTCCCCGCCCGCCGACTTGACGATATGGCCGATGCCCGGGGTGGCGAACTCGACGATGAAATGGCCGAGCTTGGCCTTCCGGGTGCGGGCCATCTGCTTCAGGCTGAGGCGTTCCATGCTGCGTCGGTTCCTTCTGCTGTCGAACGTCCCCTCTTCGCCCTCAGGCCAGGGCACATACACATTTCTCTGCCTCTGCGGGCATTGCGGTTCCCGACCGATTTCGAGCCGTTGCCCCTATCGTCATCCCCACGAAAGCGGGGATCCAACGTCAAGCTCGGCGCGTTGGATCAAGATGGATCCCCGCTTTCGCGGGGATGACGGAGGAGTGAACGCACTTGCTCCTGGCGATGTGTGTATGCCTTAGCCTCCTCAAGAGGGACGTCACTCTCACTTATTGCGATCCGGCAAAGACCAAGGCGTAGTCGGTGACGATCTTTTCGGCTACCAGCGGCGCGCTCGCCTCGTTGAAGGCGAGGAAATGCGCCGATTTCAGATGCGCCTCGAAGGCGGCGCGGTCCTCATAGATCTCGTAGAGGACCACCCGGTCCTGCTCCTTCGGCGGCTCCAGCACGTCGAACTGCCGGCAGCCCGGCTCCTCGCGCACGGAGGTCCGTGCGTTCTCGTCAATCAGCCGGCGGAACGACGCCTTTGCTCCGGGCTTCAGGTGAAACGCCACCATGATCACGTAGCCCGCCATGCTCCCCTCCCTGCTCGCCCACCACCTGCCAGTAAAGGCCCGCCACCTGGTCGAGATGCGCGCGGATCACGCGCTCGGAACGGTCGGGATCGCGCGCGGCGATCGCCTCGGTGATGGCCAGGTGTGCGCGGTACGCGATCTCGTTCTGCCCGGGATAGGTGAGCGTGATGGTGCGCTGCTCCATCAGCCATTCGGCGATGGCGGCGTGGATCGCGGTGAAGATCGGGTTGCGCGGGATCACGGCCAGCACATAGTGGAAGGCCATGTCGGTCTGCTCGAAGCGGCGGATATTGCCGATCGACAGGCGGTTCTCCTCGAGCGCGCGGCGCAGGTCGCGCAGGTCGCTCTCGCTCGCATGCTCGGCCGCGTGGCGCGCGAGCCCGATCTCGAAGAAGGTGCGCGCCTGCTGGAAATGCCGGATGCCGTCGGGCTCGGAGAGCATGAGCCGCGCGGCCCCGGCAAGCGATTCGATCACGAGCTTGGGCGTGGGACGCGTGACGCGCGCGCGCTCGCCGCTCGAGACCGCGACCAGCCCCATGGTCTGGAGCGAGAACAGCGCCTCGCGCACGGCCGGCCTTCCGACCCCGAACTGCTTCATCAGATCGCGCTCGGAGGGGAGCTGGTCCCCCGGCTGATAGCCGCCCTCCTGGATCATGGCCTCGAGCCGGGCCGCGACCTCCTCGGACAGTTTGCGCCGGCGGATGGGGCTGACTTGCATTGGTATCCTTGGTATCTGGTCTACCGTTTATACCAGTCAGGGCCGACGCTAGGGCGACCGGTTCAGGCCGGTCAAGCCGGCGCAGAGCCGGTTCAGAAATTGCCTGTGGAAAACCCTGCCGCAGATCCGTTGCCGGGCTCCCCGTCGCGGTTATCCGCGCTGCAAGGGCGTTGTTTCCCTCGGCGTCAGAGGCCTGCAAGCGGCAGCGACCGGGCGTCGCTTGCCATCCACCCACCCGGCTTCTACATAGGGGGCCGCCCAATTCAGAGGGGAAGAGAATGGCGAAGATCAGCCACCATGCCGCGCTCATCTACACCATGGTGATGGTGTCGGCATCCGACCGGAACATGACCGATGCCGAGCTGGCCTCGATCGGCGACATGGTGCTGCATCTGCCCGTGTTCGAGGATTTCGACCGCAAGAAGCTGACCAGGGTCGGCGCCGACTGCGCGAGGCTGCTGCAGGAAGACGACGGTCTGGAGCAGGCCTTCGCGCTGATCAAGAAGGCGCTGCCGAAGAAGCTGCGCGAGACCGCCTATGCGCTCGCCTGCGAAGTGGCGGCGGCCGACGGCAAGGCGACGCAGGAAGAGCTGCGGCTGCTCGAGCTGATTCGCGATCATCTCAGCATCGACCGGCTGACCGCGGCCGCCATCGAGCGCGGCGCCCGCGCGCGGCACCAGACGGTCTAGAGCCAACGGCACAGCGGCGGCACCGCCTCTTCCTGCCCGATCCGTCCGTCCCGCCCTTTCCGTCATCCCCGCTTTCGTGGGGATAACGGTGGGGGGCCCGCTCCTCTGCCTTAAGAATGCGTCATGAACGGGACATCGTGACGCGCCCGGTCTTTCGCCCCGGGAACGCCCCACCAAGTGACCTGACAGCAGCACCCTTTGAGGGTGGCAGGAACCTCCGCGAGCGCGGCCGACCAATCCCGCGGCTGGCGGGGAAAGGAGCGTCCATGCCCGTGCAGTACGTCCCTCATGCGCCGCGCCCGGAAGGGTCGGCGGCACCCGGCACGGCAACGCGCCGCGACTTCCTCTATCTCGCGACGGCGGCGACCACGGCCATCGGCGTGATCTCGCTGGCCTGGCCCTTCATCGACCAGATGGACCCGTCCGCGGACGTGATCGCGGCCGGCGGGCCGCTCACGGTCGATCTCTCGAAGATGCAGGCCGGGCAGCAGATCGTGGTGACCTGGCGCGGCCGACCCATCTTCATCGTCCGTCGCACGCCCGAAAGCCTGACCACCCTCAAATCGCCCGAGCTGCTGGCAAGACTGCGCGACCCGCAGTCGCAGTCGCACCAGCAGCCGCCTTATGCGGCGAACTGGTCGCGCTCGGCCAAGCCGGAATATGCGGTGCTGGTGGGGATCTGCACACATCTGGGCTGCGTGCCGTCGTTCCGCCCCACCGTGACGGCGGATTGGCCCGGCGGCTATCTCTGCCAGTGCCATGGCTCGAAATACGACCTGGCGGGCCGCGTCTATCGCGGCGTGCCGGCACCCCTGAACCTGCCGGTCCCGCCCTATCGTTTCGACAACGACGCGACGCTGGTGATCGGCGAGAACCCGCAAGGCACCGAGTACGCGCTCGAGGATGTCGAGCAGCTGTGAGAGCGCCGGCGCGCGCTCACGAGCGCCCGGCGGCGGTCTCGCTCGGCGCTGCTACAGCCGCTGCGCGGTGACGCTGGCGCCCTGCTGGTTGGTGCCGACGAGCGAACGGCCGTCGCTGGAGAGCTGCAGCTTGTCGACGAAGCCGTTGCTCCAGGTGAGCGTGTAGCTGCCGCCCTCGCAGCTCCAGCGGCCGGCCGGTACCGGCGTGCCGCCGGTGGCCTGCTGGAAGCTCAGGCCCCCGTCGGGCGCGGCGCCGACGACGCCGCCGATGAACCAGTTCCAGTTCCCGACGATGCCGCTGCAGGCGTCGCCATTGCTGGCGAGGTTGCCGCCGCTGCCCAGGCTCGCGAGCGCCTTCTTCGCACCCGTATTGCCCTTGTCGGCCGCCTTCTGGTACCAGCGCCTGGCTTCCTCGATATCCTTCGAAACGCCGAGGCCCTGGGCGTAGATATCGCCCAGATCCTTCATCGCCCAGGACACGCCGCCATCGGCCGCCAGGCGAAGAAGGCGCTGAGCTTCCGCGTAGTCCTTCGGGACGCCGTCGCCCTGCATATAGAGCTCGCCCAGCGCGGCCTGCGCATCGGCATAGTTCTGGTCCGCCGCTGCCTTGTACCAGCGGACCGCCTCGGCGATGTTCCGCGTCTCGCCGTCGAAATCCTCGTCACCATAGTCGTAGGCGGAAGCGAGATCGTACTCGCCCCAGGCGAGGCCCTGATCGGCCGCCTTCTTGAACCAGCGCATCGCCTCATCGTAGTCGGGCGAAACATCGCCATAGCCGAAGTAGTAGAACTCGCCCACGACGGTCTGCGCCCGGGCGTCGCCTCGCTCCGCCAGCGGCTTCGCCAGACCGAAGGCCTTCTTGTCGTCCTCGGCGTCATAGGCGTCGAGCATGGCCTGAACATCCGCCGAGACCGGTGGCGTCGTGCCGGCCCCGGGGTCGCCGGAGGCGCCGCCGAGATTCGCGAGCGCCTTCTTGGCGTCCTCGTTGCCCTGATCGGCGGCAAGCTGGAACCAGTGCCGCGCCTGGTCGAGATCCTTGGCCACGCCCCGGCCGTCCCGGTAGAAAAGGCCGACGTCGTACTGGCCATACTGATTCTTCAGCTCGGCGCCGGCCTTGTACCAGCGAAGCGCCTGGGCGTAGTCCACCGCCACGCCGAAGCCGTTGTCGTACATGTAGCCCAGATCCACCATCGACATGGCGTTGCCCGCTTCCGCCGCCGGCTGGATGAGGCGCAGCGCTTCCGCATAGTCCTGGGGAACGCCCCGCCCGTTCAGATACTGGTTGCCGAGCTCGGCCTGCGCGTCGGCATAGTTCTGGCCGGCGGCGAGCTTGAACCAGCGGGCCGCTTCCGCGTCGTCCTCCGTCACGCTCTCGCCGTAGCGATAGGCATAGCCGACATAATACTGGGCCTGGGCGTCGCCCTGATCGGCCGCCTTGCGGTACCAGCGCAATGCCTCGGCGAGGTCCTTCGCCACGCCGTTGCCGTAGTAATAGAGGTCGCCCATCATGACCTGCGCACGGGCGTCGCCCTTGTCGGCCAGCGGCTTCGCCTCGGCCTGCGCCTTCTGATAATCCTTGGCGTCGTAAGCGTCGCGCGCGGCCTGGTAGTCCGCCATCGCGGGCGCCGCGCCGAACAGCGCCAGCGCGACAGCGAGGCTCGACAACCGCAGGTAATTTCGCATGGCTCGTCTCCTCGGGGCCCAAGGGCGGCCGCTCAGGGCGACCGGCACCGTCTCTTGCATGCGAGGAAGGCTAGGCGAGGAGCCTTACAAATGGCTTTACGGGAGGGCTTCACGCCGCTTTCCGATCCGCGGGGCCGCGGCGGCCTGTCATGGTGAAGGGCGCCTTAACCATGACGCACGCAATGCGTGCGGAAAGAATGGGCAAAAGAAAAGGGCCGCGATCCCGAAGGATCGCGGCCCCGCTCTTCTGGCCTTGAGGGCCGGGAGATACGGACTTCTTAGAAGTCCATGTCGCCCATGCCGCCCATGCCGCCGCCCGGGCCACCGGCCGGCGGGGCCTTCTTCTCGGGACGATCGGCGATCATCGCCTCCGTCGTGACCAGCAGGCCCGCGACCGAGGCCGCATCCTGCAGGGCGCAGCGGACGACCTTGGTCGGGTCGATGATGCCGGCCTTCACCAGGTCGGTGTAATCGCCGCTCTGCGCGTCGAAGCCCCAGTTGGCGCTCTTCGATTCGAGCAGCTTGCCGACCACGATCGAACCGTCGGTGCCGGCATTCTCGGCGATCAGACGCGCCGGCACCACGATGGCGCGGCGGACGATGTCGATGCCGACCTTCTGGTCGTTGTTGGCGGGCTTCAGCTTGTCGAGCGAACGGACGCCGTAGAGGAGCGCCACGCCGCCGCCGGCGACGATGCCTTCCTCGACCGCGGCGCGGGTCGCATGCATCGCGTCGTCAACGCGATCCTTGCGCTCCTTCACCTCGACCTCGGTGGCGCCGCCGACCTTGATCACGGCCACGCCGCCCGCGAGCTTGGCAAGGCGCTCGGCGAGCTTCTCCTTGTCGTACTCGGAGGTGGTCTCCTCGATCTGGGCGCGGATCTGCGTGCAGCGGCCCTCGATCTCCTTCTTCTTGCCGGCGCCGTCGACGATGGTCGTGTTGTCCTTGTCGATCACGACCTTCTTCGCCTTGCCCAGCATGTCGAGCGTGACGCTCTCGAGCTTGATGCCCAGGTCTTCGCTGATGACCTGGCCGCCCGTGAGGATCGCGATGTCCTCGAGCATCGCCTTGCGGCGATCGCCGAAACCCGGGGCCTTCACGGCCGCGACCTTGAGGCCGCCGCGGAGCTTGTTGACGACGAGCGTGGCCAGAGCCTCGCCCTCGACGTCCTCGGCGATGATCAGCAGCGGCTTGCCCGACTGCACGACCGCCTCGAGAACCGGCAGCATGGCCTGGAGGCCCGACAGCTTCTTCTCATGCAGGAGGATGAAGGGGCTCTCCAGCTCGACCGACATCTTCTCGGCGTTGGTGATGAAGTAGGGCGAGAGATAGCCGCGGTCGAACTGCATGCCCTCGACGACGTCGAGCTCGGTGTCGAGGCCCTTGGCCTCCTCGACCGTGATCACGCCCTCGTTGCCGACCTTCTGCATCGCCTTGGCGATCATGTCGCCGATCTCGCGCTCGCCATTGGCCGAGATGGTGCCGACCTGGGCGATCTCGTCCGAGGTCGAGACCTTCTTGGAGCGCTTCTGGACGTCTTCCACGACGGCCTCGACCGCGAGGTCGATGCCGCGCTTCAGATCCATCGGGTTCATGCCGGCGGCAACCGCGCGCACGCCTTCGCGCACGATGGCCTGGGCCAGGACCGTGGCGGTGGTGGTGCCGTCACCAGCCATGTCGTTGGTCTTGCTGGCGACCTCGCGCACCATCTGCGCGCCCATGTTCTCGAACTTGTCGGAAAGCTCGACTTCCTTCGCGACGGTGACGCCGTCCTTCGTGATGCGGGGCGCACCGAAGGCCTTGTCGATCACGACGTTGCGGCCCTTGGGGCCGAGCGTGACCTTCACGGCGTTGGCGAGGATGTCGACGCCACGCAGCATCCGCTCGCGGGCGTCCGTGCTGAAACGAACGTCTTTAGCAGCCATTATGTTTGCTCCTCTGAAACTCTGGCGCCCTTAGGCGACCTTCTTCTTCGAGGCCTTGGCGCCCTCGAGAATGCCCATGATGTCGGACTCCTTCATGATCAGGAGTTCCTGGCCATCGAGCTTCACTTCGGTGCCGGACCACTTGCCGAACAGGATGATGTCGCCGGCCTTCACATCGAGCGGGATGAGCTTCCCGTCTTCGCCGCGGGCGCCGGGGCCAACGGCCACGACTTCGCCCTGCATCGGCTTTTCCTTCGCGGTATCCGGGATGATGATGCCGCCAGCGGTCTTCGTCTCTTCCTCGACCCGGCGCACCACGACCCGGTCATGCAGCGGACGGAATTGCATGGATCAACCTCCACAAGTCCTTGATTTCGTTGGAGACCGGTTTTGCCCCCGAGGCAGCGTGCCCGCCGCTGTTAGCACTACCGGTCGGTGAGTGCCAGCGATGTAGGCCCACCGCAAAACCGAGTCAAGTGGCCCTCTGAAGAAAAGGGCCTTGATCGGAGCGATTCCCTCGCGCGGCCGCTGCTCCAAACATTGTCCGGATCCTCGCCAAGGCCTTGGATTCGCTGGCAGCACTCCTGGTTAACGGCTGCTAAACCATTGGTTTAATTAATTTTTTCCTTCTGCCCCGGAGACTGACGGGTGAAGATCGGGAGGCGCCTCCGATTCGAAAGGAGAAAGCCGGATGACGCTTCAGTTGCAGCTCAAAGACTACCGCCTCACAACGGCGGAGATCCTCTATCACCTGCCGGATCATCCGCGGATCCTGCAGAGCTATGTCTGGCAGGATTACGACCTGGCCCCGGACTTCCCGGTCCTGCAGCGCTTTCTCGATTTCTGGCGCCGCTCGCTCGACGGCCGGCTCCATTCGGTCAAGGTCGCCTCGGCCAAGCTCATCCGGCCGGCCGAGTTCAGGATGGCCAACGCCCTGATGACGCTGCACTGAACCTTGTCTCTTTCTTCACCTCCCCCCTTGAGGGGGAGGCTGGGGTGGGGGGTGGCCACGCGCTCGATTCAAGCCGCACCCACGCGATGAGAGGCTGTTGCCATATCGCGCTCTGCGATCACCCCCCACCCTAACCTCCCCCTCAAGGGGGAGGGGTTGAAGCGAGACGCCGGCGCCGGGTTGCCCCGGTTTCATCCGCCGGCAGCGTCCCCCGCGACAAGCCCGGCCTTGCCGCCGCTGCGGCGCTTCGCTACATCCCGCGCAGCCATGCGGGTCCTTGCCCCCACCTCACCGCTCGATATCGCCGATCCGGCCCAGCGCCGCGATTTCATCCGGCGCAACGACCGTGCGATCGGCCTCTGGCTGCTCGCCTGCTGCGCCATGGTTTTCGTCATGGTGGTGCTGGGCGGCGTCACGCGCCTGACCCAGTCCGGTCTCTCGATCATGGAATGGGCACCCCTCAAGGGCGCACTGCCGCCGATGAGCGAGGCCGAATGGCAGCGCCTCTTCGCGCTCTACCAGCAGATCCCGGAATACCAGCAGGTCAATGCCGGCATGAGCCTGGCCGCGTTCAAGGGCATCTTCTGGTGGGAATGGGTGCATCGGCTCTGGGGCCGGCTCATCGGCGTCGTGTTCCTGCTGCCCTTCCTCTGGTTCCTGTTGCGCGGCCGCATCCGCCGCGGCCTGGCGCCGCGTCTGGTCCTGCTCTTCGCGCTGGGCGGCGCCCAGGGCGCGCTCGGCTGGTTCATGGTGGCGAGCGGCTTCGCCGACCGCGTCGATGTCAGCCAATACCGCCTGGTGGCGCATCTGGTCCTGGCGCTCGCGATCTATGTCGCCCTGCTCTGGACGGCGCTCGATCTCCTGCGCGCGGCTGAACGCTGGCCGGTGCCGTCACGATTCCGGCCGCATCTCGTCCTGGTGTTGGGGCTGCTCTGCCTCACCATCGTCATGGGCGGCTTCACCGCCGGGCTCCATGGCGGCCTCGTCTATAACAGCTTCCCGCTGATGGGCGGCGAGATCATGCCGTCCGATCTCTGGGCGATGGTGCCGGGCTGGATCAACCTGTTCGAGAATCCGCCGGCGGCGCAGTTCGTCCATCGCTGGCTCGCGATCGCGACGATGCTGACGATGCTGGCGCTGGGCTGGCGCGCGGGGATCTGGGACCGGGGAACCGCCAGCAGCCTGCCGGTGCGGCTCGCCACCGCCATGGCGCTGATCCAGGTCGGGCTCGGCATTGCCACGCTGCTCGCGGTGGTGCCGGTGCCGCTGGCGGCGCTGCATCAGGCTGGCGCCGTGACCCTCCTCACCTTCGTGGTCTGGTCGCTGCATGATGCACGGCCGGCCACTGAGAGCGCTGCGCAATGAGCCGCGAGGACATCCTGCCCGAGGAGCGGCTGCCCGCGAGCCTGCTGACGGGCTTCCTGGGATCGGGCAAGACCACGCTGCTCTCCCGGCTGCTGCGCCAGCCGGCGCTGGCCGAGACGGCCGTCATCATCAACGAGTTCGGGGAGATCGGGCTCGACCATCTGCTGGTCGAGAACGCGCCCGAGCAGCCGGTGCTGCTCGACAGCGGCTGCCTCTGCTGCACCATCCGCGGCGACCTGATCGACACGCTGCGCTCGCTCTTCCGCCGCCGCGTCAAGGGCGGGGTGCCGCCCTTCAAGCGCGTCGTCATCGAGAGCACCGGGCTCGCCGACCCGGCGCCGATCCTGCAGACGCTGATGTCCGATCCGCTGCTGGCCGACCGCTTCCGCCTCGACGGCGTGATCGCCACGGTCGATGCCGTCAACGGCATGAGCCAGCTCGACCGCCATTTCGAATCGGTGAAGCAGGCCGCGGTCGCCGACCGGCTGGTGCTGACCAAGACCGACCTCGCGGAACCCGCGACGCTCGCGGCGCTCCAGGCCCGCCTCAAGGCGCTCAATCCCGCGGCCCCGCAGATCCTGGCGCGCCAGGGCGAGGTCGATGGCAGCCGGCTGTTCGATGCCGGCCTTTTCAACCCGGCGCTCAAGACGCCCGACGTGCAGGGCTGGCTGCGCGCCGAGGCCTACGAAGCGCCTCGCCACGATCACGACCATGGTCATGACCACGGGCACGAGCATGGGCACACACATGAGCATGGCGCGCAGAGCGCATCGGACCGCAACCGGCACGACGCCCATATCCGCGCCTTCTGCCTCACGGCGGAGCGTCCGCTCGACTGGGAGCGCTTCACCCGCTTCATCGAGACGCTGATCGCGCGCGACGGCGACAAGCTGCTGCGCATCAAAGGCGTCTTGAACGTCGCCGGCTTCGACACGCCGGTCGCGGTGCATGGCGTGCAGCATCTTTTTCATCCGCCGGCCCTGCTGCCGGCCTGGCCCGATGCGGAACGCCGCTCGCGTCTTGTCCTGATCGTCAAGGATCTGCGCGAGGAAGAAATTCGCCAGGAATTCTCGCCCGTTACAGCCAATTGAACAGAATCGCTGGCGGGTTGTTCAACCTGCGGCCCCTTTGCCAATCCCCGACGGGCAGGCTAGTTTCCCTCTGGCAACGGCCCTTACCGCAAACCAGGGCCCCAAACAGCGAAATCATAAACAGGACGAGGAGGCAGGAATGTCGGGGATCAGACTGGGCGCGATGATGGGCATCGCCGCCCTGGGCGCGCTGGCCGTGGGTGCCGGCATCGCGAAGGCGGACATGATGTCCAAGGTCGGTCCGGGCGAAGGCGAGGTCGCGATCGTGGCCTGGCCCGGCTATGTCGAGCGCGGCGACACCGACAAGAACTACGACTGGGTGACCGATTTCGAGAAGCAGACCGGCTGCAAGGTGACGGTGAAGACGGCCGGCAGCTCGGACGAGATGGTCTCGCTGATGAATGCCGGCGGGTTCGATCTGGTGACGGCGTCCGGCGACGCCACGCTCCGCCTGATCGCGGGCGGCAAGGTGCAGCAGATCAACACCGACCTGATCCCGAGCTGGAACACGATCGACAAGCGGCTGCAGAACGGCCCCTGGCACACGGTCGGCGGCAAGCATTTCGGCGTGCCCTATCAGTGGGGGCCGAACGTGCTGATGTACAACACCAACGTCTTCAAGACGGCGCCGACGAGCTGGAACGTGGTGTTCGAGGAGCAGAAGCTGCCCGACGGCAAGTCGAACCAGGGCCGCATCGAGGCCTATTACGGCCCGATCTATATCGCCGACGCGGCGCTTTACCTGAAGAAGCATCAGCCCGGCCTCAAGATCGAGGATCCCTATGAGCTGACGCAGGAGCAGTTCGACGCCGCCGTCAACCTGCTCAAGTCGCAGCGCAAGCTGGTCCTGAAATACTGGAGCGACGCCACCGCCCAGACCGAGGACTTCAAGAACGAGGGCGTGGTGGCCTCGACCTCCTGGCCCTACCAGGCGAACCTCCTGGCCGGCGAAGGCCAGCCGGTCGGCATGACGGTGCCGGAGGAAGGCGCGACCGGATGGGCCGACACCACCATGATGCACTCGCAGGCCCCGCATCCGAACTGCGCCTATCTGTGGCTCGAGCATTCGCTGGACAAGAAGCTCCAGGGCGACCTCGCTTCCTGGTTCGGCTCGGTGCCGGTCGTGCCCGAAGCCTGCAAGGGCAATGCGCTCCTCGGCGAGAAGGGCTGCGAGGCCAACGGCGTCGAGAACTTCGACAAGATCTCGTTCTGGAAGACCCCGGTCGCCGACTGCGGCAACGGGAAGAAATGCGTGCCGTACAAGGATTGGACGGCCGCCTATCTCGCCATCCAGAGCGGACAGTAAACTGCGGTTTCAGGGGCGGGCGCCGGACAAGATCGACCGGCGCCCGCCCGTTTCATTTCGGGCCCCTTCCAGATCGATATGACACAAGCCTCCGCTCCTGCGGTCTCCTTCCGGGAGGTGAGCCGCCATTACGGCGATGTCCGTGCCGCCGACAGGATCAGCTTCGACATCGAGGATGGCGAGTTCTTCGCCATGCTCGGACCCTCGGGCTCGGGCAAGACCACCTGCCTCAGGCTCATCGCCGGCTTCGAGCAGCCGACCTCCGGCGAGATTCTGATCCATGGGCAGCCGGTCGCGGGCGTGCCGCCCTATGAGCGCGACGTCAACACCGTGTTCCAGGACTACGCGCTCTTCCCGCATATGAACGTCGCCGACAATGTCGCCTACGGCCCCATGATCCGCGGCGAGCCCAAGGCGCAGCGCCTGCGCGAGGCCGAGGAGATGCTGCGGATGGTGGCGCTGGCGGGCCTCGGCGCCCGCAAGCCCAGCCAGCTTTCCGGCGGCCAGCGCCAGCGCGTGGCCCTGGCCCGCGCGCTCATCAACAAGCCCAGCGTCCTGCTGCTGGACGAGCCGCTCGGCGCCCTCGACCTCAAGCTCCGCGAGCAGATGCAGGTCGAGCTCAAGGCGATCCAGCGGCGCGTCGGCATCACCTTCATCTACGTGACCCACGACCAGGGCGAGGCGCTCGGCATGAGCGACCGCGTGGCCGTGTTCAACAAGGGCCGCATCGAGCAGATCGGCTCGCCGGCCGACGTCTACGAGCATCCGGCCACCGCCTTCGTCGCCGGCTTCGTCGGCGTCTCCAACATCCTGACCGGTCCCGCGGCCAAGGCGATCGCGGGCACTGCGGCCGCCTTCTCGATCCGGCCGGAGAAGATCACGCTGATCATGGGCGGCGAGGAGACGCCGCCGCCGGGCACCTGCGTCGTGCGCGGCAAGATCGAGAGCCTGCTCTATCTGGGCTCCTCGACGCGCTTCAACGTGGCGCTCGAAGGCGGCGGCGAGCTCACCGTGATCGAGCAGAACCGCAGCGGCGGGGCGCGCGGCGGGGCCGAGATGCAGGGCCGCCCGGTGCTGCTCTGGTGGCGCCGGGATCACATGCAGGCGATGGCGGAGTCCGCATGAGCCTCGAGGCCGCCCCTCCGGCGCCGCTCACGCGCCTCTCCTCCTTCCTCTATCTGCGCCCGCGGCTGGTGCTGACCCTGCTGCTGGTGCCGCCGCTGCTGTGGCTCGGCATCGTCTATCTGGGGTCGCTCTTCTCGCTCCTGGCGCAGAGCTTCTTCTATGTCGACGATTTCAGCGGCCTCACGGTCTACGAGCCGACGCTCCGCACCTATGGCGAGCTCTTCACCGACGCCAACCTCACCATCATCCTGCGCACCGTCATGATGGCGGCGGCGGTCACCATCGTCTGCGGCGTGATCGCGTTTCCCCTCGCCTACTACATGGCGCGCTATGCGGGCACCAAGTCGAAGGCGATCTTCTATCTCGCGGTCATGCTGCCGCTCTGGTCCAACTATCTGGTGCGCGTCTATGCCTGGAAGCTGATCCTGGCGAAGGAAGGCGCCATCAGCTGGATCTTCGACCAGCTCCATCTGGGCTGGCTCCTCGACGGCGTGCTGTCGATCCCGGTGATCGGCGGGCCCTCGCTCTCCGCCTCCTATATCGGCACCGCCATCGTCTTCATCTATATCTGGCTGCCCTACATGATCCTGCCGGTGGAGGCGGCGCTGGAGCGCGTGCCGCGCTCGCTGCTCGAGGCCTCGGCCGATCTCGGCGCCAAACCCCGCGCGACCCTGCGCAAGGTGATCTTTCCGCTCGCCATTCCGGGCATCGCGGCCGGCTCGATCTTCACCTTCTCCCTGACGCTGGGCGACTACATCATCCCCAACCTGGTGGGCTCCTCGCGTCCCTTCATCGGCCAGGTGGTCTATGGGCTGCAGGGCACGGCCGGCAACCTGCCGCTCGCGGCCGCCTTCGCTATGGTGCCGGTGCTGGTGATGGCGGGCTATCTCACGGTTGCCAAGCGTTTCGGAGCCTTCGATGCCCTCTAAGGCCGCCGCCAACACCAGCCAGCGCATGGGCGAGCGGCCGAGCCTCAGCCTCAGGGCCGCGGCCACCTTCGGGCTCCTGTTCCTCAACCTGCCGCTGGCCTTCATCCTGCTCTACGCCTTCTCGACCGACGACCGCAGCTTCACCTTCCCGCCCCCGGGCCTGACGCTGAAATGGTTCGCCGTCGCCTGGGAGCGCGACGACATCTGGCAGGCGCTGTGGCTGTCGGTCCGGGTCGCGATGATGGGAACCGCGATCGCGCTGGTGCTGGGCACGCTTGCCGCCGCCGCCATGTTCCGCTTCAGGTTCTTCGGCAAGGAATCGGTCACGCTCCTGATCCTGCTGCCGATCGCGCTGCCGGGCATCGTCACCGGCATCAGCCTGCGCTCGGCCTTCGGCGTCGCCGATATTCCCTTCAGCTACTGGACGATCGTGCTGGGCCACGCCACCTTCTGCATCGTCGTCGTGTACAACAACGTGATCGCGCGGCTGCGCCGCTCCTCGCCCGCCCTGGTCGAGGCCTCGATGGATCTGGGCGCCAACAGCTTCCAGACCTTCCGCCATGTGGTGCTGCCCAACATCGCGACGGCGCTGCTCGCGGGCGGGATGCTGGCCTTTGCCCTTTCCTTCGACGAGGTCATTGTCACGACCTTCACCGCCGGCCAGCAGCAGACGATCCCGATCTGGATCCTGGGGCAATTGTTACGGCCGCGCGAACGTCCCGTCACAAATGTCGTCGCCGTGTTCGTGATCCTGGTGACGATGCTGCCCATCCTTTGTGCGTATTGGCTCACCCGCGACACGCATGACGCGAGCGGCAGCGGCAAGTAGGTGGCGCCGGCGATCGGCCGGTGGCATTTCCATGTCAAAGGAAAACCCGCTTGCCAGTCCATTTTGCGGCTGGACAAGATAGCGTAACGATCAAAGGTCCGGGCGCTGCCGCGTCGCCTGCTCAATAGAGCGTCCAGACAACGTTCCCCCGAACCGCTGATTGCTTGACCAACCGCGCCGGCGTCCCGGCGCGGCCACTGACTTGCCCATCGACCAGGGAGACTTTGATGGCTACCGGCACCGTGAAGTGGTTCAACCCGACCAAAGGCTACGGATTCATCCGCCCTGATGGCGGCACCAAAGACGTGTTCGTCCATGTGACCGCCGTGCAGCGCGCCGGCCTGCAGACCCTGAAAGAGGGTCAGAAGATCGGCTTCGAGATCCAGCACAGCAAGGACGGACGGGAATCCGCGGAAAACCTGGCGGTCGTGGACTGAACGCCGCTCGATCTTCCGAGAGCATGACGAGAAGGGCCGGCGCCAACGCGCCGGCCCGATTTGTTTGCGGGCCAATCAAACTTTGCCGCGAGGTCACTTCCTTCACCTCCCCCTTGAGGAGGAGAGGTTTAGTCGAGGTTGCGCTTCGCCTCATAGACCGCGACATGGCAGGCGGCGGCCTCGGCAAGCGGGGTCGCGACGCCCAGCGCCCGCCCGCGTGCGACCATGTCACCCAGGATATGCGCGCCCTCGGTGGGCCCACCGCGCTCGATGTCGCGCAGCATCGAGGCCGTCACCGCCGAGGCCGGATCGGTCAGGCGCTGCTCCGTCGCCTTGAGGAACCGGTCGCGCGGCGGATATCCCGAGGCGGTCGCCACCGCCGCGCTCTCGCGCAAGAAGGATCGCGCGACCGGGACGCCGCCCGGCTGCCGCGCGATCTCGCCGACCGAGCCGCGCATCAGGCAGGTGAGGCCCGCCAGCGACGCCAGCAGGGTGAACTTCTCCCACATGTCCTGGAGGATGTTGTCGCTGGCTTCGGACTTGAACCTGGCCGGCGCCATGGCGGCGGCGATCGCCTGCACGCGATCGCTGGATCCGCCGGCGCGCTCGCCGAAGATGATGCGCGGCGGCAGATCGAGATGCCGGATCTCGCCGGACGGTCCCAGCGTGGCGGAGATCTGGCAAAGACCGCCCAGGACCCGGCCCGTCCCGAACGCCGCATCGAGCCGGTCGAGATGGATCAGCCCGTTCAAGAGCGGAAGGATTGCGCAACCGGGCCCGACATGGGGCGCCAGCGCCGCGATGGCGGCGTCCAGATCGTAGGCCTTGCAGGCGAGCAGAACCGTGTCGAAGGGCGCAGCCGCGGCCTCGCCCGGCAGCAGCAGCCGGGGCTCGAGCCGGGCGGCACCATCGGGACTTTCGATCGACAGGCCCTGCCGGCGCAGGATCGCCGCGCGGCCGGGCCGCACCAGGAAGGTCACATCCTCGCCCGCCTCCTGCAGCCGGCCGCCGAAATAACCGCCCACGCCGCCCGCGCCCAGCACCAGCCAACGCATTGCCCGGAAACCTCTTGTTAAGCGAAACGGTCGGAGATTTGGCGGCGCCCTGCCCTGTTGCTGGCCGGGCGGCCGATGGGCATAGTGTCGCCCGTCCAATCCCCGATCAACCGAGGCGAAGCAAGGTGCAGGACTCCAAGCGGCTGCTCGATAACGGCCGATTCTATCATCGCCAGGGTCGCCTGACCGAGGCGGCGGACATCTATCGCCAGGTGCGGCGTGAAGATCCCAAGAATGCGATGGCGCATCACCTGCTGGGGCTGGTGTCGCATCAGCAGGGCAAGCGCGACGAGGCTCTCCAGGCCCTGTCGGAGGCGGTCCGGCTGGATCCGGAGAACCCCGCCTATCGCACCGGCCTGGCCGAGGTCCTGATCCTGGAGAACGATGTCGAGGCGGTACGCACCCATCTCGAGGCGGCGCAGGCGCACGACGCGCGCGCGGCCGTGCTGCTGGTGCGCCAGGCCGTGCTGTGGGGCCAGATCGGCGAGCCGGCGATCGCGGTCAAGACCGCCGAGGATGCGGTGGCGGCCGACCCCGATCATCCGCCGGCGCAGCAGGTGCTGGGCATGCTGCTGCGCGAGCAGGGCGACCTGCAGGGCGCCGTCACCCATCTGCTGAAAGCCCGCAGCCTGACGCCGACCGCGCCCGATCCGCAGACCACCCTGGCGCTCACCCTCTTCGCGCTGGGCCGCGCCGACGAGATCGCCGCCCTGCCGCCGCCGGCCGACGACCGCAACCTCTATCGCGAAGCCGTGCTGACCGCGCTCGCCGCCTGGCAGCAGGGCGAGCTGCCGCGGATCGAAGCGGCGCTCACCGCCTGCGACCGCATCGCCCAGGCGCGCGGCGGGCGCACCGAGGATGTCTATGCCGGCTATCACGGCCAGATGGCGCGCCTGCTCGATGCACGCAAGAAATCGACGGAGCTCTACAAGCAGAAGGTCGCCGGCGAGGCCGCCGTCATCGGCGACATGCAGTCGCTGTCGGCCGCCAACCTGACGGTCAAGCTGGGCGGCGAGACCTTGCGCCTGCGCACCGCCTTCGTGCCCGGCTGCATCGCGATCAATCTCTTCAAGGCCGCTTCCAATTCCTGTCGGGCCGGCTTCGAGGCGGCGCTCGACCGGCAGCCGGCGGGCAGCCGCGTCATCGCCTCGGTGGGCGACATGGATTGCCGCTACACGGTCGGCTTCATGGACCTGCTGCGCCGGCATCCGGAGATGGACGGCCAGAAGCTCGTCAGCGAGACGGTGCAGCGCTACGCCGACTGGATCATCGATGCCGCCAACCAGCGCAATCTCGATCTGGTCTTCATGGGCCCGCCGGCGCGCGCGGTCGCCTTGAACCTGGTGCCGCCCGCCGATGCGAGGGAGTTCCTCGAACTGGTCGAGTTCTTCAACAGCGAGCTGCGCGCCGCGGCGGGCCGCGCCGGCTTGATCTATATCGATCTCTACAGCGCCACGGTGGGTCCCAATCGCCGCGGCCGCGAGGATTGCTTCATCGACACGACCCACGTCACGCCCGCGGCGGTCGCGGCGGCGATCCGCGCCGCCGGTTTCTGAGCGTCGACCGAAGAACGCCTCGAGCGCTCCGATGAACGCGGTGCTGTCGCTCTACCTGCTCTGGGTGCTGCTGCCCGGCGCGATCGCGGCCGTGATCGGCGCGGCGCTCTTGCGCGCCAACAGGCTCAAAGGCGCGTTGCTGGGGGCCGTGGCGGGATTGGTGCTGGGTCAGTTGGCGATGCTGCTGCTGAGCGCTCCGCACTGAGCGGCGAGGCCGGCGCCGTTTGATTCGTTGCAAATGACGCTGCGGCCGAATGGCGCTCGCGCGCCCAGGTCAGGACGGCCGCCAGGCGCTGCGTCGAAAGCCCTTTCCAGATCAACATCTTGCCGGGCCGCCGAAAGTTTGTGCGAATGAGTTGCAATCGCTCAAATCATCGCTTAATTAAGAACCGCTTGCAACAACCTCATGGCGCCTCGCCAGGAGACGGCCTGTCGATGTATGTCTGCAATTGCAATGGCTTGAGTGAAGGGGCGGTGCGCGAGCAGATCGCGCGGCGCTCGAGCGCCGGCGGCGGTTCCGGTCCCGGTTCCGTCGGTCAATTGTTCGGCTGCTTCGGTTGCAAGGCGCAATGCGGCAAATGCGTTGCGGAAATGAAGCAGCTCATCGACGAGGCCAGCCGGCCGAGGAGCATGCTGCTCGCGGCCGAGTGACGCCTCGCTCGACAACGAGGGAGAGGCGTCAATGAAGGGCGACAAGCACGTCATCGAGCAGCTCAACCGCGTCCTCACCAACGAGCTGACGGCGGTCAATCAGTATTTCCTCCATGCGCGCATGTACGACAATTGGGGGCTGAAGCGGCTCGGCAAGCATCTCTACGAGGAATCGATCGAAGAGATGAAGCATGCGGACAAGATCGTCCAGCGCGTGCTGCTGCTCGAAGGCCTGCCCAACATGCAGGATCTCCACAAGCTGAAGATCGGCGAGACCGTGCCCGAGGCGCTCGCCGCCGATCTCGATCTGGAGCGGCGCGCCCGCAAGACGCTGATCGAGGCGATCGGCCTCTGCGAGAAGGTGCCGGACTATGTGAGCCGCGCGCTGTTGCGCCATATCCTCGACGACACCGAGGAGCATATTGACTATCTCGAGACGCAGCTCGAGCTCGTGGAGAAGACCGGCCTGCAGAACTACCTGCAGACGCAGACGATCGAGAGCTGACTCCTTCTATCCTCTCCGCCCGCGCTGCCTCTTTCTGTCATCCCCGCGACAGCGGGGATCCATCTTGATCCAGCGTACCGGCGTAGAAATGGACCCCCGCTTTCGCGGGGGTGACGAAGGAGTCGTCACGGCTTCCGTCGTCTCTCTTTCGTCACGCTGAACGACTCCCGCGATGCCTCACACTCTCCTTCCGAAATCCTTGATCACGCGGTGCGCGGCGTTGCGTCCCGGCACGCCGGAGACGCCGCCGCCGGGATGCGAGCCCGATCCGCAGAGATAGAGGCCCTTGACCGGCGTGCGGTACTGCGCGGCGTCGGGATGGGGCCTCAGGCTGAAGATCTGGTCGAGATCGTGGCGGCCATGGAAGATGTCGCCTTCGGTCAGGCCGAAGACGCGCTCGAGATCGAGCGGCGTCAGAAGCTGCCGGCCCACGATCAGCGATTTCAGCCCCGGCATATGCCGCTCGATCTGCGCCAGGGCCTGCTCCGCCACCCGGGGCCCGATCGCATCCCAGCTCTGCCCGTCCGCGAGGCGGTAGGGACAGTATTTGGCGATCAGGCTCATCACGTGATGGCCGTGCGGCGCCAGGCTGTCGTCGAGCGCCGAAGGGATGCGGATGTCGATATAGAACTCGTCCGGAATCTCGCCGAGGCTGGCCTTGCGATAGGCCGTCTCGATCGCCGCGCGCTCCGGGATGATGGTGATCGAGGAACCGAGCGCGATCGCGGCTTCCGCCCCCTCGATCTCGGCAAAGCGCGGCGTGCCGGCGAGCGCCAGGTTCATGCGGATCGTCGCGTGGCCGTAGCGTAGCGCGCCGATGTCGCGGGCGAAGGCTTCGGGCAGATGTTCGGCGCCGACGAATTTGAGGAAGGTGCGCTTGGGATCGGTGTTGGCCAGCACCATGCGGGCGCGGATCTCCTCCCCGCCCTCGAGCCTTACGCCTTGAGCGCGCCCCGCCTCCACGATGATCCGCTCGACGGGAGCCGCGGTGCGCAGCTCGACGCCGTGGGCGCGCGCGGCGCCCGCCATGGCCTGGGTGATGGCGCCCATGCCGCCCTTGGCCATGCCCCAGCCGCCGCGCCTGCCCTCGAACTCGCCCAGCGCGTGGTGGAAGAAGGGAATGGCGGAACCCGGCTGATCGAGGCTCGAGAAATTGCCCGAGACGCAGTGGGCGGCATAGAGGTTGCGGATGCGCTCGCTCTCGAACCAGCGCTCCACCGTCGCGTTGGCCGAACTGGTGAAGAGCTGCAGCAGCAGATGACGGTCGGCCGGATCGAGCGCCTTGATCTGGCGCCCCGCCCCCACCATCGAGAGCAGCTCCAGGAACCCGCCGCCCAGATGCGGCGGCTCCTTGAACCATTGCTCGCGGATGACGTTGCCGACCCGCTGCACCGCCGCCCCGAACCGCTCGATCGCCTCATAGTCGCGGTTGGAGAAGCGGCCGACCGCGGCGCGGTCGTGATCCTCGTCGCCCGTGGTCAGCAGCGGCTTGCCGTCGGAAAAGAGATCGAGATGCCCCTTGAGGGGGATCGTCTGATAGCCGTGGGCCGGCAGGTCGAGGTCGCGCACAATCTCGGGGCGCAGCAGGCTGACGGTATAGGAGGCGACCGAGTTGCGGTAGCCCGGATGGAACTCCTCCGTCACCGCGGCGCCGCCCAGCACCGGGCGGCGCTCCACCACCAGCGTCTTCAGGCCAGCCTTCCCCAGATAGGCCGCCGCGGTCAGGCCGTTATGCCCACCGCCAATCACGATCGCGTCGTACGCCATTCACCGCCCCCCTTTGCTTTCGCGGCCGGCAGTCTAAGGACCTGGCCTTCATGCGGCCAGCCCCTCGCGGCCCCGCTCGGGTTTCGCCCTCTGGCTCTGGTCACGCCGCGGAGAGCAGGATAGCCTTGGCACCTCGGGCCGGAGCGCCGTCGCGGGCGGAGCGGCGAGCAAATGGGGGCAAGGGTTCCATGATGGCTGCGATCATCCGGCAGGTGCCGGGGCTCATCGGTGCGATCGCCGCTTACGTCGTGCTGAAGTTCATGCGATGGCTGCTCGGCATCCAATCGATCGCCGGCGAGCTCCTGATCCTCATCGTCGTCGTGCTGGTCGTGGCGCTCCTGGCGGAGCGGGCGATGCGGAAATACCAGCAATCGAACCTGTGAGGCCGCGCGGCGGCGGGGGCTCGTCGCTGGCGATGCGCGCGCCCTGCGGCTTGGCACACGAGCGCCGGTGACAGGCCCGCACAGCGCCCTTTCCTTCCCATCCCGCATAAACGGAACCCGCCCATGTGGACGATTCTCCTGCTGATCGGCTCGAACATCTTCATGACCTTCGCCTGGTATGGGCATCTCAAATACACGAGCTCGCCGCTCTGGATGGCGATCCTGGCGAGCTGGGGCATCGCCTTCTTCGAATACTGCCTGCAGGTGCCGGCGAACCGGATCGGCTTCGGCGAGTTCAACGGCGCGCAGCTCAAGACCATCCAGGAGATCATCACCCTGGTGGTCTTCGCCGGCTTCTCGGTGCTCTATCTGGGCGAGAGCCTGCGCTGGAACCACGCGGCCGGCTTCGCCTGCCTGGTGGCCGCCGCCTTCTTCATGTTCAAGGCCTGAGGGACGGCGGCGGTTCGCGAGCTCGTCACGGAAGCGGCGGTGTTTCCGCCATATTGAAGCGGGAGAGTGCCCGTCATGGGTTGGCCCGGCTGGAGCAAACGGTCCTACGAGAAGCCGCCGCTGCCTGAGGATTTCTGGAATCTGACGGCCGAGCGGGCGGCCGGCCTGCTGTCGGCCGGGCTCGACGGGCTTTCCGACGCGGAGGCCGCGTCGCGGGCCCGGCGCTACGGCCCCAACGATGCCGCGCAGATCCGCCGCGCGCCGCTCTGGCTGCAATATATCGCCCGCTTCAAGAACCCGCTGGTGCTGATCCTGCTGGCGGCAAGCGCCGTGGCGGCCGCGACCGGCGAGACCACGAGCTTCGTCATCATCGCCGTGGTGATCATCCTCTCCGTCACGCTCGACTTCGTGCAGGAGGTCCGCGCCGAGAACGCGGTCGATGCCTTGCGCAAATCCGTGGCGATCACCGCCCGGACCCGCCGGCGGGGAGAATGGATCGAGATCCCGGCAGCGGCGCTGGTGCCGGGCGACCTGGTGGAGATCAAGGCGGGCGATCTCATCCCCGCCGACGGTCTCCTGACCGAGGCCCGCGACCTCTACATCACGCAGGCGATCCTGACGGGCGAGCCCTATCCGGCGGAGAAGCGCGCGGCGCCGCTGCCGGCGCCCGTCACGAGCCCGGGCGGCGCCGACAATGCCGGCTTCCTCGGCACCTCGGTCGTGAGCGGCGTCGGTCATCTCCTGGTCTGCCGCACCGGACGCGCGACGATGCTGGGCGGGCTCGCCAAGGAGCTCGGCAACCGCGCGCCCGCCACCGCCTTCGAGGGCGGCATCCGGCATTTCGGCCTGCTCATCATGCGGCTGACGGCGCTCCTGGTACTGTTCGTGCTGCTGGTGAACGGGCTCCTGGGGCGGCCGCTGCTCGAGAGTTTCCTCTTCGCCGTGGCGCTCGCGGTCGGGCTCACGCCCGAGCTGCTGCCGATGGTGACGACGGTCACGCTCTCCCATGGCGCGCTGCGGCTCGCGCGGCGGCGCGTGATCGTGAAGCATCTCCCGGCGCTGCACAATCTGGGCGCCATGGATCTGCTCTGCACCGACAAGACCGGCACGCTGACCGAGGCGCAGGTGCGGGTGGAGCGCGCGGTCGATGCGGACGGGAACCCGAGCGCCCGCGCCCTCACACTGGCCTGGATCAACAGCCATTTCTGCACCGGCATCAGGAGCCCGCTCGACGCGGCCATCCTGGCCTCGCCCTGCCCGTCCAAGCCCGAAGACCTCGTCAAGCTCGACGAGGTGCCGTTCGATTTCGAGCGCCGCTGCATGTCGATCCTGGCGATGGCGCGGGGAAGCGAGACAACGCTGTTCGTCAAGGGCGCGCCGGAAAATGTGCTGCGCCGCTGCAGCGCGGTCGAAGCCGGGGACGGCAGCGCGCGTCCGCTCGACCCGGCCCTGCGCACCCGGCTCGGCGAAACCTTCGACAAGCTGAGCGCCGAGGGCCTGCGCGCGCTCGCCGTCGCCTACAGGCCGATGCCTGCCGGCCATCGCGCCGTGACTGCCGCCGACGAGACCGATCTCGTCTTCGTCGGCTTCGTCGCCTTCATCGATCCGCCCAAGCAGGAGGCGGCCGCCATCATCCGCGAGCTGGCGCAGGCCCGCGTCGCGGTCAAGGTCCTCACCGGCGACAACGAGCATGTCACCCGCCATCTCTGCGAATCGCTCGGCCTGCCGATGCGGGGAATCCTCACCGGCGAGGAAGTGGCCAAGCTCACCGACGAGGCGCTGTTCTTCCGCGCGGCGGAAACCGATCTCTTCTGCCGGCTGAGCCCGCAGCAGAAGACCCGCGTGGTCTTGAGCCTGCGCCGCGCCGGCCATGTGGTGGGCTTCCTCGGCGACGGCATCAACGACGCCCCGGCGCTCCATGCCGCCGATATCGGCATCTCGGTCGACAGCGCCGCCGATGTCGCCAAGGAAGCCGCCGACCTGATCCTGCTCGAGCACGATCTCGAGCCGGTGCGCGCCGCCGTCGAGGAGGGACGGCGCAGCTTCGAGAACATCCTGAAATACATCCTGATGGGCACCAGCTCGAACTTCGGCAACATGTTCTCGATGGCCGGCGCCACGCTGTTCCTGCCTTTCCTGCCCATGCTGCCGGTGCAGGTGCTGGTCAACAACCTGCTCTACGACTTCTCCGAGCTGGGGATCCCCTTCGACCGCGTGGACCCCGTGGCGCTCACGCGGCCGCAGCGATGGGACATGCGCTTCGTGCAGCGCTTCATGTGGGTGCTGGGGCCGGTCTCCTCGCTCTTCGATTTCCTCACCTTCTTCCTGCTGCTGCATCTGTTCGGGGCCGGCGAGGCGCTGTTCCAGACCGGCTGGTTCGTCGAAAGCATGCTGACCCAGACCATGGTCGTGCTGCTGATCCGCACCCGCGGCAATCCTTTCGCCAATCCGCCGGACCCTGTCCTCGCGGCGACCGTCTTCGCCGCCGCCGCGATCGCGCTGGCGCTGCCTTTCACGCCGCTGGGCGGCTGGCTCGGCATGGTGGCGCTGCCGGCGCCCCTGCTCGCCGCGATCGCGGGCCTGGCCGCCGTCTATTTCCTGGCGGTCGAAACCGTCAAACGGTTCCTGTGGCGCCGACTGGCCCTGTCGGAACCCCGCCCCCGACGCTTCTGATCCGTCGCGATTCCGGCCGGTTCGGGCCCCGGCGCGGCCGGAAAGACCTTGGGCATTTTCGCGGCAAATCGCCCGGAAAACCGCCGCCGCGGCGCCGGTTCGTTACGCTCCAGTAACTTGAAGAAAAAGGGAAATTGGGAAATTTTGCCGATGCCGCGAAGGGTCGGAGGGGACCCGTCGTGTGGGAAGGGGTGGCGGTTGGGCGCTTGAAACTTCAGGCCACCGCGACAAATCACCTACACGGTTAATTGGGGAGCCTTAATCCAATGCGAGTCTTATTCGGTGAGCGCATGTCCGCGCGCCTGCGTCGGCATGCGTTGATGGTATCGAGTGCCGTGGCGTTCAGCCTGATGGCCGGCATGGCCAGCGATGTCGCCGGGGCCGCGACCGCGTCGATCGGCGGTGTCACTCAGGAAGAATACAAGGGCGCGCTCGGCCAGCAGGCCGGCGCGGGCCAGAATCCGCTCAAGCATCAGGACGCGGTCTATTCCCAGGAACAGGTCACGACGCCGCCCTGGGGCACGACGGCGCTGCAGTTCCTCGATGGCACGCAGCTTCAGGTGGGGCCGGCCTCGGACGTGACGCTGGACGAGTTCGTCTACGATCCGAACCAGACCCTCACCTCGGCCGCGATCAAGTTCAACCAGGGCCTGTTCCGCTTCGTCACGGGCGAGAACACGCGCAAGGAAGGCGTCAGCCTGACAACGCCGGTGGCCACGCTGTCGATCCGCGGCACCGACCTCATCATCAAGGTCGATTATGACGGCACCACCACGGTGACGGTCCTCAAGGGCGCCATCGCGGCGCTGGCCTGCGACCGGCCGGAGCAGCTCGTCTCGGCGGGACAGGTGATCAAGATTCCGCGCACTTGCTCGGATCGGACCACCATCAGCCCCTACACGCCGACACCGGGCGGCAGCTTCGGCCCCTCCGACGGTCCCGGCCCCGGCCACGACCACGACAACAGCGGTCGCAGCAACGGCAATAGCTGATCGGCCTTGATGCGAGACCTTGGGAAGCGCCTCGGCCCGAAGGAGCCGCAGGCGCCCCCATTCCTCGCCTCCGTTCCGCGGCCTTCCACCCGGCGTTGCCCGCCCAGGCTTGCCGCCCACCCTTGCCCGCCCAACCTTGCCCGCATTGAGCCTTCCCGGCATGGCCGCTACCTTGGAGCGGGGATCGGGATCGGGCGAATCGGCCACGCAAGTCATGTCGCGCGCCGGCCTCCCGATGCGGGATGAACGGGGGATGCGGGTGGAAGAGCGGGGAATTCTCTATTTCGCGACCGGCGCGAAATATGTCGCGGAGGCGGCCGCGTCTGCCCACTCCGCCAAGAAGCTGATGCCGGCCGTGCCGATCGCGCTGGTGACCGACGAGGCGGCGGCACCGGCCCCGTTCGATCGCACCATCACGATCCCGGGCGGCGAGTATCCGCTGCTGGCCAAGGTCAAGTCGCTGAGGCTGACGCCCTTCAGGCGCACCGTCTTCCTCGATTCCGACACCCATGTCGCGCGGCCGATCGAGGAGCTCTTCGATCTGCTGGATGCCTTCGACATCGCCGCGGCGCACGCACCCTTGCGCCTCTCCACCTTCCGCTTCAAGGAGCAGGAAATCTTTCTCGGCGGGGTGCCGACCTGCTTTCCCGAATACAATACCGGCGTCGTCGCCTATCGCGCCGATGCGGGCGTGCTCAAGGCCCTGGCATCCTGGGCCGTGCTCTATCAGAGGCAGCTCGCCGGACCGCTCAAGCCCTGGACCTGGGACCAGCTTTCCTTCCGGGAGACGATCTACAAGAGCGGCCTCAAGCTCGCGACCCTCTCCAACGAATACAACTATCGCCTGCCCTTCCCGCAGGTGACCTGCGGTCCGGTCAAGATCCTGCACGGCCGCAGCCCCGACATCGCCAAGATCCTGCAGCAGATCAACCAGCACCGCCGCTATCGCGTGACGGTGCCGGCGCGCTTCCGGTCGGTCGCGATGTTCATCGGCGACAGCGAGTGATCCGGCGGCGGGCGCAGCCGGGCCTTCATCCTTTGGTCGGACGGCGCGCCGGGCCTGAGAGGTTGGCGCCGCGCCGGCCCGCCTGATAGCCTCAGAGCCACTGAACGGGGCGGCGCCATCGCTTGCCGGCGCGACAAGCAGACCCCGAAAACACCGCCGGCCTGGGTCGCGACCGAGGCCGGCAGAATGTTGTCGAGCATCAGGGAGAAGACATCACATGAAGCGTCGCAAGTTCCTGACTTCCGCCGCCTTGGCCGCGGCCGCGGCACCCGTCGCCGCCGTGCAGATCGCGTCGCCGGCGATCGCCCAATCGGCGCCCGAAATCAAATGGCGCCTGGCCTCGAGCTTTCCCAAGAGCCTGGACACGATCTACGGCGCGGCCGAGACCGTCGCCAACCGCGTCGCCGCCGCGACCGACGGCAAGTTCCAGATCCGCGTCTTCGCCGCCGGCGAGATCGTGCCGGGCTTCCAGGTGCTGGACGCGGTCCAGAACGCCACCGTCGAGATCGGCCACTCCGCGAGCTACTACTTCGTCGGCAAGGATCCGACCTTCGCCTTCGACACGGCCGTGCCCTTCGGCCTCAATGCGCGCCAGCAGAATGCCTGGATGTATTACGGCGGCGGGCTCGAGCTGATGCGCGAGTTCTTCAAGGATTACAGCATCTACCAGATCCCCTGCGGCAATACCGGCGCGCAGATGGGCGGCTGGTTCCGCAAGGAGATCAAGACCGTCGAGGATCTGAACGGCCTCAAGTTCCGCGTCGGCGGCTTCGCCGGCAAGGTGCTCGCCAAGCTCGGCGTGGTGCCGCAGCAGATCCCCGGCGGCGACATCTACCCGGCGCTGGAGAAGGGCACGATCGACGCCGCCGAATGGGTCGGCCCTTACGACGACGAGAAGCTCGGCTTCAACAAGGTGGCGCAGTTCTACTACTACCCCGGCTGGTGGGAGGGGGGCCCTCAGCTCTCGGTCTATGTGAACCAGGCGCAGTGGGACAGCCTGCCTAAGACCTACCAAGCGATCCTCGAGGCGGCCTGCGGCGAGGCCAACGGGCTGATGCTGGCGAAATACGACGCGCAGAACATGCCGGCCCTGCGCCGGCTGGTCCAGGGCGGCACCAAGCTCAAGCCCTTCTCCAAGGAGGTCATGGAAGCCGCCTACAAGGCGGCCTTCGAGGTCTATGACGAGACCGCGTCCTCGAACCCGAAATTCAAGAAGGTCTACGACGCCTGGAAGCCCTTCCGCGAGGAGCAGTATCTCTGGTTCCGCGTCGCCGAGAACAGCTTCGACAATTTCGTCTACGCGAAATCGGCGCAGAAGAGCTGATCCGCCCTGCGGGTCCGATCGCGCGCGGCCGTCGCCCCCGGGCGGCGGCCGCGTTCGGCGCCCGCATCCCTTCCCTCCGTGTTGCGCGACGGCCGCCGCCCCGGGCCAAGGGACGGGGGCTTTCTTGCCAATTCATTATAATGATATTATGATCTAAGACAGATCGGCGAGAACGAGAGAGATCGACATTGGGCGCGATTTACCAGAATGCGGCGCGCTACGCGAAGAGCCGGGCGCTCTTTGCGGCCGCCCGCGAGGTCATTCCGAGCGGCGTCAACAGCACGGCCCGGGCGACATGGTCCGGATGGGATCCCCATCCCCTGTTCGTCGAGGGCGGCGACGGCTCGCATCTGCGCGATGTCGACGGCAACGACTATATCGACTATCTGCTGGGCCTCGGGCCCATGATCCTGGGTCATCGCCCGCCCAAGGTCACGGACGCCGTCGTCAAGGCGATCCGCGAGCAGGGCACCGTGTTCGCGCTGCCGGCGGCGGCCGAGATCGGCCTCACCCGGAGCATGATCGCCGCGGTGCCGAGCCTGGAGCAGGTCCGCCTCTGCAACACCGGCACCGAGGCCGTGCTCTATGCCGTGCGTCTGGCCCGCGCCTTCACGGGACGCAACAAGATCATCCGGTTCGAGGGCATGTATCACGGCTTCTCGGACGGCGTTTACTGGAGCAAGCATCCGGGCCTGAACGTAGCCGGTTCCGATCGTGCGCCGGTGGCCGTGCCGCAGGGACCGGGGCTGCCTTCGGGGATCGACAGTTCGCTCATCATCCTGCCCTGGAACGACACCGCCCTGCTGCGCGAGGTGATCGAGCGCCAGGGCCACGAGATCGCAGCGGTCCTGACCGAGCCGGTGATGTGCAACACCGGCTGCATCCTGCCCGAGCCCGGCTATCTCGAAGCGATGCGCGAGATCACCCGCAAGCATGGCGTGCTGCTGATCTTCGACGAGGTCATCACCGGATTCCGGCTGGCGCTGGGGGGCGCCCAGGCGCATTACGGCGTGACGCCCGATCTCTCGACCTTCGCCAAAGGTCTGGGCGGCGGCTTCCCGGTCGCGGCCATGGGCGGGCGCAAGGACATCATGGCGCTCGTCGCCGACGGCACCGTCTCCATGGCCGGGACCTATGCCGCCAATGTGATCGCCGTGACGGCCGCCATCGCGGCTCTGCAGGAGCTGAGCGCGCCCGGCATGTTCGAGCGGCTTTACAAGGTGTCGGACCGGTTGCGGCTCGGGCTCGAGCGCGTGTTCGACGAGGCGAGGATCGCCACCCGCGTCGTGGGCGTGGGCCCCGTCTTCCAGGTCTGGTTCTCCGATCACGACATCCGCAACTATCGCGATGCGGCACGCCATGCCAATCACGAGCTCTTCCGGCTATGGTGGGAGGGCATGCTGGATCGAGGTGTCCTGTTTCATCCGGGCGCCTATGAAAACCTGTTCGTCTCCTTTGCCCATAGCGACGACGATGTGGATCGGACATTGGCAGCGGCCCGCGAAACCGCGCGCGCGATCCGGAACCGATAGCGTGGCGCGCCCCACGGGCGGCCGGAGCGCGGCGTGACGCGCCCCGCTCTGCATCTCGGCATCGATCTCGGCACCTCGGCCGTCAAGGCCGTGGCGATCGATGCCGCCGGCACCGTCGTCGCCTCGAGCGATTCCCCCTACCCCACGCACTCGGATCTTCCCGGACAGGCGGAACAGGAGCCGAGCCACTGGCTGCAGGCGGCGGCCATAGCGGTCGGCAATATCGGCAGCCAGCTGGGCCCCGCCTGGCCGGCAAGCCTGGCATCGATCGGCCTCACCGGCCAATTGCCGACCCTGGTCTGCCTTGGCGATAACGGCCCGCTCGGTCGCGCGATCGCCTGGACGGACGCCCGCGCCGACGAGTGGGCGATCGGGCGCCTGGATCGGGATCGGCGCCGTCAGTTCTATCGCGCGACGGGCATGCCGATCGACGGGCGCTATCTGGCACCGATGTTCCGGTTCCATTGGCAGGAGCGGCGATCCGCGGTGCGGCGGATTCTCTCGGCCAAGGATTTCCTCTGCTTCGCGCTGACCGGTCGCGCCGTGACGGATCCTTCGACCGCCGCGGGTTACGGCGTCTATGCGATCGCCGACAAGCGCTGGGATCCCGCCTTTTGCACCTTCTGGGATCTCGACCTGGAACTTTTGCCCGAGATCGCGCCGGCCAATGAAGTCGCCGGCCCGTTGAACCCGGCGGGATCGCGGTTGCTCGGTCTGCCGGAAGGATTGCCCGTGTCCGTGGGTGCGGCGGATTCGGTCGCCGGTGCCCTGGCGATGAGCGGGTTGGCGGAGGGTTCGGCAAGCATCGTGATGGGCTCCAGCACCATCGTGATGGGGACGGGTCGCGAGCCGCTGCTCGATCCCGAGGCGCGCTATCTGCTCACGCCGCACGCCCTTGAGGGCTGGTACGGACGCGAGATGGATCTCCTGTCGACCGGCACCGGCTTCCGCTGGCTCTGCACCCTGCTGAGCTGGACCGCCGAGCAGTTCGAGGTCCGGGCCCAGCGCTCCCCGCCCGGCGCGAACGGGCTCTGCTTCTCGCCCTACCTTGCCGGCGGCGAGCAGGGCGCCCTGTGGAATCCGGCGCTGCGCGGCGTGCTCCACGGCCTCACCCTGCATCACGACCCCGCCGACGTCGCACGCGCGTTTCTCGAGGGCGTCTATTTCGAGATCCGCCGCTGCCTCGATGTCCTGGCGGAATCGGCCCCGGCAGGATCGGAGCGCAGCCCTGCCGTCGTCCTCTCCGGCCATGCGGCGGAAAGCCCCGGCTTGATGAGAATGCTGGCCGACATCCTCCATCGGCCGGTCCGATCCTTCACCCATCGCTCGCCTTCCGCGATCGGCGCCGCTCTCCTGGGATTCGGCGAAGATGCCGGCAAGCTCGCCGCGGCCGCGGCCCAGACGACGGCCCGGGCCGAACCGGGTCCGGCTGCCGCCGCCTATGATCGCCTCTATCGGCGCTATCTCGGGCTCTTTCCACGGATCGCGGAAGCGCCGCCCGATGCCGGAACCGACGTCAGGTGATGCCCTTGCCATTGAACTGGCTGGAAGGTCCGGGCGAGATCGCCAATGCCGCCGCGCAGCACGTGGCGACGCTGATCGCGCGGAAACCCGACGCCGCCATCGCGCTGCCGACGGGCAGCACGCCGGTCGGACTCTATCGCCGGCTGGCCGAGCTGCAGGGAAAGGGCCGGTTCTCCTGCCCGCAGGCACGGTTCTTCAATCTGGATGAGTTCATCGGCCTGTCGCTCGACGATCCACGCAGCTATGGAGCCTTTCTCTGGCAGCATGTGTTCCGTCCTTTGAGCGTGTCGCCGAGCCAGGTGCAGCTGCTCCGCGGCGCCGCCCCGGATCCGGCGGCCGAGTGCCGGCGCTTCGATCAGGCGATCGCTCAAGCGGGCGGGCTCGATCTCGCCATCCTGGGACTCGGCAGCAATGGCCATATCGCCTTCAACGAGCCGGGCAGCGATTGGAACGCCGGGACCAGGGAGGTCGTGCTGACGGAAGCCACCCGGCACGGACAGCGTTCCGTCTTCGGCCGCGAGGCGGATGTCCCGCACCGGGCGCTCACCATGGGATTGCGGACGCTGCGGGAGGCCCGGGCGATCCTGTTGCTGATCGCGGGATCGGGCAAGGCCGCCGCGGTCGCGGCGATGCTGCGATCCAGGCCCGACAAGAACTGGCCCGTCACCGCGATCCTCGATCACCCGAAGCTCACCATCCTGGCGGACCGCGCGCTCGATCCGGCCCGCGCGGCCGGCGCGCCGCCGGCCTTCCCCGGCAGCCCAGGCGCATAATGACCTTGACGAAGCGGAGAAACCGGTCAAAGCACAAGCCTGCCGGACATTCCGCCGGCATCCATTTCCGTCGGGGCGGAGCCCGTCATGTCCCTCTATGAGCGAACCATCTCGTTCGTGCTGAACTATATCGAGGAGAAGAAGCTCGAGGAGGGCGCGAAGCTGCCGACCGAACCGGAGCTGGTCGCGATGGCCGGCGTGAGCATGGTGACGGTCCGGCGCGCGCTTGCCGAGCTGGCGGCCCAAGGGGTCATCCGGCGCGAGCAAGGCCGGGGAACCTTCCTGAACCGCTCGCGCGTCAGCGCGGAAACGACCCGTCTCGGCGGGCTGCGCAACGGGCTCGGCCTGGATTCCAGCTCATCCCTCGAGACCAGGCTGCTGGGCCTGGAGCGGCGCGACGCGTCGGCCGAGGAATCGAGCCGGCTTGCCATCGCCAAGGCCGCTTCGGTCTGGGAAATATCCCGCCTCCGCCTGCTGAACGGCCGGCCGATGATCCACGAGGTCTCGGTGATCCCCATGATTCTGGCCCCCGATCTCGGCGCCCATCTCGAATCCGATCCGCAGCGCTCGCTCTATGCGACCCTGGACGCGGTCTATGGCCTGCGCGAGATCCGCGAGGAGCAGTCGCTCGTCTGCCGGCGCGCCAACAGGCTGGACAAGAAGCTGCTGGGGCTGCCGAAAGGCGACTGGGTGGTCCAGATCTCCGGCATCAGCTTCTCCGCGCGTCACCTGCCGATCGACAGCTTTCGCATCGTCTTCGACGCCAAGGGCTTCGCCTTCAGGCTGAGCACGGCGCCGGCTTCGGCGATGGCCGCCGTGGAGCTGGCCGATTCCTGAGCTTCCCGACGACAGGCCGCAAGGTTGAAACCGACAAGAGATAGAGTGGGACAGAGACGATGCAGTTCGCGCATGATTTCCAGACGATCCTCGGCCGCAATCTCATCGGCGAGCTGAAGAACTTCGTTCATCGCCCCTTCCTGCTGGTCACCATGGAAGACATGTGGCCGATCTTCGAGGATCGGCTCGCCGGCGCCGATTTCCACCGCTATTTCGTCCATTCGGTCGACGAGAAGGCGCTGCTGGCGGATCTCGCCAAGCTGCCGCCGGTCGAAGCCGTGGTCGGGCTCGGCGGCGGCATGGCGATCGACACGGCGAAATACTTCTCCTGGAAGAAGCGGCTGCCGCTCTTCCAGGTCCAGACCGCGCTCAGCATGAACGCGGCCTGGGGTCAGCGCTGCGGCGTCAGGATCGACGGCGCCGTGCGCTATATCGGCTGGTCCGTGCCGCAGGCGGTCTATATCGACTATGACGTGATCCGGGCCGCACCGCGCCAGCTCAACTATTCGGGCATCGGCGACATCCTCTGCAATTTCACCGGCGTGCTGGATTGGCGCTATGCCACCTCGGTCGGGAAATGCGAGGCCAAATGGCCCTATGACGAGGCGGTGGCCAACCGCTCGCTCGACAATGTCGAGCAGGTGCTGCGCAACACCAAGGAGATCCGCGATCTCACCGACAAGGGGATCCAGGTCCTGATCAACGGCCTGCGATGGGGCACCTCGTTCCATGGCAATGGCTGGAACCCGCGGCATATCGAGGGTGTCGACCATTTCTTCTTCTACGCGCTCGAATACGAGACGGGCCGGAAGTTCCTGCATGGGCAGCCCGTCTGTCTCGGCGTCTATATCGGCGCCCTGCTGCATGAGAGCCGCGCCGACGAGATGCTGAAGGCCATCCACGAGGTCGGACTGGATATCAGGCCCGAGGCGATGGGCGTCACCTGGGACGATGTCGCGACAGCGCTCTACAAGATGCGCGACTATGTCCAGCGCAACGGCCTCTGGCATTCGATCGCGCATGACGTCGAGATCAAGAAGGACTTCGTGGACCGGCTGCGCGCCGGGGTCGAAGGGGTCTATGGCCCCTGGCGCGGCCGGTGAATCGGACCGGTCCGGACACACCCGATGCCGATTGGACGGGGCCCCGCAGTCCCGACGGCGGCTTGACACCCCCTATATCATTATAATCATATATTGAATGCGGTGAATTCGGGCGGGCCGGCGGGCGCTGCGCGAGCCTTTACGCCTGTGATTTCATCTAGGGCCGGAGGGACGCGGCCGCACGCCGACGGTTGGGGGACGACACGACGCTCGCGGGCGCAAGAAACGCCGGTTTGGAAGTCACAAGAGAAGAACTTCAACAGGGAGACGGACGCCATGGGAAAGCTGCGAACATTATTTCTGGGTTTGGCTGCCGCTGCGGCCTTGATGATAGGCCCGGCACTGGCGGCGGATGGGCCCGACAAGGCCAAGATCGACTGGCAGCAGTTCAAGGGCCAGTCGCTCGAGCTCTTCTTCGTCAAGCATCCCTGGACGGATGCCATCACCCCGCTGCTGCCCGAGTTCGAGAAGCTGACGGGGATCAAGCTCAATCTGACGACCGCGGCGGAAGACGCCTACTGGAACAAGTCGTCGCTGGGTCTCGCCTCCAACAAGCCGCCCTTCGACGTGTTTTTCCTGTCGATGGGCATCAACGGCTACACGGCCTATTCGAACAACTGGCTGGCGCAGCTCAACGCGCAGCTCGACAATCCCAAGCTGACCGATCCCGCCTGGTATCAGTATGACGACATCTCCAAGGCGGCGGCCGCGGCCTTCCACCTGCCCGATCCGAGCAGCTCGAAGGTCTATGGCATCCCGATGTCGACCGAAGTCTACATGTTCTTCTACCGGAAGGACCTCTTCAAGGAGAGCGGCATCGACGTGAACGCCATCACGACGATGGCGCAATGGATGGACGCGCTCCACAAGCTGAAGCTGCCGGACGGCGTCTACCCCGCCAGCCTGCGCGGCGGCGGCCTGGGCATTCTCGACGAGCTCAACGGCATGGTCGCGAACACCTGGGGCAACACGCCCTATCTCAAGGACCGCTTCGTCTATTTCGACGAGAAATGGGCGCCGCGCTTCACCGATCCCAAGGTCAAGGAAGGCTTCAAGCTCTGGGCCGATCTGATGAAGCTCTCGGCCCCGGGCGTCACCTCCTTCGACTGGTACGAGGCGACCACCCAGTTCGCCCAGGGCAAGGCCGCGACCTTCGGTCCGGATGCCAGCCTCTTCGCCTCGATCTTCCTCGATCCCGCCCAGTCGACGGTTGCCGACAAGGTCGGGTTCAAGGCGCTGCCGGCGGCCTCCGCCGACGGCGCGCATACGGCGATGTGGTCCTGGGGCCTGAGCATCCCCGAGAAGTCGGCCAAGAAGGACGCCGCCTGGCTGTTCCTCGAATGGGCGACGAGCCCCTACGTGACGGAGCAGGTGAGCCTGAAGACGCTGGCCTCCTCGCGGCAATCGACCTGGAGCAGCGCGGACTATCAGGCGAAGCTGCCGGAAGGCTTCGGCAACGCCGTGGGCGAATCGCTGGCCATCGCCCAGCCCTCGATCATGTATCTGACCGCGGCCGACCAGGTCGTGCAGAGCATGCTCGATGCCCTCCAGGCGATTTATGGAGGCACGCCGGTGGACGAGGCGATGCAGAAGCTGCAGGATCAGGCCACGGACATCGTCAAGCAGGCGGGACTCTACAAGCCCTGAGGACGACGAGCTCTTACTGCCGATGATCCAGCCGGGTCTGCGGATGGCCTCCGCAACCCGGCTGGACGGCTTTCCGGGAAGAGCGCGCTTCGTCCGTCGAAGCGCCTTCGGTGCGTCGACCGAACCTCCGACCGGCCGAAGACTTCCAGAGACGCCTAGAGGATGCAGCCCGACCGATGAAGCGTCGCGTACCGGTCACCTTCATATTGCCGTCGGCTGTCGTCCTGTTCGCTGTTGCCGCCTTTCCCGTCGGATTCGGCATCTGGGCCGGCTTCCATCAATGGAACTGGTCGCTGGGCCAGGCCGACAATTGGAGCTTCATCGGCCTGGACAATTATGTCCGGCTTCTCGGCAGCCCCGAGTTCTGGAACTCGATCAAGGTCACCGCCTATTTCGCCGTGGTCTCGGTCGCGGTCGAGCTGGTCGTCGGCCTCGGGATCGCGCTGCTCCTGCATCATAACGTCAGGGCCTCCTGGTTCTTCCGCTCCGCCGTCGTCTTTCCCCTGATGGTCTCGGATATCGTCGCGGCGGTGATCTTCTCGACCCTGCTCGACCCGACGCTGGGCACCTTCAACTATTTCCTGAGCCTCTTCGGCCTGCCCGGACCGAACTGGGTCGGCAATCCGAACCTCGTGATCCTGACGCTGGTGATGGTCGACACCTGGTGGCAGACCGGAAACATCATCCTGATCCTGCTGGCCGGCCTGACCAGCATTCCCCAGGACCGCATCGACATGGCCTCGATCGACGGCGCCAGCGGCTGGAAGATGCTGGTCCATATCACGCTGCCCGCGCTCAAGCCCTTCATCCTCGTGGCGCTGGTCTTCCGCACCATCGATGCGCTACGCGTCTTCGCGCTGGCCTGGGCGATCACCAAGGGCGGGCCGTCGCGGGCGACCGATGTCGCGCAGCTCTATATCTTCAAGCAGGGCATCGGCGGATTCTTCAACATGGGTTACGCCTCGGCGGCGGCGACCCTGTTCGCGATCATGGTAGGCCTGGTCTCGGGCGTCTATCTGCTCTTCATGCGGAAGGAGGCGCCATGACGGCGGCGATTCCCGCACGAGGGCGCCGGCAGGCTCGCGCGATGAGCCGCCGGAATCTCGGCCAGGTCGCGTCCTTCGCCGCCCTGGCGGTGATCTCCGTGATCTTCCTGGCGCCGGTCCTCTGGATCGCCGTGACCGCGCTCAAGACGCAGCGCGAAGCGATGGCGCTGCCGCCGGTCTGGGACTTCGTGCCGCAATGGCAGAATTTCGTGACGGCGTGGCAGTCCAACGATTTCGGCCGGTCGTTCCTGGTCACGACCTCGGTGTCGGTCTTCTCGGTCGCCCTCACCCTGGCACTCTCGATCCCCGCCGGCTATGTGCTCGCGCGCTATCGCCGAAGCTGGCTCTCGGCCTTCGAGATCGGGATCATGGTGATCCGGATGCTGCCCGAGATCCTGTTCATGCTGCCGCTCTATGCGATCTACCAGAAGACGGCGCTGTTCGACACGCAGATCGGCATCATCCTCGCCTTCCAGATATTCAACATGCCCTACAGCGCCTGGCTGATCCGGCAGTTCGTCTCGGAAGTCCCGGTCGAGCTGGACGAGGCGGCGTTGCTCGATGGCGCGTCGAAGTGGCAGGTTCTGTGGTTCGTCATCGTGCCGACGATCCGGCCGGGCATCGTCGCCGCGGCCGTGCTCTCCTTCATCGGCGTCTGGACGAACCTGCTGCTGCCGCTGGCGCTCACCTATAACGAGACGCCGATGGTCGCGACCACGATCGCGAACTTCAAGGGATACGGGACCTTCGACTGGCCCGTCATGGCCGCGGCCGCGATCGTGTCGCTGCTGCCGCAGTTCCTGTTTTTCCTGTTTGCGCAGAAATACATCGTCAAGGGGCTCACCCTTGGCGCGGTGAAGGGCTGACCGACCCCCGCGGGGTCGGCGGCCGTCAAGGAAACGGAGGATGGAGTGCTCGAGCTTCTGAAGATGGATGGACGCATCGCCGTGGTGACCGGGGCCGGCCAGGGGATGGGCAAGGAGATCGCCAAGACCCTGGCGCTGCTGGGCGCGACGGTGGTGATCGCCGAGCTCTCGCCCAAGACCGGCGAGCAGACCGCGAAGGAGATCCGCGACAAGGGCGGCAAGGCCGAGTTCCGCCAGATGGATGTGCGCCAGACGAAGTCGGTGCAGGAGGTCGCCCAGTATGTGACGCGGACCCATGGCCGGCTCGACATCGCCGTCAACAATGCCGGCATCGTGAAGAACGAGGCGACGCTCGACACCAGCGACGCGGACTGGCTCGAGGTCATCGACGTCAATCTCAACGGCGTGTTCCGCTGCTGCCGCGAGTTCGGCCGGCCGATGGTGGCGCAGAACAAGGGCGTCATCGTCAATATGTCGTCGAACAGCGCCGTCATCGTCGACCGCCCCCAGGTGCAGCCGGCCTACAACGCCTCGAAGGCCGGCGTCTCGCAATTGACGAAGTCGCTCGCCGTCGAATGGGCGCCGCACAACATCCGGGTGAATGCGATCGCGCCCGGCTATATCGACACGGCCCTGACCGATGCCGGCAAGGGCCAGGCCGAGTGGATCAAGTTCTGGATGAGCATGACGCCCATGAACCGCTTCGGCAAACCGCAGGAGGTGGCGCCGCTCGCGGCGTTCCTGGCATCGGACGCGGCGAGCTACATCACCGGCGCCGTCTATCTGATCGATGGCGGCTACACGGTCTGGTAGGTCCCGGGAGCGGTGCCGAACATGACGGGCCAGAGATCGAGCGAAAGACCGCCGGCCTACAGGGTCGATCCGAGCCGGACCGATCTTGCGCTGGAGTTCAAGCGCCATCCCTATGGGCAGCATAGCGACGAGCTGCAGCGGGTCCTCAATCTGTTCCGCTCCGATCCCTTGCCCGGCAATTACTGCGTGGTCTGCACCAGGCCCCACCGGGAATGGGCACTCGCACGATTCCGGCAGACCAGCCGGGAGCCCGTGGATCTGCTCGGCCCCGTCTTCGGATCGCTGGCGGAGGCCGAATGGGCCGTCTTCAAGCTGCGCTGGCGGAAACACACCGGGCAGGCGCTGGAGATCGAATGAGATGATCGAGATCCTGGGATATGCCGATCGCCTGGCGGTCCGGCCCGGCATGACGATCGCCTTCAAGGTGAGCTGCGAGACCGGCGCCGCGCGCTACCGTGCCGACATCGTGCGGCTGCGTTGCGGAGACGATCGTCCTGACGGCCCGGGATTCCGGGAAGAGCCGGTCGCGGATGCGGCGGCGAACGGCGACTATCCCGGGCGCCGGCAGGCCATCGATTGCGGCTCCTATGTGAGAGTCGGACCGGCGGCAGCCTTCGATGCGGTCGACAGCTTCACGCTGTCGGCCTTGATATGGCCGACCTTGCCGGGCCTCGACGAAGCGACCGTGATGGGGCGCTGGAGCGGGCCTGCTGAAACGGGCTTCGGCTATGCGCTCGCGATCGACGGCGCTTCCCGTCCCTGCCTGAGGCTCGGCGACGGAGTGCGAGTCTGGCGGCTGGTCCATCCAGTCGCCCTCGCGGCCCGCCGCTGGTACCGGCTGCTGGCGAGCTTCGACAGCGCGACCGGCGCCGCCAGCCTGCATTGCGAGCCGGTCACGCCGCAGTGGGGCGATCCGGTATTTCGTCCCACCGCCGGCCGCTGCCCGCTGCGGCCGCTCTCCTCCGGACCCCGGATCGCCGATGTGCCTGTCGCCGTCGCCGCCCATGTGGTGGAGGGTGGCCAAGGGACATGGCGCGGTGCCGGTCATTTCAACGGCAAGATCGAAGCGCCACGGCTGCATGCACAGGCCCTCCCGGCCGAGCAGATCGGGCAAATCCTGTCGACGCCCTTGACGGGGCCGTCCGCGGCGAGCCTGGTCGCCGCCTGGGATTTCTCCCGGGACATCCCCGGAACGAAGGCGCGCGATATCGGCCCGAACGGGCTCGATGGCGACTGCATCAACCTGCCGACCCGGGCGATGACGGGCCATGCCTGGACCGCGGAAGCCATGAACTGGACGAACCGCCCGCATGAATATGCGGCGATCCATTTCCATGAAGACGATCTCTATGATTGCGCCTGGGAGACGGATTTCCGCTGGACGATCCCGCCGGACCTGAAGAGCGGGATCTATGCCGCGCGCCTGCGCTGCGGCAACCAGGGCGAGGACCATGTGCCGTTCTTCGTGCTGCCGCCGCGCGGACATGCGCGGGCCCCTGTGGCCTTCCTCGCCTCCACCGCCACCTATCTCGCCTATGCCAACAGCCACGATCATTACGAGGACCCCGTGGCGGAGCGCTGCCATGGGCTGACGGTGCTGGCGCCGGCCGACCTGTTCCTGATGCAGCGGCGCGATCTCGGCCTCTCCGCCTACGACCATCACCGCGACGGCAGCGGATCCTGCTGGAGCTCGCGCCTGCGCCCGATCCTGAATCTCCGCCCCAAGCGCGCGCTCTGGTCGCTCAATGCCGATCTGCACCTCACCGATTGGCTCGAGGCGATCGGGCAGGAGTACGACGTGATCGACGACGAGACCCTGCATCGGGAAGGCGTCTCGCTGCTCGAGCGCTATGCCTGCGTCATGACCGGCACGCACCCGGAGTACTACTCGACGGCGATGCTGACCGCGATGGCGGCCTATCTCGAGCGGGGCGGCCGGCTCATGTATCTCGGCGGCAACGGCTTCTACTGGCGCGTCGCCTGGCATGACGAGCTGCCGGGCGCCATGGAGATCCGCCGCGGCGAGGCGGGCACCCGGATGTGGACTTCCGAGCCCGGCGAGACGGGCCTTGCGACCACGGGCGAGCCCAGCGGGATGTGGCGGCATTCGGGCTTCGCGCCCCAGCGGCTCGTCGGGGTGGGCTTCATCTCCGAAGGGTTCGACAGCGGCTCCTATTACCGGCGCCTGCCGGACAGTTACGATCCGAGGGCCGGCTTCATCTTCGCCGGCGTCGACGAGGAGATCCTCGGCGACTTCGGCGTGTTCGGCGGCGCCGCGGCGCTGGAGCTCGACATCGTCAATCCCAAGGTCGGAACCCCGCCCCATGCCCTGCTTCTGGCCTCGTCGGAAGGGCACAGCAACGTCTATGTGATCGCCCAGGCCGAAACCGGCGCCAATCATCCCGGCATGGATGGGATCGAGAGCCCTCTGGTACGGGCCGATATGGTCTTCTTCGAGACCTTGAAGGGCGGCGCCGTCTTCTCGACCGGCTCCATCGGCTGGGCCGGCAGCCTGGCGCATGACAACTACCGGAACAACATCTCCAGGATCACCGAGAACGTGTTGCGGCGCTTCATATCGCCGGAGCCGTTCCCGTCATCGGCGGGAACGAGATAGCGGAAAGGGGCAGTCGCGCATGGCGAGCGTCGAGATCGTCGATATCCGAAAGAACTACGGCGCCTTGGAGGTGCTCCACGGAATCAATGTCAGCATCGCGAGCGGCGAGTTCATCGTTCTGGTGGGGCCCTCCGGCTGCGGCAAGTCGACTCTCCTGCGCATGATCGCCGGCCTCGAGGAGATCACCGTCGGCGACATCCGGATCGACGGGCAAGTCGTGAACGAGGTCCCGCCCAAGGATCGCGATATCGCCATGGTGTTCCAGAGCTATGCGCTCTATCCGCATATGACGGTGCGGAACAACATGTCCTTCAGCCTGCGGATGAGAGGGGCCAGCCGGGAGCGGATCGATCGGGGCGTCGCCGATGCCGCCAACGTGCTGGCGCTCGAGAGCCTGCTCGAGCGGTTTCCGCGCCAGCTTTCGGGCGGCCAGCGCCAGCGCGTCGCCATGGGCCGCGCGATCGTGCGCCAGCCCAAGGTGTTCCTGTTCGACGAACCGCTGAGCAATCTGGACGCCAAGCTGCGCGTTCTGATGCGGACCGAGATCAAGGCCTTGCATCAACGTCTCGGCACCACCTCGATCTATGTGACGCATGACCAGCTCGAAGCGATGACGATGGCGGACCGCATCGTCGTCCTTCAGGACGGCCGGATCGAGCAGGTCGGGCCGCCGCTCGATCTCTACGATCGGCCGGCGAACCGGTTCGTGGCGGGCTTCATCGGATCGCCGGCCATGAACTTCATCCCGGGCATCCTCAATCCGGCGAACGGCGGCTGGGCCGTGGAGGCCAACGGCGCGACGCTCGCCGTCGGCTCGGCCGGCAAGGCGCGCCAGGGCCAGAAGGTCATGTTCGGGATCCGCCCCGAGCATCTGGAGGTCGTGGCGCCAGCGGCGGGAATCGCCGCCGAGGTCGAGGTGGTGGAGCCCACCGGCGCCAGCACCTTCGTCTTCACGCAGATCGCCGCCACGCCCGTCTGTGCCGCCCTGAACGACCGTCGCCTGCCGCGTCCGGGCGACCGGATCGGTCTCGCGCCGCAGCCGGACCGCATCCACCTCTTCGATGCGGAAACCGGAATCCGGTTGAACGACTGACCGCGATCGACCGGACCGCGGGTCACTGAATGTCGATCGCCGGCGCTTCGGCATCGGGCGCCGGCACGTCGATCTGGATGTTCTGATCGACCGGTGCGTGCTGGACGCGATCCAGCACCAGCCCCGGGAAGCCGATCACGACGGCCACCATGACGATCTGGATGCAGACGAACGGCACGGCGCCCCAATAGATCTGACCGGTCGTGACCGGCGCCAGCTTTCGGCCCGTGATCTTGTCGATGAAGGCCGAGGACGGCGCCACGCTGCGCAGGAAGAAGAGCGCGAAGCCGAAGGGCGGGTGCATGAAGGAGGTCTGCATATTGACCCCCAGCAGCACGCCGAACCAGATGAGATCGATGCCGAGCTTCTCGGCGACGGGCGCCAGCAGCGGTACCACGATGAAGGCGAGCTCGAAGAAATCGAGGAAGAAGGCCAGGCAGAAGACCAGGATGTTGACGACGATGAGGAAGCCCAGCTCGCCGCCGGGCACGCTGGTCAGGAGATGATCGACCCAGAGATCGCCATCGACGCCGCGGAAGACCAGGGTGAAGACGGTCGAGCCGATCAGGATGAAGATCACGAAGGAGGAGAGCTTGGCCGTGCTGTCCATCGCCTGCCTGAGCAGGTTCCAGCTCAGCCGGCGATTGGCCAGCGCGAGGATGAGGGCGCCCGTCGCGCCCATGGCGCCGCCCTCGGTCGGCGTCGCCACGCCGAGGAAGATCGTGCCCAGCACCAGGAAGATCAGGACCAGCGGCGGCAGCAGCGAGACCACCACGCGGCGCAGCAGCGCGAAGCCGCGAAGCGTGCGGGCCTCGCGCGGCAGCGCCGGCGCCCAGGTCGGGCGGAAGACCGACACGCCCAGCACATAGACGGCATAGAGGCCGGTCAGGAACAGGCCGGGAATGATGGCGCCTTCATACATGTCGCCGACCGAGCGGCCGAGCTGGTCGGCCAGCACGATCAGCACCAGGCTCGGCGGGATGATCTGGGCCAAGGTGCCGGAGGCTGCGATGACGCCGCTGGCGAGCCGCCGGTCGTAGCCGTAGCGCAGCATGATGGGCAGCGAGATCAGCCCCATCGAGATGACCGAGGCGGCGACCACGCCCGTGGTCGCGGCCAGGAGCGCGCCCACGAAGATGACGGCGAAGGCGAGCCCGCCGCGCAACGGGCCGAACAGCTGCCCGATCGTGTCGAGCAGATCCTCGGCCATGCCGCTGCGTTCGAGGATCAGCCCCATGAAGGTGAAGAACGGGATCGCCAGCAGCGTGTCGTTGCGCATGATGCCGAACACGCGGTCCGGCAGGGCCTGCAGCAGCGAGGGCGTCAGCAGGCCGAGCTCGATGCCGATGAAGCCGAACAGCAGCCCGTTCGCGGCGAGCGCGAAGGCGACCGGGTAGCCCAGCAGCAGCAGCACGACCAGCGCCAGGAACATCAGCGGCGCGAGATTGGCGATCAGGAGCTCCGTCACGACGGATCGCCTTCGGACCGGCTGCTCACCGCCGCCGCGGCATGGGCCGGGCGCTTCTCGGCCGGGTCGGGGACGAGCCCCATCAGGAAGGCGACCCGTTTGATGAGCTCGGAGAGGCCCTGCAGGCCCAGGAGCGCGAAGCCGATCGGAATCAGGATCTTCACCGGCCAGCGCAGGAGCCCGCCGGCATCGCCCGAGATCTCGTGGCGCAGATAGGAATCGGCCACGAGCGGCCAGGACAGCCAGCCGATCACGGCCGCCATCGGCAGCAGGAACAGAGCCGAGCCGAGGATGTCGATCCAGGTCTGGGTGCGTTTCGAGAGCCGCCCGGCGATCACGTCGATGCGGACATGCTCGTTGCGCAGCAGCGTATAGCCGGCGCAGAGCAGGAACACGGCCGAGAACAGATACCATTGGATCTCGAGCCAGGCGTTCGAGCTGGCGTCGAACACATAGCGGACCATGGCGTTGCCGGCGCTGATCAGCACCGCGATCAGCACACCCCAGTAGGCCAGCCTGCCGATATGCCCGTTGATCCAGTCGATCGCACGGCTCAAGCCGAGCAAAGACCTCACGGGATGCTCCCCTGTCCCTGGTTTTCGGCGGCGCCTCTTGAGCGGGCCCCTGCCGCCGCTTCCTCCTCTTGAGGGAAGGTACGCGGTTATGCGTTCATCTGAGCCGGTCCCGCGCCGAAGCTCAACCGGAAAATCCGGGAGGAGCCGGCGATGCTCGCGGGCGCAGGCGCCGTTCCGGCACGGGGGCTCCGACTTTAGTCGGACGATGGCGGCGGGCCGTCCAGCGTGTCCCGGATTCGCTGCGCGAGCTCGGTCTTGCGATAGGGCTTGTTCAGCACCGTCGTTCCCGGCGGGAGCTGCCGCCGCGAGCCGAGGCTGTCGAGGGCATAGCCGGAGGTGAGGAGAACCTTCAGCTCCGGCCGGAGCCGCTGGGCACGCTCCGCGAGCTCGATGCCGTTGATGCCGCCCGGCATGACGATGTCCGTGAAGAGAAGATCGATCACGGTGTCCGTCTGCAGCTGTTTCATCGCGTCGTCCCCGTCGCTGCTGGCGATCACCTGGTAGCCAAGGCTGCGAATGACGGAGACCGCATGGCCGCGCACGAAGTCGTCATCCTCGACGACGAGCAAAATCTCCTGGCCCCGGGGCGCCAGCAGCTCTTCCTTCCCGGCCGGCACTGCCGACGAGTCGGCCTTGCCGCCGACCGGCAGATAGATCCGCACGGTGGTGCCCAGCCCCAGCTCGCTATAGACGGCGACATGGCCGTTGGACTGCTTGACGAAGCCATAGACCATGCTCAGCCCGAGCCCGCTGCCCTTGCCCACCTCCTTGGTCGTGAAGAAAGGCTCGAAGACACGCGTCACCACGTCGGGCGGCATGCCTTCGCCATCGTCCGTGACCGCGACCATGGCATAGTCGCCGGCCAGAACTTCGGGATGGGTCGCCTGATAGTGCTCGTCGAGGACGGCGTTGGCGGTCGCGATCGTGATGCAGCCGCCGCCCGGCATGGCATCCTGGGCATTGAGGGCGAGATTGAGGATCGCGGATTCGAGCTGGGCCGGATCGGCAAAGGCCGGCGTCAACCCGGTCTCCAGCGCGGTCGCGATCTCGATGTCCTCGCGCAAGGTGCGGCGCAGCAGCCGGCTCATCTTGTCGACCAGCTGATTGCAGTCGATCTGGGAGGGGATCAAGGTCTGGCGCCGGCTGAAGGCGAGCAGGCGTTGCGTGAGCTCGGCGCCGCGCTCGCCCGCAGCGATGATCGCTTCCGCCTGCCGGCGCAGGTCGGGCCGGGCCTTGAGCACCTCGCTCAGCGTTTCGGCGTTGCCGATGATCACGGTCAGCAGATTGTTGAAGTCGTGGGCGATGCCACCCGAGAGCTGCCCCACGGCTTCCATCTTCTGCGCCTGAACCAGCTGCTCCTCGGTTCGCTTGCGCCCCGTCAGGTCGTGGATGATGCCGACGAAGACCGGGCCGTCGTTCTGAATGGCCTCGCCCACCGAGAGGTCCATCGGAAAGGTCGTGCCGTCCTTGCGCTGCCCCAGCACCTCGCGTCCGATGCCGATGATCTTCGGCACATGCGTCGAAAGATAGTTCGAGATGTAGCGGTCATGCTCGTCGCGGAAATGCGGCGGCATCAGCATCTTCACGTTCTGCCCGACCACCTCGGCCGCGCCGTAGCCGAACAGCGCCTCGCAGGCCGGGTTGAACATCATCACCAAGCCGCGCGCGTCGATCAGGATCACGCCGTCGACCGCCGTATCCACCACGGCCTTCAGCCGCTGGACGGCTTCGCGGACCGCCTGCTCGGAACGCTTGCGTTCGGTCAGATCGTGGATGATGCCGACGAAGATCGATTCCCCATCGTCCTTGGTTTCCCCGACGGAGAGGTCCATGGGAAAGGTCGAGCCGTCCTTGCGCTGGCCCACGACCTCGCGACCGACCCCGATGATCTTGGCCTCGCCAGTGCGATGATAGTTCGTGAGATAGGCGTCATGCTCGTCGCGGAACGGCGCCGGCATGAGCATCTTCACATTCTGTCCGACGACCTCGGCCGCGAAGAATCCGAAGAGCTTTTCACAGGCCGGATTGAACCTCAGGACGGTGCCCTGCGCATCGATCAGGATCACGCCATCAACGGCCGTGTCCACCACGGCCTTCAACCGGGCCTCGTCGCGATCTCCGGTCATCCGCTGCCGCCCCCAGCAGGACAGATTGAATCCGACCACGCTCGCCGATGCACGTCTTTCGATAGTCGATTATCCAAATGACTATGGCATCCGGCAAGCGGGTTTCGCTCGCTACGGTAGTGATGCTGACCTAGAAGGTAAATGCTCTATTCGCGTGCGTCAGTAGTTTGACGCGGGCTCGAACGACACCGGTATCGCCGCGCTCGAGCGCCGACAGGCCTAGCAGGAGAAAGCGGCGTCAGGCCGCGACGGCGATCCCGCCTCGGACGGCGCCGCCCGCGACCTGGCCCCAGAGCACCGCATGATCCTCGGGGAGGGCGCGGCTGTTGGGCATGGCGAACCAGAGCCGCAGCATCGAGCGCACCCGGCCGCTGGCCGCGTCGTTCTCGAAGGCGGTGCGGGCGTGATAGATCACGTGGTTGTTGAGGAGCTGGATCTCGCCCGCCGCCAGCGTCATCTCGAAGGCGAGCTCGGCTGCGACCTGGTCGAGCAGGGCCAAGGCCTCGACCTGTAGCGGCGTCAGCCGCGGCGCCTGCGGCAACTGCTGCGCATTCTCGATATAGGTGCGCGAATAGTGGCTGGTGAGCCGGCCCTCGCGCTGGCCGAAGACCGGCAGCAGATAGATCGAGCTCTCGCCGCCCTTCTCCTCGCCGAAGCGCGTGCGCGGCACGGGACGGTAGAGCACCTCGAGCAGGTCGGGCCGGCGCTTGAGGATCTCGTTATGCACGGCGCCCGTGCTGCAGAGCTTGCTGACGCCGCCCTTCGCGGCCTGCCCGACGCAGAAGAGCCCCACCACGTCGCAGCGATCGGTATGGAAGCGCAGGGCGCCGTTGGTCAGCGTGCGTGCATGGGAGGAGAGGAAGGGCTTGCCGGCCTCGTCGGTGGTGACGCCGCCCTGGGTCGTGGCCACGTCGTAGCCCTCGTCCTGGATCGCCTTCATCAGCAGGCCGGTGTTGGTCTGCGAGAGGATCGTGCCGAGATGGGTGCCCAGCCCGAACCAGAGATGGCGGTGCGAGCGCGGATCGAGGCCGGCGAAATCGAGGCCGGTGAGCTTCGCCATGCCGGAGCCGTTCTCGAGCTCCTCGCGCGCGGCGGCGCAATATTCATCGAGGCCGGGGATCTGGAATCGCGCCCGCGTCAGCGCCGACCAATCGAGCTCCGCCTCCCGCGCCGTGTCGGCCGCCGCGATCAGGCCGCGGCTGATCGCCGGGTCCATCGGACGGATCCAGCGTTTCGAGGCGACGATCTCGGTCCCGCGCCAGACGCTGGGACCCGTGACGGCGGCGATGGCGGACATGGCGGTTCTGTAATCCCTGCTGATGCGGCGAGGCCGGAAGCGGCCCCGTGGAGGCCGAAAATGATTCCACGGCCGGCCATCGGCTTCAAGCCGGGGGCTTCCCGCTCAGCGCAGAGTGATCGCATTTGAGGCTTTCTTCACCTCCCCCCTTGAGGGGGAGGCTGGGGTGGGGGGTAGCCGCAGACTCGTTGCAAGCCTGTCTTACCGCGATGAAAGCTCCCTCTTCAGTCGCGTTCTACGATCACCCCCCAACCCTAACCTCCCCCTCAAGGGGGGAGGGGATTCACTCGCGTCGTCAAATGCGATTGCCCTGCCGCTCAGCGAGAGACCGGTGGCAGCCGCAGGGTGCCCGAGGCAGGCGTCGGGGGAACCGGCTCAGCCTCGTCGATCACGCGGCTGGGCCGCAGTGATCCGGTCTGGTCGAGGATCGGATAGGCCACCGAGGCGATATGGGCGGCGATGCGCTTGAGGTCGCGCAGGATGTCGAGATGGAGCGCGCTGGTCTCGAGGCTCTCCGGCCGGCCCTCGCGCAGGCGGCGCAGATGGCTCTCGGTCGCGGCCTGCTCCAGCTCCCGGATCCGGACCTTCTCGTTCAGCAGCCAGCGCGCCTCGCGCGGATCGCCGGTCATGAAGACGCTGGTGGCGAGCCCCAGCGCCGCCATCAGGCGTTCCTGCATGGCCTCGATCTCGTCCGCGCCCTCGGCCGAGAAGCTCAGGCGGTATTTGATCTTCTTGGCCGCGATCTCGCGCAAACTTTTATCGAGAATATCGCCGGCATGCTCGAGATTGATGGCGAAGGTGAGGACATCGGAGCAGCGCCGCGCATCCGCCTCGTCGAGCCCGTCGTCGCGCGCGATCCGGGTCAGGTAGAGCTTGATCGATTTGTGCAGCCGGTCCAGCCGGTCGTCGAGCGTGCCGATCTCGGCCGCGCGCTTGCGGTCGTCATGGCGCAGCGCCTCGGTCAGGTCGCGCAGCATGGTCTCGAGGATATCGACCATGCGCAGCGTCTCGCGCGACGCGTCGGCCAGAGCCATGCCCGGCGTCGCCAGGGCCGCCTCGGTGAGATAGCGCGGGGCGCCGGGATCCTGGACGGGAGCCGAGGGCAGCAGGCGACGACAGAGCTTCGCCAGCGGACCCAGAAGGCCGATGAACAAGACCGCCAGCGCCAGGTTGAAGAACAGGTGGAAGTTGGCGGCCATGCGCGCCGGCTCGGGCTCCAGCGCCGCGAGCCCCGTCCCGATCTGCGCCAGGAAGGGCAGCGTCAGCAGCGTGCCGCTGCCGCGCACGATCAGGTTGCCCAGCGCCAGGCGACGGGCCGGGTTGCTGCGGCCGGCCCCCAGGAACTGCGGGATGACATTGCCGAGATTGGCCCCCAGCACCAGGGCGAGCGCCACGTCCGTCGGCACGACCCCGGCGGCGGCGAGCGACATGGCCAGCAGCACCACGGCGACGCTGGAATAGGCGGCCCAGGTCATCAGCGCCCCCAGCAGGATCGAGAGCAGCGGATGGCCGGAGAGGAGCGCGAAGAGATCGCGCACCACGCCCGCCTGCTCGACCGGCGCGACCGTGGCCAGGATGAGGTGGAGCGCCAGCAGCACCAGCCCGAGACCGATCCCGACCCGGCCCAGGTCGCGCAGCCGCGTCTTGCCGCTCTGCTTGAAGGCGATCACGCCCACCAGGATCAGGATCGGGGCCACGACGGAGACGTCGAAGGTCAGGAGCTGGACGATGAGCGTGGTGCCGATATTGGCGCCGAGGATGACCGCCAGCGCCGGCACCAGATCGACCACGCCGCTGGCGAGGAAGGAGGCCGCCATGAGGCCGGTCGCGGTGCTGCTCTGCAGGAGCGCCGTCACGCCGAGCCCGGCAAGCAGGGCCTTGCCGCGATTGGCGAGGCCGGCATTGAGGATGCGCCGGAGGTCGGAGCCGAAGGCCCGCAGGATGCCCGTATGCACCATATGCAGGCCCCACAGCAGCAGGGCGACATTGCCAGCCAGATGCAGAAGGGTGAGGCCGCCGGACATGGAAACCTTGATGCGAGGCCGTTCCGCTGCTCCGAGGAGGCGAGAATCCGACCGATGATCGAGCCTTATTCTCTCCCCTGTGGCCCGATGAAACGCCGCCGTGAGCGGCCCGAATCGTCGCGCTGACGACGGTCCCCACACCCTGTCAGCAACGGCGGGAATTTGCTACTGGTTCCGCAAGCCCACCGCCGGCCGAAGGACCGACTTCATGCTGACCGACCGCGACATCGACCAGGCCTCGGCCCTGCTGCTGGACCACTGGCAGAAGGGCCGCCGCCTGGCCGCCCTGCCCGACGCCCTCCGGCCGAGGAGCCGCGCCGAAGGTTATGCGATCCAGGCCCGCCTGGAGCGCCACACCGCCAGGCCGCTCTTCGGCTGGAAGATCGCGGCCACCAGCAAGGCGGGGCAGGCCCATATCGGCGTGGACGGCCCGATGGCCGGGCGCCTGCTGGCCGAGCGCGTCCTGGCCGATGGCGGCGCCACGCCCTTGGGCAGCAACCATATGCGCGTGGCCGAGGTCGAGTTCGCCTTCCGCATGGGCCGCGACCTGCCGCCGCGCGAGATCGCCTATTCGACCGAGGAGGTGCTGGCCGCGGTCGACACGCTCCATCCCGCGATCGAGATCCCGGATTCCCGCTATGACGATTTCGTCACGGCCGGCGCGCCGCAGCTCATCGCCGATGATGCCTGCGCCCACCTGGTCGTGGCGGGCGCCGCCGCCAAGGCGGACTGGCGCCGGATCGACCTCGCCGCGCACAAGGGCCGGGGCCGCAACGAAGGCAGGTTCGAGCGCGAGGGCATCGGCGCCAATGTGCTGGGCGACCCGCGCATCGCGCTCGCCTGGCTCGCCAACGAGCTGCGCGCGCTGGGCATCACGCTCGGCCAGGGCCAGACCGTCATCACCGGCACCTGCGTGAAGCCGATCGAGGTCGAGCCCGGCGACCATGTCGTGGCCGATCTGGGCGTGCTCGGCGGCCTCTCGATCCGTTTCACCTGACGCGCGCGGACCGTCCTTTGCTGGAAATCTTCGTCGATGCCGATGCCTGCCCGGTGAAGGAAGAGGTGATCCGCGTCGCGGACCGCCACCGCCTCGCCGTCCACATGGTCGGCAACAGCTGGATGCGGCTCGACGGCGCCACCTCGGTCAACCGCGTGGTGGTGCCGGAAGGCTTCGATGCCGCGGACAATTGGATCGCCGAGCATGTCGGCGCCGGCGACATCGCCATCACCGCCGATATCCGCCTCGCCGCCCGCTGCCTCGCGCGGGGTGCGCGCGTGCTCGGGCCCACGGGCAAGCCCTTCACCGAGGCCGGCATCGGCATGGCGCTCGCGATGCGCGACCTCAACGAATATCTGCGCGATGCGGGCGAGATTCGCGGCGGCGGCCCGGCCTTCTCGCGCCAGGACCGCTCGCGCTTCCTCGAAGCGCTGGAGCAGACGATCCAGTCGCTGAAGCGCGAGCGCCCCTCTTCCTGAACGAGCTATTTCAGGCACACCGCCTCGATATTGTTGCCGTCGGGATCGAGCAGGAAGGCCGCGTAATAGGTCGGGCTGTAGTCGGCGCGCAGGCCCGGCTTGCCCTGGTCGCGCCCGCCGGCCTTGAGGCCCTCCTTGTGGAAGCGGTCGACCGCGCCGCGATCGGCAGCGGAGAACGCGACATGCGTGGCGGCGACCGCCTTGCCGTCGGCCGGATAGAGCCACAGGGCCGGCGCGCCGGGCGGACCGAAGCCGGCGCTCGAGGCGTCCTGCGAGCAGAGCCCGTGGCCCAGCGGTGCCAGCGCCGCCTTGTAGAAGCGTACGCTCGCCGCGATGTCCTTCACCTTCAATCCGACATGGTCGTACATGATGTCCTCCATCGTTGGAGGATCATGCTAGGAGCGCGGCACCGATCCGTTCTTGGAAGAACTTGCGATCGCCCCGCGCCGTCCTGCGGAAGCGCCGCGGCGAAACGCCGGCCGCGCGATGAAAGCTGCGCACGAAATTGGAGAGATCGGCGAAGCCCACCTCGTAGGCGATCGCCGTGATCGGGCTGTCATCCTCGGCGAGACGCCGGGCGGCCCGGCGCAGCCGCGCGCGGATCAGATATTGATGCGGCGTCACGCCGAGCGCGCGGCGAAACAGGCGCAGGAAGTGGAACGGGCTGAGGCCCGCGGCATGCGCCGCCTTGTCGAGATCGATCGGCTCCGGCGCGTTCTCGTCGATCCAGAGCGCCGCCTCGACGGCGCGGCGACGATCGCGCGCCGTCACCGCCGCGGCCGGCCCCGTTTTCCCGGAGACGATTTTCGCCACGCGCCCGGCGAGCGCCATGCCGGCTTCGGCGATGTCGACATCGCTGCGACCCTCGGCGGCGGCCTGCGCCAGTTCGCCCAACACCATCAGCTCGGGCAGCGGCGGCAAGGCGCCGGCCTGCCATATCTCGGTCCCGCCCGGCGCCAGCGCCTCGACCAGGGACGGCACCAGATCGAACGCCAGGCATTCGTCGCCGCAGACATGATCGTGGCTGCAGACATATTCGACACCGGGCCGCCCGATCAGGATGGAGCCCGTCACCAGCTCATGGGCGCGACCTTGCGCGCGATAGCCAAAGCTGCCCTCGCGCAGATAGGCCATGGTGTAACCGGTGTGGCATTCGGCGAAGGGCCGGTCGCCCAGCCGGGCGCTGCAGCGATAGTCGCTCGCCGTGATCGAGGCGCTCTGCCGCAAGATGCGCATCGGCATGCCAGCCGCTCCTAATGGCGGCGCGCCGGCGCGCGGGCCGGCTTCGCCATCGCCGGCAGGCTCTCGAACAGCGTCGGGGTGCTGCCGATCTGGGCGCCCTCGATGCCGAGCATGCGCAGCTTGGTCTCGATGCCGCCATTGGCGGAGAAGCCGGTGAGCTTGCCGTTGGCGCCCATCACCCGATGGCAGGGCACGATGATGGCGAAGGGGTTCTGACCCAGCGCCTGCCCGACATCGCGCGCCAGCGCGCGATCGCCGAGCTCGATCGCGATCTCGCCATAGGTCCGCGTCCGGCCCGGCGGAATGCGGCGCGCGATCTCATAGACCCGGCGGTTGAACGCGGGCACCGGCGTCATGTCGAGCGCAACGAAGGAGAGATCGCTCGGCTTGCCTTCGAGCAGCGCCACGATCGCGGCGATGGCTTGCTCGATGGCCGGGGGCGGGGATGCCTGCTCGAGGCCGGGATGACGGCGGCGCAGCCTGGCGCGCGTGGCCGCGTCGCTGGGCTCGGGCAGCTGCAGCGCCACCACGCCCTGTCGGTTCCAGCCGAGGGCGCAGCGTCCGATCGCCGTGTCGAAAAGCGTGTAGCCTTGATCGGTCATGGTGTCGCGCCAGCATATCGCCGCCGGCGCTCGCGGACTTGCCGAATCTTGCTATTCGGCGGCGGGCAAACGCAGGGCGAGCAGGAAGGCCGCCATCGCCGCGAGACCTGTCACCGCACGGACATGGTTCCACAGCGTCCATTCGCGTAAGTAGCGCAGCCAGAGCGAGGCGCCCTCGGCGCTGCCAGGATCGGCCGCCGCCAGCGCGTCGTTGCGCGGCACGTTGAAGACCATCGTGACGACCACGGTGCCGATCAGGTAGAGCAGCCCGCCCGCCAGCAGCCAGAGGCTGCGCGGCTCTTCCCAGCCCGAGACCGCCGCGGCCAGCAAAGCCAGACAGAGGAGCCCGGTCCCGAACATGGTGCCCAGGAACAGCGGGGTGATCACCACGATGTTGATCGACTGCATCGCCGCGATCCCCTGCGCCGCCGGCAGCCGCGCCAGGGCACCCATGACGAAGCTCGAAAAAGCGAAGAAAACCCCGGCCACCAGCCCGGTGCCCAGGGTCGAGAGGAAGATCAGGCCTGTGATCAGCCGGTCGCTCATGGGGTTCTCCTGAATATGAGGAATATTCATATTTACAAAAGTGATAAAGGCTCATATTTTGGGAGTCAACGAATTTGCCAAATGGCGCCCTTTCCTCGTCACCTGCCGCTTACCCCCTCGTCACCCCCGCGAAAGCGGGGCCCCATCCCGACACTCGACGCGCCGGCTCAAGATGGATCCCCGCTTTCGCGGGGATGACGAAGGAGGACCGGAGGTCGTGAGAAGAGGCGCGGCGCGTTTCATGGAGAGAGCGTGTCCTCCGTCCCTGCCCTTCTTCTCGATCCCGTTCCGCCCGCCCCCTCTCCCCTGCGCCGCGCGCCCAGCCAGCGGCGGGCGCGCGAGCGGGTCGAGCGGATCCTGGCGACGGCCACTGACATCATCGCCGCCGAGGGCAGCGAGGCGATGCGCATGGCCGAGCTGGCCAGGAAGGCCGGCGTCTCGATCGGCTCGCTCTACCAGTATTTCCCGGACAAGGCGGCGATCCTCCGCCTGCTGGCCGAGCGCTACAACGCGCAAGGTCGCGCCTGCATCGCGGCGGCGCTGGCGGCCGTGCGGACGCGCGACGATCTCGTCCGCGCTTTCGGCGAGCTGGTCGACACCTACTATGGCCTGTTCCTGAAGGAACCCGTGATGCGCGACATCGGCTCGGGCGTCCAGGCCGACAAGGGCCTGCGCGAGATCGACCTCGCCGACAGTCGCGCCAACGGCGCGGTGCTGGCGGCGACCCTGGCGCGGCTCGAGCCCGCGGCGGACCGGGCGGCGCTCGAAGCCAGGGCCTTTCTCATCATGCAGCTCGGCGAGGCGACCATGCGGCTCGCCATCTCGGTCGATCGCCCCGAGGGCGACCGGCTGGTCGCGAGCTACAAGCGCATGGTGCTGCGCGAGCTGGCCGCCGGCTAGCGCCCGGGCGCCGGGCTAGACGGCATCCGCCTCGAAACGCGCCGGCGCCTTCGGGCCGGCGAGGCAGGGCGCCACGAAGAGCCGCCGCGTCCAGGCGCCCTCGAGCGTCCGGGTCGCGACGATGATCCAGAAGATCGCGAGGCAGACGACGAGGCCGCCGCCGATCGCCGCGAACAGCTCGAGCCGCGTCGCCCGCGCCAGGGCGAGCGTCGCCAGGGCATAGACGGCCAGCGGGAAGGTGAAGCCCCACCAGCCGAGATTGAAGGGCAGCCCCTCGCGCAGATAGCGGATCGTCTTCAGCACCGCCAGGGCCAGCCACCAGGCGCCATAGCCCCACAGCAGGATGCCGCCGATGACGCCGAGCCCGAGCGCCACCTCGCCGATGCCGGCCAGGCCGTTCGCCGCGAAGATGGCGGGCGCATCGCTGCCCAGCAGCAGCAGGCCCAGGGCGCCGGTGCCGATCGGCCCCAGCGCCAGCCAGGCGGAGACGCCCAGATCGCGTTCCGGCAGCTTGTGCAGGACCAGCCGCAGCACCAGGAGCACGAGGATGCTCATGGCGAGCGGCACCGAGCAGGCCCAGAGCCCATAGCCCAGCACGAGAACGAGGAAGGCGTCCGGGGCCGCCAGATGCGGCGCCAGCAGCCCGGCGCTCGCGGCCGCGACCTCGCAGGCCACGATCGGCAGGAGCCAGACGGCCGTCAGCTTCTCGATGCTGTGCTCCTGGCGCGTGAACATGAAATAGGGAATGGCGATTCCGCAGAGGAGCGACAGCGCGGCGTCGATCCACCACAGCCCATGGGCGATGACGATCGCCGCATCGCCGATCAGGGCGGGTCCGAAGGCGAGGAAGCCGTTGACGATGGTGGCCAGCCCCATCGGGATCGCGCCGAAGAACATCGACATGACCGGGTGCTGGAAGATGCGCCGCGCCTCGTCGAAGAAGATCGCCCAGCGCGCCGCATAGAGCAGGCTGAACAGCGAGAAGAGCAGGATGTTGGCGAGCCAGAGGCCGACCGCCAGCGGATGCAGGCCCGGGAGGGCGAGCGGGGACTGGTTGAGCGTCAGCGCCAGCGCACCCGTGCCCATGGTCGCGGTGAACCAGTTCGGCGTGAACTGGCGGACGATCGCCAGCCCCGGCGCCATTTCGCCATCGGCGACCGGTTGCAGGGCTCTGCGGGCATGGGTCATGGGAAGCGGTTTCGTGCGGGTGATGGCCTCGACGCACGAGAAGCTACGCACTCCCAATCGATCTTTCCAATAGATGGAATCTATGATTATGATCTCAATATAAGATCGAACGGGATACGGCCGATGACCCTGGAGCAGCTCCGCATCTTCGTGGCGGTCGCCGAACGGCAGCATGTCACCCAGGCGGCGCGGGCGCTCAATCTGGCGCAGTCGGCGGCGAGCCACGCCGTCGCGGTGCTGGAGGCGCAGTACGGGACGAGGCTGTTCGATCGCGTCGGCCGCCGCATCGAGCTCACGGAGGCAGGCCGCACTCTCCTGGCGGAGGCGCGGACGATCCTGGCGCAGGTGGAGCATGCGGAGCGGACCCTGAGCGAGTTCGACAAGCTCGAACGCGGCACGCTTGCGGTCCAGGCGAGCCAGACCATCGCGAGCTACTGGTTGCCGCGCCACCTGGTCGCGTTCCAGCGCCGCCATCCGCGCATCGAGATCCGGCTCACGATCGGCAACACCGCACAGGTGGCCGAGGCGATCGAGACCGGCATGGCGGAGCTGGGCTTCGTCGAGGGCGCGGTGGAAAGCGCCGCTCTGGTCAGCAAGCCCGTCGCGCGGGACCAGCTCGTCCTCGTCGTCGGTCCCGAGCATCCCTGGGCGGACGCGACGAAGCTCGCGCCGAAGGATCTCGCCGGCGGCGAATGGGTGCTGCGCGAGCCGGGATCGGGCACGCGCTCCGTCTTCGAGCAGGCGCTATCGCGCCTCGGCGTCGGCGCCCGGGATCTGCGGATCGCGATGGAGCTGCCCTCGAACGAGGCGGTGCGGGCCGCGGTCGAGGCAGGCCTCGGCGCCACCGCCATTTCCGCCTCGGTGGCCGCGCCCGGCATCGAGGCCGGCCTGCTGCGCCAATTGCCGGTGAAGCTGCCCGAGCGCGAGTTCCACCTGCTCGCCCACAGAAACCGCCCTCGCAGCCGCCTTGCCGACGCGCTGCTGGCCACGCTGGCCGAAGCCGGCCCCTCCCGTCCCAGGCCCCCGGGCCGAAAGCCACGCGCGAGATGAGATCGCAAATCCGCGCGATGACAAGGGTTTAATGCAAAGCTGAAACCGATTCATCACAGTTATCGATTGGATTCCATCCGCCAAACATCCTAGATGATGGCCGATCCCATCATCGAAGGAGACCTCGGATGCCGCATTCCGCCAAGCGCGTCACCGTCACGGGCGCCGCCGGCCAGATCTGCTACTCGCTCCTGTTCCGCCTCGCCAAGGGCGACGTGTTCGGGCCCGATCAGCCGGTCATCCTGCAGCTGCTCGAAATACCGCAGGCCCTCCCGGCCGTCCGCGGCGTGGTGATGGAGCTCGAGGATTGCGCCTTTCCGCTCCTGGCCGGGGTGGTGGTCACCGACGATCCGGCCGTGGCATTCCGTGATACCGACGCGGCCTTCCTGATCGGTGCCCGGCCGCGCAGCAAGGGCATGGAACGGCGCGACCTGCTGCTCGCCAATGCCGAGATCTTCAAGGTGCAAGGCCAGGCTCTCGACAAGGCGGCGCGGCGCGAGGCGCGCGTGATCGTGGTCGGCAACCCCGCCAACACCAACGCCGCCATCCTCGCCGCGAATGCGCCCGGATTCCCGACCGAGAACATCACCGCGATGCTGCGGCTCGATCATAACCGCGCCCTGTCGCAGTTCGCGGCGAAGGCGGGCGTTCCCGTCGGCTCGCTCGACCGCGTCGCCGTCTGGGGCAATCATTCGCCCACCATGTTCCCGGACTGGCGCTTCGCCACCGCGAACGGCAAGAGCCTGCCGGATCTCATCGGCGATGGGGACTGGTACAAGAGCAAGCTCATCCCGACGGTCGCCCAGCGCGGCACGGCCGTCATCGAGGCGCGCGGCGCCTCCTCCGCCGCCTCGGCGGCCAATGCCGCGATCGATCACATGCGGGACTGGTTCCAGGGCACGAACGGCCGCTGGGTCTCGATGGGCGTTCCCTCCGACGGCAGCTACGGGATTCCCAAGGGGCTCATCTGCGGCGTGCCCGTGACCTGCACCCCCGGCCAGTACCATCGGGTGACCGGCCTGCCCATCGACGAGTTCGCGCGCTCGATGCTCGACCGGACGATCGGCGAGCTCAAGGAAGAGCTGGCGGCGATCGCGAAATCCTGAAGCGCATTCATGCCGGTCGAGCGCCCTCGCAGCGCCCGACCGGTGATGCCAGGGTCAGACTCCGTCGCGGCCCTGGCCGCCCAGGGCCGCCGCCGCGCTGGCAATGAAGGCGCCGACCACCATCGACAGCGCGACCATGATCGAGAGCTGCGCGGTGCGCTTGCGGGCCTCGTCGGCGGCGGCCCGCGCCTTTTGCTGCGCATCGTTGAGCTGAGCCACGATGGCATCGACGCGCGTCTCCGCCTCGGCCTGGTTCATGCCGGTCCGGGCGGCCACCATCTGCCCCAGATAGGTCCGGTCTTCGGCTGACAGCGTCACCGTCCCCTCCTGCTGGCTGCGGGAGAGGATGCGCAGCGTCTCCAGGCGATTGTCGACCTTGCTGACATCGACGACGGGATTGGTCGTCCGCATCAGCAGGTCGGCGAAATATCCCTCGTCCCCGTCGCGCGACGCCATCGCCTGCGCGGCCGCGGGAGCCGCATTCGCCGCCGCTTCGGTGGCACCGCGGGCCGCGCCCGCCACGCTCCAGGCCGTCATCAGGGCGAAGAGCGAAGCCCCGGCCACCGTCGCCAGTGCCCAGGCGAGAAAACCATGGGCGGTGTCGCGGAAGAAGACCTCGTCGGTATGGATCCGGACCCATTTCGCCCGCAGCCGGCCCGTCAGGTAGCCGCCCAGCGCGGAGGCCAGCCACTGCACCACCACGATCCAGATCACCGCGGCGACACCCGCCGTCGCTGCCGAGGCGCCGCGATTCTCCCAGGGCGAGACCATGGTCAAGCCCAGGCCGGAACCCAGGATCATGAGCACCAGGCTCGTCGCCATCGCGGCGACCGCGCCGACGAAGATGGCGCTCCAGGCCACGGCGCTGTGGGACGTCTCCTCCCCCGCCAGGTCCGCCTCGACGGCGGGCCGCAACGCGGCCGTGCCGGCGATGTTCGTGGTCGCGACCATCGTCCGCCTCCTATCGCCAGAACAAGGCCAGAAGAATGATGACGGGGATCGGCACCCCCAGCAGGAACAGCAGCAACGAACGGCCCAGGCCCATGGGAATCTCCTCAGCGCTATTGGCCCCTCGTCTCAACGCGGGCGCTGCCGGATCGTTCCGCAATGGTGCAATCTGGGGCCTCCCGGACTCGCGCCGCCGGCGCGACGCGGGCGGGCCGAAGATCATGTTGCCGACCGAGAACCCCCATGTTTCCGCCTGAGCGCATCGTCTGCCTGACCGAGGAGACCGTGGAGACGCTCTACCTCCTGGGCGAGCAGGACCGCATCGTCGGCATCTCGGGCTATGTGGTGCGCCCGCCCGAGGCGCGGCGCGACAAGCCCCGGGTCTCGGCCTTCACCTCGGCCCGGATCGATCGCATCCTGGCGCTGAAGCCCGACCTGGTCCTGACCTTCTCGGATCTCCAGGCCGAGATCGCGGCCGAGCTGATCCGCCACGGCATCGCGGTGCATGGCTTCAACCAGCGCGATGTCGCCGGCATCCTCGCCATGATCCGCATGCTGGGCGCAATGGTGGGCCAGGGCGACAAGGGCGCCCGCCTCGCCGACCGGCTGACCGCGAGGCTGGAGGAGATCCGGCGCCGGGCCGGGCGGCTCTCGCCGCGCCCGAGGGTCTATTTCGAGGAATGGGACGAGCCGATGATCCCGGGCATCGGCTGGGTCTCGGAGCTGATCGGGATCGCGGGCGGCATCGATGTCTTCGCCGACCGGGCGACACAGGCCGCCGCGAAGGACCGCATCGTTGCCGCCGAAGCCGTGATCGCCGCCAGGCCCGACATCATCCTCGCCTCCTGGTGCGGCAAGAAGGTGGCGATCCCGAAGATCGCGAGCCGCGCGGGGTGGGACGCGATTCCTGCGGTGGCCCGAGGCCACATCCACGAGATCAAATCCTCGCTCATCCTGCAGCCGGGCCCGGCCGCCCTCACCGACGGGCTCGATGCCATCGCCGCCGTCCTCTGGCAGGATCACCCGCACCGGGACGCCATCGAGCCCCTGCCGCCGTTCGCCCTGCCGTAGTATTCTCGACAGCAAGGGGGACCGCCCTTCGTCGGGCCGGGAGCACGCCCCAGGGGATTCGCCATGTTGCCGTCTTCCGCCCGCGCCGCCTCGCGCGGGGCCGTCTTGCTGCTCTGTCTCATGGGTTCCGCTGCCGTCGCGGCCCGCGCCGACGAGGCGGCCGATACGCAGCAGCTCCAGCAGCTTCTCGCGGCGCGTTGCGTCAAGCAGGGAGTGCTCGGCCAGACGCCGGCCGAGGTGCAAACCAATTGCGGCTGCCTCGCCAAGGTCGGCGCCAAGCATCTGCAGCCCGGCTGGCGCAAGGCCTTGCTGGAAAATACTTCGGAGGAGAAGCTCGGCCCGCCGATGGACGATCAGGCGCAGTTCGAGATGGATGCGCTGCAGACTTGTCCTGCGATCGCGCCCTACGAACCGAAGCCGGCGGGGCAGTAACTCGTCGCTCGGGCTTCTCCGCTGCCGATGATGAAACGGCAGCGACATGAACCGGTGCCGGCGATCCGATCGACATCTCGTTTGTTTCATCGTGAAAGACCTCGCTTCGAGCGAGGTCTCTGCACGCAGCTGACTCGCGCGCACCGCTTGCCATCGGCGGACGGTTCGGGCAGCTTTCACGGCACCACATTCTTCACTCACAATTCGGCTGACGAAAGCGATCGTCGCGGCGCTCCGCGGACGGTGCTCTTTCGGTCGCCGCATCTCGAGGACTCGTCATGACGGATGAATCGTCCGCCGGCGCCACCGTGCCGGCCGCTTCCTGGCTGGCGGTGACCGCGGTCGGCACCGGCGCCTTCGCGCTGGTCACCACGGAATTCCTGCCGGTCGGCCTCCTGCCGCAGATCGCGCGCGATCTCGGCGTCACCGAGGGCCAGGCCGGCCTGATGGTGACGGCGCCCGCCTTCCTCGCGGCCCTCGCGGCTCCGCTCACCATCGGCTTTGCCGGACGCATCGACCGGCGCTATGTGCTCTGGTTCTTCCTCGCGATGCTGGCGGTCTCCAACACGCTGGTCGCGACCGCCTCCGGCTTCGCGACGCTGCTCATGGGCCGCGTGCTGCTCGGCATCGCGGTCGGCGGCTTCTGGACCATGGGCGCTTCGCTGGGCTTGCGCATGCGTCCGGGGCCCGAGGGTGCGCGCGCGACCTCGCTCATCCTCTCCGGCATCTCGCTCGGCACCGTCGCCGGTGTGCCCGCCGGTACCTTCGTCGGCGACCTTCTCGGTTGGCGCTTCACCTTCGGTGCCGCGGCCGGCTTGGCACTCCTGGTGCTTGCCGCCCTGGTCCTCGTCCTGCCGCGCCTGGCGCCGCAAGCCTCGACAGGCCTGTTGCAGATCCCCGGCCTGTTCCGGCGGCCGATGATACGGATCGGACTCGCCGCCAGCGTGCTGATCTTCGTCGGCCAGTTCGCCGCCTATACCTACATCGCGCCTTTCCTCGACCAGGCGACCCATATCGATCCGCGCACGCTGAGCCTGCTGCTGCTCGGCTATGGCCTCACCGGCTTCTTCGGCAACATCTTCGGCGGCTGGGCGGTGAGCCGTCACGTCAAGCTGACGCTCGCCGGAACGACGACGCTCCTGGGCGGCGCGGTGCTGCTGCTGGTGCTGACCGGCACCGATCTCACGGCCGCCGTCACCTGGTCGCTGGTCTGGGGCTTCGGCTTCGGCCTGCTGCCGATCGCGATCCAGAGCTGGATCTTCGCCGCCGCCCCCGACCGGCTCGAAAGCGTCAGCGCCCTGCTGGTGTCGGTGATCCAGGTGGCGCTCGGCAGCGGCGCCCTGGTCGGCGGCCTGGTGGTCGACCATCTCGGCGTGCCGAGCGCGCTCTGGCTGGGCGGGCTTTGCACGCTGGCGACCACAGCGCTCATCATGGCCTTCGGGCGGGAGCGTTCCGCGTTGCAGCCTTGCGAATGCCGGGCCTAGGATCGAGATCGGATCCCGGACCCGGAGCAGACAGGGCTTCTCATGTTCGCAGCCAAGACCATCGACCGCGGCGACAAGGCGGGCTTCTATCGCGACCTCGCCGAGCAGCTCACGGCCCTCCTCGAGGGCGAGCCCGACCGGATCGCCAACGCCGCCAACACCTCCGCGCTGCTGTTCGAGGCGATGCCCGAGCTGAACTGGGCCGGCTTCTATTTCCTGCAGAACGAGCGCGAGCTCGTGCTCGGCCCGTTTCAGGGCCGGCCCGCCTGCGTGCGCATCGCCGTGGGGAAGGGTGTCTGCGGCACGGCCGTCGCCGAGCGCCGGTCGATGCTGGTGAAGGACGTCCATGCCTTCCCCGGCCATATCGCCTGCGATGCCGCCTCGCGCTCGGAGCTCGTCGTGCCGCTCAGGAACGGCGACACCATCAGGGGCGTGCTCGACCTGGACAGCCCGCGCGAGGCCCGCTTCGACGCCGAGGACCAGGCCGGCATCGAGCGGATCGCCGCGATCTACATGGCCGCCAGCCGCTGGTAGGGATCCCGCGGAAGAAAGTCGCGCGGTCCCGTCGGCCAGGACATTGACTTCCATCATGGAAGCCACTAGCTGATACTTCCAGGATGGAAGCATTCGACGCTGGCACCCCCGATGAAACGCAAGTGTTTCAATGAGATGGCCTGCCCCATCGCCCGCAGCCTGGAGAAGGTGGGCGAGTGGTGGAGCATCCTGATTCTGCGCGATGCCGCGCTCGGCAAGACGCGGTTCGACGAGTTCCAGAAGAGCCTCGGAATCGGCTCCAACACCCTGACGCGCCGCCTCAACTGGCTGGTCGCGCAGGGGCTCCTGGAGCGCCGCGGCTGCGGCGACCGTCCGAGCCGCCATGAATATGTTCTGACCGCCTCGGGTCGGGAGTTCCAGCCCGTGCTGCAGGCCTTCCTCGCCTGGGGAAGGAAGCATGCTCCCGCGCGGGAGGAAGCACCGCGCGACAGTACTGCGGCACCCGCGCGCTGAGTCTCATCCGGCCCCACCCGCAGCAATTCGCCATCAATCCTCTGCACTCCCGACCGAAAAGGTAGACCGATGCCCACGCTCTTCGACCCCGTCAAAATCGGCGCTCTGAACCTGCCGAACCGTATCGTCATGGCGCCCCTGACGCGGATGCGCGCCTTCGACGAGCGCAGCCCCGGCCCGATGAATGTCGAGTATTACGCGCAGCGTGCGAGCGCCGGCCTCATCCTGTCGGAAGCCACCTCGGTCAGCCCGCAAGGCGTCGGCTATCCCAACACGCCGGGCCTCTGGTCGGAGCATCAGGTTCGCGGCTGGACGGATGTCACCAAGGCGGTCCACGCCGCCGGCGGCCGGATCGTCTCGCAGCTCTGGCATGTGGGCCGGGTCTCCGATCCGAGCTTCCATGACGGCAAGCCGCCGGTCGCTCCCAGCGCCATCGCGCCGGAAGGCAATGTCAGCGTGCTCCGGCCGCAGCGGCCCTATGCAGTGCCGCGCGCGCTGGAAACCGACGAGATTCCCGGCATCGTCGAGGATTTCCGGCGCGGCGCCGTCAACGCGAAGCGCGCCGGCTTCGACGCCGTCGAGATCCATGCCGCCAACGGCTATCTCTTCGACCAGTTCCTGCACGACGGATCGAACAAGCGCACCGACCGTTATGGCGGTTCGATCGAGAATCGCGCGCGCTTCCTGCTCGAAGCGGTCGACGCCCTGCTCGACCTGTGGCCGGCGGACCGCATCGGCGTCCATCTGAACCTGATGTCGAGCTCGCATTCGATGCGGGATTCCGATCCGCGCGCCCTCTTCTCCTATGTGGCCGAGCAGCTCGATGCCCGCCATCTCGCCTTCATCTTCGCGCGCGAATCGCTCGATCCCGGGGAGCGGCGCATCGGCCTCCTGGTGCGCAAGCTCTTCAAGGGCGCGCTCATCATCAATGAAGGGCTGACGAAGGAATCCGCGGAACAGGCGATCGCCAAAGGCGAAGCGGATGCCGCCGCCTTCGGCCGGCCCTACATCGCCAATCCCGACCTGGTCGAGCGCTTCCGCCGCAACGCGCCGCTCAACGCCGTCAATGCCGCCACGATCTACAGCAGCGACCGCACGGGCTATACCGACTATCCGGCACTGGAAGAAGCGGTGGCCTGAGCGCGACACCGACCTGCAGTCAACCGATGACGAGGCCAGCGGACTATGGCTAAATAACCTCCTTTGGTGACTATCCGGGCATAGCCGCGCCGTTGTTTTGCGCGCAATGTCTGTGTCTGAAGGGTCGCTTCAGGCGAACAGGGAGGTTGCAAGTGGGCGAGTACCCGACCCGGCAACAATTCGCGGCGATCCGCCACGGCTACCATGCGGACCCGAGCCAGTCGCTGTCGCTCAATGCCGACGCCTATACGGATCCGCGCTGGTATCGGGTCGACCAGGCGGAAATCATCGCGAAGACGTGGCAATGGGTGTGCCATGCCGAGAAGCTTCGGCAGCCCGGCTCATTCGTCACGATCGACATCGCCGACAAGCCGATCGCCATCGTCAGAGACCGCGAAGGCATGTTGCGGGCCTTCTACAATGTCTGCAAGCACCGCGCGCACAAACTGCTCACCGGCGAAGGGCATGCGACCAAGATCATGTGCCCATACCACGCCTGGACCTATCGATTGAGCGGAGAGCTTCTGCGGGCGCCGCACACCGAGCATCTGATCGATTTCGATCCGAAGGCGATCTCGCTCGAGCCGGTGCAGGTCGAGGAATTCTGCGGCTTCATCTATGTGAACCTCGACCGAAACTCGTTCCCGCTCCGCGAGCTGTCGGGAAATCTCGAAAGCGAGATCCGTCACTGGGCGCCGGATATCGATACGCTGACATTCGGTCACCGCCTGACCTACGACATCAAGTCCAACTGGAAGAACGTCGTCGACAACTTCCTGGAATGCTACCACTGCCCGATCTCGCACAAGGACTTCTGCACGCTCGTCGATATGGACAGCTACAAGGTGACCACGCACGGGATCTATTCCAGCCATATGGCGGATGCCGGCAGGACCACGAACCGGGCGTACGACACCTCCAACGCCAAGGTTCGCACCCACGCGGTCTGGTGGCTGTGGCCGACGACCTGTCTCATGCGCTATCCGGGCCGCAGCTCGATGATCGTCCTGAACATCGTCCCCGCCGGGCCGGACCGCACCTTCGAGACCTACGACTTCTTTCTTGAGACGCCGGAGCCGGACGAGACCGAGAAAGCCGCGATCGAGTATCTCGACAAGGTGCTCCAGGTTGAGGACATCAATCTGGTGGAAAGCGTTCAGAAAGGCATGAACACGCCGGCTTTCCAGCAGGGCCGGATCGTCAACGACCCTGCGGGTTCAGGCAAATCGGAGCACGCGCTTCATCATTTCCACGGCCTGATTCTCGATGCCTATGCGAGAGCGGCAGCCTAGATCCAGGACGGATGGCGGTGGCGGCACGAGGATGTCCGGACCCGTGCGCAACCCGGCAGCAGACGACGGCGCAGCGATACGCGAATTCCTGAGCAGCCTGGCTGATGCCTTGGCAGGCTCTGCCGAGCCGCCCGTCAAGGCGATGGAGACGCGGATCCGCGGCGCCGTCGACGCGGCCGGGGCAGACATGGACCGCATGCCCCGGCGCTTGCCGGCGTGCTCGTATCTTCCCGCGGCGATCGCGACGGCCCGCGCTGCCTCGGGGGCAATTGCACGTCTCATGGACGCCTTTGCCGCCTTGGAGCCGCAGCTTTGCTGGTACTGCCGCACGACCACCGGCCCCCATGCGAGCGACAATTGGGCGGATGGCCATGCCAACGCGGTGATCATCGGGCCCAACGGTGTGAGAAGCCGCCCCGGGCTGCAGATCGGTATCTCGCTGTTGGCGCCGCATGTGCGCTATCCCGACCACAGTCATCCGCCGGAGGAAGTTTATCTCGCGCTGTCATCCGGGCGGTTCCAGCACGGCACCGCCCCCTGGTTCGAGCCCGGCATCGGCGGCACATTCCATAACGTCCCCAATATCACGCACGCGATGGCATCGGGGGCTGCGCCTTTCCTGGCGATATGGTGTCTCTGGTCGGCAGGCGCCTCCCGGCATTGACCGGCTCCTCTTCCTGACGCTGCCGGCAGGGCCTTCGGCCCACGGGCAACGCCTCGCCGAACCGCAACGTCCTTGGCGAGCGCTCAAACTCGGGATGTGGAGAGGGGACGTCCTGGAATGTGGGAATGGTGCCCCCCGTCGGAATCGAACCGACATGCCATTGCTGGCGCGGGATTTTGAGTCCCGTGCGTCTACCAGTTCCGCCAGAGGGGCTTAGCCGCTGCCGAACGGCGCGCATCATAGCCGGGGCGCCAGCCAAGGCAACCTCGGGCGTTTCCGGATCCCCTGGTCGGCTGTGATCAAAAGGAGCGCCGCGTCCGCCCGGCTTGCCGGGATTCCGCGCCCCTGCTACAGGAGCGGGCACCTTCCTCTGGCCCGGAACTCCGCCCCATGCTGCGCCGCCTTTACGACTGGACCATGGGGCTTGCCTCACGGCCCAACGCGCTGACCGCGCTGGGGGCCGTCTCCTTCGCCGAGAGCTCCTTCTTCCCGATCCCGCCCGACGCCATGATCATCCCGATGGTGCTGGCGCGTCCCGACCGCGCCTGGCGGATTGCGCTCGTCGCCACCGTCACCTCGGTGCTGGGCGGGATTCTCGGCTACGCCATCGGCTATTACCTGTTCGAGACGCTGGGCCAGTCGCTGATCAAGCTCTACGGCTATCAGGACAAGTTCGAGGCCTTCAAGCAGGCCTATGCGCAATGGGGCCTTTGGATCATCCTGATCAAGGGGCTGACGCCGATTCCCTACAAGATCGTCACCATCGCCAGCGGCGCCGCGTCCTTCGATTTTCCCGTTTTCGTGATGGCCTCGATCGCGACGCGCGGGCTTCGCTTCTTCATCGTGGCGGCCCTGCTGCGCCGCTTCGGCGAGCCGATCCGCGATTTCGTCGAGCGGCGCCTCACCCTGGTCGCCACGCTTTTCCTGCTGGCCGTGGTCGGCGGCTTCGTCATCATCCGCTATGTGATCTGACGCGGCCCTTCCGGAGGCGCTCATGTCCGCGAAGCCCAGCCTCACGCTCAAGCGCCGGCTCAAGGCGCCACCGGCCAAGGTCTTCGCCGCCTGGACCGATCCCAAGATGATGATCCATTGGTGGTCGCCGGCCGAGTTCGAGACGCTGATCTGCGAATCGGATCCGACGGTGGGCGGGCGCTTCCGCGTGCTCATGCGCGGGCCCGACGGCACGGAGCACGATGTGAGCGGCCGCTTCCGCGAGGTGGCGCGCAACGAGAGGCTGGTCTTCAGCTGGGCCTGGAAGACCGCACCCGAGCAGGTCTCGCAGGTGACGATCACCTTGAGGCCCGACGGCGCGGGCACGCTCCTCACCCTGCTGCACGAGCAGCTCCCGGACGCGCCCACGCGCGACAGCCACAATACCGGCTGGAGCGGCGCCCTCGACAAGCTGGAGCGCCTCGTCGCCTGACGATTCCGAAGGCCCCGCGTCGGCGCATCCGGCGCGAGTTTTCCACAGCAGGAGAATTCCACGGTTCCGTTCATGCGGGGCCGCTCGCCAAACGATCCTGCGCCCAATTGCCTCTAGGCGACCGGAACGGCAGCCGCTAGGCTCCCGGCCCGATGATCAGTCTGCGCTCGTTGACCCCGGCCCGCGCCGCCACGCTCGTGCTTCTCGGAGCGCTGCTGCCGCTTCTGGTGGCCTTGGCCTCGCAATATTGGGGCGGGCTGGCGCCCTGCGAGCTCTGCCTCGATCAGCGCTGGGCGCTGGTCGCGGCGGGCGTTCTCGCCGTTCCCGGCATCTTCCTCGAGACCAAGCCCAAGGCCGCGCGCATCTTCCTGCTGCTCGCGGGCCTCGCGGCGCTCGTCGGCGCCGGCATCGCCGTCTTCCATGTCGGCGTCGAGCAGCATTGGTGGCAGGGCAGCGCCTCCTGCACCACGCAGATCAAGGCCGGCATGAGCGCCGCCGAGTTCGAGGCCGCGATCCTGGCCGCACCCGTCGTGCGCTGCGACGATGTCGCCTGGTCGCTGTTCGGCATCTCGATGGCGGGCTACAATATCCTCTATTCGGGCGCGCTCGGCGCCTTCTCCCTCTGGCAGTCGCGCCGTCACTGAGCGGCGACCCTCTCGCCATCGGAGGTCCATCATGAGCAGCGACGATTTCGACCGGCCCGGCGATCAGGAAGCGAGCGAGAGCGCCGGCGAGCCGCGCCGCCAGCGCCTGCCCGGCGATCTCGAGCCCGAGGCTCTGCTCGACCGCATCATCCGCGTCGATCAGGCGGGCGAGTACGGTGCCAAGCGGATCTATGAGGGCCAGATGGCGGTGCTGGGGCCCGATCCGAAGCTCAAGCACATGGCCGAGCAGGAGCGGCAGCATCTGCAGCGCTTCAACGAGCTGCTGATCGAGCGGCGCGCGCGGCCGACCCTGCTGCAGCCCTTCTGGCATGTGGCGGGCTTCGCCCTCGGCGCCGCCACCGCGATGCTCGGCCGCGAGGCGGCGATGGCCTGCACTGTCGCGGTCGAGGAAGTGATCGACGAGCATTACCGCCAGCAGATGGCGAAGCTGCCGCCCGAAGAGACCGCGCTCAAGGCCGAGATCGACGGCTTCCGCCAGGAGGAGCTCGAACATCGGGCGATCGGGCTCGCCGAGGGCGCCGAACGCGCGCCGGCCTATCCGGCGCTCACCGCCGCGGTGAAGGCGGGATCGCGACTGGCGATCTGGATCGCGGAGCGGGTTTAGGGCGCGCACCGACGACGCGGCGACCGTCACTCTCAACGCCCTCGGCACTCCCCTCACGTCATCCCGCGAACGCGGGAGTCCATGTCGAAGCCGACGCGCTGGATCAAGATGGATCCCCGCGTTCGCGGGGATGACGTGAGGAGAGGGATCGCGCTCGGGCCTTGAGCGTCCTCGCGCTCCGAGAGGCCTTGACATCTGTTATGATATAACATTACCGTCCGCGCCTGCAGTTCATGGGCAACGGAGGGCGGACCGATGCGGAAATTGGCGCTGACAGTGGCGGCGGGGCTGCTCTCGCTCCTTTCCGGCACCGCGCTCGCCGCGCCGCCGATCCAGGTCGTGGCGGCCGAGAACTTCTACGCCGACATCGCGCAGCAGATCGGCGGGCCCGAGGTCGAGGTCGCGAGCATCCTGAACAACCCGAACCAGGATCCCCATGATTTCGAGGCGAGCCCCTCGACGGCGCGCCAGGTCGCGGATGCGGCACTGGTGATCTATAGCGGGGCCGACTATGACCCCTGGATGAAGTCGCTGCTCGACGCTTCCCCTTCCGACCGTCGCAAGGTCATCGTCGCGGCCAACCTGGTGCACCGCGTCTCGGGCGACAACCCGCATATCTGGTACGACCCCGCGACCATGCCGGCCGTCGCCGCGGCGCTCACGGCCGAGTTCTCGAGCCGCGATCCGGCCCACAAGGCCGATTTCGAGGCGCGGCTCGCCGCCTTCGAGGCCTCGCTCGAGCCGATGCTCAAGAAGATCGCCGAGATGAAGCAGAAGCATGCAGGCGAGGCCGTCACCGCGACCGAGCCGGTGTTCGGCTATATGATCGAGGCGCTGGGCTACGAGATGCGCAACCAGGATTTCCAGCTGGCGGTGATGAACGACACCGAGCCCAGCGCGTCGGATCTCGCGGCCTTCCAGGACGACCTCAAGAACCGCAAGGTCAAGGTGCTGATCTATAACAACCAGGTGACCGACGACATGACCGAGAAGCTGAAGGAGCTGGCGCAGCAATCGGAGATCGGCATCGTCGGCGTGACCGAGACCTTGCCCGCCGGCATGACCTACCAGAGCTGGATGATGGACGAGCTGACAAGGCTGGATAAGGCGATGTCGGGTCCCGGATCATGAGTTTCGGGGCCTTGTGAACGCGGTCCGTCTCGATCGCGTCACGATCGGGCTCGGTGGCCGGACGATCCTCGCCGATATCAGCCTGACGATTGACCAGGGGGAATTCATCGGCTTGCTGGGCCCCAACGGGGCCGGCAAGACGACGTTGCTGCGCGCGATTCTGGGGCTGGTCCGGCCGCGCCAGGGCCGGCTCGATGTGCTGGGCGAGCCCGCCCGGCGCGGCAATCCCGCCATCGGCTACCTGCCGCAGATGCACCGCGCGGTCGCGGGGCTGAGGCTCAGCGGCTGGAACTTCGTGGCGAGCGCCTTCGACGGCCATCGCTGGGGCCTGCCGCGCGCGAGCGGCGCCCTGCAGCGCGAGGTGGATTGGGCGCTGGACGCCGTGGGGGCCCGCGAGATCGCGCGCCGGGCGCTGGCCGACATCTCCGGCGGCGAGCGCCAGCGGCTCCTGCTGGCGCAGGCGCTGCTGGGACGCCCGCGCCTGCTGCTGCTGGACGAGCCCCTGATCAGCCTCGATCCGCATCACCAGCGCCATGTGCTGGAGCTGGTGCGCCGGCTGCAGCAGGAGATGAAGATCACCGTCCTCTTCAGCGCGCACGAGATCAACCCGCTCCTGGGCGTGATCGACCGCGTGCTCTATCTGGGCCATGGGCAGGCGGCACTGGGCAGCGTCGAGGATGTCATCACCGGGCCGGTGCTCTCCCGCCTCTATGGCTCGGAGATCGAGGTGATCCGCCTGGGCGGGCGCATCTTCGTCATGACCGACGGCCACGATCTCGAACATGCGGAGCATCGCCACGATGCTCACCTATGATTTCATGCAGAACGCCTTCGCCGCCAGCGGCATCGTCGCCGTGGTGGCGGGGACCGTGGGCTACTTCCTCGTGCTGCGCGGCCAGACCTTCGCCGGCCACGCGCTCTCGCATGTGGGCTTCGCCGGCGCCACCGGCGCCATCCTGATCGGCATCCCGGCGCTCTGGGGCATGGTGGGCTTCACCGTCGCCGCCGGGCTTGCCATGGGGATGCTGGGCGAGCGCCTGAGCGCGCGGGACGTCGCCATCGGCATCGTGCTGTCGCTGTCGATGGGCCTCGGCCTCCTCTTCCTCCACTACTACACCGCCTATGCGACGCAGGTGACGAACCTGCTCTTCGGCAATGTGCTGGGCGTCAACCGCGACACGCTCTGGAGCCTCCTGGCGCTGGGGCTGGTGAGCCTGGCGGCGCTGGCCGCGATCGCGAGGCCGCTGCTCTTCGCCAGCCTGCAGCCCGAGATGGCCGAGGCCAAGGGCGTGTCGCTGCCGCTGGTCTCGCTGCTTTTCCTCGGCATCGTGGCGCTGACGGTCGCCGCCTGCACCCAGATCGTCGGCGTGCTGCTGGTCTTCACGCTGATGGTGGGGCCGGCCGCGGCCGCGATGCGCCTGACCTCCCGGCTCGGCCGCGGCGTCGCGCTCGCCGCCCTCCTCGCCCTGGCCGAGGCCTGGGGCGGCGTGACGCTCGCCTACTACTCCGATTGGCCGGTCAGTTTCTGCATCGCGGCCTTGAGCGCCGCGGCCTATTTCGCGAGCCTGCTGCGGCGCTGAGCGCTGCCGCCGTCAGCCGCCGAGCTTGATCCGCCCGAAATAGTCGGGGGAGCCCATCTGCCCGCCCTTCAAGGCGATCTCGAGGGTCGCCTGTTCCGGATTCTCCGAATGGGCCTGGAACAGGGCGGCACCCGCCACCGTCGACGCCAGCGCCGTCAGTGCGTAGATGCCGAGCGCCGCCGTCGCATAGCTCGAGGTATCGCCACCGGCAATGATGCCACGATTGAGCTTCGTCCGGCGCAGGACCCGGGACAGGATCTGCCCCAACCCTTCGCCGATACGCAGATTCACGAGCGATGAGTCGGCACCGCTGGCCGTCAGCGCCTCGCGCAGGGCATCGATCGCGGAATCGTCGGGGCCGCAGGCGGTGACGACGAGCGGGTCCGCCCCTTCCGAAAGCGTCGCCAGGGCGGCGGTTACCGCCCGTTCCTGCTCCGCTTCCCACACCCGTGATCCCTCGACCGCCTTCGTCACATCGAGCCTGATGACTCGAAAGCCGTGTGCTTGCGCCCACAGGATCTGCTCGGCCGTCACCGGCGAGCAGGAACCCGAGACCGCCGCCACGCGATCGGCCCGAGTGATGCGGGGAGGCTGCGAGGGTTCCGCGACCAATCCTGCCGCGTGCCAATGCGCCAGAAGCGCGTATTCCAAGCCCTGCGATCCGATGGCGAAGAGACGCTCGCTCCGGTTCTGCCAGACGAGACGCCCCGCCTCGCGCAGCGTGTCGTCGTCGGCGACGTCGAGCGAGATGATCCGGTCGCCGCGCGCGATGCTCTGCTCCAGCGCAGCCTGGGCCGTCCCTGCCTTCATCGCCACGACGTCGATCAACCCGATCCGCTCCCGGGTCTGCCGACCGAGATGAATGCGGAGATCGGCCTCCCTCATCGGCGTCACGGGATGGCGGCTCATCGTCGGATGCCGGTCGAGGCGGTAATAGGTGCCGGCGACACCGGCGAACAGATTGCCGAACATCTGATAGCGATGGACTAGCGGGGCTGCGACCAGCAGCGGCGTCCACCGCCCACCCAGGATCGGAACGCCGATATCGTAGGCATGCCCGATCGAGCCGATCTCGGGCGAGGAATCGAATGTCGAGCAGACCTTGTACTGCGTAAGGGGAGCGCCCAGGCTCTTCAGGAACGAAAAGACGGGTGGCAGCGCTCGGTCCATCCATTCGGGGCTTTTCGAGCGGGCCACGCCGGCCACGCCGATGCCCCCGAAGCCTGCAAAACGATCGAGCTGGGCCCGGGTCGGAACGTCGAGGAAGAGGACAGCCGGCACGCCGCCGAAGGTGAGCGCCTCCATGACGGCCGCGGCACCGGTGAAATCGTCGCCATACCAGGCAAGAACAGGCCCCCGGGGCAGGGACTCCGTCATGACGGAAAGGTCTCCAGCGCCTGAGCCAGGGCAGTGTGGTCGCGGGAATAGACCTCAAGCGGAACGTTCGCGATGGCGGCCTCCCAGCTTTCGCGAATGCTGGCGAGCCCGCCGGCGGGCCCGCCCGGATGGGCCATGATACCGCCGCCCGCCAGATAGATCAGGTCCAGAGACCGCAGCCGGCGATAGGTATCGGGCGCCTGGCGCGCGGTCTGCCCGGAGGAGAACACCGGCATGACGATGCAGGGCTTGGCCGGGAACATCGGCGTCAGGCAGGCTTGCGCGGAGGCGATGACGCTGTCGTCCGATTCCGCGAATTTGTTGCGCAATCCGTTGACATGCATGTGGTCGGCACCGGCCAGGCGCCAGATCTTCTGCCAGGCGATATAGGACCATCCCAGCATGGGGTGGCGGGATAGATAGCCCCATCCATTGCGATGGGCATGGATCGGCAAGGCCGAATGCCGGCGCAGCTCGATCATGCCGACGAGACCGACCGAATTGAGGCCGGCCATGATGCAGGTCCCGCCCAGGCTCTGGACCAGGTCGTGACGATGCTTCATCTGGTCGAGATTGCCCGTCAGATTGAAGGCGAACATCGCCTTCTTGCCGGTGCGCTGGGCCACATCGTTGATGACGGCCATGACGGCACGAGCCCGCTCGTCGAAGGGGCAATGCGGCCCATCTGACTGCAGCTCGTCGTCCTTGATGAAGTCGATGCCCGCCAGCGCCAGCCGTTCGACCAGGGCGGCGGTCTCCTCCGGCCCAAAGCCGACGCTCGGCTTGATGATCGTTCCCAGGATCGGCGCGCCCTCCACGCCGGCAAGACGGCGGGTTCCGTCGATCCCGAACTGCGGTCCCTGATAGGCGTCGGCGAAGGCCGCCGGCATGCGGATGTCGAGCAGGCGGAGGCCCGAGAACTGCTTCAGCTCGAAGAGGTTGCCGGCGACGGTGGCGACCAGGTTCGGCAGCGAAGGCCCGAGATTGCTGACCGGCCAGGAGAGCGTAACGTTCGCCGTGACGCGTCTTGGCTCGCTGGCGCTGCGCGGCGAGCCCGAGCCGGGCAGCGACGGCGCCGCGGCGTCACCCAGCACCTCGAGGCGCTCGACGCGCGCGGCCGCCCGCGCCTTCAGCTCCGGCGTCTCGCCGGGAATCGCCAGGAATGTGCCGCTCGACTGCTCGCCCGCCATGCTCTCGGCAGCGGCCTCGGGCGGAAAACTCGTTTCGATAAGATAGTCGGCTTCGATGCGATCGATGGTCATCGGCTTCGTTCCTCAGCCGACCTTGCAATGAACGCCGCCATCGACCGGCAGGCAGACGCCCGTAATATAGGCGGCCTCGTCGGATGCCAGGAAGAGCGCCGCATGGGCGATATCCCAGCCGGTACCCATCTTGCCGGTGGGACTCAGCGCGTCGCGGGCGGCGACCATCTCTTCGGCCGTCTTGTACTGGCCGGAGATCTGCTGGTGGATGAGCGGCGTGTTCATGTAGCCGGGCATGATCGCGTTCACCCGGATGCCCTGGGCGGCATATTGCAGCGCCAGCCCCACCGTGAACTGGTTCACCGCGCCCTTGGCCGCGTAGTAGGCGGTATAGGGGTAGCCGGTATAGCGGATGGCGGCGAGCGACGAGATGTTGACGATCGCGCCCTTCTTCTGGCGCCGCATGATGGGCAGCACATGCTTGCAGGTGAGGAAGATGCTGGTCGTGTTGACATCCAGCGTCTTGTGCCAGTTCTCCTCGCTGAGCTCGGTCGGATCGCCCATGATGGTAGTGCCGACGTTATTGTGAAGGACGTCGATGCGGCCGTAGGTCTCGACCACGGTGTCGACCACCTTCTTCACTTGGTCGGACTGGGTGACGTCGGCCGCAAGCGCCTGGAACGCGCCGCCTTCCGAGCGAACGATGTCGCGCGTTTCCTCGACCGCGGCCAGATTGACGTCGACCCCGACGACGCGGGCGCCTTCGCGCGCGAACAATGTGGCGGTCGCTTTGCCGTTGCCCCAGCCGGGACCGACGGACCCGGCTCCGAATACCAAAGCGACCCTTCCCTCGAGGCGTCCAGACATCGTCGTGACCTTTCCTTGTGCCGCCCGTATCGGGCGTAATTTCTGTTCCGCCGCGTCCGTTCATCCGACGCGGGACGGTTCTCCATCGGCGAGGCAGATTTCGGTGATGCGCAGCCCGTCGGGCCAGGTCTTCGACGGGAACAGCTCGCAGAGGCGATCTTCATGTACCGGCACGATGCGGCGCAGCTCGCCGTCGGCCGCCTGGACGATCCTGTCGCTGGTGAGGATCAGGTTCGTCAGGCTGGCGATGGCGAAACCGACGGGGATGTAGGGTTTGCCCGTCTTTCGCGCGGCCGCATCGCCGCCGACATTCTCGTAGACATAGACCAGATCGCCCGAAAGGACCCATTTGTCGAGCGAGGCCCGAGCGCCGTCGTTGCGGATCACGACATACATGGAGCCGAAGGTGTGCGCGTCGAAGGCGGCATGGACGTCGATGCCGGGCAGGATGTCCTCGCGATCGCCGTCGATCAGCTCGAGCCTTCCTTCGCGCCCCAGCTCGACGCATTTCATTACGTCGCCCGGATCGGTTCCGTGCGAGATGAAGGAAAGTTGGGGTGGCAGCGCCATGGCCCAGACGTTGCGGGTGATCTCCCGCTCCTGCACATAGACCCGCGCCTTCGGGAAGGCATCGAGATTGCCGGCATGGTCGAAATGGAGATGGGACAGCAGGATCGTGTCGACATCCGCCGGGCGGACGCCGATGCGGCCCAGAACCTCGTCCGGGCTCTTCCAGCCCTGGACGTTCAGGGTCTTTGCGAAACGCTTTCCCCAGCCGGCATCGTTGTAGCCCGCATCGACCATGCAGAGATGGCCGCGGCCCTTGATGACGACATAACCATAGGGCAGCCGCTCCGAGCCCTGATTGTGCGCCCCATAGAGAATGGCGCTCTTGGCATAGTCGGGCACGTAGGAATATTCGAGGACCCAGATCGAGTAGTCGGCCATCACACCCTCCCCGCGACTTTGGCGCCCGGCACACAGCAGCAGCAGCTGTCGAAGGCGATCATGGTGCAACCGTCGCGCTCGCTAGCTGCGGCCGCCAGCAGCGCGTAGGCGCGGCGCAGGCCGAGCAACGCGGTCTCGGCCTCGTGGAGCCCGCCGCCGCCCGCCCTCAAGCTGCCCGCGACGATGGCGGCGGCCCGGTCGAGGAGCGCCGCCGCGCCGAGGCAGGCGCGTGCGATGGGCGGGTTCGCCTGCAGGACTTTTCTGTCGATGACCGCCGCGAGGCCGTCTCTCGCCCGTTCCGCCGCGGAGGCGGCCAGCGCGGCGACAGCGTCGGCAGAAAAGGCGGACGCGTTGCGGTAGACCAGCAGGGCGCCGGAAAGCTGCGCGATAGCGCCCCGCAGCAACGAATACTGCTCCGACAGCAGGAGCTTGCCGTCGGATAACGCGGGCGCCGCCGCGGTCACGCCGGCAAGGTCGCCGGCATCGTCGAAGAGAATGGGTTCGTAGCGCATCGGGCTTTCTACCTCCCGAACCGGTCAATCGCGCCGCGCCGCGAGGCTTCGCTCGCGGTGGCGCTTGATCACCACGCCGGTCCCGACCGCGATGACGAGGAGGCATCCCTTGAAGATGTCCTGCGCGGTGTAGGGCATGTTGATCATCGTCAGCCCGTTCACCAGCACGGCAAGGATGAAGGCGCCGACAAGCGTTCCGAACACGCCGACCCGGTTGCGCCCGAAGAACGCCGCGCCCAGGAACACCGCCGTCACGGCTTGCAGCAGATAGGAAGCGCCCGCTTGCGTCTCGCCCGCATTGAGCAGCGCCGTCAGGAGGACGCCGCCGAAGCCCGCGACGGCGCCGGAAATGACATAAGCCATGATCCGGTAGCGCTTGACGGGTACGCCCGCGACACGCGCGGCTTCCATATTGTCGCCGACCGCGTAGAACAGCCGTCCCCAGCGCGTCCAACGCATCAGGTAATAGAAGAGCCCTCCGACGACGATGGTGATCAGGAGCGGCAGCGGGATGCCGAGGAGGTCGCCATTGATGAGATCGGTGAAGGCGGGGGAGATCTCGCCCGGCAGCATTTCGCCGGTGGCGAGTGTCATGTGCGAATAGATGTTCTGGCCATCGGAATAGACCTGCTGCACACCGCCGATGACGAACATCATGCCCAGCGTTGCCAGCAGGTCGGGCAGACCGATGCCGACGATGATGAATCCGTTGATGGCGCCGATCGCGGCGCCGACCAGCACCGGGCCGATGATGGCCAACGGATAGGGCCACTGATAGAGCACCATCATGCCGGCGGCGAGCATCGACGCCATGCTCGCGACTGAGCCGATCGAGAGATCGAAGCCGCCGACGGTCAGCGACATCATCACGCCGAGCGAAATGAAGAAGGTGATCGCCGTCGCCTCGATGATCCCGACGAAATTGCCGAACGAAAAGAAAGCCGCGCTGACCCAGCCGAAATAAGCCATGACCAGGATCAGGATGATGGTGCCGCTCCAGGCCTCGAGCAGGTCGAACACCCTCGGGTGGAGGCCCCGGCGCACCGCCGGACGACGCTCGGAAATCAGCTCCGAGGCCGGACCGATCTTGTTCATTGGACACCTCCCATCGCCAAGTCCATCAGGCTCTCCTCGGTCACTTCGCCGGCGCGCCGTTCGGCAACGATCTCGCCGCGCTTCATGACGAGAATCCGGTCCGAGAGGTGGATGGCTTCGTTGAAATCGTAGGTCGAGCAAAGAACCGCGAGCCCCTCCTGCCGCGCCAGATCGCGCAGAAGACGATAGATCTGCTGGCGGGTGCCGACATCGACGCCCCGCGTGGGCTCGTCGAGGAGCAGCAGCTTGCGCGGCGTGGTCAGCCATTTCGCGATCACGACCTTCTGCTGATTGCCGCCGCTGAGGGCGGCGACCGGCAGCGACAGCGCGCTGGCAACCAGGTTGACCCGCTTCGAGACGGCCTGGGTCGCGCGGATGAGGCGGCTTTCGGCGAGGAACCCGAACGGGCCGCTGAATCGCGACAGCACCGGCAGCGTGCTGTTCCACACGATACTATGCTGGAGATGGAGGCCGAGATGCTGGCGATCGTCGGGCACCATGCCGATGCCCCGGTTCGCCATACGAGAAGGATCGCTCCAGGGCAGCATCTCGCCGTCCAGGCGAAGCCTGCCGCCCCCGGCCCGCCGGAGGCCGTAGATGCATTGCAGGACGGCACTCGTCCCGGAACCGACGAGGCCGGTCAGGGTTACCACCTGACCCGCTTCCACGGCGAAAGAGACGTTGATGATCGAATCGGCAACCAGGTTCTCGACCTGCAGGCGCGCGCCGGCCGTCGCAGTGGACACCGGCGTGGCGCAGGCTTCGCCCGCGCGGGGCTCAGCGGCGCTGTTGCCCGTCATGCTCGCGATGATGCGCGGAAGAATTGCACCCGGCTCGCGTGCGGGCGGCATCTCGAAACGATCCGCAACCCTGCCTTCGCGCAGCACCGTGACCCGGTCGGCGACCTCCACGATCTCCGGCAGATGGTGGGTGACCAGGATAATGGCGGCACCGTGGTCGCGGATCGAGCGGATCACCTCGAGCAACCGCTTGGCGCTCTTGCGATCGAGTGCGGCAGTCGGCTCGTCCAGGATCAGCACGCGCGCCTGTTCGTCCAGCGCGGAGGCGAGTGCCACCTGCTGACGCTTGGCCAACGGCAAATCGCCCACGATCTTCCGCAAGGGAATGTCGCCGCCACCGACGAGGGCCAGCCGCTCTCTCGCGCGGGCCAGGTCGCCGTGGCGGATCAACCGTCGGAAGCCCCCGCGATTGCGGGTGCGCAGCACGATGTTTTCGACGACGGTCAGGGAGGTGAAGAGGTTGACGTCAGTTTCCTGCTGCAGGGTGCGGATTCCGGCCGAATAGGCATCCTGCGGCGAGGCGAAGGCGGTCGCCCTGCCATCGAGGACGACCTTGCCAAAACTACCGGGCTGCAGCCCCGAGACGATCTTGATCAGCGTCGACTTGCCGGCGCCGTTGGCACCGATCAGGCCGTGAATCGAGCCCGCCTGGAAATGTTCCGAGACGCCGTCCAGAACGGTGATCGGTCCAAAGGACTTGGTGAGGTCTTCGACGCGCAGCATATCGCTACATGCCCGCCAAGCGCGTATGAAATGCCGGCCGCGGAGCAGAGGCCCGGAAAGAACCCCGCCCCGCGGAACCGGCTATCAATCCAGCTTGGCTTCGTAGAGGCTCTTAAGGAACGGCGTGACGCTGAGCTCCTTCTGCGCCGGCAGCTGCTCCTCGAAGAACTCGGTGATCGGCTGGCCGGGTTTCGGCAAGTTGTCCTGAGTGATGAGGATGCCGGGCACGTTGATCGTCCCGGGCACCTCCTGGCCATAGATGGAGAGCACCAGCGCCCGCAGGCTGGTGGCGCCATAGGCGACGGCGTCCGCCGCCGCCGTGGCCCGCCAGGGCGAGTTGGGCTTGCGCATGATCTCGATATCCTCGTTGGAGACGTCGACGCTATAGATCGGGATATGCTTGCCGGTCTGCTCTTCCGCCTGGACCACGCCCTGGGCAAAGGCGTCCCACGTCACCCAGAAGGCATCGATCTTCGGATACTGATTGAGAACGGCCTTGGTCTTCGCGATCGTATCGGAAAGGGTCGTTCCCGATGCGTTGCCGTACTGGGTCAGCACCTTGATCTTGGGATGCTGCTTGAGCCAGCCCTGGAGCACCTGGATGCGCTGCTGCTGAGGCGCCATGGCGCCGACCCAGATCACGACGATGTTGCCTTCGTCGTTCAGGTCCTTGGCCATCAGATCGAGGCCCTGGGTGGCCAGGTCGCTGTTGAACTGCTGGACATTGATCACGCCCGGAAAATCGAACTCGCCGAGCTCGGCGGTGACCATCTTGATTCCCTGCTCGGTCGCCTGCTTGATGATCGGCGCCAGCGCCGAGGCGTTCGGTGCATGATTGATGAGGATCCCGTCCGGCTTCTGCGCCACCAGCGCTTTGAGCTGGGAGACCTCCGTACCGGGCTCGAAGTTCGCCTGGGCCTCGACGAGCTTCAGACCCGGGATCTTCTTCGCTTCGGCCTGATAGCCGGCGACGAATTCGCTGAACCATTCGCCGCTCATGCCCATGTTCTCGACGGCGATGGTGATCTGGCGCGCCTTGACGGTATCCTGCGCGAGAGCGGGAAACACCGTCGCCGCGGCCATGCAAAGAAAGGCGAGGGCTGCGGAGAGGCAGTAAGGCACTTTCGACATCGTTTCCTCCTGGTATTTTCTTGTTTTGAACGGCCCGCCGCGGATGGGACCGCACCGGACCGGCTCGCTTCAGCCTGCTAGGTTGCGTTCAAGACCCATGGTGTTCCTGTGGAGATCAATGACCTTCGTTACTTCATCCGGGCGGTAGAGCTCGAAAGCATCTCGCGCGCGGCCGACGCTCTGGGCATCACGCAACCCGCGCTCAGCCGCCAGATCCGGGAGCTGGAGAACGAGCTCAAGCAGCCCCTGCTTGTCCGCACCGGCAGAGGGGTTCAGCCTACCGACGCCGGTCGCCGCTTCGCCACCGAAGCCGCCCGAATCCTCGAGGAAGTGGATGCGCTGCCGCGGTCGCTGCGCAGCAGCAACAGCTCGCCGACCGGCGTCGTCTCGCTGGCGATGCCGGCGAGCATCGCCAACGGCCTGCTGCCGCGTCTTTATGCGGTGCTCGGCCGGGAGTTCCCCGGCATCCATCTCAAGGTGAGCGAGGCGGTGAGCAGCACCTCCGCCGAGTGGCTGCGCAACCGGACGGTCGATCTCGCGATCCAGTACGAGAGAGCCGACATCGGCAATCTTCATGCCGACAAGCTGATCGACGAACCCCTGTGCCTCATCAGCGCGCCGGGTCGGGAACTGACGGCGGCACCCTGCATCGATTTCGCCACGATCGAACAGATCGAACTCATTCTGCCGAGCCGCGACAGCGGGCTTCGCCGCATGCTGGAATTCGATGCGGCCCGGCTCGGTCTCAAGCTCCACATCTCGGTGGAGATCGATTCCGTGAGCGCGATGAAGAATCTGGTCGCGGCGGGCCTGGGCCATACGATCCTGCCGCAGTTCTCCGTCCTGGCTGAGGTCGCCGCCGGACTGATGGTCGCGAAGATGATCGGCGCTCCCCGCCTGACCCGCGGGCTGGTTATCGCCCGACTGGCGCACCGTACACCGAGCCTCGCCATGTTGACGGTGATCCAGGCCATCCGCGACGTGATGGACCAATATGTCTTCGGTCCCCGTTGAGATCGAACGGTCGGGCATATCGCCGGGGAGAAGCCCCGGGGAGCTGACAATCGGCCGAGGCCGGAGTACGTTCGGATGGCGACGCCGCAATGCTTGTGCCCTTCCTTCCCGCTCGTCGGAAGACGAGCGATATCGCCAGCCCCTGACGGCGACACTCCCCTTCCCGGGGTTCACGGAGAGGCCGGGAGAGGCTACCAGCGGGGGCGACTGCGCGGCGAACGTGGCGCAACATGCACCGGTGCGGAAGAAAGCTTGCCCATCTATCAGCTTTCAAAAAAAGTTATAGGACGACATAGTGACCCGGTACCCTTCCGCCAAAGGATGCCCGCTCGATGCCGAGCCTTCGCCAGCTGCGCAACTTCACGGCAATCGCGGAGGTTGAAAGCCTCAGCAAGGCCGCTACCCTGATCGGCGTGGTGCCATCGGCGCTGAGCACTCAGTTATCCGCCCTGGAGAAGGAGTTGGGCTGCACGCTCGCCCGGCGCGATGGCCGGGGCGTCCACCTCACCCAGGAAGGTCTGGAGCTGCTCTACCGGGCCCGGAAGATCCTACGCTCCGTGGCCCATCTGGAATCGGAGATGAGGAATTTCGACCGCACGGCCGATGGGGAAATCAGCGTCGGCCTGCTGCCGAGCCTGACCGGTTGCCTGAGCGCGCCGCTTCTCGCCGCCATCGGGAACCGGTTCCCGCGGGTCCGCCTGAAGCTTCGGGAGATATTGAGCGGCGATCTCGCGGCCGCGCTGGCAGCCGGCCATCTCGATCTCGCCACGCTCTACAAGCATCAGGTCCGCGCCGACTACCTGTCGATCCCCCTCTTCACGGAACCGCTGCTCCTGGCGGGGCCGCACAACGATGCCATATTCAAGCGGAACCCAGTCGGCTTCCGGGACATCGCGATGCTTCCCCTGATCCTGCCTTCTCCGCAGCATGGCCTTCGTTTCATCGTCGATGCCGCCGCCGCAAGTGTCGGCCAGCCTCTGGATATCCGGGCCGAGGTAGATTCCTTCGCCAGCATGAAGAGTTTGCTGGCACAGGGTTTTGCGTTCGCCATTCTGCCGCAGCGCAGCGTCGACCACGGCTTCGCCGAGGCCGGTGTCAGCGTCGCGCCGATCGACAATCCGCCTCTCAAGCGCGAGATCGTGCTGGCACAGCCCGCCCAGCACCTGAAGTCGGCGACGGTCTCCGTCGTCGCGAAGCTGATCGCCCAGCTCGCGCCGCTCGGCCAGCCCCAGGCGATCCGCTAATAAGGCAGCGTCGGGTCGAGGATCGCGCCGGCGAGAAGCAGGCAGCCGATCAGCACGATCACCGAAGGCCCCAGCAGCGACAGTGCCATCGAGGCCGCGCCGCCGGGAGCGAGGCGCGCCGCGACCTGGCGATGGGCGATGACGCTGGCAATGCCCAGCGCCGCCAGCGTCAGCCCCATGCCGAGCGCGATGGCGAACGCCATCAGCACCCCCATCATCACGATGCCGTTGGTGAAGGCGAAGACCAGGATCAGGATCGCGCCCGAGCAGGGAATGAAGCCCGCGGCGATCGCGAGCAGCCGCTGCTCGGCGCGGCGTACGGCGCCGGCCTTGGCCGCGGCCGCGTGGCCGTGCCCATGACCATGATCGTGACCCTCGCCATGATCATGGCCGTGCCCATGATCGTGATCGTGATCATGATGATGGCAATGGGCGTGGCCGCCGCGATGGCGGATGGCCGAAACCAGCATGGCGAGGCCGATCGCGAGGATCGCGGCGTAGCTGACGAAGCGCAGCCAGCTCACCTCCTCGACCGGCGTCACGGCGCTGTGGGAGAGGATGAGATGCACCACGAGCACGATCGCGACCGCGCCGATCACATGGCTCAAGGCGATCCAGGAGGCCATCGCCACGCCGCGCCCGATGCTCCCCCCGCGCCCCAGGAAATAGCCCACGATCACGGTCTTGCCATGGCCCGGCCCCAGCGCGTGGAACACGCCGTACATGAAGGCGATCGAGAGCCCGGCCCAGATCACGCCCATGCCCTGGCCGTCGCGCACCGCCACCAGCCGGCGGTTGATCTCGCGGTTGATGTCGCGCTGGGTCTCGATGACGGCGCGCTCGATCCGGTGCAGCAGCCCTTCGCTTTCGGGCGCGGCGTCTTCCGGTGCCGATGGGGCGGTCACGGCGTCGTCGGGCGGCGCCGGCGCGTCGGAGGCGGCGGGTGCGCTGCCGCCCAGAAGCGAATTCTGCTGCGCCCCTGCGGGCGTGCCGCAGGCCAGGGTCATCGCCCCGAGCAGCAAGGCGAAAATACCGGCAAGGCGGCGTGGGGCCAGGTTCATTGGCAGGTCAGCTTGATCTGCTGAGGAATGACATAGCCGCCGTAATAGGCGTTCTTCTTGTCCATCGTCACGTTCGGCTGGCAGGTGAACTCCTTCAGCCCGTCGATCTTCACCGGGTCGTTCTTCGCGAGCAGCACCTCGACGAAATAGGAGCGGTCGGCGATCTCGACCGCCAGCACCTGCTTCAGCGGATCGACCGGCTTGGGCAGCGCGATCAGGAAATCGTAGCTGGCGAGCTTGTCCCTGGCGCTGGCATGGAAGTCGGTCGGCTTGATCTTGCCCAGATCCTTGCCGTCGACCCAGACATAGGTGAAGTAGTGATATTCTTCGAGCGCCGGCAGCGTGACGCCCGCCACCGCCTCGCTCTCGGCCTTGCTGAACCGGCCGTCGCCATCCTTGTCGAAATCCCCCAGCAGATCCTCGCTGAAGATCTCGTCGAACTGCCAGTTCTCGCGGAAACCGACGATCTTCCCTTCCTTGAAGAGGAAGGTGACGCGGTTGTCGATGAAGACATGGGGATGCGCCGACGCGACCGAAGGCAGGCCGCCGGCCAGGCCGAAAGCGAAGAGGAAGATCAGCGCCGATGCCCTGCGGCGCCGAGGCCCGGCAGAGAGCGGGCGGCGCAACTCAGTTGCTGGCGTCGGCGGTGACGGTGATGGCGCAGCCGCAGAGCGGGCAGACCACGACCTCCTGCGCATTGGCGGGCTTGAGCCCGCTGGCGATCTCGCCTTTCAGCATCGCCTGCACGTCGGCGATGAGCTGCACATGGTCGGTGGCGCCGCTCGAAGCGGGCTGGCAGGCGAGGCCGTAGGCCTTGGAAACCGGCGCCGGCATCGGCTCGATCGAGAAGGCCTGGGCCGCCCGGCCGCCGAGGCCCGCCGCAACGCCGCCCCAGGCCGCTCCCATCAGGAGCTGGCGGCGCGTCAATGTCCCCTTCATGCGCTGCATCGGCGTCTCCGCAAGATAATTCCCGATTCTAGCGCCGCAGCAACGAAACGGCCAAGTGAACGGGGATTAATTCGAGGCCTGGGGCGTTCCTGAGCCCTCGAGCCAGGCGACCGATCAGGCCGGCTCCAGCTCGCTGTCCCAGTAGAGGAAGTCGCGCCAGCTATGGTGCAAATAATTGGGCGGGAAAGCCCGCCCATTTTCCTGCAGCTCGAAGGTCGTCGGCTGATAGGGTCTGGTGACGGGGAACATGTCCGCCTGGCTCGGCAGGCGGTTTCCCTTCAACAGGTTGCAGCACTGGCAGGCGGTGACGACATTGTCCCAGGTCGTGCGCCCGCCGCGCGAGCGCGGGATCACGTGATCGAAGGTCAGGTCGTGGGCCGGCTGGTGCTCGCCGCAATACTGGCAGCTGAAGCGGTCGCGCAGGAACACGTTGAACCGCGTGAAGGCGGGCCGGCGCGCGAGCGGGATGAATTCCTTGAGCGAGATGACGCTGGGCAGCCGCATCTCGAAGCTCGGGCTGCGCACCACCTGGTCATATTCGGAGATGATGTTGACGCGGTCGAGGAAGACCGCCTTGACCACTTCCTGCCAGGGCCAGAGCGACAAGGGGAAGTAGCTCAACGGACGGAAGTCGGCGTTGAGAACCAGGGCCGGGCAACTTTCAGGCGATGCAAACACGCTATACCCTTACCAAGCGGGCTCGACCAAGTCACCTACCAGCAGATGTAAGGGAGCAGCGCAAAAAACTCAAGATGTAGCGGGGCTTGGGTCGTAAAGCTGTCACGGCGCCGTCACGCGCGCGACTTAAGCCTTGGCCGGCGCGGCCTCGTCCTGCGTCAACACCCGGGCCAGGAAAGCGCCGCCCTTGGCGAGCCCCGTGGGGTCGATCGCATGGGGCAGGCCCGGCCGGCGTTCGGTCTCGACCTTCAGGCCGAGTGCCGTCAGCGCCTGGGCCGCCTCCGCCATCGCCGCGAAGGGCACGACCGGATCGGCATCGCCATGGACCAGCAGCACGGGCGGCCGCGACTGGATCTCGTTGGCCAGGAGCTGCGGCGCGATCAGCCGGCCGGAATAGCCGACGATGCCGCCGACCGCGGCCTCGCGGCGCGGGGCCACATGCAGCGACATCATCGTGCCTTGCGAGAATCCCATCAGCGCCAGGCGATGGGCCGGCAGATTGAACTCCGCCAGCACCATGTCGAGGAAGCGGTCGAGGATGCCGGCCGCGGCCTGCACGCCGGCATAGATCGCGGCCTGGTCGCGACCCTCGAAGCCGAACCATTGCCGCCCATAGGGTGCGGCCTCGCAGGGGAACGGCGCGTGCGGCGAGACGAAGGCCGCGTGCGGCAGAAGCTTCGCCCAATGCGGCGCCAGCTCGATCAGGTCGTTGCCGTCGGCGCCATAGCCATGCAGCAACACGACGAGCTGCTGCGCCGGCCCGCCCGCGACAGGGGCCACGACCGGACCGTCGAGATCGAAGGGACTGCTCATGACGCGAGGATGCTCCGCTGAAGGAACTGAGGACAGGAAGCCTTGGTAGCGCAATCCCGCGCGCGGAGCCAGGGAGGCAGGGTTTCAGCAAAGCGGCATCGCGTCTGCGGCTCCCCTCCCCCTACCCCCTCCCGCAAGGGGAGGGGGCGAGAAGTTTCTTGTTCCAGATCTTTTGCAGGAGGGGGCGAGATATTCGTTGTTCCAGCTCCCTCCCCTTGCGGGAGGGGGTAGGGGGGAGGGGTCGCTTCAGAAGAGAGCGAGATCCCGATCATCGATCTCGCCCAAAGCTTTGAAGCAGAGCGCCGCGATCGTGTCAGATCGGCGCCTTCCGGTAGTAGTGCCACAGGAACCGCGCCGCGACCGAGCGCCAGGGGCGCCAGGGTTCGGCCAGCGCCAGGAGCTCCTTCGGTGCCGGCCGCGCCTCCAGCCGCTTCAGGCGCTGGGCGGCGACCAGCAGGGCGAGGTCGCCCGCTGGCATCACGTCGGGGCGGCCCAGCGCGAACAGGAGATAGACCTCGGCGGTCCAGGGCCCGATCCCGTCGACCGCGGTGAGCGCCGCCAGCGCCTCGCCATCCTCCATCCCGGCCAGCGCCTCGAGATCGAGCTTCCTGCGCTTGACCGCGTCGGCCAGCGCCCGGGCGAAGCGCATCTTCTGCCGGCTGAGGCCAATCTTGGCCATATCCTCGTCGCTCAGCCGCAGCAGCCGGGCCGGGGTCGGTTCGACCAGCCGGGCCTCCAGCCGGTCCCAGATCGCGCGGGCCGAGGCCACCGAGAGCTGCTGCCCCATGATGATCCGCAGCAGCCCGGCAAAGCCCGGCTCGGCCGACCGGGAGGGCGGCGGCCCGATCTCGGCCAGGCTTTCGGCCAGATGGGCATCGACCGAGGCCAGATGGGCGAGCGCCGCCTTGAGTTTTCGCCCCTTGATCTCGAATTCTGTCATGCCGATTTATGACCCTGTCGTGTAAATGGTCTAGGCGGAGCGTGGTTTAGTGGGGGCTAACCGTCGCGCGCGACACCCCCCTTTTCATCACGCCCTCCCTTACGCTTCCAGGTCTTCCCGGAACAAGCGCCCGCATTGCATGTCCGCCCCCTCCACGGTCACCCGTTTTGCGCCCAGCCCCACCGGGCGGCTGCATCTGGGCCATGCCTTCTCCGCGCTGACTGCCTTCGAGATCGCCCGCGAGACCGGCGGCCGGTTCCTGCTCCGCATCGAGGATATCGACCGGGTGCGCTGCAAGCCCGAGTTCGAGCAGGCGATCTATGACGATCTGGCCTGGCTGGGTCTTCGCTGGGAAGAGCCCGTCCGGCGCCAGTCCGAGCATTTCGAGATCTACCGCAAGGCCCTCGGCCGGCTCGATAAGCTGGAGCTGGTCTATCCCTGTTTCTGCAGCCGCGCCGAGATCGCGGCCGAGATTGCCGCGGCCGGCGCCGCACCGCAGGGACCTGACGGACCGCTCTATCCCGGGACCTGCCGCCATCTGTCGCCGGCCGAGCGCGAGCGGCGCCGGGCCAGCGGCCTGCCCTTCGCCCTGCGCCTCGATACCGCCGCGGCCGCCGACCGGGCCGGCCGGCTCCGCTGGACCGAGCAGGGTCGCGGCGAGATCGAGGTCGATCCGGCGCTTCACGGCGACGTGGTGATCGCGCGCAAGGACATCCCGACCAGCTACCACCTCGCCGTCACGGTCGACGACGCGATCCAGGGCGTGACGCTCGTCACGCGCGGCGAGGACCTTCTGCCGGCGACGCATATCCACCGGCTGCTGCAGGCGTTGCTGGGATTCCCGGTCCCCGCCTATCGCCACCACAAGCTTCTCACCGACGCCGGCGGCAAGCGCCTCGCCAAGCGCGACGGCGCCGAAAGCCTCGCCAGCCTGCGCGCCCAGGGCGCCGATCCCGCGGAAATCCGCGCCCGCCTCGGCTTCAGCGCCGCGGCGCCGGCCGTTCCAACACTTGCTTAACCCCTAGGCCTCACAGTCCGGAGATTCCCATGCGCCGTGCCTCGCCCCCTGCAACCCTCCGGATGGCCCCGTGATGGATCTCCCGGCGCTGGATTTCACGATCACGCTCTCGGAGATCACGGCTTTTCTCCAGGTCATCATGGTCGACCTGGTGCTGGCGGGGGACAACGCCATCGTCGTGGGCGTGGTGGCGGCCTCGCTGCCCAAGCATCAGCGCGCCCGCGTGATCTTCCTCGGCATCGCCGCGGCGACCGTGATGCGGGTCGGCTTCGCCGTCATCACCACGCAGCTCCTGCAGATCATCGGCCTCACGCTCGCCGGCGGCCTGCTGCTGCTCTGGGTCTGCTGGAAGCTCTGGCGCGAGGTCGAGGCGCAGCGCCGGGAACGCAAGGCGGAGAAGGCGCTCCAGGAAGCCGCCGCGCGCGGCGGCGGATCGACGGCCGCCCTCCATGACGGCTCTCATGCGCATGGGCACGAGCACAAGAAGGCCCCGCCCAAGACGGTCGGCCAGGCGGTCATGCAGATCGTGCTGGCCGACCTTTCCATGTCGCTCGACAACGTGCTGGCGGTGGCCGGCATCGCACGCGACCATGCCTGGGTGCTGGTGTTCGGCCTGGTGCTGTCGGTGGCCCTGATGGGTGCCGCCGCGACCCTCATCGCCAACATGCTGCGCCGCTGGCCCTGGCTCGTCTATATCGGGCTCGCCATCATCTTCTATGTGGCCTGCCACATGATCTATGACGGCACGATCAAGGTCTACAATGCGGCGCAGACGGCGGCGTTGTTCTGAAGATTGAAGAGAGCCAACGCTTTCCCCAAGTCTCCAATCCCTCCTTCCTTCGACAGCAGGGACATCTCGACGCCGTCGCCCTTACCGTCGTCCCCGCGAAAGCGGGGATGACGAATGAATGAACGCAGCCGCTACACCCCATCCCCGAAATGGTCCCTGATCCGCAGATTGAGGATCAGCTCCGGATAGCTCGGATCATCGGGCGCGATGAGGCCGTGGCGCACCAGGAAGTCGATGATCACCAGCCCGACATTGAATTTGAACTCGTCGGTCGTGGCCAGGGTCTCGATCACCTGGGCGATCGGCCAGAGATAGAATTCCTCGATCTCGCCGTCCGTGTTGACCGGCCTGAAATCGGCAGGCAGGGCGATGTCGTAGCAGAACAGCACGTCGTTGCGGATGCCTTCGTAGTTCTGGATCAGGTAGGAGACGAAGCCCACGGGCCGCGAGCGGCGCGCGAGATCGGGGCTCATCGCCGCCTCCTCGCCGCATTCCTTGACCAGGTTCTCCGCCAGCGACAGCCCGAGCGGCTGTCCGCCCGCCACGATATGATCGAGCTTCAAGGGGCCGGTCGCCTTGTGCCGCGAGCGGCGGCCGATCCACATCTTCATGTCGCGGCCTTCGCCGACATGGCCGTTGAGATGGACGCCGTAGGCGAGCGTGCCGAAGGAAGGCACCGCGGAGCGCTCCAGCCCCATCAGCGGCTTGTCGTAGAAGGAGCGCGCCACCGCATAGCGCTCGTGGCGCAGCTTGGGCAGCACGCCCTCGCGCGCCAGCGCCTCGACCACGCCCGCCACCGCGTCGCTGCGGCTCTCGTCGCTGTCATAGCGATCCTTGAGCCGCACCGCGTCGGCGCCGACCTCGAACACCGCGGGAAACTTGGCCAGCCGCCCGGCGAAGCCGGGCAGGATCCAGCCCAGCCGCCGGCCTTGGATGAGGAAGGGCCGCAGGGCCGAAAGCTCGGGCGGATGGAACAGGCGGATGCGATCGACGAGGCTCATGCGCGGCATCTCCGGCAGGACGGGCCCGCGATCTTACATCGCACGGGCCCCCGGCGAAGAGGCATCGGTGAGCCCGGACGAACGGGAATCCGGCGTCAGGCGATCCGCTCGAGCCGCTGCGGCTCGTCGGTGATGCAGGTCAGCACGCTCGTCACGAAGACGATCTGGCGCAGCGAACGCGCCACATGCTCCGCCTCCTCCGCGCCGAGGCCTGTGACCTGGAGATCGATCAGCAGCTCGTCGTGCTCGGGCCCGTTCAGCACCGCGTGACAGCGGCTCGGCACCAGGTTGCGCTTGGCGAAGAGCTCCAGCACGCGCGGCAGCAGGCCCGGATCGGCTGCGGCCTGGACCGAGAAGCAATAGGTCGGCGCCGCCATGACCGTCGCAACGACGGGGCGCGCGGGCAGGCGCGGGGCGGCGGTTCGGTGACTGGAGGAGGAAGGGTTAGGCGAGGATCGAGGGGCGGACATGGCAATGAGACTCCCAGCGGGCGGAAAAAACGGCAGGCGCGACAACGACCGAACGCCCGACGGGCGCCCGGAGGCTAATTCGCGCGGCCATAATTCGCCGGCTGGTGGGGAGCTCATTGCTCATGGTCCCGAGGCTATCGGCCCCTCAGCACCCGCGTCAACGCGAAACCGTCCTCAACGCCGCCTCTCTCCGGCTTGTTAACGGATGGCGTGATTTCATTGCGTGGAACGGCCGCGACGGGAACGATTGCTTTCATGGGCGCCCGCGATTCATGATTCCGGCCGCGAGTCGTGGTTAAGGCGGCGCCCGGTCCCCCGCCGCCCTTTCGAGGCGCCGGCCGCGGCCGGCGCCCCAGGACACCAGCAAGACGGGTTACGGATGCGCAGACCCTGGCTGCTTTACCTGATCGGCGCTCTCGGGGTCGGGCTGCTCGTTTTCGGGCTGGCCCATCGCTTCCCCGGCGCGCTCGAGCAGGAAGGCAATCTTCCGGCCCTGGCCGGCATGCTGGGCTGGCTCGCTCTGCTCGGGGCCGGCTGCATCGCGATGTTCCGGCTCAAGCCGCGCAAGGCGATCGGGCAGATGGGCGCCTGGATTGCCATCCTTTTGCTTCTGGTGCTGGGCTACAGCTTCCGGCCTGAATTCTCCGCCATGATCGCCACCGTCAAGGCCCGGCTGACCGGCGAGCTCATCCCCGGCCAGGCGCAGCTCCAGACGGATGGCAGCGTCGTCTTCGCCCGCGCCAATGACGGCCATTTCCATGTCGAGGCGCAGGTGGACGGCACCCGGATCGACTTCCTGGTGGATACCGGCGCGTCCGGCATCATGCTCTCGCCCGCCGATGCGCAGCGCCTGGGATTCAACCCCACGGGGCTCGACTACAACGTCCCGACCTCGACCGCGAACGGCAACGGACAGGCCGCGCGGGTGACCCTGGGCACGATCGAGGTCGGGCAGATCCGCCGCGTCGATATGCCGGCGCTGGTCAACCAAGCCGATATGGGAGGCTCGCTGCTCGGCATGAAATTCCTCGACAGTCTCGGCGGGCTCAGCATCGAAGGCGACAAGCTGGTGCTGAGGCCATGACGCGCAGGGCCGGTTCGCGCGGCGCGGTGCTGTCGACCTTCGCGGGCGTCGCGCTCCTGGGCTCGTTCCTTGCCGCCTGCGAGCCCCCGCCCGTCCCCGTCGCCGTCTCGGCCCCGCCGCCGGCGCCCGCGATCGTGACGCCCGCCGTGAGCTACCAGCCGCCGGCACCGCCGCCCGACAACGCCCGGATGCAATGCGTCACCTATGCGCGCGCGGCAACCGGCCTCGATCTGCGCGGCGATGCCTGGAGCTGGTGGGATGCCGCCGGCGGCCGCTATGGCCGCGGGCCCGCCCCTTCCACCTATTCGGTCCTGGTGCTGGCGCAGGGCGTGCGGCTGTCGCGCGGTCATGTCGCCGTGGTGCGCGAGGTGCTCGATGCGCGGCGCATCCGCGTCGATCACGCCAACTGGAACAATGACGAGCGGATCGTGAAGGACATGCTGGTGATCGATGTCTCGGCCGCCAACGACTGGACCGAGGTCCGCTTCTGGAACGAGCGCGCCAACAGCTGGGGCAACGTCTATCTGGCCTACGGCTTCATCTATCCGCCCGGCACCGAGCCCGACCGGACCGCGTTCGTCCTGCCCTGAGAGCAGGCCCGGCCGTAATTTCCCCACCGCAGCGATGGTTTCCCGGCCGTAACAAGCCGCATTGTTTCAGTTCGGCATCGATCGGCACTCGATTTTCCTATCGACCCTTGTCGAGCCCGGCGGCCGACCTTATCTGAAAGAAAATTCGGCATCGCCCGACCTCCAGGGACGGCCGGGCGCCCCACAAGAATCGACATGGACGCGGCATGACCGCCGATCCCATCCGGTCCACGCGATCGGCGGGCGAGCTCTCGCATCACGACAGATACGGGAGGCATGGATTTCCGGGCTCGCGGGGTCTCCGCCAGCTCATCTCAAGGGAGAGGTTTTTGATGATCACGCTGAAGGTCAATGGCGAGACGCGTAGCGTCAACGTCGACCCGCAGACGCCCCTGCTCTGGGTGCTGCGCGACACGATCGGTCTCACCGGCACGAAATATGGCTGCGGCATCGCCTTCTGCGGCGCCTGCACCGTCCATCTCGACGGCCAGCCGACGCGCTCCTGCTCGATCGCGGTGGGCGATGTCGGCGAGAGCGCCATCACCACGATCGAGGCGGTCGAGGGCAAGGCCGCGAAAGCGGTCCAGACCGCCTGGCAGAATCTCGACGTGGTCCAGTGCGGCTACTGCCAATCGGGCCAGGTCATGGCGGCGACGGCGCTGCTGGCCGGCAATGCCAAGCCGACCGACGCCGATATCGACGCGGCCATGACCAACATCTGTCGCTGCGCCACCTATCAACGCATTCGCGCCGCCATCCACGAGGCGGCCCGGCTGATGGAGATCTGAGCCATGTTGCCGTTCGATCGCTTCGCGCTCCGTCCGCATCGCGCCGCGGGCGCCTTCGCCCCCGCCAGCCGGCGCGGCTTCCTCAAGGCGGGTGCCTTGGCCGGTGCCGGCCTCGTGATCGGCGCGGTGCTGCCCGGCGGGCGCATCACCGCCGCCCATGCGGCCGACGCCGCCAATCCGTTCCAGGGCTATATCGTCGTCGCGCCCGACAACAGCGTGACCGTGCTTTCCGCCCATTTCGAGATGGGCCAGGGGGCCTATACCGGCATCGCCACCCTCGTCGCCGAGGAGCTCGGCGCCGACTGGTCGCAGATGCGGGCCGAGGGTGGCGCCGGCAACACCAAGCTCTATGGCAACCTCGCCTGGGGCGGGGTGATGCAGGGCACCGGCGGCTCGACCGCGATGGCGAGCTCCTTCGAGCGCTACCGCAAGGCCGGCGCCATGGCGCGGACCATGCTGGTCCAGGCCGCGGCGCAGAGCTGGAACGTTCCGGCGGGCGAGATCAAGGTCGAGAAGGGCGTGCTGTCGCACGCCAGCAGCAAGCAGGCCAGCTTCGGCGAGCTGGCCGAGAAGGCCGCGAGCCTGACGCCGCCGGGCGATGTCGCGCTCAAGGACCGCAAGGACTGGCAGCTCATCGGCGACGCGACGCTCCATCGCGTCGATCACGTCTCGAAGACCAACGGCACGGCGCAATTCACGCTCGACGTGAAGCTGCCGAACATGCTCTATGCCGTGGTCCAGCATCCGCCGCTCTTCGGCGCCACGGTGAAGAGCGTCGACGCGGCCGCGGCCAAGGCGGTCAAGGGCGTGGTCGACGTGGTGCAGATTCCGCGCGGCGTCGCCGTGCTGGCGGACAGCACCTGGAACGCGATGAAGGGCCGCGAGGCGCTCAAGGTCGAGTGGGACAACAGCCAGGCCGAGACGCGCGGCACGGCCGAGATCATGGCCGACTACAAGAAGCTCGCCGGCGGCACCGACGCCAAGACCGCGCGCGCGGACGGCGACGCGGCCAAGGCGATGGCGGGCGCCGCGAAGACCGTCGAGGCGGCCTACGAGTTCCCCTACCTCGCCCATGCGGCGATGGAGCCGCTCGATGCCGTCGCCTGGAAGCATGACGACGTGATCGAGGTCTGGGGCGGCCATCAGATGCCCGATCTCTATCAGGCGGTGACGGCGCAGATCGCCGAGCTGCCGCCGGAGAAGGTCAAGCTGCATGTGATGATGTCGGGCGGCAGCTTCGGCCGCCGCGCGGTGCCCGACGCCGACGTGATCGCCGAAGCGGTCTCGACCGCCAAGGCGATCGGCTGGAAGGCGCCGGTCAAGCTGGTCTGGACCCGCGAGGACGACATGACCGGCGGGCGTTATCGGCCGATGTATTACCACACGCTCAAGGCCGGCCTCGACGCGCAGGGCCAGATCGTCGCCTGGCAGCATCGCATCGTCGGCCAGTCGATCCTGGGCGGCACGCCCTTCGAGGGCATGGTCAAGGACGGCATCGACGCGACCTCGGTCGAGGGTGCCGCCAACCTGCCCTACGCGATCCCGAACCTGACGGTCGATCTGGTGACGACCAAGACCGGCGTGCCGGTGCTCTGGTGGCGCTCGGTCGGCAGCACCCACACCGCCTACTCCACCGAGGCCTTCCTCGACGAGCTGGCGCATGAGGCGGGCAAGGACCCGATCGAGTTCCGGCTCGGCCTGCTCGAGAACCATCCGCGCCATCGCGCCGTGCTGGAGAAGGTGCGCGACGCCTCGGGCTGGGGCGGCGAGCTCGCCAACGGCAGGGGCCGCGGCGTCGCGGTCGCCGAATCCTTCGGCAGCTTCGTGGCCCAGGTGGCGGAGATCTCGATCCAGAACGGCGCCATCAAGGTCGAGCGCGTGGTCTGCGCGGTCGATTGCGGCACGGCGATCAATCCCGACGTGATCAAGGCGCAGATGGAGGGCGGCATCGGCTACGGCCTCAGCGCCATCCTCAAGGGCGAGATCACGCTCGAGGGCGGCGCCGTGCAGCAGACCAACTTCGACGGCTACGAGGTGCTGCATATGGAGGACATGCCTCAGATCGAGGTGCATATCCTGCCCTCGACCGAGAACCCCACCGGCGTGGGCGAACCGGGCGTGCCGCCGATCGGCCCCGCCATCGCCAACGCCGTCTTCTCCGTCACCGGCAAGCGCATCCGCACCCTGCCGATGAGCAAGACGGATTTGAGCGCGACGTGAGGAGAAGGCTGCATCACCTCTCCCCACCCTGTGGGGAGAGGTGCCTCGTCATGACGTCTTCTCGTCATCCCCGCGAAAGCGGGGATCCATCCTGATCCAGCGATGCAAGCTTGACGTTGGATCCCCGCTTTCGCGGGGATGACGATGAGGACGCTGAGCGGATGGAGAGAAAAGGGTCGAAGCCGCGACGCCTCTCAAAACGCCGGATTGTCCTTCGGATGGCTCTCGAGCGGCAGGCCGAGCTTGACCCAGGGAAGCTTCACCGAGGCCCAGCCTTCGGCGGTGGGCACGAAACGCGCGGGCTCGTCGAGGCTGCCGATGAGGACGCCGTCGAGCTCGGCATTGCTGCCGCCCCGCATCATCAGCTGCGAGCCGCAGCGGCCACAGAAATAGCGGGTCGCGTCCTTCGAGGAGCGATAGGCGGCAGGCTCGCCCTTGGTCCAATGGAAGCCCGTATGCGGCACCGCGATCCAGGCGATGAAGGGCGCGCCCGCGCTCTTTCGGCACATGCTGCAATGGCAGATGTCGGCGAGCTTGGGCTCCGCGTCGATGCGATAGCGCACCGCGCCACAGAGGCAGCCACCCTCGGCCGGACGGAACGCCATCGCTAAGCCGCTTCCTTGAAGCTGCGATCCACCAGCTCGACGATGTCGGCCATGATCGCGTTCAGGTCATAGTGCTTGGGAGTATAGACGCGCGCCACGCCGGCCGCCTTGAGCTTCGCCTCGTCCTCGGGCGGGATGATGCCGCCGACCACGACCGGCAGATCGCCGAGGCCCAGCGCCTGGAGCCGCGCCCTCACGTCGCTCACCAGCGCCACATGGCCGCCCGAGAGGATCGAGAGCCCCACCACATGCACGCCCTCCTCGAGCGCGGCATTGGCGATCTGGGCCGGCGTCAGGCGGATGCCCTCATAGACCACCTCGAAACCCGCGTCGCGCGCCCGGACCGCGATCTGCTCGGCGCCGTTGGAATGGCCGTCGAGGCCGGGCTTGCCGACCAGCATCTTGAGCCGCCGGCCGAGCCGCGACGAGACCTGCTCGACACGGCCCCTCACCTGCTTGAGCGCCTCACCGCCGGCGGCACTCATCGCGCGGCCGACGCCGGTGGGCGCGCGATACTCGCCATAGACCTCGCGCAGCGCCTGGCCCCATTCGCCCGTCGTGACGCCGGCATGGGCGCAGGCGATCGAGGGTTCCATCACATTGCGGCCCTCCTTGGCGGCGCGCTTGAGCTCCTCGAGCGCCGTCTGCGCCTGCTTCGCGTCGCGCGCCGCGCGCCAAGCCTTGAGCCGTTCGATCTGCTCCGCCTCGGCGCTGTCCTCGACCGCGAGGAAGCCGCCGCCCTCGCCCGCCACCAGCGGCGAGGGCGCGCTGTCGGCGAAGCGGTTGACGCCGACCACGGTCTGCTCGCCCGCCTCGATCGCGGCGAGCCGCCGGCTGTTCGATTCCACCAGCCGCTGCTTCATGTAGCTGGCCTCGACCGCGGCGATGGCGCCGCCCAGCGCATCGATGCGCGTGAGCTCGGCCAGCGCCTCGGCCTTGAGCGCCTCGACCTTGGCCTCGATCACGGGCGAGCCGTCGAAGATGTCGCCGAACTCGAGGATGTCGGTCTCGTAGGCCACGATCTGCTGCAGCCGGATCGACCATTGCTGGTCCCACGGCCGCGGCAGGCCCAAGGCCTCGTTCCAGGCCGGGAGCTGCACGGCGCGGGCGCGCGCCTTCTTCGAGAGCACCACCGCCAGCATCTCGATCAGGATGCGATAGACGTTGTTCTCGGGTTGCTGCTCGGTCAGGCCCAGCGAATTGACCTGCACGCCATAGCGGAAGCGGCGGAACTTCTCGTCCTCGACGCCGTAGCGCGCGCGGGTGATCTCGTCCCAGAGATCGACGAAGGCCCGCATCTTGCATATCTCGGTGATCATGCGGATGCCGGCATTGACGAAGAAGGAAACGCGGCCCACCACCTGCGGGAACTCCGCCGCCGGCACCTGGCCCGAGGCCTTGACGGCATCCAGCACCGCGATGGCGGTCGCGAGCGCGAAGGCCAGCTCCTGCACCGGCGTCGCGCCTGCCTCCTGCAGATGGTAGGAGCAGACGTTGGTCGGGTTCCATTTCGGCACCTCGCGATAGGCGAAGCTGATCACGTCGGTCGCGAGCTTGAGGCTGGGGGCCGGCGGATAGATGTAGGTGCCGCGCGAGAGATATTCCTTGATGATGTCGTTCTGCACCGTGCCCTGGAGCTGCGCACGCGCCACCCCTTGGGTCTCGGCGAGCGCGATATAGAGCGCCAGCAGCCAGGGCGCCGTCGCGTTGATCGTCATGGAGGTGTTCATGCGATCGAGCGGCAGCCCCTCGAAGAGCGTGCGCATGTCGCCCAGATGGCCGACCGGCACGCCGACCTTGCCGACCTCGCCCTGGGCCAGCGCATGATCGCCGTCATAGCCCGTCTGGGTCGGCAGGTCGAAGGCGACCGAGAGCCCGGTCTGGCCGCGCGCGAGGTTCTGGCGATAGAGCGCGTTCGAGGCCGCGGCCGAGCTATGGCCGGAATAGGTGCGGATCAGCCAGGGCTCGTCGCGGCCGCCCTTGGCGCCGTCGCCGCCTTTCCGCTTGTTCTCGCCGCCTTGGCTCATGGCTCCGTCCGGGGGGGTTCCAGTTCCGGGGGTGACGACCTTAAGGCCAGTTTATTGTGCAGTGCAATAGAGCCCTGGACCGGTGCCGAGCAGGCCCTTAAAACGACTGGCCTGCCGAAATGGGGGGATCGATGCCGAACGAAACCGAGACCGCGCCAGCCAAGCTGCCGGTCTTCAGAACGATCGAGGACGCGTTCCGCGCCCTGCGGCCCGGCTGGCGCCGGCTGATCCTGCTGATCCTCGTCATCCTCGCCATCGAGATCGCGCTCGACCTTCTTGGCGCCGCCGGCGCGCCCGGTCCGGCGCCGGATGCGGAAACAGCGGCAACGCCGGGCATGGGCATCGTGTTGCTGCGGCTGGTCCGGTTGCTGGTCGAGCTTCTTCTCTCCGTCAACCTGCTGCTGCTCGTGGCCCGGCTGGTGCTGTTCGCGGAGATCCCGCCCCTGGGCGGCCTCTTCCGCTGGGGCCCGCGCCAGTGGCGCCTCTTGGGTCTTCTGCTTCTGATCGCGCTCGTGGCCGGCATGCCCGCCATCGTCGGCGGATTTCTCTCGCCATTTCTCGGCGCGTTCCTGGCCTCGCCCGAAGCCGTGATCGCCTTCCTGGCGCTCTATGGGCTCTGCTGGGTCTGGGCCGCCGGATGGTTGGCCTCGATCGTTCCCATCGTGGCGAGCGACGGTCCCGCGGGCGTCCTCGACCGGGCCTGGCGGGTCGCCGAGGGCAACCGGTTCCGGCTGATGGGAATCCCGCTCTGTATCCTCTTCGGCTGCATGATCGCGGTCGGCAGCGCCGAGATCGTCACGGCCTTCTTCAACACCGAGCTGCTGCCCTTCCGGATTCCCGGCGCGGTGTTCACGACCTTGCTGCTCGAGATCGTCTATGTCGCCTACGCCGCGATCGGGGCCGCGGCCTATCGGCGAATGACGGGTGCGGCGCCGGAGCAGGTGTGAGGAGGATGGCAGGAGCGCGCCTTCTTCTGTCATGCCCGGACTTGATCCACGGCTGTCCGGTTGAGTTTTAGTGGACTGGGCGCACGGCGTTGATTCTACTCGGTCCTGGACATCGCCAAATGTTCCGGGACATGAGAAAGGACCAACGCCGTGCCGCACGAGAATAGCGTATTTCATTCGCTTCTTAAGCTGATTAACTGGGACGAGTTTGCGCGCCTGGTCGAGCGGCACGGCAGCGACGCACGGGTTCGCCAGTTGACGAGCAAGAGCCAGTTCATGGCGCTGCTCTACGGCCAACTCTCGGGTGCGAGCAGCCTGCGTGAGATCGTGACGGGACTGGAGAGCCACGAGAGACGGCTCTATCACCTGGGTGGGGACAAGGTCCGTCGTTCGACCCTGGCCGACGCCAACGCGCTGCGGCCCAGCGCCTTGTTCACCGATCTGCTGGCCGCCCTGATGATGCAGGCCCATCGCGGGCTGCGCCGCCAGCTTGCCGAGGTCACCTACCTGATCGATTCGAGCGGCCTGCCGCTCAACAGCCTGAGCCGGGACTGGGCCCGCTTCAGCGCCGGCGTGTGTGGAGCCAAGCTGCATGTGATCTACGATCCCGATGCCGACCGGCCGATCTACGCCGCCGTCACCCCGGCTCGGGTCAACGACATCACCGCCGCCCAGGCCATGCCGATCGAGCCCGGCGCCACCTATGTCTTCGATCTCGGCTATTACGACTACGCCTGGTGGGCCGCGATGGACGCCGCCGGCTGCCGGATCGTCACCCGCTTCAAATCCAACACGCCGCTGGCTGTCGTTGCCCGGAACCCGCTGCCGGCAGACAGCACCATCCTTTCCGACCGCGTCGGCTATCTGCCCGCCCGGCAGGCGGCCAGCCAGCACAACCCGTTCCAGGACCCGGTGCGCGAGGTCCGGGTCAAGACCGAGGCCGGCAAGGTCTTGCGCATCCTCTGCAACGATCTCGACGCATCCGCCCAGGAGATCGCCGATCTCTACAAGCGCCGCTGGGCCATCGAGCTGTTCTTCCGATGGGTCAAGCAGACCCTGAAAATCCGCCACTTTCTCGGTACCTGCGAGAATGCCGTGCGCATTCAGATCGCCGTCGCGCTCATCGCCTTCCTGCTGTTGCGGCTGGCTCAGAAGGCCATCGAGAGCCCGCTCGGCACCTTGGCCTTCGCTCGCCTCGTGCGGGCCAACCTCATGCACCGCCGGCGCATCGACCGTCTGCTCGAGCCGGAGCCCATACCCCGGATCGAGCCGGGCCAAATGGTCCTCCCGTGGACATGAAACCCGAACCGGACAGCCGTGGACTTGATCCGGGCATCCAGTGCCATCGCGTGCACCGCCCTGGATTGCCGGGTCAAGCCCGGCAATGACAGTAAAGCGAGGCTCTGGAGGAGCGGCCGCTTCTAGACCGCCTTCAGCGCCTGCGCCAGATCGGCCTCGAGATCCTCGGGCGCCTCGAGCCCGACCGAGAGACGCACCATGCCGTCGCCGATGCCTTGCTGCCTGCGCAGCTCGGGGCCGAGGCGCTGGTGCGTCGTGGTCGCGGGATGCGTCGTCAGGCTTTTCGAATCGCCGAGATTGTTCGAGATCAGGATCAGCTTCAGCGCGTTGAGGAAGCGGAAGGCGCCCGCCTTGCCGCCCTTGAGATCGAAGCTGACGAGCGTGCCGCCGGCCTTCATCTGGCGCTTGGCCAGCGCGTGCTGCGGATGGCTCTTCAGGCCCGGATAGAGCACCGTCTCGATCTTCTTCTGGCTGGCGAGGAATTGGGCGACACGCAGCGCGCTGGCGCATTGCCGATCGAGCCGCAGCTCCAGCGTCTCGAGCCCCTTCAGCAGCAGCCAGGCATTCATCGGCGAGAGCGAGGGGCCGGTATGGCGCAGGAAGGGCTGGAGCTTGTCGTTGATGAAGCTGCGGCTGCCCAGCACGATGCCGCCGAGCGCCCGGCCCTGCCCGTCGATATGCTTGGTCGCGGAATAGACCACCACATCGGCGCCATATTCGAGCGGCTTCTGCAGGAGCGGCGTGGCGAAGACATTGTCCACGACCACCGAGGCGCCGGCCTTGTGCGCGAGGTCGCAGACCGCCTTGAGATCGACGATGCGCAGGCCCGGGTTGGAGGGCGTCTCCAGGAACACGGCGGCGGTCGGCTTCGACAGCGCCTTGCGCCAGGCGCCGAGGTCGCGCCCGTCGATCAGCACCGTCTCGATGCCGTATCTCGGCAGGATCTCGGCCAGGATGTACTGGCAGGAACCGAACAGGGCGTCGGCGGCGACGACCCGGTCGCCGGCCTTGAGCTGGCAGGCGAGGCTCGCGAACACCGCCGCCATGCCGCTCGCGGTCGCGCGCGCATCCTCGGCCCCTTCGAGCAGCGTCATGCGGCTCTCGAACATCTGCACGGTCGGGTTCGAGAAGCGCGAATAGACGAAGCGCGGCTTGGTGTTGGCGAAGGCCGCTTCCGCCTCCTCGGCCGAGCTGTAGACGAAGCCCGAGGTCATGTAGATCGCCTCGGCCGTCTCCTTGAAATCGGAGCGCAGCACGCCGCCATGGATCATGCGCGTGTCGGGATGCCAGCCGGCCGGATCGGCGCTGTCGCCCGAGAGGCGGGGCGGCGGCGCGCTGTCGGCCGCCTTCGCCCGCGTTGCGGTTCTGCTGGCGTTCGAGCCCTTTGCTGACGGGCTCTTCTTCTTCGTCATGGACGTCTCCGAGGGCGGCCGGCCTCAAGACCGGCGCCCACAAAAAAAACCTCGACCGAAAAGGCCGAGGTTCATAAGCGTCCCTGGGCCTTTTAGCTGCTTATTTAACGTGGCCGCAAGCCGGCACAAATGACCACGGACCCCGGCACCGCGAACGGCCATCAGGGTCGGCGGCAAGTATGGCCAGGGTCCGGGCAAAGTCAACCCTGAGGGACCGCCGGCAAGACGAACGCCCTCGATGGCAGGAAGCTTCCCACGATCGTCATGGAGATTAACGCGCCGTCACTCTCGCCAGCGCGGGCCCGGCCGGGCATTCTGACGCCGGTGGAACCGGCGGCACGAAGGCGAGGGCCAGGACCCTGGCCCCATGACCCCGGTCGAAAGGTGGGAGTTCCCGCGATGCTGCGATTGCCGGCCGGCGCCCTGCTGGCCCTGATGCTCATGATCGTCGGCGCGCCCGTCGCGCCGGCCGAGGCCGCCGGGGCCGGCAAGGCCGACGGCTCGCTCCGGCTCGACAAGGCGCAGACCGCGCTGACCAACGCCTATGCGATCGAGGTGGTCGAGGTTCCGGAAATGCGCATGGAAGGATCGCCCGAGCGCACCATCATGGTGCTGCTCACCGACCGGCCGATGCCGGAAGGCAGGCGCGTCGACGACATGGCGGCGATGGAGCTCGCCTATGACGGAAAGATGCGCGGGCTCGTCCTCGACATCGATCCGGCGACCGGGAAGGTGCAGAGCGGCCGCACGCTGCTGCCGCAGGAGGAGCTGCCCCAGTTCTTCAGCGTCGCCGGCGATCCGCCGAGCGTGTCGCTCGCGGGCTTCGCCGAGGACAAGGCGAAGGGAACCGTCACCGGCAAGGTCAAGACGACCGAGCCGATGGAGATCGTCAATTTCGACAACCGGCCGGGGCCCAAGACCTTCACCTTCAACGTGCTCTTCACGGCCCCGCTCGTCGCCGCGCCGACGCTGACGGCGACCCTCGAGGGCGACCAGGCCAAGGACAGCGAGCAGGGCAGGCTCCTGAAGCAGTTCCTGCAGACGGTCGCCGACGGCGATGCGGAAAAGCTCAGGGCCATCGTGACCAAGGATCATCCGGCGCTGTCGATGCTCAACCCCGAGGGCATGGCGCAGATCAAGGAGATGATGTTCGCCGACGGCAGCTCGGTCGATCAGCTCTTCGGACTGCTGACCAAGATCTATGTCTACGAGAACACCGCCATCGCGCTGCTCCGCCACAGCGACGGCTGGAGCAGCTTCCCCCTCGCGCGCGAGGACGGGCGATGGAAGATGGGCTACTGAGGGGCGGCGCATGTCGCGGCGGCGGTTCGGTTTCATGCTGACGTTGCGCGCGGCCGCGGTGCTGGCGGCGGCACTCCTGCCCGGCGGCGCCCTGTCGCCGGCCTTCGCCGGCGATCCCGGCAAGGCCGAGGGCACGCTCACGCTCGACACGACGCCGACGATCCTGACTCACGCCTATGCGCGCGAGATCGTGGCGGTTCCGGAGCTGCGCGGGGAAGACACGCCGGAACGGACGATCATGCTGATCCTCACCGACCGGCCGATGCCGGCGGACGGGCGGATCGACGATACGGCGGCGGCCCGGCTCGCCTATCTGCGCGAGCTGCGCGCGCTGGTCATCGAGATCGACCCCGCCACCGGCCGCGTGCCGGACGGCTGGACCCTGCTGCCGGACGAGGAGTTGCCGCAATATTTCTCCGCCTTCGAGGAGGATTCGCCCGATCTCCGGCTCACGGACTTCGCGGAGGACCGGGCCCAGGGCATCGTCACCGGCCGGATCGCGTCCGGCGGCCCGATCGAGGTGGTCAATTACGAGGAGCGGCCCGGCCCGCAGAGCTACAGCTTCGACGTCGCCTTCACCGCCACGGTCCTGCCAGCGGCCCAGGTGATCGGAACGATCGAGGCCGACAAGGCCCGCAGCAGCGAGCAGGGGCAGGCCTTCCGGCAATTCCTGGATGCGGTCGCCGCCGGCGACGCCGACGCCGTCAGGGCCACCCTGACCTCCGATCATCCCCTCCTGAGCGTCCTCGATTCCGGCGCGGTCGAAACGATCCAGCAGATGGTCTTCGCCGATGGCGGCAGCGCGGACGCGGTCTACGCCAAGCTGGAGAAGATCTACCTCTTCGACGGCACCGCCACCGCCCTGCTGCGCGACCCCGACGGCTGGAGCAGCTATTCGCTGGCGATGGAGGAGGGGCGGTGGAAGATGGGGTACTAGCTCTCTTGTCCCCTCCCCCTCGAGGGGGAGGGTTAGGGTGGGGGCTGCGCGATGCCTGCTCATTCGAGAAAGCATGGCCGGTGTCCAGGATCGAACATCGAGTCATCCCCCACCCTGACCCTCCCCCGCAAGGGGGGAGGGAATTATTCTCCGATCGTTCTCGGATTCTTTTCTGCCCATTCTCCTGCGCCAGCCGATTTGATTTAATCGACAGCACCACAACCATCCGCTGCAGGGGGACGGCATGGCGGCGATAACGACGGCAGGGGAACCGGCGCTGCCGGGGGCGGGGACCCAGCGTCTCGTCTATGACGGCGGCCTGATGGGGCTCTACGAGATCTATCTGCTCAATCTCGTGCTCACCGTCATCACCATCGGCATCTTCCGCTTCTGGGCCAAGACCCGGATCCGCCGCTATGTCTGGTCGCATGTGAGCTTCCAGGGCGACCGGCTCGAATATACCGGCACCGGCGGCGAGCTCTTCAAGGGCTTCCTGATCGTGCTGGGCTTCATCGTCCTCTATGGCATCCTGCAGAGCGTGCTGCAGTTCGCCCTGGGGCCGACCTCGGTGATCGCGGTCGTCGTGCAGTTCGCCTTCATGTTCTTCGTGGTCTATCTGGCGCTGGTGGCCCACTACACGGCGCAAAACTACCGGCTGACCCGCACCCTCTGGCGCGGCGTGCGCGGCGGCATGACGGGCTCGGGCTGGAGCTACGGCATCAAGGCGCTCCTGCTGTCGCTGCTGCTGCCGCTCAGCCTCGGCCTGGCGCAGCCCTGGGTGACCTCGAAGCTGGTGAACTGGCGCGCCAACGCGAGCTGGTTCGGCAGCGAGCGGCTGCAGCTCGATCTCCGCGCCGGGCCCCTCTATGGCGCCTTCATCCTGAGCGTCGTGCTGACCCTGGCGCTCGCGGCCCTTTTCATGGGAGCCATCGGCGGCTTCGCCTATCTGCGCGGCTGGCTCGACCTCGATGGCTTCATGGATTACGTGCAGCAGCACCAGATGGAAGGCGGAGTACCCGACGACGCGCAAGCCCGGACCATCGTGCAGCTGGTCTTCGTCGCTTATGCGACGATCCTTCTCGGCTTCGGCCTCGCCTATATCCTGGGCTGGGCCTTCTATGCCGCGACCTTCTATCGCGTGACCGCCGGCTCGGCGCAGTTCGCCACTCTGCGCTTCCAGAGCCACGCCACGGCGGGAAGGCTGATCGGGCTCTGGGCCGGCAACGCCGTCATCTATGTGGTGACGCTGGGCTTCGGTTATCCGATCCTGATCCAGCGTACGCTGCGCTTCATCGAGCGCAATCTCGAGATCCAGGGCGAGCTCGACGGCACGCGGCTGACGCAATCGACGATCGCGCGGCCGCGTTTCGGCGAAGGGCTGCTGGAGGCGTTCGACCCGGGTATGTTCTGATCCGATGGCCACGAAATCCGATCCCCGGGCGGCGAAGGAGCCGGCGAAAGAGGCGCCCAGCCGCTTCTATGACGGGCGCAACGCGGTCGCGCATGCCGTGCGGGTCGCCATGGCCGGCACCAAGCTCAAAATCGTCGCGACCGACGGCCGCCTCCTGGCCGAGTGGCCCCTGAGCGAGCTCGAGGTCGTGGACATGCCGGGCGCGGGAAGCGGTGGCGCCTACGCGCTCGCGGGCGATCTCGCCAAGGGCGGCGGCGCGCGGCTGATCCTGGCGGATGGCGGCACACGCAACATGCTGCTGGCGCTGCGTCCGGACCTGACGAAATGGCGCCGGCGGCGGAGCTATCGCGGCCTGAAGCGCGCCGCGATCTGGGGCGTCGTCGTGGCCGCGCTCCTGGGGGTGCTCTATGTCGCCTTCCCGATCCTCGCGGAGGAGGCGGCCCAGGCGACGCCGCGCCGCTGGGAGGCGCCGCTGGGGAATTCGATGCGCGAGGCCTTCCTCTCGCTCTCGCCCACCTGCCATGGCAGCGCGGGCCTCGCCGCCTTGACGGCGCTGATCTCGCGCCTCGCCCCCGACGAGATCGAGGACCCGCCCCTGACGCTCGACGTGATCGACGGCAGCATGGTCAATGCCTTCGCCCTGCCCGGCAATCACATCGTCGTCTTCCGCGGCCTGATCGACAAAGCGGAATCGGGCGACGAGGTGGCGGGCGTGCTGGCGCATGAGCTGGCGCACCTGGACCTTCGCCATCCTTTGCAGGGCGCCATCCAGCAGCTCGGCGTCGGCGCCGCGCTGACGCTGGCGCTCGGCGGCAGCGATGTCGGCAATGTCGGCCAGATCCTCGTGGGCTTCACCTATACGCGGCGCATGGAGGCCGCCGCCGATGCGCGCGGCGTGGCGCTGCTCGAGGCGGCGGGCCTGCGCGCCGACGGTCTCGCGAGCTTCTTCCGCAAGCTCAAGCCCGAAGAGAGCCAGGGCATCCTGCCCGACTGGCTTGCCAGCCATCCGGGCCTGGCCGAGCGCATTGCCGCCACCGATCGTCCCGCCACCGGCATGCACGCCCTCGACACCGAAGAATGGCGCGCCCTCAAGGCCGTCTGCGCCAAGGACGCGACGGGTGCCTCGACCGGCGACACCGACGAGGAAAGCACGGCCCCGGACGCTGGCGCCGGCACATCGACAACGACGGCGCCTTCGGGCAGCACGACCGAGAACGCGCCCGCCTCTGGCGGCAACGCCCAGCAGGGGAAGCCTCGGAAGTCGGTCCCCTGAGCAACGCAGCCTGGCGAATCCCCTCTCCTGCTCGCGGGGAAAGGAATTAGAAGGGCGGATGCTGCAACCGCGCTGTCGCGTTGCGATATCCGTGTAATTTCCAGTCTCTGGAAACCCTGGAATTCTTTCTGATTATGACAATGCATGGCGCATGTGAGAAATAAAATATCTTTTCAAGCGCCCGGACTGTAACAATCCGATCATTTGTGCATTGCAAAAGGAACGGCGAGCCGATACATCCGTTATCCGAGCACCGCGCCATCTTTTCGGGAAGCCGTCCTCAGAACCAGGCCGGCGGATGGGGTCGCGGGAGCCGCATCAAGGAGGACGGTGTCATGAGCGAGCCAGCGAAGGTGGTGCCCCTGCGCAGCGAGCCGCCGCAGCAGCCGGTGAAGGATCTCTACGAGGTCGGCGAGATCCCGCCGCTCGGGCATGTGCCGGCGAAGATGTATGCCTGGGCGATCCGGCGCGAGCGCCATGGCGAGCCCGAGAAGGCCATGCAGGTGGAAGCCGTCCCGACACCGGCGCTCGACAGCCACGACGTGCTGGTCATGGTGATGGCCGCGGGCGTCAACTACAACGGCGTCTGGGCGGCGCTGGGCACGCCCATCTCCCCCTTCGACGTGCACAAGGCCGAGGTTCACATCGCCGGCTCCGACGCGGCCGGCATCGTCTGGGCCGTCGGCTCCAAGGTGAAGCGCTGGAAGGTCGGCGACGAGGTCGTGGTCCATTGCAACCAGGACGACGGCGACGACGAGGAATGCAACGGCGGCGATCCGATGTTCTCGCCCTCGCAGCGCATCTGGGGCTACGAGACGCCGGACGGCTCCTTCGCGCAGTTCGCGCGCGTCCAGGACCGCCAGCTCATGCACCGGCCGAAGCATCTGACCTGGGAAGAGAGCGGCTGCTATGTGCTGACGCTCGCCACCGCCTATCGCATGCTGTTCGGGCATCGCCCGCACATCCTCAGGCCCGGCCATAACGTGCTGGTCTGGGGTGCCTCAGGCGGCCTCGGCTCGATGGCGGTGCAGCTCATCTCGACGGCGGGCGCCAATGCGATCGGCATCATCTCCGACGAGAGCAAGCGCGACTTCGTCATGCAGCTCGGCGCCAAGGGCCTCATCAACCGCAACGACTTCAAATGCTGGGGCCAGCTCCCCACGGTCAATGGCCCCGAGTTCGGCAACTACATGAAGGAATGCCGGAAGTTCGGCGCCGCGATCTGGCAGATCACGGGCAAGGGCAACGACGTCGATTTCGTGTTCGAGCATCCGGGCGAGGCCACCTTCCCGGTCTCCTGCTTCGTGGTGAAGCGCGGCGGCATGGTGGTCTTCTGCGCCGGCACCACCGGCTACAACATCACCTTCGACGCCCGCTTCGTCTGGATGCGCCAGAAGCGCATCCAGGGCAGCCATTTCGCGAACCTGCTGCAGGCGGCCCAGGCCAACCAGCTCGTGGTCGAGCGGCGCATCGATCCCTGCATGTCCGAGGTCTTCTCCTGGCACGACATCCCGCGCGCCCACACCAAGATGTGGAAGAACCAGCACAAGCCCGGCAACATGGCCGTGCTGGTCCAGGCCAAGCGCCCGGGCCTGCGCACGCTGGAAGACGCGATCGAGGCATAGCGGCGGCGGCGCGGCTCGCTTAGAGTCGCGCCCGACAGCCTTCCCGATCGCTGCCACCATCATCTCGCGTCGCATCGCGCCTCCGCCGTCACCCCCGCGAAAGCGGGGGCCCATGCCTGCCAAGGTCGGCGCTGCGGAAAGATGGATCCCCGCTTTCGCGGGGATGACGCAAAGGATGATGTCGGCGAACGGAGGGCTCAGGACTAGCACTCACCACCCACGAATTCCTTTCTCCGGAGTCCCTCCCCTTGCTCCTTCCCGATCTCACCGAGACCTGCCGCTTCGCGCTGGCGCCGGCCGAACGGCTGGTGGAAGAGGCGCGCATGGCCTTGGCCCGCGACCTGGCGCCGGGAGGCCGCGTCGATGCGGCGGCGCTCGATCAGGCGCAATATGCCGCCCATGGCTTCGCCTGGTATGCGACCTATGCCGAAGCGCTGCGCCAGGCGCTGGCCTGGGCCGAGCGGCTCGAGGCTTCCGATAGGCTCGGCGAGCGCGAGGGGCTGATCCTCCAGATCGGTTTCGGCGAATATCTGGCGCAGATGGCAGGCGGCATCGCGATCTCGCAGGGCGAGGTGGTGCGGCCGGCCGATCTGGGACTGCCCGAGGGCGCGCAGGCGCTCTCCTCCGAGCCCGCGGTCCAGAGCCTGATCCGCGCCAACACCAGCAAGGCGCGCGAGCGTCTGGCCGAGCTCATCGCCGACGAGGATTTCGGCGAGCCCGCGCTCGACGACGAGATCCTGCTCCTGACGCGCGAGCAGTTCCGCCGCTTCGCCGAGGACCATCGCGAGGACGCCCATCGCTGGCACCTCATGGACGAGTTGATCCCGCTCGACGTGGTCGAGGAGCTGGCGGGGCTGGGCGTGTTCGGCCTCACCATCCCGGAGGCCTTCGGCGGCTCGGGGCTCGGCAAGCTCGCCATGTGCGTCGTCACCGAGGAGCTCAGCCGCGGCTATATCGGCCTCGGCTCGCTCGGCACGCGCTCGGAAATCGCGGCCGAGCTGATCCGGCTCGGCGGCACCGAGGCGCAGAAGCAGAAATGGCTGCCCAAGCTCGCCTCGGGCGAGATCCTGCCCACGGCCGTCTTCACCGAGCCCGGCACCGGCTCGGATCTGGGCTCGCTCAAGACCCGCGCGGTGAAGGATGGCGACGTCTATCGCGTCACCGGCAACAAGACCTGGATCACCCACGCCTCGCGCTCGGACCTGATGACGCTGCTCGCGCGCACCGATCCTTCGAGCTCGGACTGGCGCGGGCTTTCGATGTTCCTCGCCGAGAAGCCGCGCGGCACCGAGCTCGAACCCTTCCCGGCCGAGGGCATGAGCGGCGGCGAGATCCCGGTGCTGGGCTATCGCGGCATGAAGGAATACGAGCTGGGCTTCGACGGCTTCGCGGTCAAGGCCGAGAATCTCCTCGGCGGCGTCGAGGGCCAGGGCTTCAAGCAGCTTATGGCGACCTTCGAATCCGCGCGCGTGCAGACGGCGGCGCGCGCCGTCGGGGTGGCGCAATGCGCGATGGAGCTGGGGCTCGACTACGCCAAGAACCGCATCCAGTTCGGCAAGCCGATCCTCGAGTTCCCGCGCGTGGCCACCAAGCTCGCCTGGATGGCGGTCGAGATCATGCTGGCGCGCCAGCTCACCTGGTTCGCCGCGCGCCAGAAGGACAGCGACCGGCGCTGCGACATCGAGGCCGGCATGGCGAAGCTCCTGGCCGCCCGCGTCGCCTGGGGCAATGCCGACAACGCGCTGCAGATCCATGGCGGCAACGGCTATGCCCAGGAATATGCGATCAGCCGCGTGCTCTGCGACGCGCGCATCCTCAACATCTTCGAGGGCGCCGCCGAGATCCAGGCCCAGGTGATCGCACGCGGATTGCTGAGCGGGCGGAACTGAGACCCCTCACCCACACGCCGCGTCTGCAGCCCTCCTCGGGCGCGTGATCGGGCTCGAGGGCAGCAGCCAAGACAAGTGGCGTCAGCGCGATTTGGCGCAGACCAGCGCGGGCTCGGCCGCCAGGTCCGATTGGCAGCGCTGGATCGTGCCGGTAGCCGTGTCGATCACCCAGAGGCTCGCCATCGGCGTTTCGCCATCGATCCCGTGCGCGGCGATGCGATAGCGCGGCTTGCTGTCCGGATCGGCCTGCGGCCACATGCCGGTCTCGGTCTTGCAACTCGCTTTCGCCGCCGTGCAGACCGACACGGCCCCACTGCCGGTATCGAGGCTCCAGAGAACGCTGCTTCGCTCGGCCGCATCGGCGGCGCGGGTGCGATCCTCCACCACCTCGAAACGCCCCAGCATGCCGGCCTGCGCCGGCAAGGCCGTCAGAAGGCTGAGCGCCATCAGCAGGGCCATCGACCTCGTCTTCATCGTCGTATGCTCCTATAAGTTGTATAAAATTAAATAAATACTATCCTAAAACAAACCCGACGCAAGCCCCTCGTCGCCCGGCGACGGCGTTCGATTGCCGTCCCGTCCGGTCCGGGCTAGGAATCGCCCGAAATCTTCCTCCTTCGAGACGGGCGCCCATGCCACCGACCATCGACTTCTATTTCTCGATCGACAGCCGCTACTCCTACCTGGCGGCGACGCAGATTCCGGTGCTGGAGCGCGAGTTCGGCGCCACCGTCAACTGGCGCCCGCTGGGACTGTCGGCGCTGCTGGCCGCGCGCGGCGCGACGCCCTTCAGCACCGGCCTTCGGGTTTCCGGCCAGTACGAGCATGACTATCGCGACATCGACACGCGCCGCTGGGCCGAATTCTATGGCGTGAAGATCACGACGCCGGACTGGCGCCAGGGCGATTGGGATCGCATCAACCTGGCGGCCGTCGCCGCCGCCGTCGAAGGACGCTGCCGCGCCTTCGTGACGGCGCTCTATGATGCGGTCATGGTGCAGGGCGCGGTGCCCAAGGACGACGCGGCGCTCGCCCGCATCGCGGGCCAAGCGGGCCTCGACGGCACCCGCCTCGTCGCCGGCATCGACGCGCCGGCCACGGCGGCACTGCACCGCGCCACCATCGAGCAGGCCCGCCAAGCCGGCGTCTTCGGCGTGCCGAGCTTCGTCACCGGCGGCGAGATGTTCTGGGGGAATGACCGGATTCTACTGCTGAAACGCCGGCTTTGCGTCCACTGAGCCCGAGGGTTCAAAGCCTGGATTTGTCGATGCAGTCAACATAGATTTCCACTATTTTTCGTTGCGTGCATATATATAACAACTTACAACTTTGATATAGTCGCGGCGGCAATTGGAATAGCCATCAGGGGCCGATCCAATGGCGTGGCCGCAAGTTCCGAATATCGTCTACTCCTCGACGCGTTCGTGGAACTGCGGCGACGACTTCATTCTTTATGGCGTCCGACGGCTCGTCGAGGCGGTGCTCCCTGAACACAATGCGCTGATCTACAACAGAAACCCGGAGCTGATCATGGGGCGTATCGCTCATGATCGCCCGGTAGTGCAGACCATTGAAGGAGACAAAGGACCCGTCACGGTTGCGTTCAACCCCTATGATCTGGCCAAACCCTTCCAAGGCCATTGGGATAACTCGGTTCGAGCCGGCTTCGACGGAAGCGTCCTCAACGCCTGCATATTCGCCGGCACCCCGGAATGGATCGGCGACCCGGTGCTGCCGCTGATCGACATCGCTCTCGCACATAAGCTGCCGACCGCATATCTGGGATTGGGCAGTTTCGAAGGAACACGGTCGCTCTCTTTCAACGAGCTTTCGGCGAAAGACCGACAACTGCTGGAGCGTGCACGTCTGATTACGGTGCGCGACGAATCGGCAGTGAAGCTATTGTCGCCATTGCCGGTCGAATCTCGTCCTTGTCCTTCTCTGCATGCCGCACGGGCGCGCCTGCGGCGTTCGCGCCATCCGCTTCGGATCGCGCTCTGCCTCCAGGGCGCGAACGGCCGAAACAACCAGCGTGTCGAACTCGCTATACGCGATGCAACCGTGGCATTGTTCCGGTCCCTGGCTTCCCATTGTGACTGCAGCTTGATCCTTCACTTCGTGGAAGAGCTTCCCGAGCTCACCGCGCTGCTCGGCGACGCGATGCCAATCCGCTATGCCTATGACCCACGCGATTACTTCGAGCTCTATGCGGATTTCGATCTGTCGGTCACAACCCGCGTCCATGGTGCCGGCATCTGCGCCGCCCTCGGCATCCCCTCCTATGTCGTGAGCCATTCGGCAAGATCCGACACCGCAAAAGGCTTTCTCTCGCGCCTCATCGATCCGACGCAGGAAAGCATGGAAGATCTGGTTTCACGCATCACGAAGACCGACGTCGTCGGCTGGTCGCGCGCGATTCTGGACCATCAGCTGGCCGATTGGGTGGCAATGATCGAGCGGATGTCGCGGTTCTTCGCGTCGGTCGGCCTGACCCCGCCCGGTAACGCCCCCTACGGTTTCGCGGCCAACGGCGAGAACGCGCGCTGACGAGCGACGATCCGGTCGGAAAAAGGGCCGCTCTTAGGAAGGCGGGAGCGGCAAGCTGCCCCACCGATCCCCCTCGCCCTTGATCGGCACGCCTCTTATAGTCGCCCGATGCGCAGCGTTCTCTTCGTCCTTCTCCTCATCGCCATGCTCGGCACGCTGGCCGTGCTGTTCGCGGGCCTTTTCACCATGGCGCGCGGCGGCGACTTCAACAAACGCCACGGCAACAAGCTGATGCGCCTGCGCGTGCTGATGCAGGGCATCGCGGTCCTGCTCTTCCTCGCCCTGATGCTGACGATGCGCAACTGACCCCGGAACCGCGGCGTCGCGACGGCGGGGTTTGTCCCAGGAACAACGAGCCCTCACCCCCAGACGAAGGATCGCCATGGTCAAGCTCACGCGCATCTACACCAAGGGCGGCGACAAGGGCGAGACCTCGCTGGGCTCGGGTGCCCGCGTCGCCAAGCATGACCGCCGCGTCGAGGCCTATGGCACGGTCGACGAAGCCAACGCCACCATTGGCCTGGCGCGGCTCCATACCAGGGGCAAGGCCGACCAGATGCTGGCGCGCATCCAGAACGACCTGTTCGATCTGGGCGCCGACCTCTGCATGCCGGAGACGAAGGCCGGTAAAGGAAAGAGCAGCGCCGGGGCGCTGCGCATCGACGAGGCCCAGACGCTGCGGCTCGAGCGCGAGATCGACCTGATGAACGCGCATCTGGCACCGCTCAACTCCTTCATCCTGCCCGGCGGCAGCGCCGCCTCGGCCCATCTCCATCTCGCCCGCACCGTGGTGCGGCGCGCGGAACGGCTGATCACGGCGCTGGCCCAGCAGGAGCCCGTCAATCCGGAGGCGGTGCGCTATATCAACCGGCTCTCCGACCATCTCTTCGTGCTGGCCCGCTGGCTCAACCGCAAGGGCAAGTCCGACCTGCTCTGGGTGCCCGGCGCCAATCGTTAAGAGCCGGGCGCCCAGCGGTTCCGGCATTTCGGCCTGAAGCCCCGGCCGCCCTGGCGGCGCCTTGGAAATCCTGGCGGAACCGGCCTTTTTACGGCCCCGGAAGGTGACAGAAAGTTGCGGCCGGGCGCGTTGACAGGCCCCAACCCTGTCCCTATTGTGCGCTGCGAAATAACAAGCGGGGTCGGCCTCGCGGGCTGCTCGGGGGCGCCGCGGCCGGCCTTTTTCAACAGACAATTCGGAGCCAGATCCAGAGATGAAGGTACTGGTCGCGGTCAAGCGCGTGATCGACGCCAATGTGAAGGTGCGGGTGAAAGCCGACGGCACCGGCGTGGAAACGGCCAACGTCAAGATGGCCATGAACCCGTTCTGCGAGATCGCCGTCGAAGAGGCGGTGCGCATGAAGGAAGCGGGCACCGCCACCGAGGTGGTGGCCGTGGCCTGCGGGCCGGCCAGCTCGCAGGAGACGATCCGCACGGCGCTCGCCATGGGCGCCGACCGCGGCATCCATGTGCAGACCGACGTCGAGCTGCAGCCGCTGGCCGTGGCCAAGCTGCTCAAGGCCGTGATCGCGAAGGAGCAGCCGGGCCTCGTCATCACCGGCAAGCAGGCGATCGACGACGATTCCAACCAGACCGGCCAGATGCTGGCGGGCCTGCTCGGCTGGCCGCAGGGCACCTTCGCCTCGAAGCTCACCATCGAGGGCGGCAAGTTGCGCGTGAAGCGCGAGGTGGATGGCGGCCTCGAGACCGAGATCCTGAACCTGCCGGCGCTGGTCACGACCGACCTGCGCCTCAACGAGCCGCGCTACGCCTCGCTGCCCAACATCATGAAGGCGAAGAAGAAGCCGATCGAGGCGGTGACGCCCGAGGCGCTCGGCGTCGATCCCAGCCCGCGCCTCAAGGTCCTCAAGGTGGTCGAGCCGGCCAAGCGCAAGGCCGGCGCCAAGGTCAAGTCCGTGGCGGAGCTGGTCGACAAGCTGCGCAACGAGGCCAAGGTCATCTGAGGGCGGGAGACGGGACAATGACGATTCTGGTTCTGGCAGAGCATCACGACGGCGCCGTCCGCGACGGCTCGCTCCATGCCATCACCGCCGCGCAGAAGATCGGCGGCGACATCCATGTGCTGATCGCAGGTCAAAACGCCAAAGCGGCGGCGGACGCGGCGGCGAAGATCGCCGGTGTCGGCAAGGTGCTGCTGGCCGACGACGCGGTCTATGCCAACATGCTGGCCGAGAACGTCGCCAAGCTCCTGGCGGGCTTGGCGCCGAACTACAGCCACCTACTCGCCACCGCCACCAGCGTCGGCAAGAGCATCATGCCGCGCGTGGCGGCCCTGCTCGACGTGGCGCAGGTCTCGGAGATCATCGCTGTCGAGAGCCCCGACACCTTCGTGCGGCCGATCTATGCCGGCAACGCGCTGGCGACGGTCCAGGCCACCGACAAGATCAAGGTCATCACCGTGCGCGCCACCGGCTTCGACGCGGCCCCCGCCACCGGCGGCAGCGCCGCGGTCGAGACCGTCGCCTCGGCCGGCGATGCCGGGCTTTCGAGCTTCGTCGGCTCCGAGCTCTCCAAGTCCGAGCGCCCCGAGCTCACCTCGGCCCGCGTCATCGTCTCGGGCGGCCGCGGCATGCAGTCGGGCGACAATTTCAAGCTGCTCGAGGCGCTGGCCGACAAGCTCAACGCCGCCGTCGGCGCCAGCCGCGCCGCGGTCGATGCGGGCTACGTGCCCAACGACTACCAGGTCGGCCAGACCGGCAAGATCGTCGCGCCGGAGCTCTATATCGCGGTCGGCATCTCGGGCGCGATCCAGCATCTGGCCGGCATGAAGGACAGCAAGGTCATCGTCGCCATCAACAAGGACGAGGATGCACCGATATTCCAGGTCGCGGATTACGGCCTGGTGGCGGATCTGTTCCAGGCCGTGCCGGAGCTGACCGCCGAGCTCAGCAAGTAACGACCGTCGGCGGCGCGGCCCATGAGGGGCCGCCCGGGGGCGCCGGCGCTGGATGAAGGATCAAGAGATGATTCAGAAGATCGGCGTGATCGGCGCCGGGCAGATGGGCAACGGCATCGCTCATGTCTGCGCCCTCAACGGTTTCGATGTGGTTCTCTCCGACATCGATCAGGCCCAGCTCGACAAGGCGCTGAAGACGGTCGAGAAGAATCTCGACCGCCAGACCCATTCCAAACGCGAGGACACCCGCATCAGCGAGGCCGACAAGAAGGCGGCGCTGGCGCGGATCCATCCCGTGGTCGGGCTCGACCATTTCGGCGACTGCGACCTGGTGATCGAGGCCGCGACCGAGAAGGAAGAGGTCAAGGTCCAGATCCTGAAGGCGCTCTGCCCGCTGCTCAAGGCCGACGCGGTCATCGCCACCAACACCTCCTCGATCTCGATCACGCGGCTCGCCGCCGCGACCGACCGGCCGGCCAAGTTCATGGGCATGCATTTCATGAACCCGGTGCCGCTGATGCAGCTGGTCGAGCTGATCCGGGGCCTCGCGACCGACGAGGAGACCTACCGCTCGATCAAGGAGCTGACGGAGAAGCTGCACAAGACGGCGGCGCCCGCCGAGGATTTCCCGGCCTTCATCGTCAACCGCATCCTGCTGCCGATGATCAACGAGGCGGTCTACACGCTCTATGAGGGCGTCGGCACGGTCGAGGCGATCGACACCGCGATGAAGCTCGGCGCCAACCATCCGATGGGCCCGCTCGAGCTCGCCGACTTCATCGGCCTCGATACCTGCCTCGCGGTGATGCAGGTGCTCTATGACGGCCTCGCCGACAGCAAATACCGCCCCTGCCCGCTGCTCGTGAAATATGTCGAGGCCGGCTGGGTCGGCAAGAAAGCCGGCCGCGGCTTCTACGACTATAGCGGCGAGAAGCCCATCCCGACGCGGTAATTCCCTATTCCTTCCTCTCCACCCGCGCAGCGGGGGAGAGGGCAGGGTGAGGGGGGCCTCGGCCAACGCGAGCTCGACGATCCGGAGGACGCCCTCCAGATTCGTCGTCACGTCGTTATTCCAGAACCGAAGAACGCGATAGCCCTGCGCCTCCAGATAGCGGGTGCGGGCTGCATCGGCGTCGATGGCGTCCCCATGCTGGCTGCCGTCCAGTTCGACGATCAATCGAGCCGAGATGCAGAGGAAATCGGCGACGTAGGGTCCAACGGGGACCTGCCGGCAGAACTTGGCGCCGGCGAGCTGGCGATTCTTGACGGCGTGCCAGAAGCGCCATTCGAAGGGTGTCAGGTTGCGGCGAAGCTGCTTGGCAAAGTCTTCGCTCGTCGGCATCGGCGCGGCTGCAAGGCCCCCTCACCCTACCCTCTCCCCCCGCTCCGCGGGTGGAGAGGAAGGATTAATCCTCTAGGTCGCGCTCGTCGTCGACCCCGTGCCCGTGCCGGCCGGCTTATCCTTCTCGATGAAATAGCGCAGCAGCGCCAGCGCCTCGGGGCTGTCCCAGACGGCGGGGCCGACCATGGTGCCGACAATCTGGCCGGCGCGGTCGATCACGAGCGTGGTGGGGAGGGCCGGCACCTTGAGGGCCAGCGGCAGCGCGTTGGGCGGGTCCAGGTAGATGTCGAGATGCTGGATGCCGAGCTGCTGGTAGAAATGGCGCACCGGCGTGATCCCGCCCTCGTCGAGCGAGAGCGCCAGCACGGTGAAATCGGGCCCGCCGAGCTGGGCCTGCAGCCGGTCGATCGAGGGCATCTCCTCGCGGCAGGGCGCGCACCAGGTGGCCCAGAAGTTGAGCAGCACCACGCGGCCCTTGAACTGATCCATGGTCGCGGGCTGCTGGTTGGCGTCGAGGAAGCTCGCCCGCGGCACTGGCCGCGGCGGATCGATCAGGCTAAAGTCCTGCAGCGAACCGCCGAGCGGCGGGCCCGCAGTCCCGCCCCGGGCGGCGCCCGGCAGGCCGAGCGCGGCTCCCAGCAGGATGAGGCCGCCCGCCGTTCCGGTGAGCAACCGGCGCCGCTCTCGATCGATCATCTCCACGCTTCAGCTCCGATGTCAGTGAAATCCAACCGCGATAATCCCTCTGCTCCCCGCGGCGGCGAAACCGGCGCCAAGGGCGACAGCAACCGCATGTGGGGCGGCCGCTTCGCCGGCGGGCCGGCGGAGATCATGGAGCGCATCAACGCCTCCATCGACTTCGACCGCCGCCTCTATGCCGAAGATATCGAGGGCTCGCTGGCCCATGCCGCCATGCTGGTCCGCCAGGGCATCATCCGTCAAGAAGACGGCGCCGCGATCAAGGCCGGGCTGGAGCAGATCCGCGGGGAAATCGAGGCCGGGACCTTCACATTCTCGCGCGCGCTCGAGGACATCCACATGAATGTCGAGGCGCGGCTCAAGGAGATCATCGGCGCGCCCGCCGGCCGGCTCCACACCGCGCGCTCGCGCAACGACCAGGTGGCGACCGATTTCCGCCTCTGGGTGCGCCGCGCCATCGACGGGCTCGAGGCGGGGCTCAAGGACCTGACGGCGGCCCTGCTCGACCTGGCCGAACCCCATGCCGGCACGATCATGCCGGGCTATACCCATCTGCAGCCCGCCCAGCCCGTGACCTTCGGCCATCACCTGATGGCCTATGTCGAGATGATCCAGCGCGACCGCGGCCGGCTCGCCGACGCGCGCCGGCGCATGAACGAGAACCCATTGGGCGCCGCGGCGCTGGCCGGCACCTCCTTCCCGATCGACCGCGACCAGACCGCCAAGGCGCTGGGCTTCGACCGGCCGATGGCGAACTCGCTCGATGCCGTCTCCGACCGCGACTACGCGCTGGAATATCTGGCGGCGGGCTCGATCCTCGCGGTGCATCTCTCGCGCCTCGCCGAGGAGATCGTGCTCTGGACCTCCGACGGCTTCCGTTTCGTGCGGCTGTCCGATGCCTTCTCCACCGGCAGCTCGATCATGCCGCAGAAGCGCAATCCCGACGCGGCCGAGCTGGTGCGCGGCAAAGCCGGCCGCGTCATCGGCGCGCTGCAGTCGCTCCTCATCATGATGAAGGGGCTGCCGCTGACCTACGGCAAGGACATGCAGGAGGACAAGGAGCCGACCTTCGAGGCGACCGACAGCCTCGCCCTCTGCGTCGCCGCCATGGCGGGCATGGTGCGCGACATGACGCCCGATCCCGCCGCCATGGCACGCGCGACGAAGAACGGCCATCTGACCGCGACCGATCTCGCCGACGGGCTGGTGCGGGTGCTGGGCCTGCCCTTCCGCGAGGCCCATGAGATCACGGGCCGCATCGTGCGGCTGGCCGACGAGCAGGGCAAAGCCCTTTGGGATCTGCCGCTGAAGGCACTCCAGAGCGTCGAGCCGCGCATCACGCCCGAGCTGCAGAAGGTGCTCAGCGTCGAGAACTCGGTCGCGAGCCGCACCAGCGTCGGCGGCACCGCACCGGAAACCGTGCGCAGGGCCATCGCCCAGGCGCGGGCGCGCTATCTCTAGCCCGATGAGAATGTTCTCGATGACACAGCCCCGCTCCTTCCGCTTCGCCCTGCTGCCGGCGCTGCTGGTCGCGCTTGCGCTGCCGCTCGCGGCCTGCGGCAAGAAGGGCGATCCGACCCTGCCGCCGGGCGTCACCGACCAATATCCCCGCAAGATGCCCGGGCCGAACTCCGATCTGCCGCCCGATCAGCCGCCGCCCAGCCAGAGCCAGCCCAGCTCGACCCAGCCCAGCACGACCCAGCCATGAGCGTCTTTGCCTATCGCCACGGCGAGCTCCACGCCGAAGCCCTCCCGGTGTCGCGCCTCGCGGCCGAGGTCGGCACGCCGTTCTTCTGCTACTCGCATGCCGCGATCGCGAGCGCCTATGACGAGTTCGCCACCGCGGTCAAAGGGCTGCCGGCGCTGGTCTGCTACGCGCTCAAGGCCAACTCCAATCTCGCGGTGATCGCGAGCCTGGCGCGGCGCGGCGCCGGCGCCGACGTGGTCTCCGAGGGCGAGCTCCGGCAGGCGCTCGCCGCCGGCATCCCGCCGGAGAAGATCATCTTCTCCGGCGTGGGCAAGACCGCGGCCGAGATGCGCTTCGCGCTCGAGACCGGCATCCGGCAGCTCAACATCGAATCGCTGCCCGAGCTGAGGCTGCTGGACCAGGTCGCGCGCGCGGTGGGCCGCAAGGCGCCGGTGGCGCTGCGCGTCAATCCCGATGTCGACGCCCGCACCCACGCCAAGATCTCGACCGGCAAGGCCGAGAACAAGTTCGGCATCGAGCTGGGGCTGATCCGGGAGGCCTATCGCGAGGCGGCCGGCCTCGCCGGCATCGAGGTCCGCGGCCTGGCGCTCCATATCGGCTCGCAGCTCACCGATCTCGAGCCCTATCGCGCGGCCTTCACCCGGCTCGCCGAGCTCACGGCCGAGCTGCGCCGCCAGGGCCTCGCCGTCGACCGGCTCGATCTCGGCGGCGGCATCGGCATCGCCTATCGCGGCGAGCAGCCGCCTTCGATCGCAGATTACGTCCGGGTGGTGCGCGAGACCGTGGCGCCGCTGGGCACCGAGCTCGTCTTCGAGCCGGGCCGGCGGCTGGTCGGCAATGCCGGCATCCTGGTTTCACGCGTGCTGTTCGTGAAACCCGGCGCCAGCCGCGACTTCGTCATCATCGACGCGGCGATGAACGACCTGCTCCGTCCCGCGCTTTACGACGCCTATCACGCGATCCTGCCGGTCGCGGAGCCCGCCTCCGACGCGCCGGTGAAGCGCTTCGACGTGGTGGGGCCGATCTGCGAGAGCGGCGACCGCATGGCCGAGCAGCGGCCGCTGCCGCCGCTCCAGCCGGGCGATCTCCTGGCGATCTGCCAGGCCGGCGCCTACAGCGCCGTGATGGGCTCGGGCTACAACACCCGGCTCCCGGCGCCCGAGATCCTGGTTCATGGCGACGCCTTTGACATCGTGCGGGCGCGGCCCGACTATCAAGCCATCCTGGCGCGCGATCATGTCCCGGGCTGGCTCGAACCGGTCCCGGGTCCGCAAAGCCAGGCGAAGGGCGCGCGCGGCGCCGCGGAATAGCCGCAAAGAACTCACAGGCTCGGGGTTCCGGGCGGCGGGCCGGGGGACTTATCAAGGGTCCCTGCCGGGGCCATCTCCAGCGGCAGGCTGAAGCCCCTCGCGATTGCCAAGGAGGCAGCGGCGATGGCCGAGCAGGTTGGCTCGACCCCGATGGCAGCAAGAACGATCGAGCGGCGGCTCAAGGCCCGGCTCGGCCCCTGGCTCCTGCTGGCGCGCCTCGGCCTCTTCTGGGAACGGCTCTGGCCGGCGATCTGGCCGGCCGTGGGCACCGTCGGCCTGTTCCTGGTGCTGGCGCTCCTCGATCTCCCGACCCGCCTGCCGCCCTGGCTCCATGCGCTGCTGCTCGCGGGCTTCGCCGGCACCGCCGGCATTCTGCTCTGGCGCGGCTTGCGCCGCTTCGCGACGCCGACCGATGCCGAGGCGCGGCGGCGTCTCGAGCTCGATAGCGGCCTCTCGCACCGTCCCCTGACGCTGCTGGTGGAGCCGCTCGCGGCGGGCTTGGGCCAGCCCGAAGCCGAGGCGCTCTGGTTCCTGCATCGCTCGCGCCTGCTGGCGGCGATCGGGCGGCTGCGGCTGAAGCTGCCGCAGCCGGGCTTGGCCGCGCGCGATCCCTGGGGCCTCAGGGCCGCTCTCGGCCTCTTCCTGGTGATCGGGCTGGTGGCCGCCGGTGGCGACAGCCTGAGCCGCATCGAGCAGTCGCTCCTGCCGGGCTTCGTGGCGGGCCCCCCGGCCGAGCCGCCGCGCTACGACATCTGGATCACGCCGCCGGCCTATACCGGCCTTGCCCCCATCCTGCTCTCCTCCAGCATGCCCGCGGCCGGCGAAGCCGCGACGGCCGCTTCGGACCAGGCCGCCGCCTCGCCGGCGGCCGAGGCCAGCGTGACCGCCACCGCCGCGAACGGGCCCGCGGTCAAGCCGCTCGCCATCGCCGAGAACAGCGTGGTGCTGGCCCAGGTCGAGAACAGCCCGCGCCAGCCCAGCCTCACGCTGGGCGAGGAGACCCGGACGCTCGAGCCGCTGGCCGAGCGGAGCTGGCGGCTCGAGGATGGCCATCTCGTGACGGGCAACCAGCTTGTGCTCAAGGCCGGCAGCCACGAGCTCGCCCGCTGGCCCATCACCGTCATCCCCGACAACCCGCCCAGCGTGGCCCTCACCGCCGATCCCGCTCAGACCGAGCGCGGCGTGCTCAAGCTGAGCTACAGCGCCAGCGACGATTACGGCGTCGAGCATGTGACGGCGAAGATCACGCCCACGGGCGATGCGGCGGGAGCCGCCCCCATCGAGCTCGATCTGCCGATCCCGGGTGCCGGGCTGCGCCAGACGCGGGCCGAGAGCTATCACGACCTCACCGCCAATCCGCTGGCCGGCAGCCCGGTGATGCTGACGCTGACCGCGCGCGACGCCATCGACCAGGTCGGCCACAGCGAGACCCGGCCGCTGGTCCTGCCGGAACGCCCGTTCCGTCATCCGGTCGCGCGCGCCATCGTCGCCCTGCGCAAGGTGCTGGCGCTGCAGCCGGACAAGCGCAGCGCGGTCGGCAAGGCGCTCGACCTGGTCGCCTCCGATACCGAGGCCTACAGCAACGACGTGGTGGTCACGCTGGCGCTCGCCAGCGCCTCGGCGCGGCTGCGCTACGAGCGCGACATGGATGCCGCGATGCCCGACATCCTGAAGCTGCTTTGGGACACGGCGCTCCGGATCGAGGAGGGCGAGAGCGCGGTGGCGATGCAGCGGCTGCGCGACGCCCAGGAGGCGCTCGAGCGCGCGCTCGAGCAGGGCGCCTCGGACGAGGAGCTGGCCAAGCTCATGAACGAGCTGCGCCAAGCGATGAACCAGTTCCTCGATTCGCTGATGGAGAAGATGAAGCGCGACCTCGCCGAAGGCCGCAACATGGAGCCGGTCGATCCCGACCGGATGACCCTCGACCGCAGCGACCTGGAGAAGATGCTCGACCAGGCGCAGCAGATGGCCGAGGCGGGCGCCAAGGATGCGGCGCGCAACATGCTGCAGCGCCTGCGCGAGATGCTGGAGAACCTGCAGGCCAATCCCTTCGCCGGCCAGCCGCAGGAGGGCGAGAACGAAGCGCTGCAGATGATGCAGAAGCTGCAGGGACTGGCGCAGAAGCAGCAGGAGCTGCTCGACCGCAGCTTCCGCGACCAGCAGCGCATGGAGCAGGGCCAGTCGCCGCAGGAGATGGACGGCGCCTCGCAGGCCCAGGAGGCGCTGCGCCAGGGGCTGGGCGACGTGATGCGCAGCTTCGGCGACATGACCGGCAACATCCCCGAGCCGCTCGGCCGCGCCGAGCGCGCCATGAAGGACGCGGTGGGCGCCCTCGACCAGGGCGATCCGGCGGCGGCCAACCGGGCCCAGGCCGAAGCGCTCGACCAGATGATGCAAAGCCAGCAGCAGATGCTGAAAGCGCTCGCCGACCGCTTCGGCAGCCGGCCGGGGCAGGCGCCGCGCGATCAGCTTCTGAGCCAGCAGCCCGATCCCGGCCAGCGCTCGCAGGAAGGCCAGGGCCTCATCGACACCGGCGACGTCAAGATCCCCGAGGCCGCCGATCTGCAGCGCGCCCGCCAGATCCTCGACGAGCTGCGCCGGCGCGCCGGCGAACAGTTCCGCCCGAAGCTCGAGCGCGATTATCTGCAGCGCCTGCTCGAGCGGTTCTGAGCGCCCCCGACCGTCTCCTGGCGAAGGCCAGGATCCATGAACACCCACCCCCACAAGATTGAGCGCAGTCCCGTATTCATGCATGGATGCCGGCCTAGAGTCGGCATGACAAATGGGGACAAGTGCGCGGCCTCCGGTCGTCCGATATCGCAAATCGTCGAAACGCCTAGCGGTCTGCCGCGGCCTGCTCCAGCAGCCAGTCGGCGAAGCTGCCGAGCGCACGGGATGGCCGGGTATCGCGGTGCGTCACCAGATAGAGGCCGCCATCGACATCGATCGGGTCCGGCAGGGCCTCAACCAGCTGGCGCTTACGCACGAAGTCTCCCGCGGTGCCCTTCCAGCCCAGCGCCACGCCGCTGCCGGTAAGGGCTGCCTGCATCATCAGCACATGGTTGTCGAAGCCGGGGCCCGGCAGGCGTGACGGGCAGGCGACGCCGAAATGGTCGAACCACTGATTCCAGTCGAACCAGGAACGGTCGATGGCGTGGGCGTGCAGCAGCGTATGTTTCAGCAGGTCCTTCGGGTGCCGGATCCGCGCCTCCTGCTCGACATAGGCGACGCTCGCCACTGGCACGATGCGCTCCCGATAGAGCGGCTGCGAGCGGCAATCGGGCCAATCGCCCTTGCCGAAACGAATGGCGACGTCGATCCCGTCAGTGAGCTCCGGCAGGCCCTGATAGGTCGTGACCATGTTCACGGTGATGGCCGGGTGGCGTTCGTGGAAGTGCCTCAGCTTCGGCAGCAGCCAGAAATTCCCGTAACCCAGATTGCAGGAGACGATCAATGTGCTCTGGGCCTTCTTGCGCTCCTGCAGATGCTGGCCTTCCGCCTTCAGGATGTTGAGCCCGGAAACGACCCCGCTCACATAGCGCTGGCCCTCACGCGTGAGCCGCATGGGACGGCTCGCGCGATCGAACAACCTCGCCCCCAGATAGGCCTCGGCCTGCCCAACCAGATGGCTGACCGCCGACTGGGTCACGTTCAGCTCGGCGGCGGCCTTGGAGAAGCTGCCGAACCGTGCCGCCGCCTCGATCGCCAGCAGCGACTTCAGGGGCGGGATCGCACGCCCATATCTCATAATGAGAATTCCTCATACTGGAATGAGATTTAAGCGCCTTACCCTAGCAGGATTTTTAGCACAATAACGTCATTACCTGCAGTCGCTGGCTCCGGCCCAGCCTCTTTCTCAGTTCAATTTCTCATACTGTGCCACGGGATATCCCGGGCGAAGGAGCTTTCTCATGTCCGACCAGGTGCTTGTCGAGTGCGACGGACCGGTCATGACCGTCACCATCAACCGCCCGCCGGCCAACGCCATCGATCTGGCCCTGAGCCGGGAGCTCTATCAGGCGTTCCGTCGACTGAATGACGAGGCCGAACTGCGGGTCGGCGTGCTGACCGGGGCGCCCAACCCGAAGAACATCTTCTCGGCCGGGTGGGACCTCAAGGCCGTAGCCCGCGGCGAAGGCCGCGACGAGGCGCAGGGATTCGATCTCGGCCCCGGCGGCATCGGCGGATTGCCGGAATTTTTCGATCTCTACAAGCCGGTCATCGCCGCCGTGAACGGTGCCGCGGTCGGCGGCGGCTTCGAGCTGGCGCTGGGCGCCGACATCATCCTCGCCGCCGAAGAAGCCTATTTCGCCTTGCCCGAGATGCAGCGCGGCTTCCTGCCAGACGGCGGCGCGATCCAGAAACTACACCACCGGGTGCCCTACAACGTCGCCATCGACCTGATGCTGACCGGGCGGCGCCTGAGCGCGCCGGAGGCGAAGCATTGGGGCCTGGTGCGCGACGTGGTACCGCGCGCGCAGCTCCTGACGAAGGCACAGGAGATCGCGCATGGCATCGCCCAGGGCGCGCCGCTCGTGACCAAGGCCCTCAAGGAATATATGCGGTTCAATGCCGCCGCCTCGCCGGAGCAGGCCCATGGCGCGACGCGCAAGGCCTGGATCGGGCAGAGCGGCCTCGCCCACTACGAAAGCATGCTGCGATCGGAGGATTTCAACGAAGGCGCCGCCGCATTCGCGGAAAAGCGCACACCCAGCTTCAAGGGCGGTTGAGCATGTCGGATCCGGTCGGCTCGGGGCGGGCGGCGCATCGTCTGGCGCCCCTGCTGGACGCGCGGTCGATCGCCGTCGTCGGCGCCTCCGAGCGCGCCAATTCCTTCGGCCTGCGCCTGTCCCAGGCGGTTCTGAGTGCCGGCTATGAAGGACAGATCAGCTTCGTCAATCCGAAGCAGGACAGCATCCTGGGCCGGCGCTGCCATCGCAGCATCGCCGAGCTGGAACATGCGCCGGACCTCGCCATTCTTGGCGTGGGGGCGGTCAATCTCGAAGCAGCGCTGCTGGCGGCAATCGAGCGGGGCGCGCGCAGCGCCGTCATCTTCGATGCCTGCCATGGCGAGGCGGCGGCAGGCGGGCCGCTGCTCGCGCGCCTACGGGATATCGCGCACGAAGCCCGGATCCCCGTCTGCGGCGGCGCCGGCATGGGCTTGGTCAATCTCCCGACGCGCTGCGTCGCCAGCTTCTATCCAGCGGGCCATCTGAAGCCCGGCGGCATCACGCTGATCGCCCATTCGGGATCGGTCTTCACCGTGCTGGCAATGAACGATCCGAGATACCGCTTCGATCTGATGGTCTCGCCCGGCCAGGAGATCGGCGCCACGGCGGACGAATATATCGATTATGCGATCGGTCGGCCGACGACCAAGGTCATCGCGCTGTTCCTCGAGACGGCGCGCAACCCGCAAGGCTTCCTCGAAAGCCTGCGCCGTGCCCAGGCGGCCCATATCCCAGTCGTCATCTGCAAGGTCGGACGCTGCGAGCAAAGCGCCCGCATGGCACGCTCGCATACCGGCGCGCTGGCCGGATCTTCCGCGGCCTATGTGGCGGCGATCGAGGAATGCGGGGCGATCGCTGTGGAGGATGTCGACCAGTTGATGAATGTCGCCCAGCTTTGCGCGGGCGGGCGCCTGCCGGGGCCCGGCGGTGTCGGGCTGGTGACGGATTCCGGCGGCTTGCGCGAGCTCGTCACCGACCGCGCCACGGAGATCGGCGCGCCACTCGCAGAACTGGGCCCGCCGACCATCGCCGCCCTGCGTGGGATGCTGCCGCCGTCGCTCGAGCCCTCCAATCCGCTGGATTGCGCCGCCGAGCTTACCGATGAGTTTGCGGCGATGTTCGAACGCGGCCTCGTTTCCATGGCAGACGCGCCGGAAGTTTCGATGATCGGCTTCGAAGCCGATCTGCGCGACGACTACGTCTATATGGAGGAGTTGCGGCAGTTGGCGCTGCGGCTGCCGGCCCTGACCACCAAGCCCTGCTTCTTCTATTCGAGCTTTTCGCGCGCCAACAATCGGTCGCTCGCCGACGCGCTGGCCGACCACGGCGTGCCTTGCCTCAACGGCGCCGGCGAGATGCTGCTGGCGGCGAAGAAAGTCCAGGAATGGGCGGACCGCCGCCGCGAGCAGCCTCGCCCATCGGCACAATCCCCCGCCGCGAGTGAAGCGGTCGAAAGCTGGCGAACCGCGCTGCGGTCGGATCACCTCTGGGACGAGCGGAGATCGCTCGATCTACTCTCCGCTTTCGGCATAAAAACCATTCGCAGCGAGATCGCCGAGAACTGGGAAGGGCTGGCTGCCGCGGGCAGACGGATCGGCTATCCGCTCGTCCTCAAGACGGCGGCGATCGGCATCGATCACAAGAGCGATCGCGACGGTGTCCACCTCGGCCTGACGGATCAGGATGCGCTGCGGTGCGCCTATGACGATCTGAGCGGCCGGCTGGGCCCGCGGGTCATCGTTCAAGCCATGGCCGGCAAGGGCGTGGAGCTGGGGCTGGGTTGTGTTCTCGATCCGGATTTCGGGCCGCTGGTCATGGTGTCAGCGGGGGGTACGCTCATCGAGCTCTTCTGCGACCGGCAGTTCGCCCTGGCTCCCTTCGACGAGCACCGGGCGTTGCGCATGATCGAGCGCCTGGCGGTCGCAAGAACCTTAAACGGCGTGCGCGGTGCGCCGGCAAAGGACAAACGCAGCGCCGCAAGGGCCCTTGCCGATTTTTCCATCATGTGCGCATCGTTGGGCAGCGCCATCGCGGAAGCGGATGTCAATCCGCTCATCGTTTCCGAAACGGGCGCGGTTGCCGTCGATGCGCTTCTGGTGCCGGCCGCACGGTAGCGGTGCGACTGAACCCACCTGCCGTGGCGGCAAGGCCGCGGTGCCGCCAATGAGCGGCGCTTACGCCCAGCCGGCGGCGCGGGTCGGTTCCGTCTCGCTGCCGGTGAGCGCGTCGCGCAGCGCGGTGCGGAACTGGTCGACCGTGAAGGGCTTGGTCAGCACGCGATGGACCAGCACCTCGAGATCATGGGCACGCTGACGCTCATGCGCGTAGCCGGTCATCATCAGGATCGGCAGGTCGGGCCTCGACTTGGCGAGCTTGAGCGCGAGCGCGATGCCATCGAGCCGCGGCATGACGATGTCCGTCAGCAGCAGATCGAAATCGTCCATCTGCAGCGCCTCGAGCGCGAAGGCGCCGTCCGTGACCGCCTGGACCTGATGGCCCATCGTCTGGATCACGCGCGTCACCAGCTCGCGTACCGAAGGATCGTCTTCTGCAACCAGAATCCGGGCCATCGTCTGCTCGTTCCGTTCCTGCTCTTGATTCGATCCGGCACCCATCGCCGCCTCGGAAAGGAAACTGGCGCCAAGCGCCGCGGAGTCAAGAGAACCGCCAGTTTTCCGGCCGAAAAGCGAGGGTCTGCCTGGGACAGAGCCTGAACCTTTCGTGCTTAACATCCGGTTAAAGTGAATCGCGCGCGCGCCGGATTCACGGTCCCTCAATCATAGGAAATAAAGCAGCCTCCCGCCGCGCGCGCCTCGCGGCCTTGACGCATCCGATTGATCGAACGTGGAGAAAAAGCCTGTCGGCAAATTCATGCGACAGGCTGCCGCATCGAGCCGGCGCGGTTGCCCTCAATCGAACACAGCGGGGTGATGGCTGGCCTTAAGAAAGAAGAACGCCGACGCGGTAGGAAGGCTGCCCCGAATCGGCGATCAGCTGCCGACCGCCTTCTCGGTGAAGGTCACCTCGAGCAGCTTGGCTTCCTTGGGCGGATTCTTCGCGGTCGTGGTGAAGGTCACGGTCTCGCCCGGCGCCAGTTGCGGCTTCTCGATCTTGAAGACCCAGTCGAACAGCCATTGCCGCTGCTGGGTGCGCAAGGTGGCGAGAAGATTCGGCACGGCGATGCCGGCTTGGCCCTTGTTGAAGATCTCGCCATGCACGACCAGGACCGGCTGGCCGTCGATCGTCTGGCTGACCATGGTGATGTTGCTGATCTCGAGGCCCTTGCCGAGCACGGGATTGGCGATCCCGAGCGCGGCATAGATCTCGCGCGCGTCCGGCCAGGAGGCCACGACCTGCTTCTGGAAGAAATAGCCGGCCGCGGCGGCGAGCCCGATGATCACCAGCAGCAGGATGAGAATGCCCAGTCCGGCGCTCATGCCCTTGCGCGTCGCGGGGCGCGGACGCGGCGGAATCGCCACGCGTTCCTCGGGCGGCGAGGCGGCAGCCGATGCCGCGGCGACGACGCTTGCGTCGGGCGCGGCCGCTGCGCTGCTGGCCGTGGGCGGAGGCGGTGCCGGCTCCGGCTCGGTCAGATCCACCCGGCGGGGCATGTCGTCGGGCGGCGTCTGCAGCCAGACATTCTTGCACTTGGTACACCGCACGCGCCGACCCTGGGGCCCGAGCGAAAGCGGGTCCATCGAGTATCGCGTCGAGCAGGCCGGGCAGGTGATGATCATGAAAGGCGGCGGTTGACGTCCCTGTTGCCTTATAGGTTCTCGGCGCCGATTTGGAAAGTCCCGATACGGCACTGGGAATAGGCGTGGAGGCCCCATCGACGGGCTGAAGCACGGCTTCACGGAATCCGCGTCGAACGGGGCGGCAACGGAGTCGCCGCCGATTCGAAATACGGGTTTCGTGGCCGTCGAGCCGGGCCGACTCGGAGGCGGCGTGAGCCGGTCCGGAAGCGGTCGCGGGGTCGGGCGGCTCGGCTGGACGCCACACCGGACCCCATGTCATGTTCCTGCGCGTCATTCGCAGCCGACAAGGACCGGGCGCCGTTGGTTTTGCTCGAACAAGTGGCCGTGCGTTACGGCGACGGGCCGGAGATCCTGCGCGACATCTCCTTCGCGCTGGCGCCCGGCACGCTGCATTTCCTGGTCGGCCCCAGCGGCGCCGGCAAATCCACCCTGCTGCGCCTGCTTTATCTGGCGCTCAAGCCCAGCGAGGGCCGCTTCAGCCTGTTCGGCCGCGACGTCGCGGGGCTCGCGCGGCGCGACCTGCCGCCTTTGCGCCGGCGCATCGGCGTCGTGTTCCAGGAATTCCGGCTGCTCGATCACCTGACCGCCTTCGACAATGTGGCGCTGCCGCTCCGGCTCGCCGGCGTGCGCGAGGCGGAGATCAAGAAGCATGTGAGCGAGCTGCTCGACTGGGTCGGCCTCGGCGACCGGCTGTCCTCGCTGCCCGCGACGCTCTCCGGCGGCCAGCAGCAGCGCGTCGCCATCGCGCGCGCGGTGATCGCGCGGCCCTCGCTGCTGCTCGCCGACGAGCCCACCGGCAATGTCGACGACCGTATCGCGCTCCGGCTCATGTATCTCTTCGAGGAGCTCTACAAGCTCGGCACCACGGTGCTGATCGCGACCCACAACGAGAGCCTCGTGGCGCGCTTCCCGCACCACCAGCTCCATCTCGAGGGAGGTCGATTGGCGCTGCACCCGCGCCTGTCGACGGCGGCGCGATGAGCCTGGCGACGACGATGCTGCGCAGCGACCTGCCGCTGGGCAAGGACGGTTCCTCGCGCTTCCTGCCCTGGATCGTCGGCGCCATGGTCTATCTGGCGGCCTTGGCACTCGCCGGCGTGCTGGCGGCGGGCGAGCTGGTCTCGGGCTGGCGCTCGGAGCTGACGGGTGCCCTCACGGTCGAGCTGCCCCAGCCGGTGGAAGCGACCGACAGCGACCGCCAGGCCCGGCTCGAGCGCGTCCTCGACGTGCTGACCCAGACCCCCGGCATCGCCCATGCCGAGGTGCTGGGCCCCGATGCGATGGCCGAGCTGATCGGCCCCTGGCTGGGACCCGACGCGGCCGCGGCCGACCTGCCGCTGCCGGACCTGATCGCGGTCGAGCTCGACGGCGGCACGACCGTCGACAGCGCAGGCCTCGCCCAGCGCCTGACCGAAGCGGCGCCAGAAGCGCGGCTCGACGATCATCGCGACTGGCTCGAGCGCGCCGAGCGCCTCTCCTGGCTGGTGCGGCTCCTGGCCACGCTGGTGCTGGGCTTCGTCTCGGCGGCGGCGGCGCTCGCCGTGCTGTTCGTGACCCGCACCGGCCTCGACATCCATCGCGACGTGATCGAGCTGGTGCATCTCCTGGGAGCACCCGACCGCTATATCGCGCGCCAGTTCCAGAACCACGCGCTGGCGCAGGGCTTCGTCGGCGGGCTCCTGGGGCTCGCCGCCGGTGCGGCCACCATCACGGCGATCGGCTGGCTCGCGGCCGTGCTGGGCGGCGGGCTGGTGCCGCTGGCGCGGCTCGGCTGGAGCGACTGGGCGATCATCGCCTCGCTGCCGCTGGCGGCGGCCCTGGTGGCGATGCTGACGGCGCGGATCGCCGTGCTGCGCATCCTCGGGCGAAGCCTGTGAGATCGTCGCTGCGGCAAGCCCGGCGCAACGAGACCGGGCAGCGCCGCCGGCGCTGGGTCCGTCGGCTGCTGCTGCTGTTCCTGGTCATGGCGCTGATCTGGTTCATCGGCCTCGTCGCCTTCGTCACGCGCATCCCGCGCAACCTCGACACCGACCTCGCCGCCACCGACGCCGCCGTGGTGCTGACCGGCGGCAGCGAAAGGCTGGAGGCGGGGCTCGATCTGCTCGCCAACGGCCACGCGAAGAAGCTCCTCGTCAGCGGCGTCAACCGCGATGTCGATATCGAGACGCTGCTGGGCTCGCTCGACCCGGCCGACCTGCCCAAGCTTTCGCCCGAAACCATCGCCTGCTGCATCGCGCTGGGCTACAGCGCCGAGGACACGCGCGGCAACGCGCTCGAGACCGCGGACTGGATGCGCCAGCAGAAATTCAAATCGATCCGGCTCATCACCGCGGCCTATCACATGCCGCGCAGCATGCTGGAATTCCACCGCGCCATGCCGGGCGTGCAGGTGCTGCCCTATCCCGTCTTCCCGCACCAGGTGAAGCAGGAGCGGTGGTGGCGCTGGCCCGGCACCACCGATCTCCTGGTGCGCGAATACAACAAATATCTGGTGGCGCTGCTGCGCGGGCTGGTGCTGCCGGGCGATGCCGGCCTCGCGCCCAACAGGCCCTGACCGCCGGAACCGCCATGGCCCATCTGCGCGCCCTGCTCTTCAACCTGCTGTTCTATCTGGCGACGGCCTTCTTCGCGATCGTCGGGCTGCCGACGCTCCTCTTCGGCGCCAACGCGGTCTACGCGCTCTGCCGGCTGTGGGTCGGGACCACGCTCTGGCTGCTGAAGCTCCTGGTCGGGCTCGATCACCGCGTCGTCGGCCGCGAGCGCCTGCCGGGGGAGCCCGTCATCTTCGCGGTCAAGCACCAGTCGAGCTGGGAGACGCTCGCGCTGGCGAAGATCCTCGACCGGCCGATCTATGTGCTGAAGCGCGAGCTGATCTGGATCCCGCTCTTCGGTCTTTACCTGCTGGGCTCGGGCGCGCTCGCGGTCGACCGCGGCGCCGGTGCCAAGGCGCTGCGCCAACTGATCCGCGCGGCCGAGCGGGCCGCCGCCAGCGGCCGGCCCTTCCTGATCTTCCCCGAAGGCACGCGCGTGGCGCCGGGGCAGCACCGGCCCTATCAGCCCGGCATCGCCGCCCTTTATGACAAGCTCGACCGCCCGGTCGTGCCGGTGGCGCTCAATTCCGGGGTCTTCTGGGGCCGTCGCAGCTTCCTCAAGAAGCCCGGCCGGATCACCGTCGAGTTCCTCGACCCCATCCCCGCGGGCCTCGACCGCCGCCGCTTCATGAAGGAGCTGGAGACCCGCCTCGAGGGGGCGAGCCGGAGGCTGCTGGAAGCGCCTGCAAATCCGCCAGCCTAGGTCGGCGCAAGGGCGTGTTTTCCCGGCTTCTTCCTCAGCTTTTGCACAAGCTCTCTGGGGACTCTTGGAAATTCATCCTCGGGATTGATGCCGAGGTCCCTTGTGAATTGGCTGAGTAATTCCTATATATCTGAAATCATTTAGCAATTTATTCATAGGATACACTGAGCCTAGGGGAAACATTTCCGGAACGGTTATGGTTGATTTGACCGTTCCAAGGCTCCTAGACTGGCGGCCCTTTTTGGCCGCCCCGATCATGAGAGAGTCTTGCGATGCCGCAAGTGACCGCGATCTCCCAGCAGATCTGGGACATGAAATACCGCTTCAAGACGATCGACGGGCAGGCCGTCGACCGCACGATCGAGGATAGCTGGCGGCGCGTGGCCGAGGCGCTGGCCGAGCCCGAGGCGGATCGCGAGCGCTGGGCGGGCGAGTTCTATCGCGCGCTCGAGGATTTCAAGTTCCTGCCCGCGGGCCGCATCTTGGCCGGCGCCGGCACCGAGCGCATGGTCACGCTCTTCAACTGCTTCGTGATGGGCACGATTCCCGACGATATGGGCGGGATATTCACCCATCTGCGCGAGGCGGCCTTGACCATGCAGCAGGGCGGCGGCATCGGCTACGACTTCTCGACGCTGCGCCCGCGCGGCGCGCCGGTGAAAGGCGTCGGCGCCGACGCCTCGGGCCCGCTCTCCTTCATGGATGTGTGGGACGCGATGTGCCGCACCATCATGAGCGCCGGCCATCGCCGCGGGGCCATGATGGCGACGATGCGCTGCGACCATCCCGACATCGAGGCCTTCATCGAGGCCAAGCGCGAGCCCGGGCGCCTGCGCATGTTCAACCTCTCGGTGCTCGTCACCGACGCCTTCATGACGGCGATCCAGCAGGACGCGCCCTGGGAGCTGAAGTTCAACGGCACCACCTTCAAGGTGCTGCAGGCGCGCGAGCTGTGGGACAAGATCATGCGCGCGACCTACGGCTATGCCGAGCCGGGCGTGATCTTCATCGACCGCATCAACCGGCGGAACAACCTCTATTACTGCGAGACCATCAGCGCCACAAATCCATGCGGCGAGCAGCCGTTGCCGCCCTATGGCGCCTGCCTCCTGGGCTCGATCAATCTCCCGGCCCTGGTGACGTCGCCCTTCGAGGCCGACGCCCATCTCGATCTCGAGGCGCTCGACCGGCTGGTCCGCACCGCCGTGCGGGCGATGGACAACGTCGTCGACATCTCGCGCTTCCCGCTGCCGCAGCAGGCCGAGGAGGCGCGCGGCAAGCGGCGCATCGGGCTCGGCGTCACCGGCCTCGCCGACGCGCTCATCATGGTGCGCGCGCGCTACGGCTCGGGTCCGGCGGTGGCGCTGACCGAGCAGTGGCTGAAGGCGATCCAGCGCTCGGCCTATCTGGCCTCTGCCGAGATCGCGGCCGAGAAGGGCTCCTTCCCGCTCTATGACGCCGGCGCCTATCTCGCGGGCGAGACCGTGCGCGAGCTCGATCCGGACGTCCAGGAAGCGATCGCGCAGCACGGCATCAGGAACTCGCTCCTGACCTCGATCGCGCCCACCGGCACGATCTCGCTCTTCGCCGACAATGTCTCCTCGGGCCTCGAGCCGGTCTTCAGCTTCAAATACACCCGCAATGTGCTGATGCCGGACGGCACGCGCGCGCAGGAAGAGGTGAGCGACTACGCCTACCGCCTGTTCCGGCGGCTCAAGGGCGAGACGGCGCCGCTGCCCGATTATTTCGTCGACGCCCAGACGCTGACGCCCGGGGACCATGTCGTCATGCAGGCGGCGGTGCAGAAATATGTCGACAGCTCGATCTCGAAGACGATCAACGTGCCGGTCGATCTCTCCTTCGAGGCCTTCAAGGACGTCTACGCCCAGGCCTACGAGCTGGGCTGCAAGGGCTGCACCACCTACCGGCCGAACGAGATCACCGGCGCCGTGCTCGAGGCCAAAGCGCCCGAACCCAAGGCCCAGGCCGAGCTGCCGCTCGTGGCGCCGCAGCCCAAGGCCAAGGATCCGTTCGAGGCCGGCGGCGTGATCTATATGACGCGCCCGCTCGACCGGCCGGAGGCACTGCCGGGCAAGACCTACAAGCTGCGCTGGCCCGAGAGCGACCATGCGCTCTACATCACCATCAACGACGTGATCCAGGACGGCCGGCGCCGGCCCTTCGAGGTCTTCATCAACTCGAAGAACATGGAGCATTACGCCTGGACCGTGGCGCTCACCCGCATGATCAGCGCGGTCTTCCGGCGCGGCGGCGACGTCTCCTTCGTGGTGGAGGAGCTCAAGGCCGTGTTCGATCCGCGCGGCGGCAGCTGGATGGACGGCAAATACGTGCCCTCGCTCCTGGCGGCCCTGGGCGAGGTGATCGAACGCCACATGATCGAGATCGGCTTCATGCCGGCGCACCAGACGCCCGGCCTGGCGCTCGAGAGCCAGCGCAAGATCGTGAACCTGCCGGCGGCGAACGCGCAGGGCGCCTCGGATCCCGAGCGCCACAGCCTCCTGCCGCGCTGCCCCAAATGCAGCCAGCCCTCGCTGATCCGCCAGGAAGGCTGCGATCTCTGCACCTCCTGCGGCTATTCCAAGTGTAGCTGAGGCGGAAGCGGCGCCGGCGCATGGGGCGCCCCTGCCCTCACTGCGGCCAGCGCATCAGCCGCATCGTGGACGAATGCCCTTATTGTGGCACCAAGGTCCAGCCCCAGCGACCCTGGTATATCTGGATCCTGGGCGGGATCATGGTGCTGATCCTGTTCCTCTGGCTGGGCGATCCCGCAAGTCTCGGCCATTTCGCCGAGACGCTCTTCAGCTTCGCGCGGGAGCTGGGCAGCGGGACACCATAAGATCCCGATAGCAGAGACGCGTCCCGCTTTCGCACTCACTCGTCACCCCCGCGAAAGCGGGAGTCCATGGTCATCGCAAACTCTGACCGTTCCCCGTCCTCCATTGACTTGGACCCCCGCTTTCGCGGAGGTGACGTAAGGAGAGACGGCGACGCCCTCACCCCTTCGCCCTGCCCCGCGTCTCGGCCTTTTCCGCCTGGGCCAGGATCCGGTGCAGGGGGCCGTCGGCGATGCCGAGCTGGTCGAGATGGCGCACGGTGTTGCGCAGATAGTCGAGATTGCTGCCGGCGCTGCCATGGCCCTCGCGGATGATGCGCAGGAGCTTCGCGGGCGCCAGCTTGCCGGCATATTGCGGATGACGATGATCGGCGAGATAGGTGGCGGCCCGCACGCGCTTGCCGCCTTCGAGCTCGACCGTCACATAGCGCGGCTCATAGACGCCCGTGACCATCTCGCGCTCATGGAGATAGTCGGCGACCCGGATCGCATGCTCCGGCGCGATCCGGAAGGCGCGGCCACGGCAGGCGCCGCCGCGATCCAGCCCCAGCACCAGACCCGGCTTCTCGACCGTGCCGCGGTAATGCACCGACCAGATGCAGAAGGCGCGATGCCAGCCGCGCAGCAGCGCCGAGGCGGCCTGCACGAAGGGAAATTCCGGCCGCCACATCAGCGAGCCATAGCCGAACACCCAGAAGGCGCCCTTGGGCGGCACCAGCAGGCGGCGGCTTTCGATCAGCGGGCCCTCATCCATGATGTCTCAACCGCCCGCCGGCCGCCGCATGACCAGCGCCACGCCCAGCGCCGTCAGCGCCATGCCGAAGAGCGACAGCGGTCCCAGGCTTTCGCTGAAGAAGATCCAGCCCAGCAGCGCCGCCACGGGTGGCGTCAGGTAGAACAGGCTGGTGACGCGCGAGGCGGCCCCTTTGCGGATCAGGAGATAGAAGATCGTCATCGCGCCGAAGGAGAGAACCAGGATGAGCCAAGCCAGCGCAAAGAAGAGCTCGCCCGTCCATTCGACCGGCCCCCACCCTATCAGCAGCGACAGCGGCAACAGGACGAGGCTGGCCGCCGCATATTGAATGAACATGCCGGTTCTGAGATCGACCTCGCTGCAGAAGCGCTTCTGATAGAGCGTTGCAGAGGTGACGCCGATCAGCCCGACGAAGGCCAGCGCCACGCCCCAGCTCTGCGCGGCATCGAAATGAAGCTTCCCGCCCAGCACCAGCGCCACGCCGACCAACCCGATCGCAAAACCCAGCCATTGCAGAGGCGAAACCTTCTCGCCGAGAAGCGGCCCGACCACCGCCGCGGTCAGCAGCGGCTGCAGCCCCACGATCAGGGCGCTGACGCCCGACGGGATGCCGGCCGAGATCGCGGAATAGACGCCGCCCAGATAGAGCGAGTGCATCAGCAATCCGACCATCGCCACATGGCCGCGCATGCGCCAGCTTCCGGGCCAAGGCGCGCGGGTCATCAGGCAGAACGGCAGCATCAGGATCGCGGCGGTCCCGAAACGCAGGCAGAGAAAGGTGAGCGGTGGCGCGTAGGGCAGGCCCAGGCGTGCGCCGGTGAAGCCGGTCGCCCACATGAGCACGAACGCCGCCGGAACCGCCCCTTGCAGCAGGCGCATGGTCGGGGAGGCCGCAGAAGCTGCGGGAGGCGCGCTCATGACATGCGGATAAGGAAGCGGGAATCAAGGGACGGGGCCAAGCCGGTTTCATCATAGCGGGCAATCCCGCTCGGGCAAGCGCGCCCGGGGAGCGGCAAATCTGCTACATCTGTCACCATGACAAGAAGAGCGGCCATCGCCTCGGTCTCGATCCTGCTCGGCCTCGCCGCACTCGCCGGCGGCTGGGCGGTCTGGTGGCATCTCGCCGCCCGGCAGCTCGCCTCCTCGATCGATCTCTGGATCGCGGCGCGGCGGGCCGAAGGCTACAGGATCGAGGCCGTCCGCGATCCGATCGCCGGCTTCCCCTTTCATCTGCGCACGCGGATCGCGGCACCGTCGGCCGCCGCCGCGGACGGCTCCTGGTCCTGGTCCGGGCCGGATCTCGCGATCGAGGCGCCGGCCTGGGCGCCGCTCCATATCGCCTTCCTCATGGCCGGTGCGCATCAGGTCGCGAGCCGGGGCCATCATTACGACGTGCAGGCAGTGACGGCGGGCGGCAGCCTCGAGCTCGCGCGCGATGGGCGGCTCGACCGGATGAGCCTCCTGGCGGGCGGCATCAGCGCCCGGGAACCGGAACAGCCGCCCGCGACGATCGCGACCTTGAGCGCGGTGCTGGGCCAGCCGGCACCCGACCCGGCCACGCCGGTCCCCACCAGCCTCACCTTCGACCTCGGCGCCGAGACCATCCAGCTGCCGCCCGATCCGCGGCTCGCGCTCGGCTCCTCCATCGAGAAGCTGGGCCTGGCGGGGCGGCTCGAGGGGCCGCCGCCGCGCGGCCTCGATGCCGCCGCGCTCGGCGCCTGGCGCGACGCGGGCGGTGCCGTCGATCTCGACCTGTTCACGATCGCCTGGGGACCGCTCAGCATCTCGGGCAGCGGCACCCTTTCGCTCGACGGCACTTTGCGCCCGCTGGCCGCGGCCACGACCGAGATCCGCGGCGCGACGGAGACGCTGGTGGCGCTGGCCCAGGCCGGCCTGATGCGCTCGAACGACGCGCAACTCGCGGCCCTGGCCCTGGCGCTCCTCACCGACGATCAGGGGCGCCTGAAGCTCCCGCTCACCGCCCAGGACGGCGAGCTCAGCGCCGGGCCGGTCAAGCTCGCGACGCTGCAGCCGGTGGTGCGGTAGGGACGGCGCCCCCTCTCACACGTCATCCCCGCGGAAGAGCGCGTGAAGAAATCGAGAGCACCACGCAAGGGCGTAGCAAACACTCAAGCCCCCTCCCCTTGCGGGAGGGGGTTGGGGGGAGGGGTGCCACGGACGCAGCTGGGGGCATCCCTGCGATCAATCACCGCTCTGGAGGCAGAAGGCCCAGACAGGGCGCCAAGCGAGCGAGCCCGAGCAGATCAGGCTCCGCTTATTTGCCAGGATCTCGCACGGCATCGCCCCTCCCCCTACCCCCTCCCGCAAGGGGAGGGGGCGAGAGAGTTCTTTGGCATCGCCGATTTCTTCACACGCTCGGAAGCGGGGATGACGTAATGAGGGCTTCCGAGGAGCCCTCATTCCATCAGCTGACCCGGAAGTTCCGGAACTGCCAGGGATCGTCCCAGTCGAGATGCGCTTCCTCGAACAGGCGGCCGCGTTCCTTGAGCGGGGTCCAGTCGCTATGGACGCCGACCACGGGCCCGAGATAGGGCCGGCAGACATCGAGCACATAGTCATGGTCGATATCCTCGGGCTCGAGCAGGCCGAGGTTCGGATGCTCGATCAGATACATGGCGCCGGCCAGCACGGGGGCGGCCACCTGGATCGAGGTGGCGTTGAACTCGGGCCCCAGAAGCTCGCGCGCTTCCTCGATCGAAAGCTGCGAGCCGTACCAATAGGCGCCGAAATCGCCCATCAGCAAAGCGCCGAGCTCGTCGATGCCCTGGGTGATCTCGGGACCGAGGATGCGGTGCTGCTTCTGCATGTGGAAACCGTTCATCTGCAGCTCGCGCACCGAGAGCACGGCGTCGTTGCAGCAGTGATAGGCGTAGTGGCAGGTCGGCCGGAAGATCGCGCGGCCTTCCTCCCAGACCGTGAAATAGTCGGAGGTGCTGATGGCCTCGCCATGGGTGATGAGGAAGCCGATCAAGGGCCCGCCGATCGGGGTCCAGGAGCGCACCTGCGTCACGCAGCCCGGCTGGCTCAGATAGATCGCGCATCTGGGGCCGATGGGATGCTCGTTGCCGTCATGCGGCAGGCGCTTCTCGTGCGTGCCCCAGCCCAGCTCCGACGGCTGCAGCCCCTCGCCGACGAAGCCCGGCACGCTCCAGGTGTTCACGAACTCGCCCGGCTTCTTGGGATCGCTCGAGATCTGGGTGTCGTGCTCCGCGACATGGACCACCTTGGTCCCCGTCTTCATCATCAGCCGCGCCCACTCCGCCTTGGACTTCGGCTTGGAGGCGGACAGGCCGCGCAGCTTCGCGATGTCGAGCAGCGCCTGCTTGATGAAATGGCTGATCAGGCCCGGATTGGCGCCATGGGTCAGCAGCGCCGAGGGCGAGCCCTTGGGCCATTTCCTGGCGTTCTCGATCGCGCTGTAGCGCAGGAAATAGTTCGAGCGCTCATGCGTCGGGATCGAGGCGTTGTCGTAATAGCCGGCCCAGGGCTCGATGCAGGTGTCGATATAGAGGACGCCATGCGCCTGGCACCAGTTCATCAGCTCGATCGAGCTGACCTCGACCGACAGGTTGATGAGCAGATCGCCCTTCCCGAGATACTTGGACAGGAGCGAGGCCATGTTCTCGCGCACGATCGGCGTCGTCTCGTATTTCAGGCCGCGCGCGATGTAGCGCTTCAGAAGATCGCTGCGATCGTCGGCCTCGACGATGGCCATGTGGCCCAACGGCATGTCGAAATGCCGGTCGATCAGAGGCAGGGTGCAACGGCCGACCGAGCCGTAGCCCAGCATCAGGATGCGGCCCTTGAAGTGGAATTTCTTGCTCATCTCGTCCTCCGCTCGGGTCGAACATACCGTCCGGGAGGGAGCAGAGCGCTCGCGATACCGGCCGGAAAGCTTCGACGGCTCCCTCTCGGGCCCATGGCGCCCCGTTCGCACGGAGACACCGATCGATCCAAAAAGGACGCTTTCGGCCGTTGCCAGGCCCGTGTGACGGGCTTGTTGCACGTGCGTGCGGCGTCTTCGGGCGGGGATATCCAGGAAATTTTCCGGCTGCGCAAGAAAAAAATGCGCAAGGGGCCGCGCGCGATTGCCTCACCTCGCCGGCGAGAGAACGCGAGCGGTCTTCTGTAGGAAGGCCGTCAGGCCTGCTTGGCGTCGATGATTCCGCGCCGGATCGCGCGCGTGCGGGTGAAGAGCGCCTCGAGCTTGTCGCCCTCGCCCCAGCGGATCGCGCGCTGCAGCGCCGTCAGATCCTCGGCGAACCGACCCAGCATCTCCAGCACCGCGTCGCGGTTGTTGAGGAAGACGTCGCGCCACATCACCGGGTCGGAGGCCGCGATGCGGGTGAAGTCGCGGAAGCCCGAGGCCGAGAACTTGATGACCTCGCTCTTGGTCGCCTCCTCCAGATCCGCCACCGTGCCGACGATGGTGTAGGCGATCAGGTGCGGCAGATGCGAGGTGATGGCGAGCGTCTTGTCGTGATGCCCGGCCTCCATGACCTCGACCTGGCTGCCGCAGGCCTGCCAGAACCGGATCATTTTCTCGACCGCCGCGGCATCGGTGCCGGGCGGGGGCGTGAGGATGCACCAGCGCCCGTCGAAGAGCGTGGCGAAGCCCGATTCCGGCCCGGAATGCTCGGTGCCGGCGATCGGATGGCCCGGCACGAGATGGACGCCGTCCGGCAGGTTGGGGCCGAGATCGCGGATCACCGCCTGCTTGACCGAGCCCACGTCGCTCAGGATGGCGCCGGGCTTGAGATGGTCGCGGATCGCGGCGCCGATCTCGGCATAGCTGCCGACCGGCGAGCAGATGATGACGAGATCGGCATCGCGCACCGCCGAGGCCGGATCGTCATGGATCGACTGGACCAGCCCCAGCTCCAGGGCCTTGGCCCGCGTACGCTCGGAGCGGGCATGGCCGGCGATATGGCCGGCGAGCCCGGCGCGGCGCATCGCATGGGAGAGCGAGGAGCCGATCAGCCCGATCCCGATCAGCGTGACGCGATCGAAAAGCGGTGCGGATCCGGCCTCTTTTGCCGGGGCGTTCTTGGGCGGCGCGTTCTTCTTCGGCGCGGTGCTCATCGGGTCCCTCCCCGGCCGGCTTCCCGGTCATGGCCGGTGAACTCGCGCAGGGCCGCCACCGTCAGCTCCATCTCCTCGGCCGTGCCGATGGTGAAGCGCAGGCAGTCCGGCAGGCCGTAGCCCGCCATGCGGCGCGGAATCACGCCGCGGCCGTTGAGGAAGGCGAGCGCCTTCTCCGCACCGCCGGTCGCCGCCGGGAACTCGACCAGCACGAAATTGCCGAAGCTGGGATGGGGGACGAGGCCCAGGCCCCGCACCTGCTTGCTGAACCAGGGCAGCCAGCGGTCGTTATGGGCGCGCGCCTTCTCGGTATGGCCGCGGTCCTCGAGCGCCGCCACGGCGGCGGCCTGCGCCGCCATGGCGGTGTTGAAGGGGCCGCGCACGCGGTTCAGCACGTCGGCCACCGCCGGCGGGCAATAGGCCCAGCCGATGCGCAGGGCCGCGAGGCCGTAGATCTTCGAGAAGGTGCGGAGCATCACGACATTGTCGTGGCGCTCGACCAGCGCGGCACCGGCCTCGTAATCGGGCCGCGTCACATACTCGGCATAGGCCGCGTCCAGCACCAGGAGCACGTCGGGCGCCAGCCTGTCGCGCAGCCGCTTCACCTCCGCGGCCGGCAGGCAGCTGCCGGTCGGGTTGTTGGGGTTGGCGAGGAACAGGATGCGGGTGCGCGGCGTCACGCGCGCCAGGAGCGCGTCGATGTCGGCCGTGAGCTCGCGCTCGGGCGCCGTCACCGGCGTTGCCCCCACGCTCTGGGCCGCGATCGGATACATGAGGAAGCCGTGGCGGCTATAGAGCACCTCGTCGCCTGGGCCCGCATAGGCGCGGACCAGGAGGCCGATCAGCTCGTCGGAGCCGGCGCCGCAGACGATGCGGGCGGCGTCCAGCGCATGGTGATGGGCCAGCGCCTCGCGCAGCTTGACGGCACCGCCATCGGGATAGCGGTGCAGCTCGCTGGCCAGCGCCTTGTAGGCTTCCATCGCGCGCGGGCTCGGGCCCAGCGGCGATTCGTTCGAGGCCAGCTTGATGACGCGGTTCTGGCCCGGCAGGTTCGATTCGCCGCCGACATAGGGGGCGATGTTCATGATGCCGGGGCGTGGCGTCAGCGCCATGATCAACGCCCTCCCTTGGGCTTGGTCGCGAGCCCGAGCTGCTCGTCGGTCAGGGGCTCGGCATAGCAGCCCAGCACCCAGACCTGCTGCAGGGCGGGTCCCAGCCGCCGCGCGAGGCGCGCCAGGCGGTTGTCGTCGGGGGCGAGGAAGCCCGGAATCTCGATCAGATGCAGATAGCCGCCGGTCTCGGCCGGTCCCACGCCGAAGACACGGAAGCTGGGCTCGAGCGTCTCGGCCTTGAAGGCGGCGGCGAGCGCGCTGCGCGACAGCTCGGCGGCGGTCTCGACCGCGATCAGGCTGCGATCGAAGCCCGAGGCCTCGGGCAGGATCGGGCCCACCACCAGCGCCTCGACCGGCGCGCCGCGCTCCGAGCCGCGGGCGCCGAAGGGCAGGCGCGCCACGATCCGCGGCGCCTTGGCGTCGCGGCTCAGCAGGAGCCGCCACCAATGATCCTCGTCGGTCGATTGCGGCATCGGCAGCACCGCGACCGAGGCCTCGCCGTCGAACACGGCGCCCAAAGCCTGGCGCGCGGATTCGCGCACCACCAGGTGGGTCATGCCGCCGAAATAGTCGCGGGCGAGATCCCAATAGCCGCCCACGGCGGGCGAAGGCATGTAGACCGCGACGGAAAAGCTGCCCTCGAGCCGCAGCGAGGCCGACATCAGCTCGCACCACATGCGCACGAGCGTCGCCTTGGAGAGCGGCCCGCGATGGCGATCCACCAGCTTGCGCAGGATGATGGCCTCGCGGGCGGGCCGCATATGGACGGCGCGCTGGCCGCCGGTGAGGCGGTTCTTGAGCGCGCCCACCTGCGTCACCACCTCGGCGCGGCGGACGATCAGCTCTTGCAGCGTGACATCGATCTCGTCGATCTGGCGGCGCAGATCGTCGAGGGTGGGTTGGGCCTCGGCCATGCGTTGGAATCCAGCTCTTGAAAGGCGGGTTAGTGATAGTCGGCCGGCGCCCCAAAATCAAAGAAAACGTTGACAGTGCAAGCGTCGCACCCCTAGCTAATCCGCTGGTTTTTCAGCCCTCTTCCGCCCCTTTCCGCGAGAGTTCCGCTCCCTGCGTCCCATGGCCGGCCTGATGCGCAATTCGCCCGAGGTCCGCGCCCGGCTTCCCGGCGAGCGGGTCGTCTTCGGCCGCGATCAGCCCATGCCGCTCGACAGCGGGGTGGCGCTCGGGCCCTTCACGGTCGCCTATCGCACCTATGGCCGGCTCAATGCCGAGAAATCCAACGCTATCCTGGTCTGCCATGCGCTGACCGGCGACCAGTTCATGGCCGAAACCCATCCCATCACCGGCAAGCCCGGCTGGTGGGACCAGGTGGTGGGGCCGGGCCTGCCGCTCGACACCGACCGCTATTTCGTCCTCTGCGCCAATGTGTTGGGCGGCTGCATGGGGACCACGGGCCCGAGCGATCCCGATCCCGCGACCGGCAAGCCCTATGGGCTCCAGTTCCCGGTCGTCACCATCGCCGACATGGTCCGCGCCCAGAAGCTGCTGATCGACCATCTCGGCATCGGGAAGCTGTTCTGCGTCATCGGCGGCTCGATGGGAGGCATGCAGGTCCTGCAATGGGCCGCGGCCTACCCGGAGCGCGTCTTCGCGGCCGTGCCGATCGCCTGCGCGGCGCGCCATTCGGCGCAGAACATCGCCTTCCACGAGGTCGGGCGCCAGGCGATCATGGCCGATCCCGACTGGTGCGGCGGCGACTATCTGAACCAGGGCCGCAACCCCTCGCGCGGCCTCTCGGTCGCGCGCATGGCGGCGCATATCACCTATCTCTCGGAAGCCGCCCTCCATCGCAAGTTCGGGCGCAACCTGCAGGACCGTTCGCAGCTCACCTACGGCTTCGAGGCGGATTTCCAGGTCGAAAGCTACTTGCGCCACCAGGGCTCGACCTTCGTCGACCGGTTCGACGCCAACGCCTATCTCTACATCACCCGCGCGATGGATTATTTCGATCTCGCGGCCGAGCATGAGGGCAGCCTCGCCAAGGCGTTCCAGGGCACGGCGGTGCGGTTCTGCCTCGTCTCCTTCACCGGCGACTGGCTGTTTCCGACCCGCGAGAGCAAGCTCATCGTCAACGCGCTCAACGCGGTCGCGGCCAATGTCAGCTTCGTCGAGATCGAGAGCGACGCCGGCCATGACGCCTTCCTGCTCGATGTGCCGGAATTCCACCGCACTCTGGCGGGGTTCCTCGCCGGCTGCGCGGAGCATCGCGGCCTCGGCCGCAGCTGAGACGAAGGAGCTCCCGAGCGATGCCCGCGGATGCCGTCATCGACCAGGCCGCGACCGCCCCCGCCGCGGCGGCGCCGGCCGGCATCCGCATCGACCTGCAGCTCATCGCCGACATGATCCGGCCCGGCACGCGGGTGCTCGATATCGGCTGCGGCGACGGGGCGCTGCTCGACTATCTGGTGCATTTCAGGCAGGTCGACGGGCGCGGGATGGAGCTGAGCCAGGCGGGCGTCAATGCCTGCGTGGCGCAGGGGCTTTCGGTGATCCAGGGCGATGCCGACACCGATCTCGCCCACTATCCCGACCGGGCCTTCGACTATGCCGTGCTCAGCCAGACCTTGCAGGCCACGCACAACCCGCTGGCGGTGCTGCGCCAGCTCACGCGCATCGGGCAGCGCGCGATCGTGTCCTTCCCCAATTTCGGCCATTGGCGCGTGCGCTGGCATCTGGGCGCCATGGGCCGCATGCCGCTGACGCCGACCCTGCCGGCGAGCTGGTACGACACGCCCAACATCCATCTCTGCACGATCCGCGATTTCTTCGAGCTCTGCCGCTCGAGCGGCATCGCCATCGAGCGCGCGATCGCGATCGACGCGAAGGGCCGACCGCGGCCGATCCGCTCGCTGCAGCTCGCCAATCTGCTGGGCGAGCAAGGGCTGTTTCTGCTGAAGGGCCGGGGCTAAGGCGCGGGATCGGCGCGGCGCCTAGTCCTCGCCGGGGTCCCGCGACAGGCTGCTCGAGCGGCTTTCCTGGCGCGCGATCTGCGGGAAGGCGATCACGGCGGCGCGGCGGCGCGCGCGCGGCGGCTTGACCGAGGCCACGCCGTAGAGCTGCTTGCCGGCCTCGATCATCACCACCCCGGCGAAGCGCGAGAACCAGCGCCCACCGATGCGCTCCCAGGCGGGGGCCGTCTTGAGCATCCAGCTGGTGCGGATCGGCGGCAGGAACAGGGCCTCGCCGTTCTGGGTCGGCGTGAACATGTTGTCGCGCATCAGGCGCGAGAGCTGCGAGGGCGAGAAGGTCTGGCCCTGGCCGAAGGGCGTGCGGTCGCTGCGCGCCCAGATGCCGCGCCGGTTCGGCACGACGGCGAGGAGGCGCCCGTCATCGGCCATGATGCGCCAGATCTCGCGCAACAGGTCGCGCAGATGCTCGGCGCATTCGAGCCCATGGACCAGGAGCACGCGGTCGATCGAGCGGTCGGGGATCGGCAGGTCGGTCTCGTCCACCAGCGCCGTGACGCCGGGCTCGCCCGGCGGCCAATGCACCACGCCCTGCCCCGCCGGCATCAGCGCCAGTACCCGCTCGGCCTCGGGCCGGAACTGGCGCAGATAAGGGGTCGCGAACCCCAGGCCCAGCACCGACTGCCCCGTCACATCGGGCCAGATCTGCCGCAGCCTGCGGCGCAGCAGATGCCGCGCCATCTGCCCCAGAGGCGAATTGTAGAAATCCCGCAGATCGACGGCGTCGTTCCACATGGGACGAGACTATAGCAGGAAGGTTGCGCCTCTATAAATGGGGGGAGGTGAAGCATGTTTAAGGCACTGGCGGCGGCGTTCATGATCGGGGTGTAATGCTCGCCCCAGTAGATACTCCCCCTATGCCCCACTCCTTTTTGTCACCCCCGCGAAAGCGGGGGTCCAAGGACAGGCCAGAGCGCGGTGCCGACATGGACCCCCGCTTTCGAGCGCGTGAAGAAATCGAGAGCACCACGCAAGGGCGTAGCAAACACTCAAGCCCCCTCCCCTTGCGGGAGGGGGTTGGGGGAGGGGTGCCACGGCCGCGTTCGAGGGCATCCTTGCGATCAACCACCGCTCCGGAAGCAGAAGGCCTGGACATGGCGCCAAGCGAGCGAGCCCGAGCAGATCAGGCTCCGCTTATTTGCCGGGATCTCGCACGGCATCGCCCCTCCCCCTACCCCCTCCCGCAAGGGGAGGGGGCGAGAGAGTTCTTTGGCATCGCCGATTTCTTCACACGCTCGAAAGCGGGGGGGGACGGTTGGGGTGAAGCGGCGTCTTAAATCGTCAGCCCAGGCGCGAAGTCATGCCAATCAGGGTTGCGCGTCTCGATCAGCTCAATCTTCCAGCGCCGATACCACTTCTTGATTTGCTTCTCGCGCTCGATAGCGCCGACGATGCTGTCGCCAGCCTCGAAGTAGACAAGCTTCTTGACGCCATAGCGCTTGGTGAAGCCCGGAACCTCCGCGCGTTTGTGTTCCTCGATGCGCCGAATCAGGTTGTTGGTGACGCCGATATAGAGCGTCCCATTGCGATCCGAAGCGAGAATTTAGACGTAGGATGGCATCGACTTCGACGGGCCTGGATCCCCGCTTTCGCGGGGATGACTCACTGGTTGTATTATCAATATTACATACAATTAAAATTCTCTGCAATTCTCCGTCGGCATGACAAGGAAGGAAGCCCTCTTGGGCGCTCGGCCCGCGGCTGTTAAGGTTGGCGCCTTCACCATCAAGAATGCTCCCATGCCCTCCCTCGAAATCGCGCTCGTTCCGCTGTTGAAGGACAATTACGGCTATCTGCTGCATGAGCCGCGGCAGGGGCTGACGGCGATCGTCGATCCGTCGGAGGCGGAACCGGTGCTGGAGGCCGTGTCGGCGCGAGGCTGGCGGCTGACGCATGTCCTCAATACCCATCACCATGGCGATCATTGCGGCGGCAATATGGGCCTCAAGGCGGCGACCGGGGCCCGCGTGGTGGGGCCGGCCTATGACCGCGACCGCATCCCCGCCATCGACGAGGCGGTGGACGAGGCGTCGGGCTTCGCGCTGGGCGAGGCCCGGGCCCGCGTGCTCTTCATCCCGGGCCATACGCGCGGCCATATCGCCTTCTGGTTCGAGGCGGCGCAGGCGCTCTTCTGCGGCGACACGCTGTTCTCCCTGGGCTGCGGGCGCATGTTCGAGGGCGATCCCGTCATGATGTGGGGCTCGCTCACGAAGCTCCGCGCGCTGCCGGGCGAGACCCGGGTCTATTGCGGCCATGAATATACCGAGGCCAATGCGCGCTTCGCGCTGACGGTCGATCCTGAGAACCAGGCGCTGCGGGCGCGCAGCGCCGCGGTCAAGCGGCTGCGCGACGAAGGTCGGCCGACAATTCCCTCGACCCTCGCCGAGGAGCGCGCCGCCAATCCCTTCCTGCGCGCCGACGATCCGGCCCTCGCCGAGCGCCTCGGCCTCGCGGGGCGGCCCGCGCACGAAGTGTTCGGCGAGATCCGCCGACGCAAGGATCAGTTCTGAATTCAGGGCCGCATCGCGAGCCCGCGTCTTCTCAATCACCGGGGAGCATCCCATCCATGACCGAGCCGTTTCAGCTTCGCTACTCCGCCACCAGCCCCTTCGTCCGCAAGGTCATGGTCGTCGCCATGGAGACGGGGCTCGCCGACCGCTTCGAGCGCATCGGCACCAATCCCTGGGATGCCAAGACCGACCTGCCCAAGGACAACCCGCTCTGCAAGGTGCCGGCACTGAAGACCCCGGAAGGCTGGCTCTATGACTCGCTGGTGATCTGCGAATATCTCGACAGCCTCCATCCGGGCGCCAAGCTGTTCCCGCCGCCGGGGCCGGCGCGCTGGCAGGCCCTGCGCCATCACGCGCTGGCCGACGGCGCCATGGACGCGGCGATCCTGCGCCGGCTCGAATCGCAGCGCCCCGAGGGCCAGCGCTCGCAAGGCTGGATGGACCGGCAGAAGGCCCTGGTCGAGCGGGTCCTCGACGCGCTCGAGAAGGATGCGAAGACGCTGGTCGATCTTTCGGATATCGGCGCCATCACCATCGCGGTGATGCTGGGCTATCTCGATTTCCGCTTCGCCGCCGACGAATGGCGCAAGGGCCGGCCCAGGCTCGCCGCCTGGTATGGGCGCGTGAGCCAGAACGCCTCCATGCTCGCCACCGTGCCCAAGGACCCGGCGTGAGCCAGCCGCTCTCGGATACCGCGCCGGGACTGATCGAGCAGCTCGGGCTCGAGCGCCATCCCGAAGGCGGCTGGTATCGCGAGACCTACCGGCACCAGGCACCGGGCGGCGGACGCGGCCATGCGACGATGATCTACTACCTGCTGGAAGCGGGCGAAGTCTCGCGCTGGCACCGCGTGACCGATGCCGACGAGCTCTGGCTCTATCACACCGGCGGCGCCTTGGAGCTGACCCTGTCGCCCGACGGCGAGCGGCGCGAGGAGCACCGGCTCGGGCTCGACATGGCCGCGGGCGAACGGCCGCAGCTCCGGGTGCCGGCCGGCTGCTGGCAGACCGCGCGGCCCTTGAGCCTCTTTACGCTCGTCACCTGCATCGTGGCGCCGGCCTTCGTCTTCGAAAGCTTCGAGATGGCGCCCGAGGGCTGGCAGCCCGCGGCGAAGCCCGCGCACCACCCTGCCTTCAGCGCGACCTCCTGGCAAAGAGGCCTCCGGCCGCGAGCGCCGCGCCGCCGACGATGAGCAGCGCGCCGCCGGCGAGCACCCAGCTCGGCCCGGCCCGGCCCGCCAGGACCAGCAGCAGGGTGGAGAGCAGGGGCGAGGCGTAGGAGAGCGTCCCCAGCGCCTGGATGTCGCCATGCTTGACGCCATGGTCCCAGACGAAGAAGGCGATGCCCACCGGCCCGAGCCCGAGCGCCAGAATGGCGGCGAGGTTCCCGAACGAGGGCGCGACCCAGGGCTCGAACGCCAGGTGGGAGAGAAGGCCCAGGAGGGCGGTGGCGCCGCAGAAGGCACCGACTGCGTCGCTCGGCACGGAACTGAGGCGCCGGCTCAGGAGCGAATAGCCGGCCCAGGTGAAGGCGCAGGCGATCGCCGCCAGATAGCCCAGCCCATAGGCCGGATCGAAGCCGAGACCCTGGCCCTTCGTCACCAGCAGCCCCGCGCCCGCAAGCCCGCAGAGCGTGCCCAGGATATGGGTGGGCCGCAGCCGCTCGCCCGGCATGAAGGCCGAGAGCAGCACCGTCAGGAGCGGCCAGAGATAGCAGATCAGGCTCACCTCGACGGCCGGCGCGCGGGCGAGGGCGTTGAAATAGAACAGGTGATAGAGAAAGAGCCCGCCCACCCCGACCGCCCAGGCCTGGCCCGGCAGGCGAAAATGGCTCGCGACCGACGCCCCGCCGCGCGCGGCCTCGATCGCCCATTTGCCGAGCGTCAGCAGGAACGCTGTGCCGAAGGTCATCGCCACCAGCTCGAAGGCCGGCAGCGGCTGCGCATAGGTGGTCAGGAGGGCCAGCGTCGCCCAGAGCAGCGGGGCGATGGCACCGATCAAGGTGGCCCGCTGGCGTGCGGCGGCGGGGTCAGCGGTTGTGAGCAACCCGGCCACGGCCAGCCTCCTTCTCTGTCGTCACCCCCGCGAAAGCGGGGGCCCATCTCGATCCAACGCGCCGAGCGGAGAAATGGACCCCCGCTTTCGCGGGGGTGACAGTAAAGGCGGGGGTGACGGTGTAGGGGGCGTTCTTCTCCACCCCTGGGTGACGCCGCGCCGCCGTCGTGGCAGCATGGGACCTTCCATCGACCCGAGCCTCCCGGACAAGCCCATGCACATTGCCGATCTTTCCCTGCGCTCGTACCGCGACACCGCTCTGACCCATGAGCACGACCACCACCAGACCGTGCTGGCGCTGGCGGGTGCGCTCGAGATGGAGGTTTCCGGTCGCGGCGGCATGGCGGCAACCACATCACTGGTGACGGTGGCGCCGGGGCGCTCTCATAGCTATCGGGCCAACGGCAATAATCGTTTTCTCGTGATCGACTGGCAGGCGGGATCGCACGAGAGCGAAGGGACGCAGCGGCTGATGTCGGCCTGCGACCGCGAACCCTATTTGCGGCTGGACCAGCGGCTGCTGCCGCTGCTGCGCTATCTCGAGACGATCCTCGGGGAGGACGGCGTCGAGGATGATGAACGCGCCACATGGGGCCGCCTGCTGCTGAGCCGCTTGGGAGCCGGGCTCGAGCAGCGCTCCTTTGTGCGGGCGCGGCGCCTCGACCGGGCGCTGGCCTTCATGGAAAACCGCAAGTCGCAAGCCCTGACGGTCGGCGACATCGCGGGCGCCGCTCATACCAGTGCCGGCCATCTCCACGCGCTGTTCCAGCGCCATGTCGGTCACACGCCGATGCAGCATCTGGCGTCGATCCGGCTCGATCATGCGATGAAGCTCCTCAGGGAAAGCGATCTGTCGGTCGCGGCGGTGGCGGCCGCGTCCGGCTATGGCGACCAGAGCGCGCTCACGCGGGCGCTGCGCCGGCGGCGCGGCATTACACCCGCGCGCTATCGCCAGAGCCAGCGCCGCAAGACCGGGCCCTGAGTCCCGGTCAAAGGGAGCGGAGTTCCGGTCAAGACCAGGCCTCGCGCCTGCGCCCATCATGACACCGGGTTCTTTGCAATCGCCACACCGGGAGGTGCTGCCATGCGGCTCACCGATTTCGAGGTTCTGACCTTCGATTGCTACGGCACGCTGATCGACTGGGAGAGCGGCATCCTGGCGGCGCTGGCGCCGTGGCGAAAGCGTGCGGGCATCGCGCTCGGCAACGAGGTGCTGCTCACGCTCTTCAGCGAGGTCGAATCCAAGATCGAGGCCGAGCGGCCCACGCTGCTCTATTCCGATCTGCTCGCCGCGACGCTCGTCGAGATGGGCGAACGCAGCGGCGCCCGACCCACGGAATCCGAGGCCAGGGCCTTCGGGCAGTCGGTCAAGGACTGGCCGGCCTTCCCGGACAGCGCCGAGGCGCTCGCCTATCTGCACCGCCACTACAAGCTCGCGATCCTCTCCAATGTCGATCGCGCCTCCTTCGCGCACAGCGCGCGCCGGCTGGGGCAGGAATTCGACCTGGTGGTGACGGCGGAGGATGTCGGCTCCTACAAGCCGGCCTTGAAGCATTTCGAGGTGGCGCTGGCCACGCTCGCCGCCATGGGCATTCCCAAGGGCAAGGTGCTGCACACGGCGCAGAGCCTGTTCCACGACCATGTGCCGGCGAAGCAGATGGGGCTCACGAGCTTCTGGATCGACCGGCGCGCCGGCCGGACCGGCACGGGCGCCACCAAGCCGCCACCCGTTCCGGTCAAGCCGGATGGGACAGCCCCCAGCCTCGCCGCGATGGTCGAGATGCACCGCCGCGAGGCCGACCGCTAGCAGAGGGGCGCTGACAGGCGTGCGCTAACGCAGCGAGGCGAACCCTGCGATCACGTCCTGGGTCTTGGCGACGACGCCGAAGAGGCCACCCTCGATCGTGGTCATGTAGACGGCGGCCTCATGGGCATAGGCGTCGCCGCTGGCGCAACCATCCTCCACCAGCAGGCATTGATAGTTGCGGTCGTTGGCCTCGCGCAGCGTGGTGTGCACGCAGACATCGGTGGTGCAGCCTGTGAAGAGCAGATGGGTGATGCCGCGCGCGCGCAGCACATGGTCGAGGTCGGTCGCATAGAAGGCGCCGTTGGCGGTCTTGTCGACGATGATGTCCTGAGGTGCCGGCTCGAGCTCGGGGATGATCTGGAAGCCGGGCTCGCCGCGCACCAGGAGACGGCCGCAGGGGCCGGGCTCGCCCACCGGCAGGTTGGCGCGCTTGTGGCGCCACTGCTCGTAGGCCGTCCGGTCGGCGAGATCGCTGCGATAGCCCTGGCGCGTATAGATCACGGGGCAGCCGGCCTGCCGCGCCGCTGCGATCAGCGCGCGCACCGCCGGGATGATCGCGCGCAGGGCCGAGGCGTCGTAGCCCTGCCGCGCGAAATAGCCCTCTTCCGAGAGGAAATCGACCTGGAGATCGATGACCAGCAGCGCCGTGCGCGCCGGATCGAGCCTGCCGTCATAGGGATAGTCGAAGGGCCGCGCCTTGATCGCCGTCATGTCCTCTCCCCGCTTTCCTGTCGGCCCAAACCCCTGGCCGCCGTGCCGGGATCGTGCCAGCATCCGCCCCAGCCTGACAATCATGGGATGGAGCGACGATCATGGCGCTGGTGAAGCTGATCGAATACGCGGACGCCGGACCCGAGGTGCGCGCGGTCTATGACGACATCATGAAGACGCGCAATGTCGACTGGATCAACAATTTCTGGAAGGCCATCGCCAACGATCCCAAGACCCTGAAGCGCACCTGGGAGAGCGTGAAGGAGGTGATGACGCCGGGCGCGCTCGACGCCCGCACCAAGGAGCTGATCTATCTCGCCGTCAGCGTCACCAACAATTGCGAATACTGCATCGTCAGCCACATGGCGGGCGCCCGCAAGGCCGGCGCCACCGACGCGATGCTGGCCGAGCTGATGGCCGTGGTCGGCATGGCCAACGAGACCAACCGCCTCGTCAACGGCTGGCGCGTCGAGGTCGACGAGAAGCTGCAGAAGGCGGCCCGGGGCGGGTGAGTCACTGTCGTCTCGACGCCTGGCCATCGCCTCCGCACGGTCGTCATCCCCGCGAAAGCGGGGATCCATCCTGATCCAGCGCGCCGAGCTTGGAGGTGGATCCCCGCTTTCGCGGGGATGACGATGGGGGTGCGCAGGGCGGCGACAATGAAGGAACGAAGGGAAGGAATATTGCGACGACTCCGCCCCCTTCCCCTCCATCGTTCGTTCTCGCATAATCGGCCCTGTCCCTGATCCGGCCGCCCCAGACCGGCGTCCGCGGTTTTTCGCTCGCAACCTGTCGCCGCTCATATCGCCGCCTGGGCGATGGCGGCGGACCTGTCGCGGGGTCCTGCCTCGAGGAGCTCCCATGACCGCCATTCGCGCCAATTACGATGCCCCCCGGCTGCGCCGCCTCGATGCGGCGCACCATATCCATCCCTTCTCCAACGCCACCCAGGTGGTGGCCGAGGGCGGCGGAAAGCTTTTCGCCCATGCCGACGGCATCTACATCTACGACACCGACAACAAGCGCTATCTCGACGGCATGGCGGGGCTCTGGTGCGTCAATGTCGGCTATGGCCGCGAGGAGCTGGTCGAGGCGGCCGCGCGGCAGATGCGCGAGCTTCCCTACTATTCGAGCTTCTTCGGCGGCACCACGCCGCCCACGGTCGAGCTTGCCGCCAAGCTGACCGAGCTCCTGGGGCACGGGCTCAACCATGTGCTGTTCGCCAATTCGGGCTCCGAGGCGAACGACACGGTGGTGCGCCTGGTGCGTCATTTCTGGAACCTCGAGGGCAAGCCCAAGAAGAAGGCCTTCATCGCGCGCCGCCACGCCTATCACGGCTCGACCATGGCCGCGGCCAGCCTCGGCAACTGGGGCACGATGCATGAGCAGGCCGACCTGCCGCTGCCGGGCTTCCATCATGTCGAGGCGCCCTACTGGTATGCCGAGGGCGGCGACAAGGACCCGGAATCCTTCGGCATCGCCTGCGCCAAGGCGATCGAGGCCAAGATCCTCGAGCTGGGCGCGGACAATGTCGCGGCCGTGATCGGCGAGCCGGTGCAAGGCGCGGGCGGCGTGATCGTGCCGCCCAAGAGCTACTGGCCCGAGGTCGAGCGGATCTGCCGCAAACATGACGTGCTCCTGATCGCCGACGAGGTGATCTGCGGCTTCGGGCGCACCGGCGCCTGGTTCGGCTTCGAGACCCTGGGCTTCAAGCCCGACATCGTCTCCATGGCCAAGGGCCTGTCGTCGGGCTATCAGCCGATTTCGGCCGTGGCCGTGACCGACCGCATCGCCAAGCCCCTGATCGATGCCGGCTACTGGCTCCACGGCTTCACCTACTCGGGCCATCCCGTGGCGGCCGCGGTCGCGCTCAAGAACATCGAGATCATGGAGCGCGAGCATCTGGTGCAGAAGGTCGCGAAGGAGACCGGGCCTTATTTCGCGCAGCGCCTCAAGACCTTGGAGAAGAACCCGATCGTGGGCGAGGTGCGCACGCTGGGGCTCCTGGGCGGGATCGAGCTCGTCGCCGACAAGAAGACGCGGAAACGCTTCGAGCCGCTGGGGCATGCCGGCACCGTCTGCCGCGAGCGCTGCCTCGCCAACGGCCTCATCATGCGCGCGAGCTTCGAGACCATGGTGCTGTCGCCGCCGCTCACCATCACCAAGGCGCAGATCGACGAGCTGGTGACGCTGGCCGGCCGCGCGCTCGACGAGACGGCGGCGGAGCTGCTGAAGAAGTAGGCCGCCGCCACGCCTTCCTTCCACATCCTCTCGCATCGCAGCGCAAGGCAGCGGAGCTGCGCTCCAACGTCATCCCCGCGAAAGAGCCTGTGAAGGAATTGCGATTGAGGTGACGGCGTGATTCTCTGTCGTAAGGACGGAGGATGAGGATGGGCGGGGAAGCACGCTACCGAGAGGCGGATCGCAGCCAGCTACGCTGGGATTTGATCGACCTTGAGAGCCTGTTGCCAGCCGAGCATCGGGTCCGGGTGGTTTGGGCCTATGTGAGCGGGCTTGATCTTTCGGCGTTTTACGCGCGGATCGGGTCACGGGAAGGAACGGCGGGTCGTCCGCCGGCCGATCCGAAGCTCCTGCTGGGGTTATGGCTGTATGCGAGCCTGGAAGGGGTTGGTTCGGCGCGCCAGTTGGACCGGCTGTGCGAACGGGACATCGCCTATCGCTGGCTGTGCGGCGGGGTGGCGCTGAACTATCACGGTCTGAGCGACTTCCGCTTTGCTCACGCTGACCTGCTGGATCAGCTTCTGAGCGAAAGCCTGACGGCGCTGATGGCGGAAGGTCTGATGGATGCGGCTGAGATCGCCATCGACGGGACGAAAGTGAGGGCCAGCGCCGGGAAAGGCTCGTTACGCAGTGAAGAGACATTGGTGGCGTTGGAGGAGGTGGCGCGTCGTCGGGTGGCTCGGCTGAAGGCGGAAGGGGAGAGCGAGCCTGGGGCGAGTGAGAGGCGGCGTCAGGCAGCGCAACGCCGGGCGGCCGAGGAGATTGCCGATCGGGCCGAGAGGGCGCGTCGCACGGCGGAGAAGCTGCGGGCCGAGAAGGAAGCCCGGGCCAAGCGCCACAAGAAGGAGGAAGCCAAGAAGGGGAAGCTGCGGGTCAGCCTGACCGACCCCGAGGCACGGCTGATGCGCTTTGCCGATGGGGCGATGCGGCTGGCCTACAACATCCAGCTCGCCGTGGCGCCGGCTTCGGGCCTCATTCTCGCCGCCCAGCCGACGGACCGGCGCAACGACAGGGGTCTGGCAGGGCTGCTGCTGCCCAGATCAAAGGCCGTCTTGGCCGGCTGGCGCCGCGCCTGCTGGTCGATACCGGTTACGCCACCCGCCAGGACATCGTGGCGTTGGCCGCCCAGCAGATCGAGGTCTATACGCCCGTCCCGCCCGACAAGCCGGATGCCACGCCCGAAAGCCAGCGCAAGCGCGCTTGGCGGCGCCGGCAGGAGCCCGAGGCGATCAAAGCCTGGCGCGAACGCATGGCCAGCGACAGCGGCCAGATGATCTATCGCCGTCGCTCCCGGATCGAGACGGTGAACGCCATTCTCAAAGGCCGGGGCCTGGACGTGATACGGGTGCGGTCAATGGCCAAGGTTACCTGCATCGTGCTGCTACAGGTGCTCGCCCATAACCTCTGGTGCGCTCACCGCTTGCGCACCGCTACACCGTGAAAGAGGACCGTTCGAGCAGACCGGCGGATCACCGCCTATCCGGCTGAGCCCACGCTTTAAACCACGCCACGCGGAGCTCCTCCTCGCCCGCGGCGATTCCCTCACACTCTCGAAAGCGGGGATCCACGTCAAATCTTGACGACCTGAATCAGGATGGATCCCCGCTTTCGCGGGGATGGCGACAGGAGCCGTAGAGCGCGAGGGAGCCGGAGACGGCGGGAACCCGCGCTCACAGCATGTATTGCCCGCCATTGACGGTGAGCTGCGAGCCGGTGATGAAGCCGGCCTCGTCGGCGGCGAGGAAGAGGACGCAGCGCGCGATCTCCTCGGGCTCGCCCAGGCGGCCCACGGGGATCTTGGCGACGATCTTCTGCAGCACGGGCTCAGGCACCGCGCGCACCATGTCGGTGTTGATGTAGCCGGGGCAGATGGTGTTGACGGTGATGCCCTTGGCCGCGGCCTCGAGCGCCAGCGCCTTGGTGAAGCCGTGCATCGCGGCCTTGGCCGCCGCGTAGTTCGACTGGCCGAACTGGCCCGACTGGCCATTGATCGAGCCGATATTGACGATGCGCCCGAAGCTCCTCCCGCGCATGGATTCGATCACCAGGCGCGAGAGATTGAAGCAGCTCGTGATGTTGGTGCGGATCACCTCGTCCCACTGCTGCGGCGTCATCTTGTGCAGCGTGGTGTCGCGCGTGATGCCGGCATTGTTGATCAGGATCTCGATCGGGCCGTGCTCGGCCGTGATCTTCTGGATCGCCGCCTCGCAGGCGGCGAAATCGCCGACATCGAACTTGACCGCCGGCACGCCGGTCTCGGCGGTGAACTCCTTGGCCGCGGCATCATTGCCCGAATAGTTGGCGACGACGCGGTAATGCGCCTTTCGCAGCGCCACGGAAATGGCGCGGCCGATGCCACGCGTTCCGCCGGTGACGAGCGCCAGCCTGCTCATGATCTCCTGCTCCCTGTCCCTGTCGGCCCGTTCTCCAGGCTCTCGACATGCCTGACCCGATGATGGCCTTGCGGCGCCGCCCGCGCGCCCGAAACGTCAGCGCCGCCTGCCACCATGCACGAGATTCGATCGATCCTCAGCGTTCCACGCACATGGCGATGCCCATGCCGCCGCCGATGCAGAGCGTGGCGAGGCCCTTCCTGGCGTTGCGCTTCTGCATCTCGTGCAGCAGCGTCACCAGCACGCGCGCGCCCGAGGCGCCGATCGGATGGCCCAGCGCGATGGCGCCGCCATTGACATTGACCTTGGCCGGATCCCAGCCGAGCTCCTTATTGACCGCGCAGGCCTGCGCGGCGAAGGCCTCGTTGGCCTCGACCAGATCGAGATCGCCGATCTTCCAGTTGGCCTTGGCGAGCGCGGCGCGGCTCGCCGGAATGGGGCCCGAGCCCATGATCGCGGGATCGACGCCGGCCGTGGCCCAGGAGGCGATGCGCGCGAGCGGCATCAGGCCGCGGCGCTTGGCCTCCTCGGCCGTCATCAGCACGACCGCGGCGGCACCGTCATTGATGCCCGAGGCATTGCCGGCCGTGACCGTGCCGTTCTCCTTGAGGAAGGCGGGCCGGAGCTTGGCCAGCGTCTCGACCGTGGTACCGGCGCGCGGATACTCGTCCTTGTCGACGGTGATGTCGCCCTTGCGGTCCTTGATCGTGACCGGCACGATCTCGTCCTTGAACTTGCCGGACTCCTGGGCCGCCACCGCCTTCTGTTGCGAGCCCGCGGCGAACTCGTCCTGCTGGGCGCGCGTGATCTGCCATTTCTGCGCGACGTTCTCGGCGGTGTTGCCCATGTGGTAGCCGTTGAAGGCGTCCCACAGCCCGTCCTTGATCATGGTGTCGACCATCTCGGCATTGCCCATCTTAACGCCGCCGCGCAGATGCATGCAGTGCGGCGCCTGGCTCATGCTCTCCTGGCCGCCCGCCACCACGATCTTGTTGTCGCCGCCGCGGATCGCCTGGAAGCCCAGCGCCACCGCGCGCAGGCCCGAGCCGCAAAGCTGGTTGATGCCATAGGCGGTCTTGTCATAGGGGATGCCGGCGCCGACCGCGGCCTGGCGCGCGGGATTCTGTCCCTCGCCGGCGGCGAGGATCTGGCCCAGCACCACCTCGTCCACCTCGCCGGGCTCGACCTTGGCGCGGGAGAGCGCCGCCTTGATCGCGACCTCGCCCAGCTTGTGCGCGGGCAGGCTGGAGAGCGAGCCGTTGAAGGATCCGACGGGCGTGCGCGCGGCGCTGACGATGACGATCTCGGACATGGGATGGGGGCTCCTTGCTGTTCTCGCGGGATGACGGACACCCGCGATGAAAGGGGGAAAGGCAATCCCAGAGGCCGAGCGGCCGGTTCCGGATGCCTCGTCGCTGCGACCTTAACCGGCAGGGGCCGGGGGCCGCAAGCCGAGGCCCCTGTCGCTGCCCCGGCCCTTATGCCGCAGGCGATCCATGCTGCACCCGCGTTTGACACGTATCTGCAAAAAACCGGCGGCGGATAACAATCCGCTCATCCGCGCAGGCTCGCCATCCAGTCCGCCAAGGGATGCCATAGCTTGGGCTTGGCGCTGCCGCCCACCACCATGCCGATATGGCCGGCGGCGGGCATCAACCGCCTGGCCTGCGGCAGGGCCTTGGCCAGCGCCAGCGCCGAGGCCGGCGGTACGATCCGATCCTGATCAGGCACCACCACCAGTGTCGGCAGCGTGACCCGGTCCGGATCGATCGCCGCGCCCGCGACCCGCCATCGGCGCCGCGCGGGCTCGTTCTCGCCATACCAGCCCTGGAGACATTCGCGCGCGACGGGTGCCGCGAGCGGCACGCCGTCATTGAGCCAGTCCTCGAGCGCCACGAACAGCCGCGCCTTGTCGCTTGCCGGATCGAGCCCGGCGAAGGCGAGAAACTTGCGCAGGACCTGGAACGGATCGACGCCGGCGAAGAGCGATTGCAGCGCGTCGACCGGCATCTCGCCGAGCCGGGCCAGCATCGGCTCCAGGCTGGCGCCGATGGCGCCGATGAGGCGCGCCTGCTCGGGATGCTCGGCATGGAAGTCCCAGGGCGTCGCCATCAGCACGAGCCCCGCGAGATCGCGCTGGCGGGCCTGCGCCGCCGCCAGGGCCAGCAAGCCGCCCATGCAATAGCCAAGCAGCACGGTGGGACGATCGGGCTCGCGACGGCGGACTGCATCGAGCGCGTCGCCGATGCGACCCGCGATATAGTCGCTGAGCGTGAAGCCGCGCTCGAGGGCGCCGGGCGCGCCCCAATCGAGCAGATAGGCGGCGAAACCTTCGCCCGCGAGAAAGCGCATCAGGCTGCGTTCCTCGTCGAGATCGAGCACATAGGCGCGATTGATCAGCGACGGCACCACCAAGATCGCCGGCCGGGGCGCCGCGGTCCGGCGGCGCTCCCTGTTCAGCCCGCTGAAATCGAGCAACCGCGTCGTCCCCTGGCGCCAGGCGACGGGCGGCTCCGCGATCTCGCGGGTCAGCGGAAAGGCCCGGTAGGCGACGATGCCCGCCGCCAGCCGGTCGAGCCGGACCATGGCCTCGCGCTGCAGCGCCGCGGCGAAATCCTCAGGATCGAGGCTTGCGAGCTCGGGGCCGAGCGGCCTTAGGCTTTCCGGCAAGGGCGGCCTCGATTCCGGCGAGGCGGCGCTCCAGCTCCGCCAGCTGGCGAGCGAGCTGGTCCAGCCGAGCATCGCCGTCAGCAGATGCTGCGGCAGCGGCCGGGGCCCGAGCCGTGGCGGCGGCGTCTTGCTGGCGGCTGCGGCTTCGGCCATGTCCCGGATCCTCGCTCTGCGCGTTGCCGGCGGCAGCACTGGCCGCCACCAGCGTCGCGCCCATCGCGGCGACGGTGCGGGCCATCTGGTCGAGCAGCGCCGGGTCGCTGCCAAACGCCGCGAGCTGCGTCTCCCACAGATCGAGATAGCGCTTGGCCAGTTGGGCGAGGTCGGGTGGCTCGGCCATGCTGCCTTGGGCCCTGGGTTCGGTCGGCCGACTATAGCCAAGCCCTTGGCCCGTTTCCACTTGCTGCGCCGCGGGGGCGAAATCCCCGCGTTGCACAACCCGGCCTGAATCCTGCTATGCTGCGACGCAACGGATCGCGGCAGAGGTGAGGCGCATGGAGGAGAAGGCCGAAGACAAATCGGGGGCGAAAGCGCCGATCACCATCAAGAAATATGCAAACCGGCGCCTCTACAACACCGCCACCAGCAGCTATGTGACGCTCGACCATCTCTGCCAGATGGTGAAGGACGGCGTCGAGTTCGTGGTCTACGACGCCAAGAGCGGCGAGGACATCACGCGATCGGTCCTGACGCAGATCATCGTCGAGGAGGAATCGAAGGGCGGGCAGAACCTGCTGCCGCTCAACTTCCTGCGCCAGCTCATCAGCTTCTACGGCGACAACCTGCAATTCATGGTGCCGCGCTATCTCGAGCAGTCGATGGAAGCCTTCGCGCGCAACCAGGAGCAGATGCGCCGCTACATGCAGGAGAATCTCGGCGGCATGTTCCCCTTCGGCCGCTTCGAGGAGATGAGCAAGCAGAACCTCGCCTTCTTTGAGCGCGCCATGCGGATGTTCAACCCGTTCCAGGCCGGCATGCCGCAGGCGGGGCCGGGCAATGCGCCGCGGCCCAACGAGCCGCCGCCGCGGGGTCCCTCTTCCGCCAACGCCGCGCCGCAGGGCGAGGACCAGATCGAGGAGCTGCGCTCGCGGCTCGAGGCGATCCAGCGCGAGATCTCGACGCTGGTCGGCAAGCCGCGCGACGAGAAACCGTCGGACGCGAAGCCGCCGAAGGAACCCGAGAAGAGCTGAGCCGGCTGGCTTTCTTTCTTGTCCCCTCTCCCTTCAGGGAGAGGATCAGGGAGAGGGCTGCACTGACCGAGCAGCCCCCTCCCTCACCCTCCCCCGCGAAACGGGGGAGGGGATAGAACATTCAGTTCACGCCGCGCCGGTCTTCAACACCGTCACGTTGCCCGCTTGGGCCCAGGGCCGCTCGAGCGAGGGGCGGCCGAAGTAGTAACCCTGCAGATAATGGACCCCTTCGCCCGCGAGGAAGCCCGCATCCTCGCCCGTCTCGACGCATTCGGCGACCGTCTTGAGGCCGAAGGCGTCGGCCATGCCGAGCAGGTTGCGCACGAAGAGCTGATGCTCGGGATTGTCGCGCAGGCTGCGGATGAAGCTGCCGTCGATCTTGACGATGTCGAAATTGAGCGCCTGCAGGTGACGGAAGCTGGTATAGCCGGCGCCGAAATCGTCGAGCGCCACGCGGCAGCCCAGATCCTTGAGCTGGTGGATGAAGCGGGCCGTCTCCTCGACATCCTGGAGCGCCGTCGTCTCGGTGATCTCGAAGATGAGACGACGGCCCATCTCGGGACGATCCCGCAGCAGGGTCTTGAGCGCGCGGAACCAGGTGGGATCGGCGGTGGTGAGACCCGAGAGATTGACCGCCAGCTCGATCTTCGGATGGGCGGCGAGCTCCGCCACCGCCAGCTCGAGCGTATGGCGATCCATCTGGCGCACCAGGCCCAGCTGCTCGACCACCGGCACGAAAGCCGCCGCCGGCACCAGCTCGCCCGACGCGCTCTTGAGACGGATCAGGCACTCGTAGAAGGCCGGCTGATGCGAGACGGCATCGACCACGGGCTGGAAGGCGAAGCAGAGCCGGTTCTCGGCGATCGCGCGCTCGACCTCGGTGACGATGGTCTGGCTGCGGCGATGCAGCAGGTTCTGCTGCTGCGAGGCCTTGTAGAGCGCGAAACGGTCGCGTCCGTCGCGCTTGGCCTGACGCAGCGCGGTCTCGGCGCGGGTGACGATGTCCTCGGCCGTGCTGTGCTCGGGGCTGGGGAACACGATGCCGCCGATCGAGACCGTGACATGGACCCGGGCCGGATCCACCGGGATCGACATCTCGCGCACGGCCTGGAGGATGCGCTCCGCGGCGCGGCCCATCTGGATCTCGGAGCAGCGCGGCAGCAGCACCCCGAAGCGATCGGCGCCGATGCGCCCCACCGTGTCGGAGGAACGCAGGATGTGATCGAGATGCTGGCCGATCGCGATCAGCACCTGGTCGCCGGCCTGATAGCCAAAGGCGTTGTTGACCTTGCTCAGGTTGTCGACGCCGATCACCAGGAAGGCGCTGGTGACGTTGGCCTCGTGGCTGTCGCGCAGGCAGCTGTCGATCGCGTCGCGCAGGCGCAGCTTGTTGAAATGGCCGGTGAGGTCGTCGAAGCTCGCGAGCCGCTCGAGCCGGGCTTCGTTCTGCTTGCGCGCATTGATCATGCGGAGCGTGCCGATCAGGCGCTCCGGGTCGCCGCCGGGCCCGAGCTTCACGGCGCCGCGGTCATGGACCCAGCATTCCTCGCCGCCGGGGCGGCGCAGGCGGTATTCGCAATCGTAAGGGGCGTTCTGGTTGAAATGCTCGGTCAGCGCCTTGAGGCGCTGCGGCAGATCTTCGGGATGGATGTGGCCTGCGAGCAGACGGCCGGAATCCGGCACCAGCTCGTCGCCCGTGCCGAAGAATCCGCTGGCCGACCCGACCCATTCGATCCGGTCAGCCGTCAGATCCCAGTCGTAAACTAGATCGCCGGAGGCCTCGATGGCATCCCGAACCCAGTCCTTGGGATCGGGCATAACCAACGGCCTGGACCGCGCAGTCATGGGCAACGACCTCCTACCTGAAGGCTTTCCGCCGACGGCAACCGGAGAAATCCAGGTGCCCTAACCTGGTCCCCTCGCCGGCTCACCGGACCATAGAGGCCACGGTTTTAAGAATCTATGAAACCAGATGGTTGCCGGACGACCTCTTGCCCTTGCGCTAAATGCCGCGGAATTCCGCGCATTTGAGACAAATTCGAAGTAAAATGGCTAATAGGATTTTAACCACGTTTGTTAGCGATCTCGGCTTGTCGTCCGGGCGTTTACCCCAATAATTGGGTGCAGAGGCCGGCCTACGGCCCCGGAGGACAAACGAATGCCGCTCGATATCGTGACGCCCCCGATATCGTCATCCATTGCCCGACAGGACCGCTGGCAGCCTCGAATTTCGCGCGCGGAACAGCCGGCGGACACGGCTGCGGCCGGATTGGCGTTCGAGACCGGCAAGACGGCCGAGACGCCGGGCGTCCGGAGCCAGCCGTCCGGCGGCAGCATCGCGTTCCTGGCCCAGACCCTGGCCCAGGCCGGCGCCGGCCGCTTGCGCGCCCAGGCTCCCGTGGCGGCCGCCAAGGCAACCCAGATCGCGCAGCGCTACGAGCTCGCGGAAAGCCGCGATCCCATCCTGCGCAGCGAGCCGATCCTCTTCCGCGTCAAGGCCTGAGCCCGGCTCCAAAACAACGGCGAAGGCAAGGTCGGCCGATGGTAAGCCGCGCCGGCGCCATCGACGGCGCACCGGCAGCGGCTCTATGCTGGCGACGGCCTGCCCCCAGCGAACCCGCCATCCCGAGAGCATCATGCGCATCCTCGTGTTCCAGCATATCGCCTGCGAGCATCCCGGCATCTTCCGCGACTTCCTGAAGAGCGACGGCATCGCCTGGGATGCGGTCGAGCTCGACGAGGGCCAGCCGATTCCGCCGCTCGATCGCTATGACGCGCTTTGGGTGATGGGCGGGCCGATGGATGTGTGGCAGACCGACCAGCATCCCTGGCTGGTCCCCGAGAAAGCCGCGATCCGCCAGGCCGTGCTGGGGCGGCGCCTGCCTTATCTGGGAATGTGCCTCGGCCACCAGCTCCTGGCCGACGCGCTCGACGGCGCGTGCAAGCTCATGGCCAAGCCCGAGATCGGCGTGCTCGGCATCGAGACCACGAAGGAAGCCCATCGCGACGCGCTCTTCCGCGGGCTGCCCGCCAAGGCCAAGGCGCTGCAATGGCATTCGGTCGAGGTGACGAAGCTTCCCGCCAACGCCACGGTGCTGGCGCGCTCGCCGGACTGCGCGGTCGAGGCCATGCGGGTCGGCGATCAGGCCTGGGGCATCCAGTATCATGTCGAGATCACGGCCGAGACCGTGCCGCAATGGGGCTGCGTACCCGAATATGCGAAGGCGCTGGCCGACCGGCTGGGAGCCGATGCGCTGCCGAAGATGGAGGCGGAGGCCAAGCGCGAGCTGCCCGCGATGACGCTGGCGGCGCGGCGCCTCTACGACAACTTCATGGCCGTGGCGCGCAGCCACAAGGCCGCGCGCGGCGCCGGCCGGGCCGCGCAATAGCGCGATCCTTCCAATGGGGGCGGCGACGGTCGGGAAAAAGACGTTTGCGGCCATCGCCGCCGCCGGGTGGCTGGCAGGAGTCGCCTTCTTCACGGCCGAGGCCGCCAGGGCCGAGGCCCCCGAGGAATTCGACTTCGTGCAGACGGCGACCTCGGGGAGCTTCAGGGACGGCATCCTGACGCTCGAGGGGATCGGCAAGACGACGGTCTTTTTCGGCGAGCGGCCCAACCGCGATGTCGGCGAAATACCCTACGACGAGTTCGTGAAGTCCTGGGGTGCCGCCGCGAAGGAGAGCTTTGCCGACAATCCGCCCAATGCCAGCCTCGTCACCCACGATGGCGGGCAGGCCGGCATCGCGATCCTCGAGCTGAGCGAACCCGAGCTCGCCGGAAACGCCATCCGCTACCATGTCAAGCTTCTGGCCGGCGGTCTGCCGGAGAAGATCGGGCCGGCATCGCTGTTCATCGATCCGGGCCTCCTCGCCGCGGCGCTCTTCAAGCTCCATCAGTACAAGCAAAATCCCCACTAAGCCGCGCGGGGCCTCGTTACGCTCGGGCTTGACCGGCTTCGCGGTGAAGCGCCACGCCGGCGATGACCAAGGCAATTCCCTGCATCTCGGCGGCGCTCGGCAGCTGGCGCAGCACCACCACGCCGATGAGGACCGCCATCGCCGGCAGGAGCGACAGCAGCAGCGAGAAATGCGCGCGGGCGAGCCGCGCCATGGCGAGCTGGTCGCAGATATAGGGCACCACCGACGAGGCGATGCCGACCCCGGCCCCGGCCAGGAGCAGCAGCGGATCGCTGAAGGCGGGCCAGGCGGCACCGAGGCCGACCGGCGTGATGGCGAGGAGCGCCACCATCATGGCGGCCGCGAGCCGCTCGATGCCGGCGGCACCGCCCGCGGCCGCGATGCGATGGCCCAGCAGGATATAGAGCAGGAACAGCGCCGCGTTTCCGAAGGCGAAGAGATAGCCCCAGGGTTCGCCGGCGAGCCGGACATGGGTAAGGAGGGCGACGCCCGACAGGGCGAGCGCCAGCGCCAGCAGGTTGCGGCGGCTGCGCAGGCCGATCGCGGCCAGCAGGATGGGGCCGATGAACTCGATGGCACCGACCGTGCCGAGCGGCAGGCGCGCGATGGCCAGGTAGAAGACGGCGTTCATCGCCGCCAGCACCAGGCCCAGCGCCACCACGAGTCGGATCTGCCGCGCGTCGGCGCGGCGCCAGAACAGCCAGGCCCGGCGCGACAGGCCGAAGACCAGGGCCGCCGTCGCGATGCGCAGCCAGGCGACGCCCAAGGGATCGAGCTTCGCGAACAGCAGCACCGCGAAGGACGGCCCCAGATAATGGAACACCGCGCTGACCATGAAATAGCCGAGCGGCGGCACGCGATCGGTGACGAGGCTCGCGAGGCCGGCGACGGCGATCCGGGGCGGGGATGGCAGCGGCTCCATGACGAGCCTATGATCGCGGCCGCCTGTCGGCGAAACCATGCCGGCTCGAAGGCGAAAATCGGAGATTTCGATGAAATCGAAGGCGAAACGGTCCCCCGGCCTTCAATTGCCGAAAGAGCTCCAGGACCCGCGCAATCTCGAGCTGATCCGCCATCTGCGCGCGGATCCGCGCATCGCCATCTCGGCGCTCGCGCGCAAGGTGAAGATGTCAGCGCCGGCGGTGAAGGAACGCGTCCAGCGCCTCGAGGAGGCCGGCATCATCCAGGGCTATCGCCTCGAGCTCGATCCCGCGGCCCTGGGGCTGCCGGTCACGGCGCTCGTCCGCGTCCGGCCGATGCCCGGCCAGCTACCCAGGATCGCGAAGCTCGCGCAATCGCTGCCGCAAGTGACCGAATGCCATCGGATCACCGGCGAGGATTGTTTCCTGGTCAAGCTTCATCTCGAATCGCTCGACGGGCTCGATCGCCTGCTCGACCGCTTCCTCGTGTTCGGCCAGACCACGACCTCGATCCTGCAATCGAGCCCGGTGCCGTCGCGGGGTCCGCCCTTGCCGGACGAGCGCTGAGACGGGAAGCGGCTGCGAGAAGGAACCTGGTTTTCGGTCCCGCCCGCGTGACTGGAGATTCGAGGAGAGAGGCGCTCGAACTGTCGTCACGCGGGCGGAAACCGGCAGGCCCTGTCGTCGCGGGGCCCGAACCGCCGGTCGACTGCTGGGCAAACAAGGGGAGAGCCAAGTTTCGCCCAACCGGTCCCGCGACCGACGGATTCCTTCGGTGGCCTAAGCCCGGGTCAGCCCTGAATCCCCCTCAGGTCTAGCGTGCCAACCCGGTCTTCCCGGCCACCGAAACTCTGCTGGTCCTGATCCACGGCCACGATCGCGCGGAGGGCCACCACTCCCTCCTTGCCGCGCTCCGACCCGGTCGCGATCCCGATCCCCGCCAGTGCCAGAAGCACCAGGAAAATCACGGATTTCGCAATCATGCGGACGCGCTGTGCCTGAGCCATCGTGGCTATGAATTTCATGCAACTAAGAACCATTCGCAGATGAATTTAAGGAAGGAAGAACCGCCTGTCAAGCGTTGTCGCGAATGATTCGCAACTAAACCGGGGAAGGACTAGCGGGGCCTGGTTTCGCCCGCGAGGAACCGGGCCAGATCGACCACGGCGCGCTGGTGGCGGCCCTGCATCACCAGGCGCCCGCCCTGATGGGCCTCGACCTTGAAATCCACGCGCCGCCCCTGCACCGCGACCACTTCCGCGCTGGCCTCGATCGCCTGGCCCAGGGGTGCCGCGGCCAGATGCTCGATATCGACCTTGGTGCCGACGCTGACCTCGCCCGCCTCGTAGCAATCGCGGATCGCGCGATGGCTCGCATCCTCGAGAAAGCCGATGAGCGCCGGCGTCGAGACGACATGCACGCCGTCATTGCCGATCGCCGAGGCCGTGTGGGCTTGCGTCGGCTCGATGCGATAGAGCCCGCGCGCGCCGATCGCGACCGGCCTCATGGGAAGGCCTTCATCACGCGGGAACCTTGCGCTCGTAGCGCGCCTGGAAGATGAAGCCCAGGAAGTTCATCAGGATCTGCGCGGCAAGGAAGCAGGTGATGCCGGTCGGATCGTAATGCGGCGCCACCTCGACCAGGTCGATCCCCACCACGTCGCCCTGGCGCGCCAGCCCCTGCAGAATCTCCAGCACCTCGTAATAGAGAAAGCCGCCATGGCTGGGCGTGCCGGTGCCCGGCGCTATCGAGGGATCGAAGCCGTCGATGTCGATGGTGACGTAATAGCGTTGGCCCGCCGGAATCTTGGCGAGCGTGCCCGCGGTGCCGAGCCGCCGCACGTCGCGCACCGAGAGGATCGCGGAGCCCGCGCGCCGCGCCGCCTCGTAGTCCTCGCGGTTCGAGGAGGAGACGTTGCGGATGCCGAGCTGGGTCATGCCTTCCACATGCGCCATCTCGGAGGCACGGCGCAGCGGATTGCCGTGGCCGTAGCGCACGCCATGCCGCTCGTCGACGAAATCGAGATGCGCGTCGAAATGCACGATATGGACCGGCTTCTGCTCGGAGAAGGCGGCGATGACGGGCGCGTGGATCGCATGATCGCCGCCGAGGCAGAGCGGCATGGCGCCGGCCTCGAGGATCTGGCGCACCGCCGCCTCGGTGTTGCGATGGCAGGCCGTGGTGTCGGTATGGACCATGTCCACGTCGCCAGCATCGACGATCCGCACCTTGTCGGTCGGCATGTAGACCACGTCGTCCTCGTGGTCATAAGCGCCGGCATGGCCGAAGCAGAACAGGGTCGATGCCTCGCGAATGCCACGAGGCCCGAAGCGCGCGCCGGCGCGATACTGCGTGCCCATGTCGAATGGCACGCCGAGCACCGCCACGTCCGCGTCGATCTTTTCGAGATCGACACAGATCGGCTGCTTGGCGAAGGTGCAGTGCCCGACGAAGGGCAGGTTGAGGCGTCCCGTCTGGTAGCCATGCTGAGCCATCGGATCACACGCTCCCGGTCTGTCGGCGTCGCAACTGCCCGCGCGGTACGGGCGGCCCACACCGTAGAACGCCGCCTCATGAGCGCCAAGCGCGCCGTGCCGCCGACATGACCGATGCCGACATGTTCAAAAATCTGCAGGCAAAATCGTGGATTCGCGGCGGGTAGCACCGAGCCTCCATCGATCAAGGGTTGACAGGCCGCGCCTTTGCGATTTGGTTAGGACCTCCCCCGAACCGCCCTGCCTCAGGACGTCGTCCGGATCATCTCGTGATCGGAACGTCCGAGCGGCTTTCCCCCAACCCGTGGCAGAAGGAACCGCAGCGATTCGGCCGATGCAGCAAGCTTTGCCGCCCCTGGAGCTCCAGCCCGGCTCGCCCGCGGTGCGGTTGAACCGCCTGGAGCCGGGCGATCTGCGCCAGCGCCTGGCGCTCTTTCTCGATATCGACGGCACGCTGATCGATCTCGCGCGGACGCCGCAATCGGTGCAGGTGCCCGAGATGCTGCCGGGCGTGCTCTGCGCGCTCGAAGCGCGGCTGGACGGGGCGCTGGCGCTGGTCACCGGCCGGAGCCTGGCCGACGTGGACCGGCTGTTCCCGGCGCGGCGCTTCGTGGTGGGCGCGCAGCATGGCGGCGAGATGCGGGGACCGGCGCGCCAGCCGCGCCAGGAGATGGCGTTCGTGGCCGCGCTCAACCGGCTCAGGCCGCGCCTCGAGACGATCCTGCCGAGCTGGAGCGGGCTCCTGCTCGAGGACAAGGGGCGCTCGATCGCGATCCATTATCGCGAGAACCCGTCGGTCGCCTTCGAGCTCAAGACCATCCTCAACCGCATCATGGCGCCCGAGATCGGGGCATTGGAACTGTTGGAAGGCAAATGCGTTTTCGAGATCAAGCCCAGGAATTTCGACAAGGGCGATGTGGTCCGGGCGCTGATGACCGTGGCACCGTTCAAAGGCCGCATACCGATCTTCATCGGCGATGACGAGACCGACCGCGCGGGCATGGCGGCCTCGCGGGCTCATGGTGGCTGCACCATCCGCGTCGGCGACAAGCGCGATCTGCTGGCCGACGGATTCCTGCCGTCGCCGGCCGCGACCCGCGCCTGGCTGCGCGAGCTCGCCATCCGCCTCGATCACGGCGTGGATGCCGCCCAATGAACGTCGCCGGGAAAACCGCGCTCGCCGCGATGGCCGCGCGCAAACAGGCCGATCTCGATCTCGCCGCGATCGGCAACTGCATCGTCGCCTCGCTGATCGACCGGCGGGCACGGCATGTCTGGTACTGCCACCCGCGCCTGGACGGCGACCCGGTCTTCAGCGCGCTGCTGAATGGCGAGGCGCCGGAAGCCGGCTTCTGGGATGTCGAGCTCCAGGGCCTGGTCGAATCCCGCCAGCACTATGTCGGCAATGCCGCGATCCTGGTGACGCACCTGACCGATGGCGACGGGAGCGAGATCCGCATCACCGATTTCGCGCCGCGCTTCAAGCATTATGGCCGTATCTTCCGGCCGGCCCAGCTGGTGCGGCGCATCGAGCCGATCCGGGGCACGCCCGTGATCAGGGTCCGCACGCGCCCGCATTTCCGCTACGGCGCCGCCATGCCGCAGAAGGTGCCGGGCAGCAACTCCATCCGCTATGTCGGCCCCGATTTCGTGCTGCGCCTCACCACCGACGCACCGCTCGCCTATATCGTCGACGAATCCGCCTTCGCGCTGCAGGCGCCGGTCACGATGATCCTCGGCAGCGACGAGGTGATCGCGGATTCCCTGCCGACCCTGGTGCGCCACTATTACGAGGAGACGCTGGGCTACTGGCAGGACTGGGCGCGCTATCTCAACGTGCCCTTCGAATGGCAGGGCCCGGTGCTGCGCGCCGCCATGGCGCTCAAGCTCTGCGCCTACGAGGAGACGGGCGCCGTGGTCGCCGCCCTCACCACCTCGATCCCCGAGGCGGCCAACAGCGGGCGCAACTGGGATTACCGCTTCTGCTGGCTGAGGGACGCCTATTTCGTCGTCCGCGCCTTCAACCGGCTCGGCGCCACCAAGACGATGGAAGACTTCATCGGCTACATCGCCAACCTGCTGGCGCTCGAGCCCACCGCCTCCCTGAAGCCGCTCTATCCGATCGTGCCCTCGACCCCGGTCGAGGAGGTCACCATGCCCCATCTCGCCGGCTATCGCGGCATGGGGCCGGTGCGCGTCGGCAATGCGGCGGCGCTGCAGACCCAGAACGATTCCTACGGCAGCGTGATCATGGCCGCCGCCCAGATGTTCTTCGACGAGCGCCTGCCCAAGCGCGGCGACGCCGTGCTGTTCGAGCGGCTGGAGAAGGTGGGTGCCGCCGCCGCGGGGCTGGGGCTGAAGCCGGATGCGGGACCCTGGGAGTTCCGCGGCCGGCAGGCGATCCACAGCTACTCGGCCGTCACCAGTTGGGCGGGCTGCTACCATCTGGCTCATATCGCGGCCCGGCTGGGCTTCGCCGAGAAGGCGGAGCATTGGCGGGTGACCGCCGACAATCTGCGGCTGCAGATCTTCGAGCATGCCTGGAACTCGAAGCTCAACTGCTTCGTCAGCGCCTTCGACGGCGACGAGGTCGATGCCAGCCTGCTGCTCTGGCCGGAGCTGGGATTCGTGGCGCCCACGGACCCGCGCTTCCTGTCGACCCTCGCCGTGATCGAGAAGCATCTCCGGCGCGGCCATCACATGATGCGCTATATCGCGCCCGACGATTTCGGCGCGCCCGAGAGCGCCTTCACCGTCTGCAGCTTCTGGTACGTCAACGCGCTCGGCACGGTCGGGCGCAAGGAGGAAGCCCGCGAGATTCTCGAGACCCTGCTCGCCAGCCGCAACCAGTCGGGATTCCTCTCCGAGGACATCGCGCCCGCGACCGGCGAGCTCTGGGGGAACATGCCCCAGACCTACTCGATGGTGGGGCTGATCGGCGCCTGCATGCGGCTCAGCAAGAGCTGGGAGGAGGGATTTTGGAACGGATCGTAATCGTCTCCAACCGCGTCCCCTTGCCGCGCCAGCGCGGCGCGCAGGCCGGCGGTCTCGCGGTGGCGCTGCGCGACGTCTTCGGCAAGGCCGAAGGGCTGTGGTTCGGCTGGAGCGGCGAGACCACCGAGAGCACCAGCGGCGAGCTGCGCTTCACGCGCGCGGGCCGCATGACCTATGCGGTGATGGATCTCGGGCGCGCCGACTTCGAGCGCTACTATAACGGCTTCGCCAATGCCTGCCTGTGGCCGCTGCTGCATTACCGTCTCGGCCTGCTCGATTTCCACCGCGAGGATTATCACGGCTATATGGCGGTCAACCGCGCGATGGCGGCGGCGCTGAAGCCGCTCTTGCGGCCCTGGGATCGCATCTGGATCCACGACTATCACCTGATCCCGATGGGCCAGGAGCTGCGCAAGCTGGGCGTGGCCAACCCGATCGGCTTTTTCCTGCACACGCCCTTCCCGCCCGCCGACCTGCTCGAGGCCCTGCCCGCTCATGACAGCCTGGGCGAATGTTTCATGGGCTACGACCTGATCGGGCTGCAGACCGAGCATGACCGGCGCTGCTTCCAGGGTTTCGTCACCCGCTGCCTGGGCGGCCGGGTTCATCCCGACGGGCAGTTCGAGGCCTTCGGGAAATCGAGCCGGGTGGATGTGTTCGGCGTCGGCATCGACGCGCCGGCCTTCGCCGAACTCGCGACGGAATCCGAAAGCGGGGAGGAGACCCAGCGGCTCAAGGAAAGCCTGGCGGGCCGGCAATTGGCGATCGGCGTCGACCGGCTCGATTTCAGCAAGGGCCTGCCGAGCCGCTTCCATGCCTATGGCGCGCTCCTGGAGCGCTGGCCCGAACACCGGTCCAAGGTGACCTACCTGCAGATCGCGCCGCATTCGCGCGGCGAGATCGCGACCTATCGCAGCCTGCGCCGCGAGCTCGAGCAGATCGCGGGGCGCATCAACGGCAAATATGCGGAGTTCGACTGGCAGCCCCTGCGCTATCTCAACAAGGCGCTGACGCGGCCGGTGCTGGCGGGATTCTACCGCCTGAGCCGGATCGGGCTGGTGACGCCGCTGCGCGACGGGATGAATCTCGTCGCGAAGGAATATGTCGCGGCCCAGCCGCCGCACGATCCGGGCGTCCTGATCCTGTCGCGCTTCGCCGGCGCGGCCGAAGGGCTGACGGCGGCGCTGCTGGTCAATCCCTTCGATTCCGATTCCATGGCCGACGCGATGCATATGGCGCTCGTCATGCCGTTCGAGGAACGCCATGCGCGCTGGCAGGCCATGATGCAGCAGCTCAAGAGCGACGGCGCCGCCTGGTGGGCGAGCCGCTTCCTGGCGACGCTCGATGTCGCCAGCCGCCACTCGCATCCGCTGTCGCCGACCGGGACCTGAGGGATCGAGCGCGGGCCGGCTCAAGCCAGCGGAACCAGCCAGCTCGAGAGCCAGGCCGCCGCGTCGCTCACATCGGGAACGGCGGGCTTCCGGAAGACGAGCGGGGCGACGCTGGAAGCGGGAAGAGGATCGCCGCCGGCTTCCGCCGCGGCGGTTTCGTGGATCGGCCCGGCGTCACTGCAGCCAAGGTCGCTGGGCATTGTCGTTCACCGCCATGACCGCGACCTTGCTGGCGTGGCGCGCCGGCAGGAAGAGATCGTTGTCGGCCATCCGGGCGCTCAAGACGCGCGATGCTGACAGCAGCGCCGAGATCCGGTTCGAGCCGGTGAGCGCGAACGCGGCCGCGCGCGACCCTTCATTGTCGCCGGACTGCGCCGAGGCCAGCAGCCCCAGGATCACCATCTCGTCGCGTCCGACGCAGGGGCAGCAGGGATGATGGAAATGGAGCACGCGCTCCGTCTGGCCATGCAGCGCCTCGACGAAGCGGACGAACTCCTGCAGGGCCGGCTCGCAATCGCGCGCGCCGAAGCGGCGCGTGAACTCGCGCACGATATAGCCCCTGAGCGAGGTGGGCGCGATCCAGCAGCGGAAGGCCCAGACCATCAGCCGCTCCGACAGCTCCAGCTCGGCCAGCAGCGCCGGACCGCCGCCGAATTCGTCGCTGCCTGCCGGTTTCTCCACCCTTGCGCTCATGCCGTTCGGATCCCTTCTCGCTTGGCTTCGGAAGGGGAACGCTATTGCAAATGCAAATGATTTGCAATTGCATCACTAATCATTTGAGTAGACTTATAATTTTTAAGTCTGGAGGGCCCGAGGGCGAAGCCTCTCAGCCGGCGCTGCCCGGCCGCTTGGCGCGCGCGGTGGGAGGCGCCGTCAGGGGATCCTCGGGCCAGGGATGCTTGGGATAGCGGCCGCGCATCTCCGCGCGCACGGCCTTGTAGGAGCCGCGCCAGAAGCCCGGCAGATCGCGCGTGACCTGGACCGGACGCCCCGCCGGCGAGAGCAAGGCCAGCGTGATCGGCACGCGGCCTTCGACCAGGCTCGGATGCTGCGCCAGGCCGAACAGCTCCTGCAGCTTGACCGACAAGGTCGGCCCGCCATCGGCGCCATAATCGATGACGGCGTCGCGTCCGGTCGGCAGCGTCAGATGGGTCGGCGCGAAACGCTTCAGCCGGCGCTGCTGCTCGGGCGTCAGCATTCCCTCCAGCGCGTGGCTCAGCAGCGAGCCATCGATCTCATTGAGGCTGCGCTGCCCGGCGAGAAAGGGCCCGAGCCAATCCTCGAGCGTCGCCAGCAAGGTCGCGTCGCTCAGGTCGGGCCAGGCTTCCGAACCCGGGGCCGTCTCTTGCGCGCGCAGGAAGGCGACCCGCGCGCGCCATTGCTGGTGACCCTCGCTCCAGGGCAGGGCGCCGAGACCCAGCCCGCGCAGGCCTTCGATCAGGGCCTGCGCCACGCTCTCGCCGTCGGGCCGCTCGATCCGGGTTTCGCTCAGCACGATCTGTCCGAAGCGGCGCAACCGCCGCGCCTTCACGCTGCGCGTCGCGGGATCGAACTCGATCAGCTCGCGCATCTCGATATGGGCGGCGAAATCCTTCTCGATCTCGGCCTCCGCGATGGGTGCTGCGAGGACGACACGCGACGCGGCCGCCTCGCCGGCGATCTCGGCGACGGCGAGATAGGGTTCGCTCGCCAGCGAATCCGTCGCCTCGAGACGGCCGCCGCGGCCATTGGCCAGGAGATATTCGCCGCGCTTGCCGGGCCGGGCCTGCGCCACGCGGTCCGGATAGGCCAAGGCGAGCAGCGCCCCCGCGCGGGCGGGATCGCGCGGACGCTCCAGATCGAGGCGCGCCGCTTCCGGCGAGGCGAGGCGCTGCCAGCCTTCGGCGAGCCGGCGCGCGTCGCGGGCGCGCTCGCTGCGATCCCTGGCGAAGAGCGAGAGGCGGTGGCGCAGATCGCTGTCGGTGCCGCCCAGGCCGCGCTCAGTCAGGAGCAGGGCGATCTCGGCCGCGAGCGTGCCCTCCCCCTGCTCCGCCGCCGCCCGCACCATATGCGCCAGACGCGGGGGCAGCGGCAGGCGCGCCAGCGCCTTGCCATGCGTGGTGATGCGCCCTTGGGCATCCAGCGCATCAAGACCTAAGAGCAGCTCGCGCGCCGCGGCGAAACCGGCCTTGGGCGGCGGATCGAGCCAGGCGAGATCGCCGGGATCGGCCGTGCCCCATTCCGCCAGCGTGAGCGCCAGGGCCGCGAGATCGGTCTCGAGAATCTCGGGCCGCGGGAAGGGCTCCAGCGCCCGTGTCTCGGCCTCGTCCCACAGGCGATAGCAGATGCCGGGCTCGGTGCGACCGGCGCGGCCGCGGCGCTGGTCGGCCGCGGCGCGCGAGACCCGCACGGTGGCGAGCTCGGTCAGGCCCTTGGCCGGATCGTAGCGCGGCACGCGAGCGAGCCCCGAATCCACCACCACCCGCACGCCCTCGATGGTGAGGCTGGTTTCGGCGATCGAGGTGGCGAGCACGATCTTGCGCTTGCCGCGCGGCGCCGGGGCGATGGCGCGGTCCTGCTCGCCGCCCTCCATCGCGCCATAGAGCGGCGCCAGGATCACGTCGGGATCCTTGAGGCGCTCCGCCAGCAGCCGCTCGACGCGCCGGATCTCGCGCGCGCCCGGCAGGAAGACGAGGATGCCGCCGCGCTCGGCATCGAGCGCCTTCAGCACCGTCTCGGCGACCTGCGGCTCGATCGGCTGGTGGCGCTCGCGGCCGCGATAGCGCGTCTCGATCTCGAACAGGCGTCCCTCGCTGCGGATCAGCGGCGCGTCTGTCTTGCCGTCGCCCAGCAGCGCCGCGACCCGCGCGCCGTCGAGCGTCGCCGACATGGCGAGGATCCTCAGATCCTCGCGCAGCAGGCGCTGCGCATCGAGCGCCAATGCCATGCCGAGATCGGCATCGAGGCTGCGCTCATGGAACTCGTCGAACAGCACGGCCGCCACGCCCTCGAGCCCGGGATCGGCCAGGATGCGCCGCGCGAACAGCCCCTCGGTCAGGAACTCGATGCGGGTGCGCGGACCCACCTGCGACTGCAGCCGCACGCGGAAGCCCACGGTCCCGCCGACCGCCTCGCCACGCTCCTGCGCAATGCGATGGGCGGCGGCGCGCGCGGCCAGCCGCCGCGGCTCCAGCACCAGGATCTTGCGGCCCTGGACCCAGGGCTCGTCGAGCAGGGCCGGCGGCACGCGCGTGGTCTTGCCGGCACCGGGCGGGGCCACCAGCACCGCGCTGGACGAGCGCGCCAGCGTCTCCTTCAGCGCCGGCAACGCGTCTTCGATCGGCAATTTGATCATGCGGGCGGGCTTATCCTGGTTCTGGCGCGCCCTTCGACCCGCGACGGCGGCGCATCGAAATAACGGCTTGGCGTCACGCCGAGCGCGCGCCGGAACATGGCGGTGAAAGCGCTGGGACTCTCATAGCCAAGGTCGAGGGCCACATGCGTCACCGGCTCGCCGGCACCGAGCCGCGCCAGCGCCTCGATCAACCGCGCCTGCTGGCGCCAGGCGCCAAAGCTCATCCCGGTCTCGCGCCGGAAGAGACGCGCAAGCGTCCGGCCGCTGGCACCGATGTCGCGGCCCCATTCTTCGATGCCGCGCCGGTCGCCCGGATCGCGCAAGAGCGCCCGGCAGAGCTGCACCAGGCGCCGTTCGCCCGGCGTCGGCAGATGCAGCGGCAGGCTCGGCAGGGTGCGAATCTCGTCGAGGATGACCCTCATCAGCCGCCCTTGCGGACCCTCGATCTCGTAGAGCGTCGGCAGTTCCATCGCGCGCAAGATCAGCTCGCGCAGCAGCGGCGAGACCGACAGCACGCAGCATCGCGAGGGCATTCGCCGGGCTTTCTCGCCGTCGATATAGAGCGTGCGCATCGAGACCGCGCTCGACATCCGGATCGAATGGTCGGTGCCGGGTGGGACCCAGACGGCGCGCTGCGGCGGCACGAGCCAGGAGCCGTCCGGCGTCGTCACCCGCATCATCCCTTCGGCGGCGTAGACAAGTTGCGCCCGGCGGTGCCGATGGGCCGGCAGCGCCTCGCCCGGCCGATAGGAGGCTTGCCACGCGACCACGGCGCGGGGCAATGCCGCCAAGCTCTCGGGGTCGGCCAGCAGCCCGCGTTTTGGCTGATTCTCGACGATTTTTGACATGATCGCGAAAGTAGGACAGATGCCTCGCTCCTACAATGCCGCCCTTCGGTCGATCTCTTGACGAACCCGGGCCGGGATTCAGATTCATGCGCCGCTACGACCCCACCGTCGCCTGCCTCAATACCGGTCATGTGCTGGTGCATCTCGCCATGCTGATCTTTCCGACCGCGGTGCTGGCGTTGGAGCCCGCCTGGCATATCCCCTATGGCCAGTTGCTAAGTCTCTCCCTGGGCGGGCTCGTCGCCTATGGTGCCGGCTCGCTGCCGGCCGGTTGGCTCGGCGATCGCTGGAGCCGGCACCACATGATGACGATCTTCTTCTTCGGCCTCGGTTTCGCCTTGATCGCGACCGGGCTGGTGCAGGGGCCAATCGGCATGGCGATCGGGCTCACCCTGATCGGCCTCTTCGCCTCGATCTACCACCCGGTCGGCATCGCCATGCTGGTGGAGAACCGCGGTAAAGTGGGCCGGGCGCTGGGAGTGAACGGTGTCTTTGGCAATGCCGGGATCGCCGGCGCGGCGCTGATCACGGGAGCCCTCGCCCAGGCGATCGGTTGGCGGGCCGCCTTCATCCTGCCCGGCGCTCTGTCGATCCTGGCCGGCATCGCGTTCCTGCTATGGGTCCGACCGACCCCGGCCCGAGCCGTCGAACGGCCGCGAGCGGCGCCGGTACCGGCGCGCGCCTTGATGTGGCGGATCGGCTTCGTGCTGCTGCTGTCCACCGTCTGCGACAGCATCGTCTTCAACGCCACCACCATCGCCATGCCCAAGGTCTTCGCCGAGCATCTGGCCGGCTGGACACACTCGACGCTCGAGGTCGGCGCCTTGCTGTCATTCGTCTATCTGGTGGCGGCGATGGCGCAGCTCCTGGTCGGGCATCTGATCGACCGCGTCAGCCTCAGGGGACTCTTCGTGCCGATCGCGGCCCTTCAGGTGCCGTTCCTGATCGCGGCAAGTTGGGCCGAAGGCCAGATCATCATTCCGGTCGCGCTGGCACTGATGTTCCTGATGTTCGGCCTCATTCCCATCGGCGACGCGATGGTGGCACAGCATGTCGAGGAATCCTGGCGCTCGCGCGTCTATGCCGTGAGCTATGTGACTTCGTTCGGCGCCGGGCCCTTGGCGATTCCGCTGATCGCGGCGCTCCACGTCGAGAGCGGCGGGTTTTCCGCCCTCTTCCTCGCCCTGGCCGCGATCAGCATCGGCACGGTGGCCGCAGCCGTCCTCTTCCCGCATCGCGCGCTGGCGCGGGCGTGAGCCGGCAACCCGTTCCCCCTCCCGCCCCGATCCTTCGCCGGCCTGAAGGGCAAGGGTCAAGCCAGGCTGTGTGCTTGTTATCGCAAGGACGGGCATGCGAATTTGACGCGTGCCGCTGCGAGAGGGGACCCATGCCGAGCATCCCGGACGATGTCTTTACCGAACCCGATGTCTCGCCGGATACGCTGGCCAATCTGGGCCCGCTGCGCCGCCTGGCCGGCATATGGGAGTCCGATCAGGGGGTGGACATCAACCCGAAGGCGGACGGCCCCGAGCGGCGCCTGTTCCGGGAGCATATCCGGATGGAGCCGATCGATGCGCAGACCAACGGTCCCCAGCTCCTCTATGGGCTGCGCTATCACATCCATATCAACACGCCGGAAGAGGCCATCACCTTTCATGACCAGGTCGGCTATTGGCTCTGGGAACCAGCCACGGGGCTGATCATGCAGACGATCGCCATCCCTCGCGGACAGGTGGTGCTGGCGGGCGGAACCGCGAAGCCGGACGACGAACGCATTTCGGTGGAGGCGCGGCGCGGCGATACCCGTTTCGGCATTTGCTCGACCACCTTCCTCGATGAGGCGTTCCGCACCGACTATTACCGCATCGACATCACCTTCAACGGTGACGACAGCTGGACCTATGTGACGCGCACCGATCTGGCGGTCCGGGGCGCCACGCCGCCGTTTGACCACCGCGACACCAACACCTTGAAGCGAATCGCGGCGCCGACACCGAACCCGCTCATCGGTCTGCTGAAGCGCGGCCAGGCGGGTTAGCCGGCCGTCATCGGCGCGGAGCCGAGCGGCCTCGGCCTTCCGCGCGGGCGTGAGCGTGGTGTCCTTCTCGTTGTCATCCTCGGACCGGCCGCAGGCCGGATCCGGGGATCCAGTCCCGACGGCCCTGGATCGCCGGATCAAGTCCGGCGATGACAAAGAGGGGCGGGGTGGCATTTGCCTTGCCGATCCGTCATCCTGCTTCCCATGGATGGCAGCCATGGCAAATTGGCTCGCCTGGAGGGCGGGCGGCGACCTATCTTGAAAACAGGGACGATCGTCCCGCGCCCCTTCGCTCGCGCCCTCGCGGCGCGGCCCTGTTCCCCTCTCGAGCTGAATTCCGGTTCATGATCCGCGTCCGGCCCTCCTCGCCCATGACCACGCCGCTGATCGTGGCCTGCGCGCTCTTCATGGAGAATCTCGATTCGACGGTGGTCTCGACCGCGCTGCCGACCATCGCCAAGGCCTTCAACGAGAATCCGGTCCACCTCAACCTCGCCATCACCTCCTACCTCCTGAGCCTGGCGGTCTTCATCCCGATCAGCGGCTGGGTCGCCGACCGCTACGGCGCGCGCCACGTGTTCCGCATCGCGATCGTCATCTTCACCGCCGCCTCGATCCTCTGCGGCCTCAGCAACTCGCTGCTCGATTTCGTCGCGGCGCGAATCCTGCAGGGCATCGGCGGCGCCATGATGGTGCCGGTCGGCCGGCTCGTGGTGCTGCGCTCCGTCGCCAAGAACCAGCTCGTCAACGCCATGGCCTATCTGACCGTGCCGGCGCTGCTGGGACCCGTCATCGGCCCGCCGGTGGGCGGCTTCATCGTCACCTATTTCTCCTGGCGCTGGATCTTCTGGCTCAACCTGCCGATCGGCCTGCTCGGCATCCTGCTGGCCACGCTCTTCATCGCCGACGCGCGCGAGCCCAAGACGCCGCCGCTCGACCTCACGGGTTTCATCCTCAGCGGCGTCGGCCTGTCGGGCCTGGTCTTCGCCTTCGAGACCATGGGTCGCGGCATCCTGCCGAACGCGGTCGTCATCGCGCTGCTGGTCGCCGGTCTCGTCGCCATCACGCTCTATGTGCGCCACGCCCACCGCGTGGCCCATCCGGTGATCGACCTGACGCTGCTGCGGATTCCGACCTTCCGCACCAACATCTGGGGCGGCACGCTGTTCCGCATCGGGATCGGGTCGCTGCCCTTCCTCATGCCGCTGCTGCTGCAGATCGGATTCGGCCTCTCGGCGCTCAATTCGGGCCTGCTGACCTTCGCCGCCGCCGCGGGTGCCATGTTCATGAAGCTCACGGCGGGACCGATCCTGCGCCGCTTCGGCTTCAAGCGCACCATGATCGCCAATGCGATCATCAGCGGCGTCTTCCTGGCGAGCTACTCCTTCTTCCAGCTCGGCACGCCCGGCTGGGTGATCCTGGCGCTGCTGCTGGCCGGCGGCTTCTTCCGCTCGCTCCAGTTCACGGCGCTCAACACCATCGCCTATGCCGACATGCCGGCCGAGAAGATGAGCCTCGCCACCAGCTTCGCCAGCATGGCCCAGCAGCTCTCCATGAGCCTCGGCGTGGGCGTCGGCGCGCTCGCGCTCCATGTCTCCGTGACGATGCATGGCGGCACGCTCAATGTCGGCGACTTCACCTTCGCCTTCTATGTGGTGGCGATCTGCTCCGCCGCCTCGGCCCTCACCTTCATCCCGCTTCCCACCAATGCCGGCGACGAGGTCAGCGGCCATATCGAGCGGCGCCAGCCCCGACCGGCGCTCGCGCCCAAGGATTCCTGAGCAATAGCAAGGCGAAACCGGTGCAGGGCTTGTGCCGGAGGGCAATCCTCCGCGACAATCGCCGTCCGATCCCACAACAGCCCGGCGCTTCCGACTGATGTCGTCAAACCGTAACCTCTTCGCCATCCTCGCACGCAATTTCCCGAAGGACCCGGGGGCGCCGCTGCTGGAGACCGCCAACGGCGCGGTGCGCAGCTATCACGAGATGCTGGAGCTCAGCGCCCGCATCGGCCGCACCCTCCTCGCCGCCAGCGCCAAACCCGGCGAGCGCCTCATGGTCCAGGTCGAGAAGACGCCCGAGGCCATCGCGCTCTATCTCGCGGCCCTGCGCATCGGCGCCATCTACCTGCCGCTCAACACCGGCTACCGGCGCGACGAGGTCGAGTATTTCCTGACCGACGCCGCGCCCAAGGTCGTGGTGGTGACCCCGGGCTCGCCGCTCGCCGACGAATCGCTGATCAAGGATCACGGCGCGCGCATGCTCACCCTCGATGCCGAGGGGCGCGGCAGCCTGATCGACGCGGCCCAGCGCCAGCCGGCCGAGATCGAGGATTTCGAGTGCGACGACGCGACCATCGCGGCGATCCTCTATACCAGCGGCACCACGGGCAAGCCCAAGGGCGCCATGCTGAGCCATGGCAACCTCTCCTCGAACGCCGCGGCGCTGCACGAGATCTGGCGCTTCGAGCCGCGCGACCGGCTGCTCCACGCGCTGCCGATCTTCCACACCCACGGGCTCTTCGTCGCGCTCAACACCACGCTCCTCAACGGCACCAGCATGGTCTTCCTGAAGCACTTCGACGCGGCCGAGGTGATCCGGCTGCTACCGCGCGTCACCGTCATGATGGGCGTGCCGACCTTCTATACGCGCCTCCTCGCGAGCCCCGAGTTCGGCCGCGATTGCTGCCGCGACATGCGGCTTTTCATCTCCGGCTCGGCGCCGCTGACGGTCGAGACCTTCAACGCCTTCAAGGAACGCACCGGCCACACCATCCTCGAGCGCTACGGGATGACCGAGGCCAACATGATCACCTCCAACCCCTACCAGCGCGACCGCGTCGCCGGCAGCGTCGGCTTCCCGCTGCCGGGCGTGAGCTTGCGGATTGCCGACGACCAGGGCAAACCTCTGAAGCAAGGCGAGGTCGGCGGCATCGAGGTCAAGGGCCCCAACATCTTCCAGGGCTACTGGCGCAATCCGGAGAAGACCAAATCCGAGTTCCGCGCGGACGGCTTCTTCATCACCGGCGATGTCGGCCGCATCGACGAGCGCGGCTATGTCCATATCGTCGGCCGCTCCAAGGACCTGATCATCTCGGGCGGCTTCAACGTCTATCCCAAGGAAGTGGAGAGCGTGATCGACACGCTGCCGGGCGTGGCGGAATCGGCGGTGATCGGCGTGCCCCACGCCGATTTCGGCGAAGGGGTCGTGGCCGTGGTGGTCGGCAAGCCCGGCGCCCAGCTCGCCGAGAAGCAGATCGCCGAGGCGACGCGCGATCATCTGGCCGCCTACAAGGCGCCCAAGGCCGTGTTCCTGGTCGAGCAGCTGCCGCGCAACGCCATGGGCAAGGTGGAGAAGGCGAAGCTGCGGGAGACCTACAAGGCAACTTTCGCCGCTCCGCGGCGCTGAGCGCTGCCATCATTTTGCCCCGCATTCCGGGGTAGAGAACGGATCACGCCCCGTTATCCTGGCGTGGGAACCGGCCCTGCCGGCGGGCCTTGACAGTGGCGCCGGCGCGGAGAAGCGATCGTCATGGCGACACCTCTGATCGGCGGCATTCTCGACCAGATCATCGATGCCGGCCGGCGGCTCCTGTCGCAGCAGAGCAGCCCCGTCTCGCCCGGCGCCGATCTCGAGGCGCTCTGCGCGCGCGTGCTGGCGCGCCGCGGCGAGGCGACGTCGCTCGCCTATGCGAGCGAGCTCGCCTCGCGGCTCGAGCGGCTCACCCCGGAGGAAGAGACCAAGTTCTTCGAGATGCTGGCGGAGCGTTTCGGCGCCGACCGCGAGAAGGTGCTGGCCGCGGCCGCGGCCTACCGCCAGGAAGAGAGCGCGCTGCATCTGCGCCGGCTCGCCGAGGCGGTCGAGGCGCCGCGCCAGGAGCTGTTGCGCCGGCTCAACATGGCGCCCGGCGGCACGCGCGTCATCGTCGCCTTGCGCGAGCGGCTGCTGGGCCGCCTGGCCGAGAAGCCCGCCTGGCGCGCGGTCGATGCCGATTTCCAGCATCTCCTGGGATCCTGGTTCAACCGCGGCTTTCTCTATCTCGAGCGCATCGACTGGAACTCGCCGGCCTCGCTCCTGGAGAAGATCAAGCAGTACGAATCGGTCCACGAAATCGCGAACTGGACCGACCTGCGCCGCAGGCTCGCCGCCGACCGGCGCTGCTTCGCCTTCTTCCATCCGGCCCTCGAAGCCGAGCCGCTGATCTTCATCGAGGTGGCGCTGGGCCGCGATCTCGCCGCTTCGATCCAGCCGATCATCGACCCCGAGGCCGCGGCCTTCGATCCCGCCAAGGCGACGCATGCGATCTTCTTCTCGATCAACAACTCGCTGACCGGCCTGCGCGGCATCTCCTTCGGCAATTTCCTCATCAAGCAGGTCGTGGTCGAGCTGCAGCGCGAGCTGCCGCAGCTCAAGACCTTCGCCACGCTCTCGCCCATCCCCTCCTTCCGCGGCTGGCTGGCATCGGCGCTCGCGGGCAAGCCCGCGCTCGAGCTCGATCCCGCCGATCGCGAGGGGCTCGAAGCCCTGCTGCAGCGGCCCGCGGTCGATGCCGCTTCCCTCGCGCCGCTCCGCGATACCCTGACCAACCTTTGCGCCGGCTATCTGGCCGGCAGCATCGGCGGGCCCAAGCCGGCCGACCCGGTGGCGCGGTTCCATCTCGGCAATGGCGCGCGGCTCGAGCGCCTGAACTGGCTGGGCGACACCTCGCCGAAAGGCCTGCAGCAATCCTTCGGCATGCTGGTGAATTACTTCTACGATCTCGATAATCTGGAGCTCAACCACGAGGCCTTCGCCGAGGAGGGCAAGGTGGCGCTGTCCAGGGAGCTGGCGCGCCTCCTCGCCGCCAAGCCGCGGCCGAAGGCCCGGCCCAGCGACAAGACGCCGGCGGTCGCCGCCGGACGCTGACGGCGGATCGAGGCCGGCGCCCGGGCCGGCATTCATTTTTGGGGGACCATCATCTCATGACGGGCAGGGACGAACTCGTGCGGCTGACCGCCTGCGCGGCGCTGGAGCTTCTGAAGCGCGGCGAGGTCTCGCCGCTCGATCTGGTCGAGGCGGCGCTGGCCCGGATCGAGGCGGTCAATCCCGCCGTCAACGCCATGGTCGCGCTGGCGCCCGAGCGGGCCCGCGGCCAGGCACGCCGCCTGATGGCGCAACGGCGCAAGCCCGAGGACGAGCGCGGCTGGCTCGCCGGCCTCCCCTTGGCGGTCAAGGACCTGAACGACCTGGCGGGCGTGCGTACCACCTACGGCTCGCCGATCTTCGCCGACAATGTGCCGAAGCGCTCCGACATCATGGTGGAGCGGCTCGAGGCCAATGACGGCATCCCGATCGGCATGAGCAACAGCCCCGAGTTCGGCGCCGGCGCCAACACCTTCAACGAGGTCTATGGCGAGACGCTCAATCCCTGGAATACCAGCCTCAATGCCGGCGGCTCCTCGGGCGGCTCGGCCGTGGCGCTGGCGACGGGCCAGGTCTGGCTCGCGACCGGCTCCGATCTCGGCGGCTCGCTGCGCACGCCGGCGAGCTTCTGCTCGGTGGTGGGGTTGCGGCCCAGCCCCGGCCGCGTGGCCGCCGGGCCCGGCGAGGTCCGGTTCGACACGCTCTCGGTCAACGGGCCGATGGCGCGCACTATCGAGGATACGGCGCTCATGCTCGACGCCATGGCCGGCTGGCATATCGAAGACCCGCTGTCGCTCGAAGCGCCCGCGGTCGGCTTCCGCGAGACCGCGCGCCGGCGCCAGGTGCCCAAGCGTGTCGCCTTCTCGACCGATCTCGGCATCACGCCGGTGGCGCCCGAGACGCGCGCGATCTGCCGCGCCGCGGCCGAGCGCTTCGCCGATATGGGCGCCGTGGTCGAGGAGGCCTGCCCCGATTTCCACGGCGTGCCGCACGCCTTCCAGACGCTGCGCGCGGTCGACTATGCGGCGACGATGAAGCCGCTCTACGACCGCCATCGCGACAAGCTCAAGCCCGACGTGATCTGGAACATCGAGCGCGGCATGGCGCTCTCGATCGAGGAGATCGGCAAGGCGCTGCTGCGGCGCGGCCGGCTCTATGGCCAGATCGCCGAGTTCTTCCAGACCTACGACGTGCTGATCGCACCCGCCGCCTGCACCCCGCCGCTCGACATCAAGATCCGCTGGGTCCGCGAGGTCGACGGGCAGAGCTTCGAGAACTACGTCGAGTGGCTGAAGATCGCGAGCGTGATCACCATGACCTCCTGCCCCTCGATCGCGGTACCGGCCGGCTTCACCGCGGACGGGCGGCCCGTCGGCGTCCAGATCGTCGGCCGCCCGCGCGGCGAGGCGGCCCTGCTCTCCGCCGCCGCGGCCTTCGAGGAGGCGACGGGCTTGGCCAAGCTGACGCCGATCGAGCCGAAGAAGGGGCCGGTGGCGACGCGGTAGAGATCCGGGGGACAGAGCGAGTTCGGCAGGCTCGATTTATTGTCCCCTCCCCCGTCTTCGGGGGAGGATCAAGGAGGGGGTTGCTCGGTATCCGACACCGCGCAGCCCCCTTCCTCCTTCGCTCTTCGAGCTACGGAGGACAGGTCCTAACCTTCCCCCACAAGGGGGGAAGGGACAGGTCTTCGGGGCGAGCTCGAAGCCGAGTTTTCCCCTCACTCCGCCGCGCGCAGCAGCGTCGTCACGGTCTGCCGCAGCACGATGAGGTCGACCGGCTTCGGCAGGAAGGCGCTGACCTGGGCGCGCGCGGCCGCGGCTTCGACCGTGTCGTCGGCATAGCCGGTGCAGAGGATGCAGGGGAGATCCGGCCGGCGCCCGCGCAGCTTGGCGATCATCTCGAGCCCGGAGAGGACCGGCATGTTCTGGTCGGTGATCACCAGGTCCCAGAGGGCGGGATCGTCCTCGAAGGCCTCGATGGCGTCCTGCGGGCGGGTCGCCACCGCGACCTCGTAGCCGAGCCGCTCCATCGAGGCGGCGACCATGTCGCCGAAATCGTCATCGTCGTCGACCACCAGGATCCGCCGCCGGTTGCCGGCGGGGCGCAGCACCGGGCCGCGCGCCACCGCCGGGCGCTCGGCCGAGGCCGCCGGCAGCCAGATGCGGAAATCCGTGCCCTCGCCCGGCCGGCTCGTCACCGCCATGGCGCCGCCCTGCCCGATCACGATGCCCTGCACCACCGGCAGGCCCAGACCGGTGCCATGGCCGGCCGGCTTGGTGGTGAAGAAGGGATCGAAGATGCGCTCGAGCACCTCGCGCGGCATGCCCATCCCGGTGTCGCAGACGCGGATGCGGACATAGTCGAGCGTGCGATCGACATGCCCCGCCACCAGCCGCAGGCCCGCCGGGGTTTCGGCCACGAGCCCCTTCTGCTCGAGCTCGCGCGCCACCTCCTCGCCCGACTGGCTGCTCGCCTCGAGCGCCACGGTGCCGGCATGGCCGAAGAGCGCGTCGCTGGCATTGACGCAGACATTGACCAGCACCTGGCCCAGTTGGGCCGGATCGCCGTCGATCGCGAGATCGGGTGCCGCGACCTGGGATTCGATCCGCGTCGTCTGGGGCAGAGTCGCGCGCAGCAGCGCCACCGTCTCGTCGAGGATGGGTGCCACGGCGATGCGCTGCGCCTTGGTCTCCTTGCGCCGCGAGAAGGCCAGGATCTGCTGGATCAGCTGCTTGGCGCGGGTCGAGGCGGTGAGGATGCGCTCGCCATAGGCATGGATGTCGGAGCCTTCGGGCGTGTCCTCGACGATGAAGCGGGCGAAGCCCGCGATGGCGCCGACGATATTGTTGAAGTCGTGCGCGACGCCGCCGGCAAGCCGGCCCAGCGCGTCCATCTTCTGGGCCTGGGTCAGGTGCGCCTGGACCTGGCGCAGCTCGGTGATGTCGGTCATGGCGATGCCATGCGCGATGGCCAGGCCGGTGCCGCCGATCACCGGAAAGGCCGAAACCAGGATGTCGTGGGACCGGCCGTCGGCCAGCGGCACATTGATCTCGCGCGTCACCAGGGCCGACTTGGTTTCCGCCTCCTGCTGCAGCAGGCGCAGCGTGCGCTGGCTCTCGGGGCTCCATCCGGCCTGGATCAGCGCCTCGCCCTCGGGCATCGCCTCCAGATCCTGGCGTCCCGTGCCGAACCAGCGGACCAGCGTCTGGTTGACCACCAGCACCCGGCCCTCGGATTTGAGCGCCACGCCGATCGGCATGTTGTCGAGCACGGCGCGGAAGCGCTCCTCCTGCTCGCGCAAGCGGCGCTCGCCGAGCTGGCGCTCCAGCTCCGCCGCCGCGCGCGGCGCCAGCGCGCTCAGCACCGTGCGGATCAGGTCCGGCTGAGTCATCGGCTTGCGCGAGAGCAGCACCAGCACGCCGATCGGCCGCCCGGTGCTGTCATGCAACGGCGTGCCGGCATAGCCTTCCATCCGCTGTTGCGAGAACATCTCGTCCTCGGGATAGAGATCGGTGATGCCGGAGGCCCGGACCAGGAAGCCTTCCTTCATGACCTTCTCGGAGGGCGTTCCCGGCAGGTTGTATCGCGGCAACGGCGTGCTGCCTTCGCGGTCGTACCAGGCCAGCGCCTGCGCATGCTCGTGGTTCGGCTCCGGCACCGCGACGAAGGCGGCATCGACCTCCAGGCCATCCGCAAGATGGCGGACCAGGGCCTGGAAGTAACCTTCCCCGACGGCATGGGCGACGCCGCCGACGATCGCGTCCAGCGCCGAGCGCGTCTCGACTTCGCTCGTCAGGTCCTTCCCGGTGCCGCGATAGCCGGCGAACCGGCCCTCCTCGTCGAGGACCGGCTTGCCGCTGACCATGTAGTGGATGTTCCGGCCGCTCTCGCCATGCCGCGACTGAACGACCAGGTTGCGGAACGGCCGACGATGCTCGAGATGGTCGATCGCCTCGGCCAGGATCTCCGTCTCATGGCCGGGCCGCACCTGCGGCAGGGTCTTGCCCGGATACTGGTCGGCGGCAACACCGGTGGTGGCGGTGATCGTCGGCGAGACGAAGGTGAAACGCAGGTCGCGGTCCATCTCCCAGACCCAGTCGGAGGCGAGATCGACCAGGTCCTCGAAGCGGCGCTGGCTGGCGAGCGCCACCGCTTCCGCCTTCTCGCGGCTCTTCACCTGCGTGCGCAGCCGTTCCACGAGGAGACGCTGCGAGGCGAGGGCCAGGAGGATCGAGGTGGAGAGCCGGAAGGTGGAGCGGATCAGGCAGCTCGCGAGGAAGCCGCTTTCGGTTCCATAGAGGCTGGGCAGCGCGCCATAGGCCAGAGCCCAGCCCAGCGTCACCCAGGTAAGGGCGGCATAATAGAAGAAGCCGGTCTCGCGCCAGCGCCGGTAGAAGGCCCAGCCGGTGGCGAGCAGGCCGGCGCAGATCATCGCGGATTCAACGACGGTGAGCGCGAAGGGCTCGGCGGCGACCGAGCGGAGCCCCGGCAGCAGGGTCGAGATCGTCACCGCCATCCCGGCGACGAACCGCCACGAGATCGGACGGCGGGAGAATTGCAGGGCGCCCAGGACGAAGCCGGCCACGGTCACGCCCGTCGCGACATCGACGATATAGGCCGTCGCCTCCCCCACCAGGGTGGGCCAGGCCGTCAGGAGGTTGGGAACGAGGCCCAGCAGATGAAGCCCGGCAAAGGTCCCGAGCGCCGGTTCGCCCCGGTCGAGCCGCCACATCATCAGGAGCAGCGCGCCGCTGATGAGGCTGGTCACGACCAGGAAAAGGGTGCCGGCCTCGTAGATGCTCATTGCCGCTCCTCGTCCCGTCGTTTCTAGCATCCGCCGGTTCGGGCCGGTTCAGGGCCGAGGTATGGGGTATTCGCAACCGCCCTATACCTTCGTATAGTGGCCGGAGAATGGACCTTGGGATGGCGATACCTCCTGCAACGGTTCTGATCGCGGACGACCATCCGCTCTTCCGGGCGGCGTTGGCGGACCTCATCCAGCGGACGCCCGAATTCCAGCTCGTGGGCGCCGTCGAGGCGCTGGAGCCGGCCGTGACCCTGCTGGCGGCGCAACCCTGCGACCTCGCCCTGCTCGATCTGCGGATGCCGGGCATGACCGATCTGTCGGTGCTGGGCACGATCCGGACCCGGTATCCCGATACCAAGCTCGCCCTGATCTCCGGCAATCTCGACAGCGACGCGGTCGCCGGCGGGCTCAGGAACGGAATTGTCGGGTTCCTGCCGAAATCCTTCGACCCGCCGGTCATCCTGGCCGCGATCCGGTTGATTCTGTCCGGGGCGATCTATGTGCCGCACGAGCTGGCGGCATTCGCCAGCGACGCGGCCGCACCCGCCTCGCCGGCCGGAAACGGCATCGAGCCCACCCCTCTGACCGAGCGGGAGCACGAGATCCTGACCATGATGGTGGCGGGGTCGTCGCACAAGGAGATCGCCCGCTCGCTCGACCTGGCGGAGATCACGATCAAGCTCCATGCCCAGCGCATCGTGAAGAAGCTCGGCGTTCGAAACCGGGCTGCCGCCATCGCCAAGGCCGTGCGCGACCGGCTGGTCGAACCGCCCCTCTGATCCTGCCCGGCGCCGGGCCCGACCGGCGATTTCCCATACCGACGCATATTATGCCTCGCGCGGAGGGACAATCCGGCTCGCATCGCTATGTTCCCGGCCAACGCAAGCCCCGAGGGCCGATCGGCGCGAGGCTCGCATCGCATCAATGCCGCAGCGCCTGGATCGACGTCTCCCCCGGAAGGGCTGGAGACGAGCGGGGCTCGCGGCCCAGGGCAGGGGAAGAAACCATGCCGGACATCCTTCTGGTGGATGACGATCCGTCATTCGCCGACTACATGACCACCCTCTTGCGCCGCGACGGCCACCGCGTGACCTGCGTCGATTCGGGCGAGCAGGCACTCGATCACCTCTCGGCGCATGCCTGTCAGGTGGTCATCACCGACGTGCTGATGCCGGACATGGACGGAATCGAGCTCTTGCGCGAGATCGGCCAGCGTGGACACGACGTCGCCGTGATCGGCATCACCGGCGCCGACCTGGCGCTGAACGATCTGGTTGCCCGGCTGTTCGAGGCGATGGGCGCCGCCTTCGTGACGCCGAAGCCGATCGAGCCGAAGGAGTTCCTCGCGCGGCTCGCCCGTCACGCGGCCCGCTTCCGCTCGGAGCCGGCCGCCTGATCTCGGCTCCGGGGCGCCGCCGCCTCACGCGACCTTGAAGGCCTCGAGCGCTGCGTCGGAGACGGTGATGCCGAGGCCGGGCTTGGTGGGCAGCGGAATCACGCCGTCCACCACCGGCAGCTCGTCCGGCACCAGCTCGCGCCTGAGACGCGAGTCCGAGAGGCCGTGCGGCAGGAACTCGATATAGGTGCAGGTCGGCGCGATCGCGGCCAGATGGGCCGAGGCCGCGATGCCGATCGCCGATTTCCAGCAATGCGGCACCACGACGATGCCGCGGTCGCGGGCATGGAGCGCCACGCGGCGCGCCTCGGTCAGGCCGCCGACGCGGCCGACATCGGGCTGCACCACGTCGAGAGCGCCGCGATCCATCAGCTCGAGGAACTCGAAGCGCGAATTGAGCCATTCGCCGGCCGCGACCCGCATCGGCGACGCCTTCACCAGCTTGGCATAGCCCTCGTAATCGTCGCTCGGCAGCGGCGTCTCGATGAAATAGATGTCGTCATCGGCGAACAGCTCGATCGCCCGCAGCGCCTCCTTCCAGTCCTGCCAGCAATAGGCGACGTCGACCATCAGCGTCATCGACGGCCCGACCGCCTCGCGGCAGGCGCGCACGATCCGCGCGATCTCGCGGTCGTCGGGAATCTGCAGCGAATTGTGCGAATAGGGGCCCTTGATGCAGATCTCGAGCTTGGCCGCCTTGAAGCCCAGCCGCTTGGCCTCGACCGCGCGATGCACCAGCACCTTGGTATATTCCTCGAGCGTGTTGCCGTCGGGCAGGAGCGAGGCATAGGGCGTGATGGTGTTGAGCGCCCCGCCCAGGAGCTGCCAGCAGGGCTTGTTCTCGGCCTTGCCCCGGAGATCCCAGAGCGCCATGTCGAGCGCGCCCATGGCGCAGATGCCCAGGCCCCGGCGGCCGGTCATGGCCGAGCCCTTGTACATGCGCTCCCAGATCCCCTCGACGTCTGTCGGGTCGGCGCCGATCAGCATCTCCTTGAGGCCCAGTCCCATGATGTGCGTGCCGGGCGCCTCGATCATCGCTTTGGCGACCCAGGGGTTGGTGTCGGTCTCGCCGATCCCGACCAGGCCTTCGTCGGTATGGATCTTCACGACCAGATTGTCCTGGGCCGAGCTGCAGGCGTCGGCGCGGTAGTCGGGCACCAGCAGGACGAAGCATTCGATCTCGGTGATCTTCATGGTGGGGGTTCTCACGCCAGGGAGCGGGGGGAAGGTGACGGCGACGCGCCGGGGGATGGGGCCGTCGCCTCGGACGGGGTCCATCGCGCGCGGGCGGCGAGTTCGTCGAGCGGCAGATGGCAATAGATCGCGGCCCCGCGCCCGGTCTTGCGCCAGGGCGGCGTGGCGGTCTCGCAGACCGGACCCGGCTGCCAGGCGCAGCGACCGGCATAGGGACAGCCGGTCGCCATAGCGGGCCTGGCCGCAACGCGGCGGGCCGCGGGCATGGATCGGCGCGGACGGTCGGGATCGGGCACCGCCATCAGAAGGCTGTGGGTATAAGGATGGAAGGGCGGGGCGAAGATGTCCTCCGTGCGGCCCAGCTGCATGAGCTGGCCCTGGAACAGCACGCCCACCTTGTCGGCAATCGAGCGGACCACGGCCAGGTCGTGCGAAATGAAGAGCATCGCCACCTGATGCTCGCTGCGCAGGCGGCGCAGCAGGTCGAGCACATTGGCCTGGACCGAGACGTCGAGGGCCGAGAGCACCTCGTCGCAGAGCAGGAGCGTGGGCCGCGCGATCAGCGCGCGGGCGATGGCGACGCGCTGGCGCTCACCGCCGGAGAGCTGGTCCGCATAGCGATCGGCATAGCCGGCATCGAGCCGGACATCGGCGAGCGCCTCGAGCACGCGCTCGCGCGTCGCCCGGCGGTCGAGATCGAAGAACATCTCGAGCGGACGGGCGAGGATCGTCCCGATCTTCGCGCGCGGATTCAGCGAGGCGTCGGGATTCTGAAAGATGTACTGGATCTCGCGGCGCTGATCGCCCGAGCGCTCGCGCACCAGGCCCGCCAGCTTCTGGCCCCGTAGCAGCACCTGGCCGTCATGAGGCCGCAAGAGACCGCTGACGGCGCGCGCGACCGTCGATTTGCCGCTGCCGGATTCGCCCACCAGCGCCAGCGTCTCGCCCTGCCCGATGGCGAGGTTGACATCGCGCACGGCGACGAAGGGAGCGGCCCCGAGGAAACGCGACAGGGCGCCACCCGTGGCGCCATAGGCGATCGAGAGGTGATCGAGGGCCAGCAAGGGCGGCTCGGGCTCGACCGTCGCGCGCGGGGCGGCGGCCTCGCCCGCCGCCGCCACGGCCGGGGCCAGCAGGGCACGCCAGCGCTGGCAGGCGACCTCATGACCGGGCGCGACGCGGTCCAGCGTCTGGTGGTTGACGGCGCAGCTCGCTTCGGCGAAATCGCAGCGCGGCTGGAACGGGCAGCCGGCGGGAAGCTCGTTGCGGCGAAGCAGGCCGCGCAAGGGCCGGGCCGCCGGCTCGTCGGGCCGGTCGATGCGCGGGATCGAGCCGATGAGCCCGCGGGTGTAGGGATGGCGCGGCTGATGGAACAGCTCGGCCACGGGCGCGATCTCCACCATATGACCCGCATACATGACGCCGACCCGGTCGGCGATCTGCGACAGCAGCCCCAGATCGTGCGTCACATAGAGCATGGAGAGGCCGATGCGTTGGCGCAGATCGATCAGGAGCTCGACGATCTGCTCCTGCGTGGTCACGTCGAGGCCGGTGGTGGGCTCGTCCAGCACCACGAGATCGGGATCGCAGGCGAGCGCCATGGCGATGCAGACGCGCTGCTGCTGGCCGCCCGAAAGCTGATGCGGATAGCGCCCCAGCAGGGCCCGGGGAGTCGGCAGGCCCACCAGGCCGAAGAGCTCGGTCACGCGCGCGAGCGCCTGCGCCGCATCGGCTACGCGTTTATGCAGGCGCAGGATCTCGACCACCTGGTCGCCGACCCGCATGCCGGGATTGAGCGCGGTCGTCGGGTTCTGCGGCACGAAGCTGATGCGGTCGCCGCGGATCCTGTCGAGCTCGCGGCGCGGCAGCGTCAGGAGATCGCGGCCGCCGAACTCGATATGGCCGCCCTCGACGCGGGCGCTCGGATGGCGGTAGCCCAGGAGCTGCAGCGCCACCGTCGACTTGCCGCAGCCGGATTCGCCGACCAGCCCGAAGGTCTCGCCGCGCCGGATCGCGAAATTGACGCGGTGGAGCACCGGCAGCCAGCCTTCCTGCTGCCGGTAGGAGACCTGCAGGTCGACGGCGCGCAGCAGGATCTCGGGCTCGCTCATCGGTCGCCCAGCCGCACGCTGCGCCCGAGGATGCGCGCCAAGCCCTCGGTGAAGAGATTGAGACCCACCACCAGCGAGGCCAGCGTCAGGCCCGGCCCCAGCACGGTGACGGGCGAGACCATCAGCAGCGCCCGGTTCTCGCTGATCATCAGGCCCCATTCCGGCGTCGGCGGGCGCAAGCCGAAACCCAGGAAACCCAGCGAGCCCACCAGCACCGGGGCGTAGCCGGCGCGCAGGGCGAACTCGACCAGGAGCACGCTGGTGGCGTTGGGCAGGAGCTCCCGGCGCATCACCGACCAGGGGCTTTCGCCCCGGAGCCGCGCCACCGTCACGTAGTCGCGCGTGGCGATGTCGATCGCGGCCGCGCGCGCCATGCGGGCGATGCGCGGCGCATAGACCAGCGCCACCACCAGCACCACCAGGACCGGATTGCCGGCGACCTCGGGACCGGCCGCGGCCATGGCCAGCAGCGCCAGCACCAGGAAGGGAATGCTGATCAGCGCCTCGATGAAGCGCTGCAGGATGTCGTCGAACCAGCCGCCGATATAGCCCGAGAGCAATCCCACGATGGCGCCGACGACGAGGCCCAGTGCTGTCCCTGAGAGCGAAAGCAGGATCACGATATGCGAGCCATGGACGACGCGGCTGAAGATGTCGCGGCTCAGCTGGTCGATGCCGAAGGGATGGGCCCAGCTCATGCCCGACAGCGGAATGCCCGCGCCCATCTGCGCGAAGCCATAGGGCGCCCAGAACGGACCGGTCACGGCCACGACCAGATGGACCAAGAGGATGAAGGCGCCGATGCGGAAGCTCATCGGCGTCCGGCGCAGGAAGGCGCCAAGGCGCCGGCGGCGCGGCTTCGGGGCGGGTTCGGCGGTGATGGCGGCCATCGTGGGATCAGCGCCCCTTGAGCCGCGGATTGAGCAGGATGGCGCCGATATCGGCCAGGAGGTTGGCGGCGATATAGACGGTCGAGGCGATCATGACGGTCGCCTCGATGACCGGCAGGTCGCGCAGCTGCAGCGAATCGACCAGCAGGCTGCCGAAGCCCGGGTAGCCGAAGACCTTCTCCACCACCACCACGCCGCCGACGAGATAGCCCAGATTGAGCGCGGTCACGTTGAGGGTGGGCACCAGCGCGTTGGGCAGCGCATGGCGCAGCAGCACGCGGGCCGGCGGCAGGCCCTTGAGCTCGGCCATGCGCACATAGTCGGAATCGAGCACCTCGATCAGGTTGTCGCGCAGCATCCGCACGGCATAGACCGCCATGACGATGGCGAGCGTGATCGCCGGCAGGGTCATGGCCTCGAGATATTCGTGCCAGCCCGAGGTCTGGTCGACGATCGACATGGCCGGCAGGACCGGGATGGTGATGACGAAGAGGATGAGCAGCACCGTCGCCATCAGGAAGTCCGGCATGGAGAGCAGCACCAGCGTCAGCGCCGAGAAGCCGTGATCGACCATCCGGTCGCGCTTGACCGCCTGGATCAGGGCCGGGATCACGGTCAGCGGGATATAGAGGATGAAGGCGTAGATCGAGAGCAGGACGGTGTTGTAGATGCGGGGGGCCAGGATATCGGTGACGCGGCGGCCGCTGACGAGGGAATTGCCGAGATCGAAGCTCAGCACGCCCCAGAGCCAGTGTCCGTAGCGCCAGATCGCGGGCTGGTCGAGGGCGAGCCTGGCCCGGAGCGCCGCCAGCGCCTCGGGCGTCGCATCGCGACCGAGAATGCGCGAGGCGACGTCGCCCGGCAGGATCTCGAGCATCCCGAACACGATGAAGGAGACCAGCAGCAGGGTGACGAGCGTCAGCAGGACGCGGCCGGTGACGAGGCGCAGCATGATCATCGGCGTCGCGTCCCCTCTTCCTGGCTCACGGCGATCGAACCTCGGCAGAAATCACGATTCAATCAGCATGGCGATTCTTTCGGCATCTCGCCCCGCCCGCATCGCCGTTCTTGGCTCATCTGTTGGCGCTGTCTTTGGCGTCATCCCCGCGAAAGCGGGGAACCACCTCAAAGCTTGGTCCGCTGGATCAAGATGGATCCCCGCTTTCGCGGGGATGACGTTGGAGCGCCGCCTTTAGAGCGCAAAGAGCAAAGAGCGAGAACGGCCCCGGGACGCTGCTCATGCACCCCGGGGCCGTCGTCGGCTTACTTGCAGCTCAGGTTCTCGAAGTTCAGGTTGAAGTTCTGCGCCAGCGGCGTGTAGCCCTCGCAGCCCTTGCGCAGACCCACCACCTGATGGACGAACATCGGCAGGATCAGGCCGCCTTCCTTCGCCAGCATCTCGCCCGCCTGCTGGTAGAGCTTGGTGCGGGCCGCGGGATCGACCGTGGTGTTGGCCTGGAGCAGCAGCGCGTCGTAGTCCGAACGACTCCAATGGGTCTCCGGCCATTTCGCGTTCTGCGTATAGGCGACCGCCAGTCCCTCTCCGGGCGGACGCATCGACCAGGCCGAGGTGACGATCGACTTCTTGAGCCAGACATCGTCCCAGAAGCTCTCGGCCGGCGTCACGATGACGTTGATGTTGAAGCCGGCGGGCTTCGCCATCTCGGCATAGACCTGGGCCATGCGCACCATGCCGGGCACGCCTTCGGCGGTGTAGAGATCGAAGCTGAGGCCGTCCGGATAGCCGGCCTCGGCCAGGAGCTTCTTGGCGCCGGCGATATCCTGCTTGGGCGCCTCCTTCACGTAGGACGCGGGGTTGGGGATCGGCACCGGATTGTCGGCGCCGGGCTCGCCATAGCCCAGGAGCACCGTGTCGATCATGGCCTGCCGGTCGACCACCATTTTCATCGCCTCGCGCACCTTCGGATTGTCGAAGGGCTTGGTGTCGATCCACATCGAGATCGTCATCGAGTTGGAGGCGCCGGTCTGCAGCAGCGTGACGTTCGGGTCGTCCTTGAGGGCCGGGATCACCGATGGATCGACGTTCAGCACCAGATCGACCTGGCCGGCCTTGATGGCCGAGACCGCCGCCACCGGCTCCTGCGCGACCGTGATGCGCAGGCAGTCGGCCTTGGGCAGGCCCGCCTGCCAATAGTTCGGGTTCTTCTTGAGGATGCGGACCGGCGCGTTCGGCGTGAACTGCTCCTGCATGAAGGGGCCGGTGCCGTCCTCGTGAAGGATCAGGTCTTCATGCTTGGCGCCGTCCGGCACGATGTTGGTGAACTTGTTGGTGATGAGCACCGGCAGCTCGGAGACGGGCTTGGGCGTGGTGAAGCTGACCGTGTATTTGTCGACCGCCTTGATGCCGTTGGGATCGAGGAAGGCCATCACCGCCTGGGCGCCCGAGCCCAGGGCCGGATCGAGCAGGCGCTTGAAGCTGTAGACCACGTCGGCGGAGGTGAAATCCTTGCCGCTGTGGAACTTCACGCCCTCGCGCAGCTTGAAGATCCAGGTCAGGCCGTCGGCCGAGGAAGACCATTCGGTCGCGAGCTCCGGCAGGACCTTGAAATTGTCGTCGACATCGACGAGGCGGTTATAGACGGCGAAGGTGTGATAGGCATCGTCGCCGGAATGCATGTCCGCGGGGTCCATGGACTGCTTCTCGCCGCTCCACTCGTACCCCAGCACCTTGACGCACTCGTCGCCAGCCGCGGCCCAGGCGCCGCCGCTCATCACCAGGCCCGCGCCGATCAAGGCGCAAGCCAGCAAGCCTGTACGATAGGTCATCGCTCCACCCTCCTCCCCATGAGGCGTTGCCCCGACGCCGATCTTCCGCCGGTGCCGGGGGCCGGGCGAGCCGATAGCGGCGGCCACGCCCGATCCTTGTTTTCTCGAATTCCGAAATACCGGAATTCGGTGCGGTTATATAGACTCTCACAGTAGCGATGTTGGTTTTCCCAAGTCAAGAAAGCGCCGGCCCGCGTGGATCAGTGCGAAATGCCGGACGCGGCATCGGCGGAGGACGCCGGGGCTCCGCACTCCGCCCGCCTCATCGACATAAGAAGATATGCCCAGCGCGCGATCGTCCAAGCGCCCCGGTCGGATTATCGCCCGCCGATTCCGGAATCGCGGATCACCGTTCGTCTCGTTGGACTTCATCATCGCCCATGTTAGCGTCCCCGCCCGCTGGCGGGATTGCGCAGGAGAGGGACGATGGCGGAACGGCGGCTCAGCGGGATGACCTGGGGCCATCGGCGCGCGATCGATCCCCTGCTCGCGACCCTGCCGGAATTCCAGCGCCGTCATCCCGGCATCGCCGTCGGCTGGGATTCGCGGCCCCTGCACGGTTTCGAGTTCACGCCCATCGAGGAGCTCGCCGAGCGCTACGATCTCATCATCCTCGATCATCCCTTTTGCGGCGACATCGCCCGGAGCCGCGCGCTGCTGCCGCTCGACGAGCTGGTGACGCCGGCGCTGGCGCAGGCCTTCGTCGGCCCGTCGCTCGCGACCTACCGCTATGAGGGCCGGATCTGGGCGCTGCCGGTCGATGCCGCCTGCCAGGTCGCCGTCGCGCGGCCCGACCTCCTTTCCCGATACAACAATCCGCTACCGGCGACCTGGCCCGACCTGCTGCAACTGGGCGAGGCCGTGCGGCGCAAGGGGCAGAAGCTCGCGATCGGGCTCAGGGGCGTGCACAGCCTGATGACCTTCTTCACGCTCTGCGCCAATCTCGGACGGCCCTGCGCCACCGAGCCCGGGCGATCGCTGATCGATCGCGACACGGCGAAGCTCGCGATCGACGCGATCAAGGCGCTGCTCAATTACTGTCCGCGCGAGGCGCTCGACTGGAACAGCATCGAGCTGCATGACGCGATGGTCGCGCGCGAGGACCTGGTCTTCTGCCCGGCGGTCTATTGCTATGCCACCTATGCCGAGGCCGACATCGCCCATCCGCTGCGCTTCTCGAACCTGCCGGGGCTGGTCGGCCCCGATCCGCGCGGCTCGACCATCGGCGGCGCGGGGCTCGGCATCTCGGCCAAGGTCAAGGACCGCGAGGCCGCCTTCGCCTATGCGCGCTACCTGATGGAATCCGCGACGCAGAGGACCTTCGCCGCGCATCACGGGCAGCCGGCGCGCATCGACAGCTGGGAGAATCCGGCGATCGTCCGGCGCTTCGGCGGCTGCTATCGCGACACGCGGGCGACGATGGAGGGCTGCTGGATCCGGCCGCGCTATGCCGGCTATCTCGCCTTCCAGGCGGAAGGCGGCCGGCTCATCGAGCAGCATCTGCGCGGCGAGACCGCGTTCGGCACGCTGTTCGACCGGCTGACGGATCTGCATCAGCGGAGCGCGAAGCCGCGCGCTTGATCGTGGAGGTCCCTCCCCCGGCATGGGAGAGCGACTGTGTTGCCAGTCAAGCGGTTTGCCAGGGTTTGTTGTCGCGAACCATGGCATTGAGGGTGACGAGCAGCTTTCGCATGCAGGCGGTGATGGCGACCTTGGCCGGCTTGCCGGCCGCCCGCAGGCGAGCATGGAAGGCCTTGATCGCGGGATTGTGGCGAATGGCGGCCAGGGCGGCCATGTAGAGCGTTGCCCGCAAGGCGGCGCGCCCGCCCCAGATGGTGCGCTGGCCGCGCAGGGTGCCGCTGTCGCGATTGAAGGGTGCCAAGCCGACCAAGGCAGCGATCTGACGCCGGGTGAGGCGGCCCAGTTCGGGCAGCTCGGCCAGCAGGGTGCGAGACGCGACATCACCGATCCCTGGGACGCTTTTCAGCAATTCTTCCTTGGCTCGGAAGATCGGGCTGGAGCGCACGGCATTGTCGAGATCCTCGTCGATCCGGTTCAAGGCCTTGCCCAGCCATTCGAGATGAGCATCGAGATCGGCCTTGAGATCGGGCCGGGTCACCTGATGGCGCCGGTTCTTCTCCGCGGTCATCATCTCGACGATCTGGCGCCGGCGGACGATCAAGCCGTTGAGCCGGTCGGTCTCGGCATCGGGCAGAGGCCGGGGTTCCGGCTGGACCGCCTCGGCAAACCGGGCGATCGCCTCGGCGTCGAGCGCGTCAGTCTTGGCCAGGCGGCCCGTGGCGCGGGCAAAGTCACGGACTTGACGCGGGTTGACCACCGCCACCGGCAGCCCGGCCGCCGCCAGCACCGCCGCGGCCCGCAACTGCAGGCCTCCCGTCGCCTCCAGCACGACCAACTTTGGCGCCAGTGCCTTCAGCCGGGCAACCAAAGCCGCCAGACCTTCCTCGTCGCGCGCGACGCTAAAGGCCGCACCCGTCGGCCGGACGTGCACATCCAGCCGAGCCTTCGAAACATCGATCCCAACGAACATTCCCGGTCCCTTTCTGCGGCTCTTCGCCCGACCTTGCAGATACGGGCTCGCAGCGCGGCCCCGGCGACTGTTCGGGCTCGGAGAACCTGCAAGCGGAGCCCCCAGCTCTCCCACGGTCTTCAAAACCAGAGGGTTGACGGGCTTCCGCTTGCAACCGTGTCGATCATTCATGACCGGATACCCTTGTCTAGATACAAGGGTTAGGAAGGGGGATGACTCGATAGAGGATGAAAGTCGGGAGCGGCGTGTTGCTGCTCTACCGAGCAGCCCCCTCCCTTGCCCTCCCCCAAAGATGGGGGAGGGGTTGAATCCCGGCTACGGCGCACCCAGCCGGTGCGAGAGCCCGTCGGCGGCGGCGCGCACGGCTTCGATCAGCTTATCGCGGTTGGCCTTGCCGAGCCGCTGCTCCGGCGCCACCACGCTGATGGCGGCGATGCAGCGCCCCGAGGCGTCGATGACCGGGGCGGCCACGCAGCCGGCATGATCGTTGGCCTCGTTGATCTCGACGGCATAGCCTTGGCGGCGGAACTTGCGGATCTGCTGGATCAGCTTCTCGACCTCCATCACCGCCTTGCCCGAGGGCGACTGCACGATGGTGCGCTTCAGCATGTCCTGGAGCTTGGCGTCGTCGAAATCGGAGACCAGGAGCCGCGCAGCCGCGGCCCAATTGATCGGAACGCGCGAGCCGACCCGGCTGATGATGCGGATCGGATGGCTGCCCTCCTCCTTGAGGAGGACCAGCATCATCTCGTTCTCCAGCACCGAGAACTGCACCGTCTCGCCGGTCCGGTCGCGCAGCGCCTCGACCACCTGGCTGCCTTCCTTCAGGAGGTCGATCTGGCTGCGATACATCATGCCGAGCTCGAACAGCTTGCGGCCGAGGAAGAGGCGTCCCTCCTTGCCCATGCGCTCGAGATAGCCGGCGTCGGTCAGGGTGCGCGCCAGCTCATAGGCGGTCGATTTCGGGATTTTGAGCGACTGCACGATCTCGACCACCGCGAGCGGCTCGCCGCGCGACAGCATCAGCTCGAAGATCTCGAGCGCGCGCCTGACGCTGCGCGAGCCGGAAGCGCCCTCCTCCTCGCCGTCCGCCGATCCCTTCGCCCGCCTCGCCATCGCCATCGCTCCTCGTCGCTGAATTCCGGCATTCTGCACTATCGTTCGATATTCTGCACCATTAAGGTGAGCGCCCGGGATCGCCAGGGGAGGGCCACCATGAAGATCACGGACATCGAGGTCATCGAGCTCAGGACGCCGGGCTGGACCGGCATGACCTTCGACGGCTCCTACGACAATTGCGTGGTGATGGTCCATACCGACCAGGGCGTCTCCGGCCTGGCCGAAGTCGATTCCGTGCCCTCGGTGATCAAGGCGATCATCGAGGCGCCGCGTTCCCACACCCATGCGATGGGGCTGAAGGCGATCCTCAAGGGCAAGGACCCCAGCCCGGTCGAGGCGCTGTGGGACGAGATGTACGATCTCACCAGCTATTACGGCCGGCGCGGCGCCGTGATCCACGCGATCAGCGCCGTCGATATCGCGCTTTGGGATCTGCGCGGCAAGGTGATGGGCAAGCCGCTGGCCGAGATCCTCGGCAAGAAACAGCGCGACCGCATCCTCGCCTATGGCACCGTCTACCCTTTGGGCGAGACGCCGGACGAGGTGCGCCGCACCATCGATCGCGGGCTCAAGCTCGGCCTGCGCTGCATCAAGATCGTGGCCGATCCCTTCTGGCGCGAGGATCTGGACAAGACGGCCTCGCTCATCCGCGCCGCGCGCGAGCATGTCGGGCCCGACATCCGCCTCATGGTCGATGCCGCCACGGCCTGGAGCAAGGCCGAGGAAGGCCTGCCGCTGATGCCGATCTTCCGCGACTACAACTTCCACTGGGTCGAGGCGCCGCTGCCGCTCGACGACATGGAAGGCCATGCGCGCTTCCAGGGCTTCGGCGTGCCGATCGGCGGCGGCGATCTCGGCCTCACCACCCATTACGAGTATGAGCAGATGTTCGAGGTGGGAAGGATCGACATCGCCCAGCCCGACGTGACCATGGTGGGCGGCCTGACCGAGCTCCTGCGCCTCAGCGCCGTCGCCAAGAAGCGCGGCAAGCGCGTCGTCACCCACGGCTACAAATCCAACATCACCATCGCCGCCAATCTCGCGTTCCTGGCGCAGCATTGGGCCGAGGAGGTGCTGGAATACTCGACCAGCGAATCCGCCCTGCGCTGGGAGCTGACCAAGGAGCGCTTCCCGATCGAGAAGGACGGCAAGGTCACGGTGCCGACGGCCCCGGGCCTGGGCGTGAGCCTCGATCCGAAGGTGGTGGAGCGGTTCCGGGTGACCTGAGGGCTGCGCGACGCGCAGCCTTCAGATCATCCCCGCGAAGGCGGGGATCCATGAACACGGACCGCGCCGACACTTGTTCGATGCGTGTTCATGGACCCCGGCCGTAGCCTGTCCTCGTGCGCGCCTACGGCGCGACACGGGGGCCGGGGTGACGAAAGAGTGAACGCTTTCGCGGGGATGACGGTCAGGCGACCCTCACCGCCCCCACGCCACGCATTCCTGCCTCTGCTCGCCCAGCCCCTGGATGCCCAGCGTCATCACGTCGCCGGGCTTGAGGTAGCGCGGCGGCTTCATGCCCATGCCCACGCCGGGGGGCGTGCCGGTGGTGATGACGTCGCCGGTCTGCAGCGACATGAACTGGCTCACATAGCTGACGATATGCGCGACGCCGAACACCATGGTGCGGGTGTTGCCGCGCTGCGCCTTCTGCCCGTTGACGTCGAGCCACATGTCGAGCGCCTGCGGGTCCTTGATCTCGTCGCCGGTGACGAGCCAGGGGCCGAGCGGGCAGAACGTATCGCAGCCCTTGCCCTTGTCCCACTGGCCGCCGCGCTCGATCTGGTAGGCGCGCTCGGACACGTCGTTGCAGATGAGATAGCCCGCCACATGCGAGAGCGCCTCGGCCTCGGCGACGTAGGAGGCGGGCTTGCCGATCACCACCGCGAGCTCGACCTCCCAGTCGGATTTCTCCGAGCCCTTCGGGATCACGACGCGGTCGTTGGGGCCGCTGAGCGAGGAGGTCGCCTTCATGAAGATGATCGGCTCCTTCGGCACCGGCAGGTTCGATTCCGCCGCATGGTCCGAATAGTTGAGGCCGATGGCGACGATCTTGCCGATGCCGGCGACCGGCACGCCGAAGCGGGGATTGCCCGAGACCGGCGGCAGCTTCGCCGGATCGAGCGCCTTGAGCTTTGCCAGCCCCTCGGGACGCAGCGCCGGGCCGCCGAGATCGTCGATCGCGGCGCTCAGATCGCGCAGCTTGCCGCCCGCGTCGACCAGACCGGGCTTCTCGCGGCCGACATCGCCATACCGAACCAGTTTCATTTCTGCTGTTCCCTTGTCGCTGTCTCTGGCTTCAGCGCCGGTCGATGCGCCAGCGCGCCACCAGATCCTCGTTGAGCTCGATCCCCAATCCGGGCGCCGTCGGCAGCTCCATGAAGCCGTCGACCAGCTTGGGCTCGGGCGAGACCAGCTCGCGCCGGAGCACACTATCGAAAACCTGGGGCGATATATATTCGAAGATGGGAGCCGCGGGACAGGCCGCCTGGAAATGGCGCCCGACGGCCGAGGTGATCCCGGTCTTCCAGCCATGAGGCACGACCTGGGCGCCGTGGAGCTCGGCCAGCTCGGCGATGCGCTTGATCTCGGTCAGGCCGCCGCCGCGCGCGACATTGGGCTGCAGCACCGCGACCTTGCCGCGCTCGAGCCATTCGAGGCACTCCCAGCGCGTGGCGGCGGCTTCCGCCCCGCCGATGCGGATCGGGCTGTTGGCGGCGAGCCTGGCATGCCCCGCCAGGTCGTCATGCTGCAGCGTCGCCTCGGCGAAGAAGATGTCGCAATCGCCCAGCCGGTCGAGCACCCATTTGGCGTCGTACCAGTTCTGCCAGCGATAGCCGAAATCGACCGCCATCAGGATGTCGGGCCCCAGCATGGCGCGCCCCTCATGGATCAGGTCGACCAGCTCGCGGTCGCTGACGAGATCGTAGAACAGCACCTCCATCTTCACCGCGCGGAAGCCGATATCGAGGGCGGTGCGGAACTGGCGCTGGATCTCGGCCATCAGCTCGCGGATCGGGCGCCCATGGGCAAGGCCCGGATAGATGGTGCAATAGGGCCGGAGCTGCGGCCGGCGGGCGCCGCCCATGAGCTTGTAGGCGGGCACCCCGAGCTGCTTGCCGACCAGGTCGTGGAGCGCGATATCGATGGCCGAGATCGCATGGATGCCGAGGCCCCGCCGTCCTGGCCAGAAGGTGCCCTCGTACATCTTCTGCCAGAGCCCCTGGATCTCGAGCGGATCCTCGCCGATCAGAAGATCGATCGGGTTGCGGCTCCAATTGTGGGCCGAGGGCATCTCGAGGAAGGATTTGACCACCTCGGGCGGCGCGTCGGTCTCGCCGATGCCGAAGACGCCGTTCTCGTCGGTGACGCGGACGATCACCGTGTCGACCGTGCCGTCGAGATCGTCGGTCGCCTGGCCCGGCGCCCGGATCGGAATCACCTCAAGCCGGGCGATCTTCGCCATGATGCGTTCCCCGTTTGCTGGATCGGCGAGCCCGCTTCGCGCTTGCGGGATCAGTAGGTGGCGCGGCCGCCGGAAAGATCGAAGGTGAAGCCGGTGGTGAAGCTGCAGGCGGGCGACAGGATCCAGGCGATCATGGCCGCGCATTCCTCGAGCTCGCCGCAGCGGCGCATCGGGATCTTGTCGGTCATGTATTTCACCGTCGCGTCGGGCAGCGCATCGACCAGCGGCGTGCGGATGACGGCCGGCGCCAGCGCATTGATGGTGAGGCCGGTCTCCGCATAATCCTTGCCCAGCGACTTCACCATGCCGATCAGGCCGGCCTTGGTGGCCGAATAGGCGGTCATGCCGGCATTGCCCTCCTTGCCGGCGATCGAGGCCACCTGGAGGATGCGGCCGTAATTGAAGGGCAGCATATGGCGCAGGATCGCCTGGCTGACGATCAGGGCGCCCTTGAGATTGATCACATAGACGCGCTCGAAATCGGCGAGCTCGACCTCGTGGCCCTTGATGTTGGTCTTGCCGGTGATGCCGGCGCAATTGACCAGCCCGTGGATCTGGCCGAACTCCTTCGCGGTGGCGGCGATGGCCTTCTCGACCGAGGCCGGGTCGGTCACGTCGGCCCTGGCGGCGAAGCTCTTCGCCCCTTTCTCCGCGAGCGACCGAGCGGTCGCGGCGGCGCCCGCCTCGTTGGCATCGAGGCAGGCGACAGCGGCCCCTTCGGCAGCGAGGAAGCGGGCGGCCGCTTCGCCGATGCCGCTCGCCGCCCCGATCACGGCCAGGTTGTAAGGGCGGGTGGGGAAATGGCTCATCGGCGGGATCCTCGTGACTTCCGGTATTCTGGACTTGATTATGAAATTGTGGAACGCGAGTCTATACGAGCCGGGCGCCGCCCGCAAACGACGGCGCATCGCCGGCGATCCACGCGCCCGCAAGACGGGATCTGTACCATGAACGCCAAAGCGGGCCGGCTGGCCGGCAAGACCGCCTTCATCACGGCCGCGGCGCAGGGCATCGGCCGCGCCACCGCCGAAGCCTTCGCGGCCGAGGGCGCCAAGGTCTGGGCGACCGACATCGCGGCCGACAAGCTCACGGGCTTCGCCCATCCGGCGGCGATCCAGGCGCGCCGGCTCGACGTGACCGACGACGCGGCGGTGGCGGCGGTCGCGCAGGAGGTCGGCGCCATCGACATCCTCTTCAATTGCGCCGGCTGGGTTCCGGCAGGCACGCTGCTCGACACCGGCAAGGCCGACTGGATGCGGGCCTTCGACATCAATGTCCACAGCATGTATCGCACGATCCGGGCCTTCCTGCCGGGCATGCTGGCGCAAGGGCACGGCGTCATCATCAACACCGCCTCGGTGGTCTCCTCGCTGAAGGGCGTGCCCAACCGCGCCGCCTATGGCGCCACCAAGGCCGCCGTCATCGGCCTGACCAAGGCGGTCGCCGCCGACTATGTGACCAAGGGCATCCGCTGCAACGCGCTCTGCCCCGGCACGGTCGAGACGCCCTCCCTGCATGACCGGCTGCAGGCCTTCGCCGACCCGGCGGCGGCACGGCGCGACTTCATCGCCCGCCAGCCGATGGGACGCCTCGGCACCCCTGAGGAGATCGCGGCGCTCTGCGTCTATCTCGCCTCGGACGAATCGGCCTTCGTGACCGGCACGGTGCAGGTCATCGATGGCGGCATGACGATCTGATCCCGGCGTTCTGATCTACGTCAGGTCTCGGTCGAGGAGCCGAACAGCTCGCTGTCGCCGAGCTCCTCGCTGCGGCGGCGCTCGAGCTCCCGGTTGTAGCGCTTGAGCACGAAGGCCTCGGTGACGAATCCCAGAACGCGCCGCGCCGTCATGTCGCCGACGACCGCCAGCGTCTCCACCTCCTGCTGCTCGAACTGGTTCAGGATGGTGCGGATCGGCGTGCCGGGCAGGATCGGTTCCTGCGGCTCGGGCAGCAGATCGCCGACGCGCTTGGCCGTCGCTTCCGCCGGCGCCGTCACCAGGTGAAGCGCTGCGGTGTCGAGCACGCCGCGAAAGCCGCCCGTCTCCTCGAGCACGAAGAGCCGCTTGACCGAGCCTACCGGGAAGGTCTGGCGCGCCGTCTCCAGCGTCTCGTTGACCGAGACGAAGACCGGGTCGCGGCGCATCAGCTGCCGGGCCGTGATGTCCGAAAGCCAGCCGACATCGAAGGCCCCGCGCAGCCTGAGGCCCCGCTGATGGAAGCGCCAGGTCGAGAAGGAATAGCCGAACCATTGCCGTGACGCGAAGGAGGCGAGCACGACCGAGACGATCACGCCGATGGTGATGTCGTAATTGCCGGTGGTTTCCAGCACCAGCAGGATCATCGTCACCGGCGCGCCGATGATGGCCGCGCCCACCGCTCCCATGCCCGCCAGCGTGAAGGTGATCTCGAAATTGGCGACGCTGGGCGAGAGCAGGGCCGCTCCCTTGCCGATGAGCGCGCCCAGGAGGCAGCCCAGGAACAGGGAGGAGCTGAACATGCCGCCGCGCATGCCGGTGCCGACCGACAGCGCCGAGGCCGCGATCTTGGCGAGGAGGATTCCGGCCAGGGTGCCGACGGTGAAGACCCCGTCGACCGTGAGCTGGATGGCCCCGTGGCCGGCCCCCAGCACCTGGGGATAGAGCAGCGCCATCGCGGCCAGGCCCAGCCCCGCCACGAGCGGGCGCAGGCCCCGCGCCATCTGCACCCGCTGCAGGACCCGCTCCACCCCGGTCACGGCGCGCATGGCCGCGATTCCGACCCCGGCCCCGGCGAAGCCGATGACGACGAAATAGAAGAAATCGATGTTGGTGGGCGCCAGCTGCTGCGGCACCAGGAAGATCGAGTAGGTGCCGAAGACGGAACGGCCGACGAGGGCGGCGGAGACGCTGGCGAGCCCGACCGGCGCCAGCGCCGCCAGCGAATAGCTGCCGATCACGAGCTCGAAGGCATAGAAGGCCCCCGCCAGCGGCGCGTTGAAGGCGGCGGCGATGGCAGCGGCCGTGCCGCAGCCGACCAGGATGCGCAGGTCGCCGCGGCGCATCCGGAAGAGCTGGCCCAGCTGCGAGGCGAAGCCGCCGCCGCTTTGGGTATAGGCCGCCTCCATGCCGACCGAGGCCCCGACGCCGGTCGAGAACAGGGTCATGGCCGTGAGCGAGAGGCTGTCGCGCAGGGACATACGGCCGCCATAGAGCGCGTTGGCCTCGATCGGATCGACCACGTCGCGCCCGCGCCAGCGCCGCTCGGCCGCCGCCACGAGGCCATAGAGGAAACAGCCCAGGATCGTCACCGCGGCGATGCGGATCGGACCGTCGGCATCGCCGGCGCTCAGATGGCCGATGAGGGGCGTGGCGAAGAGCAGCCAATGGATCAGGGCCAGAAGATGCTGCAGCAGGCAGGTCGCGGCCCCCACCACGAGCCCGATCGCCACCGCCAGCGCGATCAGGGTGATGCTGTTGTCGCGGGCCCGCTGCGCGAAGCCCCGCAGCAGGGCGATCTTCAAGCGCGCCAGGAACCTGGATTTGAACGGCCAGCGCAGCCGGAAGCGGAACGAGGAGATCGACGACATCGCGAGGCCAACCCGTGCATTCACGCGGACGCCGACGGGCTTGGGCTTGCGATCGCCGCCGCATCCGGAAACTTCGACCCGGGGCTTCCACGCCGCTGTCGCGCCAGCGCCCCCGGCTTTCGTCGCGACGCCAAAAACCGCCTCCAAGGACGGTCTTACGGATCTGTCATACGACAATGACCGCCGCCGGAACCGGGCAACAGGACGGGGCCGACCGGTTTCCGACTCCTACCAATTGATTGATTGGCCTATCAACCGTCCAAGGCTTGAATTCGTCGGTACTAATCGGCCGGTTAGATTGCAATTGCGACAGAAGCCGTGTCAGGCTGGTTCGTCAAGGGCATCAAGGAGATCGCGCCTGGTGCCGACGGGGTGAGGGGGCCCCGACTGGTTTCGGGAGAGCGTGATGGCCGGCGCGCAAACGCAGCCACCCGGCGTGGATTACCAAGCCCTGTTCCAGGCCCTGCCCGGTCTCTATCTGGTGCTGAAACCCGATGATCTGACGATCGTGGCGGTGACGGACGCCTATCTCGCCGCCACCATGACGCGGCGCGAGGAGATCCTCGGCCGCAACATCTTCGATGTCTTCCCCGACAATCCCGACGAGCCCGAGGCCACCGGCGTCGCCAATCTGCGGGCCTCGCTCCTGCGCGCGCGGGCGAACAAGACACCCGACGCGATGGCGGTGCAGAAATACGACGTGCGCCGTCCGGCCGAGCAGGGTGGCGGGTTCGAGGAACGCTATTGGAGCCCCTTCAACTCGCCGGTGCTCGACGCCGAGGGCAATGTCGCGCTGCTGATCCACCGGGTCGAGGACGTGACCGACTATATGCGCGCGAAGTCGCTCGAGCTCGAGAAGGAACAGCAGGCCAGGGCGCTCCATGAGAAGATGGAGGCCGAGATCTTCCAGCGCGCCCAGGCGCTGCAGGATGCCAACAAGAAGCTGCGCGACAGCGAGGCGCGGCTGCAGGTGCTCAACGACACGCTCGAGGAGCGGGTCAGGGACCGGACGCGCCAGCTCGAGGAGGAGATCGAGGAACGCGAGCGCACCCAGACCGCGCTGCGCGAGGCGCAGAAGCTCGAAGCGGTGGGCCGGCTTGCCGGCGGCGTCGCCCACGATTTCAACAACCTCCTCACCATCATCCTCGGCTCGGTCGATCTGGTTCGCGACCAGGTGGCGCCCACGGGCGCCCGCCTGGTCGAGGCCATGGAGCATGCCGCGCTCCAGGGCACACGGCTGACGCGCCAGCTTCTCACCTTCACGCGCCGGCAGGCGCTCCGGCCCGAGATCATCGATCTCGCCACCCGCTCGGAGGGCATGACCGATTTCCTGGCGCGCGCGCTCGGCGGCAATATCCGGATCGTCGTGACCTTCCCCCACGATCTCTGGCCGATCGAATGCGACCTCGGCGAGATGGAGCTGGCGCTGATCAATCTCTGCGTCAATGCGCGCGACGCGATGCCGGAAGGCGGGCTGGTGCGGATCGACGGGCGCAACGTGACCCTGCGCGGCGCCGATTATCCCGGCGCCGCCTATACCGGGGATTTCGTCGCCTTGAGCGTTTCCGACAACGGCACCGGCATCGAGCCCGACGTGCTGGCCCATGTGTTCGAGCCCTTCTTCACCACCAAGGTCGTGGGCAAGGGCAGCGGGCTGGGGCTGAGCCAGGTCCATGGCTTCGCCCAGCAGGCGGGCGGTCTCGCCACGATCGAAAGCAAGGTCGGCGACGGCACGACCGTGACGCTCTGGCTGCCGCGCAGCTACGTGGATGCGCCCACGAAGGCGACCGACGATCGCCAGCACCTGGCGCGCGGCATCGGCCTGGTGTTGCTGGTCGAGGACAATGACGGGGTGGCCGAGACCGCCATGCGGATGCTCGACCTCATCGGCTACCGCTCCCATTGGGTGCAGGATGCGGGCACGGCGCTCGCCCTGCTCCTGGGCGGCCAGCGCTTCGATCTGGTGCTCTCGGATATCGTCATGCCGGGCAGCATGACCGGCCTCGACCTGGCGCGCCGCATCCGGCGCTACTTCCCCTCGCAGCCGATCCTGCTGGTGACCGGCTATAGCGATGCCGCGGCCGAAGTGGCGGCGGAGGGATTCTCGATCCTGGCGAAACCCTATCGCGCCAATGCGCTGTCCGACGCGATCCGGACCAGCCTCACCATCGCCAACCGGGCGCGGCGCAGCAGCGCCTGAGGCCGCGGCCGAAGGGCGGCGCTCAGCCCTGCTCCTCCGAGAACTCGGCCTCGAGCTCCGCCTCGAGGTCCAGCAGGTCCTGCGGGACGGGCTGGCCGGTGGCGCGCCATTCGTTCAGCTTCTCATGGAGCTGGAGATAGAGCTCGTGCTTGTCCTCGGGCTGATTCTCCATCTGCTCGAGCAGCGTCTCGATCTGGGCCTTGATGGCTTCGAAAGCCATGAGACGTCCTCCCACTATGAACGGCGCGGGCCTTCGCCCGCTCTGGTGGGGAGTCTAGCCGCGATCGCCGGCCGTCGCCAGTGAGGCGCTTTAGCGCGGGGCTGGCGCCCTCAATCCCCCAGCGCGTTCAGGACCAGGCTGTGGAAATGGTGGAGCGCATGCTCGCTGATGTCGCTGCGCTCGGCATCCACGATATACCGGCCCTGGTGGTAGCCTTTCGAACGCAGGCCGCGCTGCACGCTCTCGACCAGCCCGATATCCTCGGGCTGCAGCACCCTGTCGACATACTCGACCGCGGCCCGTTCCTCGTCGTTCGGCTCCTGGCTCGAGAAATAGAAGTCCCAATATTCGCGGCAGGTCTCGGGGCCGGTCGGAATGATCTGCAGCACGCTCAGGTTCGGGCAGCCGGGGAAGGTGTTGAGGGTGATGTTGGGCCAGAGATACCAGCCCGAGAAATGCAGGCTGCTGTCCTGCCGCGCGGCATCGAACTTGTAGGCCTTGTTGTCGCCGCCGGTCATGGGGCCGATATGGCTCGAATAGATGCCGTGCGTGATCGAGCGGTATTTCTTGATGTCGATCAGGTCGGAGAAGGCCGGATGGGCCGGCGGGCAGTGATAGCATTCGAGATAGTTGTCGACGACGTTCTTCCAGTTGGCCTTGAGGTCGAAGGTCAGCCGGCGCGAGAAGGTCAGCTTCTCCACGTCGGGTACATAACCTCGGACTTCTTTCGCAAGATCGCCCGATTGCACGGCGAGCGGCGGTGCCGCCGGGTCGAGATTGACGAAGAGGAAGCCCAGGAAGCTCTCGATCTGCACCTCCTTGAGGCAGAACTCGTCCTTGTCGAAGCCCGCCACCTTCTCGCTGCCGCGCGCCGAACGCAGGCTGCCATCGGCATGGTAGGACCAGGCATGGTAGGGGCAGGTGATGACCTTGGCGTTGCCTTCCCCCTGCAGCAGCTCATGGGCACGGTGGGCGCAGACATTGTAGAAGGCCCGGATGCGCTGGTCCTTGGCGCGGATCACCAGGATGTTCTGGTCGAAGATCGAATGCGTGAAATAGTCGCCGACATGGGCGACCTTCTCGCCATGGCCGATGAAGATCCAGCTCTTGAAGAAGATCGCGTCGCGTTCGCGCGCCAGGACCTCGGGTTCCCGGTAATAGGGGGCCGACAAGGTATAGGAGTGCGCGGGATCGACGTTGAAGCCGGCCAGCTTCGGCTGGCGGAGCGCGGGCTCGTCTCTCGGCATGGCATCCTCTCCCAGGGAACGGGCGGCCCGGGACCCGGCCGCCATTTCGACGTCTGCCATTATCGAGGGCGCGAACCGCGCCACAATGGTGCCCGGGGGAACCAAGAGGAGCCCGCCAAAGGCCCGTTATTCGGGCATCAGCGCCCTTAGGAAAAGCAGGAACACCTCGCGCTCCGAGGTGATGTCGAGCTTGTAATAGAGCCGGCGGCGGTGGTTCTTCACCGTGCCGCGGCCGATCTTGAGCTTGCGGGCGATCTCGCTCGAGGGATAGCCCTGCAGGATCAGCGCCACGATATCGCGCTCGCGCCGCGTCAGGTCGGCGCCCAGCATCGAGACCGGGTCGACGGCGCGGGGTGCCGGCTGCGGCGAGAGCCCCCGCGTCTCCAGCGCGATCATCCGTCCCGCCGGGGCCAGGGGGAAATCGGCGCTCAGGCTTTCGGCATGGAGGACACGGCCGTCGGCAAGGAAGACATCCGCCTCGGCGCCGTTCGCAAGCCCCCCGAGCGCCGGGCCGATCGAGGGATCGCGACGCTCCGCTTCCGCCCAGTCGGCATCCTCATAGACCCGGTGGCCCGAGCGGTCGAGCAGCAGCGTGGCGCGCGGCAGATGCAGGCCGGGCTTGCCCGGGTTGAAGCGCAGGTCGAGGAAGATCCGGCCGATATGGGCGTCATGCAGCCCGGCGGCAGCGGGATAGATCGCCTGCGCGCGCTCGATCTCGCGCTTGCTGAAGCGTCCCTTCGAGCGTTCGATGAAGAGGCCGATCGCCGAATGGCCGACATTGGGCAGGAACAGGCAGAGCTCGTCGGCGATATGGGCCTGGCGCTGGAAGAAACGATGATAGTCGCCGCGCCGCAGATCCGCCGAGGCCACCGACCGGTAGGGCACGACCCCGCAGCGTCTTTGCTCATGCCAGTGGCGATAGAAGGGGTCGAACCGGTAGAAGCCGGTCAGATAGAGGTCGGCCAGCCGATCCGGGAATTTCTCGCGATAGAGGAAGTCGGGCGCCGCATAGCGCGGATAGCGCAGTACCATCGCCATGTCATGCGGGATGGCGTCGCTCAGGAGATGGAGCAGATGGCGATAGAAGGCATCGGTGCCGATCGCCTGCGCGGCCTTGCCCACCAGATCGAGCGTATGGGAATCGATGCTGCGCGACGACAAGGGCTCCACCCCGCTTGGCGGAACCGATCCTCATGGATGGACCCGCGCCCGGTCAAGCGCATGACGGCGGCATGACAGAAGGGCCGGTCGGTGACTCGCTTCCTACCCGCGTGCTATCGTGACAGCCGGCAGCCCAACCTTGACGGCACAATCGGGGAGACATCCGATGCGGGTGGGAGTGAGATCGCTGGGACTGGCGATGCTGATCGCGGTACTGGCCATGCCTCTCGAAGCGCAGCAGCTCTATGTCTATCCCGGCAAGGGGCAGACGCCCGAGCAGCAGGCCAAGGACACGCAGGAATGCCAGGGCTGGGCGGTGAGCCAGGCCGGAACCCCTTACCCCAGCGGGGAGCAGCCCAGCGGCGGCGTGCTCCGGGGCGCGGCGGGCGGCGCCATGATCGGCGTGGTCGGCGGCGCCATCGGCGGCGATGCGGGCCAGGGTGCGGCGATCGGGGCCGCGACCGGCGCCCTCTTCGGCGGCATCCGCCAGCATCGCCAGCGGCAGCAGCAATATAACCAGCAGCAGTACCAGGCCGACGCCTATAACCGCGCCCTTGCCGCCTGCCTGCAGGGCCGCGGCTACACCGTCAATTGAGCCGGGGGAGCTTCCGATGCGCATGAAGACAATCGCGCCGCTCGCCGCCGCCCTGGCGTCGCTGGCGAATCTCGCCTGGGCCGGCACGATCGATCCGGCGAAACCCGCCGTTTGCGCCATGATCGAGACCTTCGAATGCGTGCCGGGCGAGAATTGCATCGCCGACACCCCCGAGGGCATCAACCTGCCACGCTTCATCAAGATCGATTTCGCCGCGAACAAGGCCTATGGCGAGCACGCCTCCGGCGAGGAGCGGAGCGCCGATATCCTGACGCAGAAGGTCGATGCCGGGCGCATCATCCTGCAGGGCATCCAGAACGGAAATGGCTGGACCGCCATGATCGATCAGGCGACCGGCAACATGTCGCTGTCGATCGCGGGCAGCCAGGTCGGGTTCGTGATCTATGGCGCCTGCACGCAGATGTAGGCCTCAATCCGCCGGCGGCTCCGGATAGAAGATCGCCCCGGCCGCGAAGGCGGCCGGCAGATCGACGCCCGGTGCCACCTCATGGCCCAGCGCCAGCAGCTCCGGCAGGAGATGCGTGTGCGGGCCCGCGATGGACGAGGTGCCGGGCGGCGGGATGGGGGTGCGGATCTCGGCGCGGGCCAAAGCGCTTTCGACCACGCGCACCGGGCTTTCCTTCAGGATCGCACCGCCGACGGCCGGCAGATAGTCCGGCCAGGGCAACCCCTTCGCCGCGTTCAGCACGGCCATGAGGGCGGGATTGCCGGTGCGGATGCAGAACCGCATGGTGCCGCGCCCGATCCCCAGATCATAGAGAGGCTGCTGCCGCTCCGGAGGCTCGATCGCGCGCCGATCGGGCCCTAGCGAGGCGAGGCCGCCCGCGACCGGCAAGGCCGCCCGCTGGCGTGCCAGCGCGAAGACCAGGGCGAGCGGCTCGCTCGCGCCCGGTGTCTCGTAAAGGGCCAGCACCCGAACCGCGGGTCCGATCCCGAGCCGCAGCGCCCCTTGCGCGCTGCGCGCCGTGACGCCGCCCTCGGCAACGTCGAGATCGCAGGCCTCGCCCGGTGCCACGCGGAATTCCGCCACGGCGCCATAGCAGCCGACCGCCCAGCTGCCCTCGCGTCGTTGCAGCTTCTCCCGCACGAAGTCCCTCATCTCCGCCTCGGTCCAGGGCAGGCGCGCGAGCTTCAATCCGAGCCGCTCGAAACGGGTCGGCAGGCCCGCCCAGATCCGGCGACGCTCTGCCTCGCCGAGCTGGCGCCAGACCGCGATCTCCTCGCCCGAGCGCGCGCAGCCGAGGCAGAGACCGCTGCGCTCGTCCATGCGGCAAACCCCGATACAGGGACTGGGCATCAAGGCGGAGGGTTGGAGGGTCATGTCACGCCATGCTTCCCCTCCCCCGTCTTCGGGGGAGGGCCAGGGAGGGGGAAGACGCGATGAGCGATGCCATTCGAACTCTACAGATGCCCTGGTTGGTCGACCGAGTCACCCCCCTCCCTCACCCTCCCCCGGAACGGGGGAGGGGACAAAACTCCGCGCCGCCATCACGATCTCAGCGCCCCCGCCAGCATGGCGCGGAACTTGCGGTCGCGCTTGAGGTGCCATTCGCGGCTCATGGCCTCGGGCCCCGTCCCGCAGCGTTCGGCATAGAGCAGCACCCAGACCCGGCCGCGCGTCGATTTGGCGCCGGTGCCGTCGTTATGCTGCTGCAGCCGGCGCTCCAGATCGAGCGTCCAGCCGACATAGGTACGGCAATCGCGCCGGCGGCGGCTGCCCAGGACATAGACGAAACCCGGCGTCATGCCCTCTCGATCTCTTCGCGCTTGAGCTCCAGCTCGAGCCATTCATGCTCGGCCTCGGCCAGCGCGGCCTCGCGCTCATGCAGGCCCGCCGTGGCCTTGTCGAAGGTCGCGCGATCGCGCGCATAGAGCGACGGATCGGCCAGCAGCCCCTGCAGCTTCGCGATCTCGGCCTGCAGCTTCTCCATCCGGGCCGGCAGCGCCTTCAGCGCGTGCTCCTCCTTGAAGGAGAGCTTGCGCCGCGGGGCGGGCGCCGCGCGCGGCGTCTCCTCCCTGGCCGCCCGCCGCGGCTTCTCGATCGCCTTCGCCTCGACGCCACTGCCACGCTGCAGGACCATGTCGGAATAGCCGCCGGCATATTCGGCCCAGCGCCCCTGCCCCTCGCTGACGATGACGGAGGTCACGACGCGGTCGAGGAAGTCTCGATCATGGCTGACCAGCAGCACCGTGCCGTCATAATCGGCCAGCATCTCCTGCAGGAGATCGAGCGTTTCCAGATCGAGATCGTTGGTGGGCTCGTCTAGAACCAGGAGGTTGGAAGGCCGCGCCAGCGCCCGCGCGAGGATGAGCCGCCCGCGCTCGCCGCCCGAAAGGACGCCGACCGGCGTGTTGGCCTGCTCCGGCGAGAACAGGAACTCCTTCATATAGCCGATGACATGCTGCTTGCGGTCCCCGATCGCGACCGTGTCGCCGCGTCCGCCCGTGAGGGTCGTCGCCAGGGTCGCGGCCGGGTCGAGGCTGTCCCGGCGCTGATCGAGCGTCACCATCTGCAGATTGACGCCGAGCTTCACGCTGCCGCTGTCGGGTGCGATCTGCCCGGTCAGGAGATTGAGCAGCGTGGTCTTGCCGGCGCCGTTCGCGCCGATGATGCCGACCCGGTCCCCGCGCTGGATGCGGGTGGAGAAGTCGCGGACGATCGGATTGTCGCCATAGGATTTCGAGATCTTGCGCGCCTGGACGACGAGCTGGCCCGAGAGCTCGCCGGCGCTGGCCTCCATCGCCGTCATGCCCGCCGGCGCCTTGGCCGTGCGGCGCTGCTTGCGCAGCTCGAACAGGGCCCGCAGACGGCCCTGGTTGCGCTTGCGCCGCGCCGTCACGCCGCGATGCAGCCACTCCATCTCGGACGCGATCTTGCGGTCGAGCTTGTGCCGCGCGACCTCCTCCTGCTCCAGGATCTCGTCGCGCCAGCTCTCGAAGGCGGCGAAGCCCTTGTCGAGCCGGCGCGCGCGCCCGTCGCTGAGCCAGACGGTCGCTTGCGACAGCGTCTCCAGGAAACGCCGGTCATGGCTGATCAGGATCTGGGCCGAGCGGGCCCCCTTGAGCTCGGCCTCGAGCCATTCGATCGCGGGCAGGTCGAGATGGTTGGTGGGCTCGTCGAGCAGCAGGATGTCGGGCTCGGGCGCCAGGGCGCGCGCCAGCGCCGCGCGCCGCGCCTCGCCGCCCGAGAGCCGCGCGGGGCTCTCCTCGCCAGTGAGGCCCAGCTGCTCCAGCAGGTATTTCGCGCGATAGGCATCGTCGCCCGGCGCCAGCCCGGCCTCGACATAGGCGAGCGTGGTCGCGAAGCCTGAGAGGTCGGGCTCCTGCGGCAGGTAGCGCAGCGTCGTGCCCGGCTGCAGGAAGCGCTCGCCGCCATCGGGCTGGATCAGGCCCGCCGCGATCTTGAGCAGCGTCGATTTGCCCGAGCCGTTGCGGCCCACCAGGCAGAGCCGCTCGCCCGCCGACAAGGCCAGCTCGGCGCCCTCGAGCAGCGGCGTGCCGCCGAAGGTCAGATGGATGTCGCGCAGGATCAGGATCGGTGGGGCCATGGCCGCTCCTTTACAGGGTCGGCTCGCGCGGCGGCAAGCCCCGACCGCCGCTCTCTCTTTGCGTCATCGAAATAACCGTTCGATGGAACCTTTTCTCCCTCGCCCCCACGAAGTGGGGGGCGAGGAAGGAAACGCCGATACCCAACCGCCTGAAAGGACTGCGGCAATAGAACCTACTGTCGGTTTTCCGGGGCTTCTGGCAGCATCCGGCCGCGCGCCCGGACCCGGGGCGCGCGCCATTCCTCATTTTCTCGTCATTCAGGAGCAACCCCCATGGGGCATAGAGACATTCTCATCGCCTGCGGTCTGACGCCGGCCGAGATCGAGGGCGGTGCGATGGCCGTGCGCACGCCGATCGACGGCGCGGAGATCGCGCGCCTCAAGACCCATGGCGCCGCCGACATCGCGCCCCTGATCGCGAAGGCCAAGACGGCGTTCGAGCGCTGGCGCCAGGTGCCGGCGCCGCGCCGCGGCGAGCTGGTGCGGCTGTTCGGGGAGGAGCTGCGCGCCAACAAGGAGAAGCTCGGCCGCCTGGTCACGCTCGAGGCCGGCAAGATCCTGCAGGAAGGCCTGGGCGAGGTGCAGGAGATGATCGATATCTGCGACTTCGCCGTGGGCCTCTCGCGCCAGCTCTACGGCCTCACCATCGCCTCCGAGCGGCCCGGCCATTCGATGCGCGAGACCTGGCATCCGATGGGCGTCTGCGGCGTCATCACCGCCTTCAATTTCCCGGTGGCGCCCTGGGCCTGGAACGCGGCGCTCGCCTTCGTCTGCGGCGATCCCGTGATCTGGAAGCCGTCGGAGAAGACGCCGCTTTGCGCGCTGGCCGTGGCGAAGATCTTCGAACGTGCCGCGAAGAAATTCGGCGGCGACGCGCCGGAGGGATTGCTGCAGGTCGTGATCGGCGGCCGCGAGACCGGCCAGATCCTGGTCGAAAGCCGCGACGTGCCGATCGTCTCGGCCACGGGCTCGACCGCGATGGGCCGCGCCGTCAGCCCCAGGGTGGCCGAGCGCTTCGGCCGGGCGATCCTCGAGCTCGGCGGCAACAATGCCATGATCGTGGCGCCCTCGGCCGATCTCGAGCTCGCCTTGTGCGCGATCGTGTTCTCGGCCGTCGGTACCGCCGGCCAGCGCTGCACCAGCCTGCGGCGCCTGATCCTGCATGAAAGCGTCCATGACACGCTCCTCCCGCGGCTGACCGCCGTCTATGGCAAGCTGCCGATCGGCGATCCGCTGACGCAGGGCGTGCTGGTCGGCCCGCTGATCGACGCGGCCGCCTTCGCCGGCATGAGCAAGGCGCTGGAACAGGCGAAGAAAGAGGGCGGCACCCTCCATGGCGGCGGCCGGGCGCTGGCCGACCGCTATCCCAACGCACATTACGTTCATCCGGCGATCGTCGAGATGCCGTCGCAGACCGAGATCGTCCGGCACGAGACCTTCGCGCCCATCCTCTATGTGATGAAATACCGCGAGCTGGCCGAGGCGATCGCGCTCCACAACGCGGTGCCGCAGGGCCTCGCCTCCTGCATCTTCTCGACCGACATCCGCGAGACCGAGACCTTCCTGTCGGCGGTGGGCTCGGATTGCGGCATCGCCAACGTCAATATCGGGCCCTCGGGCGCCGAGATCGGCGGGGCCTTCGGCGGCGAGAAGGAGACGGGCGGCGGGCGCGAATCGGGCTCGGATGCCTGGAAAGGCTATATGCGCCGCCAGACCAACACGGTGAACTATTCGCGCGCCCTGCCGCTGGCGCAGGGCATCAAATTCGAGATCTGAGGCGAGCCCATGCTGTTCACGAAGATCGCCGTCCTGGGCCTGGGCAAGGTCGGGACGTTGGCCGCGTTGCTGCTGCATGAATCCGGATTCGAGGTGACGGCCTTCGACATGAAGGCGCCGCGCGATCCGCTCCCCTTCCCGGTCCAGCCGGCCGACCTGAAATCGGAATCCGATCTGCGTCAGGCGCTGGGCGGCGTCGAGGCGGTGCTCTCCTGCCTGCCCTATCACCTCAACGCTTCGCTCGCCCGCATCGCCCATGGGCTGGGGCTGCACTATTTCGATCTGACCGAGGATGTGCCGACCACCAAGGCCATCATCGATCTGAGCAAGACGGCCAAGGGCCTGATGGCGCCGCAATGCGGCCTGGCGCCGGGCTTTGTCGGCATCGTGGGCTCCGACCTCGCCCGCCAGTTCGATCATTGCCGCTCGATCCGCATGCGCGTCGGCGCCCTGCCGCGCAACCCGACCGGCCTCATGGGCTATGCCTTCAACTGGTCGCCCGAGGGCGTGGTCAACGAGTATCTCAACGATTGCGAGGTCATCGAGGAAGGCCAGAAGAAGCTGGTCTCGCCGATGGAATGGATCGAGACGCTCTATATCGACGGGGTGCGGCTCGAGGCCTTCACCACCTCGGGCGGGCTCGGCACCATGTGCGACACGTTCCTCGGCAAGGTCGACAATATCGACTACAAGACCATCCGCTATCCCGGACATGTGCAGCTCATGAACTTCTTCTTCCATGAGCTCCTGATGCGCGAGCGCCGCGAGCTCGCGGGCCAGATCCTCACCCACGCCAAGCCGCCGGTCGACGATGACGTGGTCTATGTCCATGTCGCGGCCGAGGGCACAGTGAACGGGGCGCTCCGGCGCAAGGAGTTCGTGCGCGCTTATTATCCGCTGGAGCTCGCGGGCGCGCGGCGCACGGCGATCTCCTGGACCACCTCGGCCTCGGTCGCCTCGGTCATCGAGATGGTCCGCGACGGCGCGCTTCCCGCGCAGGGCTTCCTGCGCCAGGAGGACATCCCGCTGGCGCCTTATCTCAAGACGACGACGGGGAAGCTGTTCCAGACGGGTGGGCGATGAGCGCAGATTTAGTAAGTAATCCCCTCCCCCAACTTTGGGGGAGGGCGAGGGAGGGGGATGACTCGGTCGGTGATGCAAGAACGCACGATCCTCGCGCGGCATCTTCTATCGAGTCATCCCCCTCCCTGACCCTCCCCCTGAACGGGGGAGGGGATAAGAGTCGCTTCGCTCATCCTTGCGGTGCCGGATACCCGACCGGGAATCCGCTGACGAGCCGCAGATGGTTGAGCAGGCCCAGCGACACCTCGCCCGTCACCGGCAGGCCGTAATCCTGCTGGTAGCGGCAGATCGCATCGCGGGTGCGCGGCCCCAGCCTGCCGTCGGCGCTGCCCGGGCGATAACCCTTCGCCTGCAGCGCCTCCTGCACCGCGGTGGTGTAGATCGCGAACAATTCCGGCGACACCGGGATCTCCGTCGCCGCCGACACCGGCATCGCCGCCAGGTCGTCGCCGGTCGGTCCGGTGGCGGATGGAGACGCCATGGGACGGGGTGAGCTGGCGACGCCTGACGGCGATCCGGCGTCAACGCTCGCCTGAAGGCGGGCGCTGCGCACGGGCGGGTTGGTGTAGCGGAGATGGCTGAGCAGGGCCTGGCTCGGCTCGCCATCGACGGGCAGCCCGGCATCCTGCTGATACTCGCCGATGGCCTGGCGCGTGCGCCAATCGACCGCGCCATCGGCACTGCCGGGATCGTAGCCATGGATCGCGAGCTGCCACTGCAGCTCGCTGATCTCCTGGACGGTCAGCGGCTGCGTCTCGTACGCGCCGTATGTTCCGTAGGCGGTCTCGTCATCGTAGCCCTGATCCTGCGCCGCTGCGTTCTGGGCTGTCCCCGTACCGCCCAGCAAGAGGACGGCGGCGAGGGCCCAGCCGAGCCGATGGGGCGAGATCAGAACGGGCGTGGCGGTCATGCTTTCCTCCGCGCGGCAGGGAGAGAAATCGCTCTCCCTGCCTTTCCATCGATGAGCGCTGTTTCAGGCGCCCTGCGTCAGGAGGCGACGCGCCAGCTGCCATCGGGCTCGCGGCAGGCCGTGCCATGCGCCGTCTCCGGACGACCGTTGACGATGATCGTCGTCTGGTATTCGCGGCAGTACTGGCCGCTCGGCTGCTGATAGGTCTGCTGCGGCACGGTGTAGCCGTAATTGCCGTTGTTCGGGTTGTTCCAGCGCGAATACTGGCCGTCGGGGTAGCGCTCGAGCGCCACCTGCTCCGCCTGGTAGGCCGACTGGCGGTCCGCCTGGTCGAGGCCGCGGCCGATCTGGTTGCCGATGAAGCCGCCGATGACCACGCCGGCCGCGGTCGCGATGAGCTGACCCGTGCCGTGGCCGATATTCGAGCCGGCCCAGCCGCCGAGCGCGGCACCGCCCAGCGTGCCGATCGTCTCCTTCGAGCCGAGGCCGGTACCGCCATAGCCGCTCGCGCAGGCGCTCAGCGTCGAGGCGAGCAGGACGGCGGCGGTGATCTTCTTGAGGTTCGTGTTCATGATCGAGCTCCTTCTCCATCGAAAGCGGGAGCTGCGACGGGCATCGCTCAACTCGAATCGCCCCTGCAGCATGGAACGCAGTCTGCCGGGGTCAGACTGAACCCACTCTGAGGGCGCCGTTCATCGGGCGTTCAGGATTGGAGGGACGGGAGAGTGGTGGATAAGGGGCTGATCGGATTGTCGATTTTCTCTTCCTCTCCTCCCGCTTGCGGGAGGAGAGGGCAGGGTGAGGAGGGTGGTGAAGCTCGTGGCGCTTCATCCTGAGAGGCCCCCCTCACCCTACCCTCTCCCCCATTTCATGGGGGCGAGGAAGAGATCTGCCCTTACGTCGACGGCAGCGTGAGAATCGCGCGCAAGCCGCCCAGCGGCGAATCCTCGAGTGCCACCGTGCCGTCATAGAGCTCGGCGATCTCGCGCACGATGGCGAGGCCGTGCCCCGTGCCCGGCACGCGCTCGTCGAGCCGCTTGCCACGATGGAACACCGCGTCGCGCTGCTCGGGCCGCAGGCCGGGCCCGTCATCGTCGACGGTGAAGCGGATGCGGTTGCCCTCCTGCCGCCCCGCGACGAGAACGCGGGTCTTCGCCCATTTGCAGGCGTTGTCGGCGAGATTCCCCAGCATCTCCTCGAGATCCTGGCGCTCGCCGCGGAAGCCCAGGCCCGCGGGAACATCCGCCTCGATGCGGACCGGGCGGTCGCGATGGATGCGCTCGAGCGTGCGGCGCAGATCCTCGGCGACGGGCGCGCATTCCGTCCGCACGCCCAGGACCTTCGCCGCCGCGGCCGTTCGCGCGCGGGCGAGATAGTGATCGATCTGCTGGCGCATCGAGGCGGTCTGGCGCTTGACCGTCTCGGCCAGCGGCCCCTCGGCGGTGCTGGATTCGTTGGTCAAGACCGAGAGCGGCGTCTTCAGCGCATGGGCGAGATTGCTCACCTGGGTGCGGGCGCGCTCGAGCACGGCGGCGTTGTGCTCGATCAGCACGTTGAGCTCGTCCGAGAGCGGCGTGATCTCGGCCGGGAACTGGCCGTCGAGCCGCTGCGCGCGCCCCGTCCGCACCGCGATCACCGCCCGGCGCATGCGCCGCAGCGGCTGGAGGCCGAACCAGATCTGGATCAGCATCGCCACGATCAAGCCCAGCCACAGCAGGCCCAGCGACCAGAACAGCGTCGCGTTGAAGCTGTGCACCGCCGCGTCGATCTCGCTGGTCTCGCCGGCGACGCCGAAGCGGAAGCGATGGGTAGAGCCGGGCAGCGTGATCTCGCGCTCCACCAGCCGCAGCTTCTCGTCGTCGGGGCCGGTCACGTCGTGGCTGAAGGCCTCGGTCGTGGCGGGCTCGCGGCTCAGGCTCAGATCCTGATCCCAGAGCGAGCGCGAGCGCAGCAGCGGCTTGCCATCCTCGGCGATCTCCCAGTACCACCCTGAATAGGGTTGATCGAAGCGCGGCTCGCCGACGCTGCGCGTCAATTGCGGCTGGCCTTGCGCGTCGAGCTCCGCGACCGCGACCAGGCCTTCGAGCAGCACCACGAGGCGGGAATCGAAATTGCGCTCGACCGTGTCCTCGAACAGGCGCGAGAGCGCGAAGCCGCCGGCGAGCAGCGCCACCGCGATCCAGACGCCGGCGCCGACCAGAAGGCGCAGCGCCAGCGAGCGCGCGGCCATCTAGTCCTGCTCGTCCGGCGGCGCCAGGCGGTAGCCCAGCCCGCGCACGGTCGCGATATAGTTGGCGCCCAGCTTCTTGCGCAGCCGGCCCACGAACACCTCGATCGTGTTCGATTCGCGGTCGAAATCCTGCTCGTAGATATGCTCGGTCAGCTCGGTGCGCGAGACGATCTTGCCCTTGTGATGCATGAGATAGTCGAGCAGGCGGAATTCCTGCGCGGTGAGCTTGACCTGCACCCCGTCGACGGTGACGCGGCCGCTTGCGGAATCGATGCGCAAGGCCCCGCATTCGAGCTCCGCCGAGGCATGGCCCGAGGCGCGCCGGATCAGCGCCCGGATCCGCGCCAGCACCTCCTCCATCTGGAAGGGCTTGGTCACATAATCGTCGGCGCCGGCATCGAAGCCAGCCACCTTCTCGCTCCAGCGGTCGCGCGCGGTCAGGATTAGGACCGGCATGGTGCGGCCGTCGCGCCGCCAGCGCTTCAGCACCGAGACGCCGTCCAGCACCGGCAGGCCGAGATCGAGCACCACCGCGTCATAGGGCTCGGTATCGCCGAGGAAATGGCCTTCCTCGCCGTCGCCCGCCACATCGACGGCGTAGCTCGCGCCCGCGAGCGCCGCCTTGAGCTGGCGCGCCAGGTCGGGATCATCTTCGACGACGAGGATTCTCATGCGATGCACACTCGCGGGGATGACGGGTCAATCGCCCTGGACATCGAGGATCTGGCCGCTCCGGCCATCGACGCCGATATCGAGGGCCTTCCCGTCCTTGGTCAGGAGCCGCACGCGATAGATCCAGCGGCCGCCCATGTCGAGAAGCTGGGTGTCGAGCACCTGCCCTTTATAGCGCTGGCGGACCGCCTTGAGGATGGCGCCCAAGGGCTTCACCTCGCCCGATTCGACCGCGGCGCGCGCCCGGTCCTGGTCGCTGTCCGCGCGGACCGGGCCCGCGCCCAGCAGCAGCAGAGCGACGAGGCAGGACAAGCCCATGCGGAGAAATTGCCGGCGCATGAGGGCTGCGTTTACTCCCCGATAGCTGAACGGGACATGAACGGGCCGCTCCGGCTGCGTTCAAGTTGGGCGGGTCAGAATGACCGTCATTGAAGATCGCAGACTTGAAGAAAGGAAACCAGTCATGCGCAGCTTCCTGATGATCGCCGGCCTTGCCGGCCTGCTCGCCTCGGCCTCTCCGGCCTTCGCCGCCGGCGGCCCGGGCAACAGCGACCGCAATCCCGGCCAGCAGAACCCCATCGTCCTGGCTCATGGCGAGTCCGATTGGGGCCAGCCGAACAACCAGCCCTGGAGCAATCCGAACGGCGGGTACAACTCGAACCACAATCCCGGCGGCTATGGGTCCGGCTGGAACGGGCCGGGCGCCAATCACAATCCGGGACCGGGCTGGAACAACGGCCAGTACCAGCATCAGCCGCTGCCGCGGCCCGTCATCAAGGCCCGCCTCCAGCACCAGCAGTTCCATGACATCGGCGACTGGCGCTTCAAGAACGGCTACTACCGCGTCCGGGCCGAGGATCGCTACGGCCATGACGTCAAGCTGATCGTCAACGCCTATAGCGGCCAGATCGTGTCCGTGAACCGCGATTGACGTCCGGCGTTCAGCCAAGCGAGAGAGCGGTCCGGGCAGGGACCGCCTCTTTCCGTGCTCGAGATATTGGCACCTGGACCTCGGCGACAGGCTAGGCCTGTCCAGCGCCGATCAGGACCCAGCTCAGGCCGCGTCCCACAGCGAGAATGAACGCGCCGCCAGCAGCAACCGCCACGCCGGTAAGCCAGGGGTTGCCGCCGCCATGATCGAAAATCAGCACGTACCCGATATAGCCGGTGCCGATCAGCATGAGCAGGCCGCCGATGCAATCGCCCGCCAAACGCAGCCATTGAGCGAAGTCATGGAGCATGACGACACCTTTGGTTTGCAAAGCCTCGAGAGGATTCCCCTCGCGGCTGCCGTTTTCCTAGGCGGGTTTCTCCACGGATGGATGGCCGGCAGCGGACCCGCGGCGGGAAAAGCCGACCATTCGCTCGGCATCCTCGTCCCAGAGCGCCAGCCAAACGGATCGGAGGCCGGCCCCGACCGTCAGCGGCGCCCGCGTCCGCAGCGCCGGGATGGCCTCGTAGCAGGCTTGCAGCCGGTAGTTCGGCACGCGCGGCGCAAGATGATGGATATGGTGAAATCCGATGTTACCGGTAAACCACTGCATCACGCGGGGGAGACGCAGGCAGGACGAGCCTTCCAATGACGCGGATGCAAAGCTCCATTGCTCTTCCCGGTTCCATTGCGAGCTGTCGAAACGGTGCTGCAGGGCGAACAGCCAGACGCCGATGATCGAGGCGACGACAATGATGAGCGCCTGTATCAACAGCACTTCCCAGAATCCCAGCCAGAATCCGAGCCCGAGCAGCACCCCGGCGAGCACGGTGTTGGTGATATGCACCGAGCGTCGTTCCTGCGTCCAATTCTCCGGCGTGTCGAACGGCACGCGGTAGAGAAGGATGAAGACCAGCGGAGGCAGAATGACATGGGCGACGATCGGATGGCGCACCGCCCGGTAGAGAATCCGGTCGTGCCACGGCAAGGCCCGATACTCCTTGACGGTCAGGCATGTGGTGTAGATGTCGGCGCCGCTATGCCGCCGGTCGAGATTGTTCCAAACCCCGTGATGAGCGGCATGATGCCGGCGCCAGTTGGCATAGGGCGTCAGGGTCAGCAGCCCGCAGATCCTGCCGGCGAGCGTGTTGGCGGCCCGGGACACGAACAGCGATCCGTGACCGCAGTCGTGCTGAAGGATGAAGATTCGCACCAGGAGCGCGCCGGCCGGAATTGCCAGCACCATGCCGAGCGGCAGCGACAGATGGATGAGCTTGTACATGGCAGCCCACGCGACCAAATAGAGGCCGATCGAGCTGACAAGCTGCCAGATACTGCTGGAGAGGCGGGGCGATTCGAACGAGGAAATGGCGGATCGCAGCGACTGGCTGGCGGATGCGCCGGTGTCGCCGGGCGACGGGGCTGTAATCAACGGAAACAGGGCCTCATATGAAAGGTACGAGCAGGATCAGCATGCCGTCGAATAGAGTCTCGCAGACGGCACGTCCTGCTTTCGGAATCACGCAGCGCCGACACGGTCGACGCCGGCCTTGATCGGTGCCGGTTCAGCCGGCTACCGCATTGACGACAGCGACGCCCGCGGCGCGGTGCTCGGCAAGCCTCGCTTGCTGTTGGCGCGCGGCCTCCGTCTCGCTCAGGCTCCACGCCAGCAGCGTGATTTCGAATCCTTCCATCTCGTGCTTCAACAGCCACTCGACGAGTTGCACGTGCTCGGCGGCTCGTTTGACGGTTGTGCGCTTGCCTGGCAGGGTCACCAGATCGGGCGCCTCACGCCCCTTCCAGGCGTAGATGAAAACCTCTCCCGTGGGCCGGTGTGTGATCTCGCCGATCGACATTTCACCCCAGATGCCGGCCGCCTGCCGCGCCGCCTCGTCGTTCAAGCGCAAGGCACGCAGCCGGTCGATCTTACTGCGTTGGTCCGCTTCGGCAGGGCTCGCCGTGCGCCCGCTGCGTGAATTCCGCGCCATATTCTGCTCCGTCATCGAGGCGACATGCCTGCATTATCGAGACCGGTGGATCTCCGGCAGGCGGTAGCGAAAAAACGACTTTTCTCGAGATCGCGGGAGCCGGGCCGGCGCCGAAGTTCCGGATATCGGGCGGGCTGACGAGAGCCTCTCCCGCAGACGCCCGAAAGCGCCGACAAGGCACAACAGCCACGATCCGGCCGGATGATGGCGGAAGAGTCGGGCGCGTTGGAGAACTCCAGCTTGCTGCCCCACGTCCTGGCTTTCCTGCCGGGATATCGCCTGAGGATCGCCCCCAGGCCGCGGTCGCTCGAATCAGCTGAAGGCCAGATGCTTAACGGGCCGTATTGCGGGAACGCTCGACTGGCGCTTCCTGCTCAGGACCATAGGCGCTTTTCCCATCTCTGTCCGATTTATTTTGCAAGGCGGAAGTTCGGCACGCCGCCGCGCCGGCAGAAAGCTGTCACTGATCGGACGGCAAGGCCGCTCGTGGCGACGCGGAATCTGCGCGCGGCAGATAGATATCGACGACCGTACCGCGCTTCGGCTCGCTCCGAATCTCGACATGGCCGCGCGACTGCCGCGCGAAACCGAGCACCATGGAAAGACCCAGACCCGAGCTCCGGCCCCCGACCTTGGTGGTGAAGAAGGGTTCGAACGCCCGGCCCAGAACCTCCGGTGTCATGCCGGTGCCGGTGTCCGACATTGAAAGCGTGACGTAATCGCCGGGCGCGAGACTGGGCTTCCCGGCCGCTTCGCCGGCCGACAGCGACATGTTGGCGGTCTCGATGGTCAGCTGGCCGCCATCGGTCATGGCGTCCCGGGCATTGATCGCGAGATTGACGAGCGCGGATTCGGCCTGGACCGGATCGACCAGGACAGGCCAAGGATCTTCAGCGAGCCGCAGCTGGATCTCGATTCCGACGCCGAAGATCGGCTGCAGCAGTCCCAGGGTCGAGGAAACCAGCTCGTTTACGTTGATCCTTTCGGGCTCCAGCGATCGCCGCCGCGAGAAGGCCAGGAGCCGATCGATGAGCGCAGAACCCTGAAGGCTCGCTCTCATGCAGACGCTCATAAGTTCCTCGGCCTTGCCGTCCGCTCCCATGCGCTTTTCGAGCTGGCTCAGGCCGCTCACAACGATGGCCAGCAGATTATTGACATCATGGGCCATGCCGCTCGTCAGCTGGGCGACTGTCTCCATGCGCTGGGCTCGAGCGAGCTGGCTCTCCGCGACTCTGCTTGCGGCCAGATCCTGGAGAAGCATCGCTTCGGACCGCTGCCGGCGATCCACCTCCTTTTGCGTCAGATGGAACGCCCAGAGGATGACCATCGCGCTCGCCAGGATGCCGGCGAACAGGATCAAAGCGGAATTTTGGACGTAGGCGCGGGCATTGCTCAAACGCGACCGGGCGCTATCGGACTCCGTCGCTACCACGCCGACGATCGTTTCCCGCATCTTGTCGGTGAGAGCCCTGCCCTCGTCGATGCCGGGGCGCACGATGGCGGAAAGGCCCCGACCCTGCCGGGCGACGATGAGCGCCTCGAGCCGATCGATGCGGTCGCTCAGCATCGGGCGGAGCTGGTCGACGCGCCGCCATTGGCTGGGATTGTCGCCGAAGAGCTGGCTCAATTGCTGAAGGGATTGTGGGGCCTCGGTTGCAGCGGCCCGGTAGGCATCGAGATAGGTCGGATCGCCCGTGATCAGGTAGCCTTCCTGATTGTCTTCGGCCCTGCCGAGGAGCGACAGCAGATGTTCGGCCTCGCCACGGACATCGCGCACATGCTGCACGATGCCGTCCGCAGCGGCCAAGCCGTGAATCTGGTAGTAGGTTGCTCCAAAGAGGCCGCCCACCAGGAGGATGGCCAGCCACAGAGCGATTCGCCGCCCCCATCGATGTCGCAACCCGCCGAAAGGGGGTTCGTGTCGCGATCGACTGGCGTCGGCAACGGACACGGCAGGCTCCCTCCCTAGCTCCGCTGGCTGTCGCTGGCCACGGGTCAATCTCCATTCCTGTTGAGAACCGACGCCTCGGCCGTTATCGGCGAGAACGCCGTTCGCTGTTCGCGGTTCGAAAGGCCGGATCGCGAAACCCCGCCGAGCGGGAAAGCGCAACGGCACAGGCGTGAAAAGCGACCGTCGGGATCGCGCTCTGTGGTTTGCGCCGGCTCCACTCAATCGCCGGCGTCATTCCCGCTTGATCTATCGGTGCCGTTCTTCGAATCACCATTCCCGAGCTTGGGCGAGATCGCGATCCCGGGATTTTAAACCGTTTTCACGGCGACGCATCTAGACGACCTCGGAAGCGGATCGGGCGATCGTGTAGGCGCTCGACACCGTGTCGGTCAGTTCCTGGACCAGACGGGCCAGGTCTTCGATCATTGCCGTCTCGGGCATATCCAGGGGATCGATGCTGGCGAGAATCCCCACCGCCCGTTCGTAACCGGCAATGGCGGGCGCCATGCCGATCGCCGGATAGGATGAATCGATCATCTTCAGTCTATGGACGATTTCCTCGAGCGCGCGGATCGATCGCGTGCATTCCTGAACCAGTTCCGCCCGCAGATTGGCGATGGTCCGGGCCCCGCCCGCGGCGAGGGTGGGATGTTTCACGACGGCGCCCATGGTGGCCCCCTGCTCCTGATGACGCCGATCCGAGGCGGTGGGGCCGGGGTGGGCTGGCGAACGCGCCAGCGCCCCGGCCTCCCCGACGACTCGGGATCAGGCTGCGCGGATCTTGTTGAGGAAGCCGTCGACCTCGCCGCGCAGGACCTCCGCCTGCTTGGCGAGCTCGCCGGCCGTCGAGAGGACCTGCGCCGAAGCGGCACCGGTCTGGCTCGCCGCCTGCGTCACGCCGCCGATGTTGGACGACACCTCCGACGTGCCCGCGGCCGCCTGCTGGACATTGCGGGCGATCTCCTGGGTCGCGGCCCCCTGCTCCTCGACCGCCGACGCGATCACCGTGGCGATCTCGCTGATCTTGGAGATCGTGCCGCCGATGCCCTCGATGGCGTTGACCGAGCCGGCCGTGGCGTTCTGCATGGCCTGGATCTGGCCGGCGATCTCCTCGGTCGCCTTGGCCGTCTGGTTGGCCAGGGACTTGACCTCGGAGGCCACCACCGCGAAGCCCTTGCCGGCCTCGCCCGCGCGCGCCGCCTCGATCGTGGCGTTGAGCGCCAGGAGGTTGGTCTGGCTGGCGATGTCGTTGATGAGCTGCACGATGTTGCCGATCTTCTGCGCGGCCTCGGCCAATCCCTTGACCTCGGCATTGGTCTTCGCCGCCTCGCCGACCGCACGGCCGGCGATGTCGGTCGATTCCGACACGCGACGGCTGATCTCGGCCACCGAGCTCGCAAGCTCCTCCGCGGCCGACGCGACCGTCTGCACGTTGGTCGAGGCCTGCTCGGAGGCGGCCGCCACCGCCGTCGACTGGCGGGAGGTCTCCTCCGCCGTCGCCGACATGCTCTCGGCGGTCGACCGCATCTCGGTCGCGGCCGAGGCCAGGATGCCCAGGAGGCCCGAGACCGACTCGTCGAAGCTCTTGATGTAGCCTTCGATCGCCTTCTGGCGCTCTTCCTTGCGCGCCTGCTCCTTGCGCTGCTCCTCGGCCAGGCGGTCCATCTCGATGGCGTTCTGCTTGAACACCTCGACCGCGTCAGCCATGCTGCCGATCTCGTCCTTGCGGCCGAGCGCCGGCACGATGATGGTCTTGTCGCCGCCGGCGAGCTTGCCCATGGCCGCCGTCATCGCGACGACGGGCTTGGCGATGCCGCTGCCGATGAGCCAGGCGATGACCAGGCCCAGCGCGATGCCGCCCAGGCTCAGGATGATCGAGAGCATCTCCGAGCTGTCGATCACGCCATGGGTCTCGTCCTCGACCTTGTTCTCGTCGTCGGACGCGTCGGAAGCGATCGCCTCGGCGTCGCTCGTCACGGCTTCGGTCTGCTCGGCGATGGTCTCGTTGACCAGCTTCTCCATGTCGGCGTCGACGGCCTCGCTCTTCTTGAAGGCCTCGTCATAGCCGGCGATGAGCGTCTTGATCTCCTCGACCTGGGCGTTGAGCGCGGGGTCCGAGACGACCTTCTCGATCTGCTCGATGGCCTTCTCGGCGGAGGCGAAAGCCTCTTCCGCCTGCTCGGCCGAGCTGCTCTCGCGGCGCTCCAGCATCAGGTTCGAATAGAGGCGCGCCTTCATGACCTCGTAAAGGGCCGTGCCGGCGAGGATGGCCGCATTGCTGTTGCCGCTCTGCGTCGCCTTCTGCATCAGCGCCTCGAGGCCGTCCGAAACCTTCGGCCCGGCGACATCGAGCACGTCCGAAGCGATCTTGACCCGCTCGGCTTCGAGCTCCTCGACCTTGCCGAAGCTGGCGATGATCTCCGACAGCTTCGAGCTGACATCGCCGAAGGCCTTCTTCTGCGTATCGTCGGACGAATGCTGCTGGCCCGTCTCGATCTCGGCCTGGAGCTTCTTCTCGACATCGCCCGCATCCTTGGCGGCGTTGGTGTCGCGCGTGCCGACATAGACGTCGATATTGCGCCGCAGCTTGACCACGTCGCGCTCGATGTTGCTGGCGTCATCGACGATGTTCACGGCGCCGATATATTCGCCGAACTGCGTGCCGATCGAGCTGAAGCCCATGAAGGAAATTCCGGACACGGTCGCCAGCAGGAGCAGGACGAGCCCGAAGCCCGACAGCACCTTGGTCTTGACCTTCATGTTGGCGAAGGTCGCCAGCAGGCCACCCTTGCTCGTATTCACAGGCCTCGCATTCGCAGACAAGGACGTGGTCGACATAATCGCTATCTCCAATGGCCGGGACCCTCGTCCCGGGCGGCTGTCGTTAAAGGGATTGCAGCAGGAACCGGCGGTTCACGCCCTGGACCGGCCTTGCGTTTGAAGGGAAGAGCGCGGCGAACTTCCGTATCTGGTCTTCGGATGCCTCGATCGGCTGCTTGAACATCGTCCAGAGAACGCCCTCGCTGCATGGCGGCGTGGTGAGGGAGCCCTGATAGCGGAAGAAGCCGCGCTCTGTCGGCAGCAGGCTCGCGGGGGTGATCTGCGTGCCGACGTCCTGGACCGGTCCTGCCACCGCCGGCATTCCCGCCCAGATGGGTTGCAGGGCGGCATTCTCGGCGCCCTGCTGGATGAAGACGCCGAGCACGGCCAGCTGACCGCTCTCGGCGCGATGAACGAAATGCAGCTCCAGATCGAAGGCCCGGCCGGCGAGAAGATGCTCGCTCGGATGATGGAAATGGAACTGCAGGAGCTCGAAACTGCGGCCGTCGATCCGGCTGCGCGAGCCCGGATCGCAATTCACCTGGATGGTGTGGCCGTTATTGAGGATCTTGAGGGGCATGGGCCGGAAGTCGGGCTCGACGCCGGCAAGCTGAGCGCTGATGGCGTTCTTCAGGTCGATCGGGGTCTGCTCGAACCCCAGCTCGCAGACCTTGAAGTCGGCCGAAAGCTCGCCCCAGTTCTGCGGCCCGGCTTCGCCCTCATAGCTCCAATGCGCCGCTTCACCGTGGGAGGCAGTGCCGGAGTCGGCGAGGACGTCCCGCGACTTCATGAGCGACAAGCAGATCGGACAAGCGGCGACACCGGTCGCGAGGCGTCGAATGACATGGCGGCGTGAAATGGGGGTGGTCACGATCATTCCCTCTCAATTGACCCTGCCGGTCGGCGATCACCGCCGGTTCCCGCGGTCGCGATGGCCGCTCAAATCGGCCTTCAAACCCGCGGACATAAATTCCTGGGTCCCTGATATAGGTAGGAGTCCTAATGATTTACTTAAAATGCCCTGTAATACTTCGGCTATAGACCATCGGTCGCCGGACCGTGGCAGCGCCCCTAAAGGTTGCAGACGGCGCGCGCGAACCGGCGGCGCCAGGGTCGGATCGATGGATCTTTCGGACGAGCGGCTGCTACGACGAAGCGACCGGCAGCAGCTCTTTGACGGCGGCCAGCAGTTCCGCGTCGCGGAAGGGCTTGAAGAGCGTGCGGTGCGCGCCCAGCGCCTCGGTCAATGCCAGGGCCACGACGGCCGGCAGCTCGCGGCCACCACCGGAGATGGCAATGATGGAAATCTTCCCGTTCACCCCGCGGACCGCCTTGATGACCTCCGTGCCGTCGGCCTGCGGCAGCAAAACGTCGGTCACAAGCAGATCGTAGGCCGTGCGGCGCAGATGTTCGATGGCGGCTTGGCCGTCTCCCGCTTCCACGACCTCGTGACCGGCCTCCTGGAGAAGGGCGCGCAGCATCGATCTGAACTCTTTATTGTCCTCGACGAGCAGAATTCTTGCCATGACACCGCCTCAACTGTCGTTCGGCGATGGCGGCGCCGACGAGGAGCCGGCAATCGCCGCATAGACGTTGCGTGCCGCAACCGCCAGGATCTCCGCCGCCTGCACCTGCTGCTGGGGGAGAAGACCCTCCAGCGCATCGACGAGGAGATTCAGCGGATCGGAATCCAGCAGCCCTCGTCCCTCCGCCGTGAGACCGATCCGCATGACGCGCCCGTCCGACGGATCCTTGTTCCTGACCACCAGCTTCTTGCGGACGAGCGCCGAGATCGTATCCGAGGCCGCGGCCTTGCTGACGCAGTGGGCGCGCGCGAAATGGGTGAGCGTCTGCACGCTTTCGTTCGCCCGGGCGAGGTAGCGCAGCGCGCCCCACTGCGCGGGATTCAAGCCGTGGACGAAGGATTGGCTGTAGATCAGCCGCATCGTGTGGTCGAGCAGTTCCGCCGTCGCGCGGAGCCGTCTGTCACCCGCCCTGCGGTTTCGGCCCCCGGGCTTCATCGGCGGCAATCATCGAGCCTCTGCGGCAGGCGGGGCGACAGAGCGATTTTCCCGCCAACTGCTGCAGGGTCCATGGGCCGGTCGTGATGATGCCCCTGACGGGCGTTGTTTCTCGTGGTGCGCAAACGCATCGACTCGGGCGATTCGCACCCATCGGCATTTCTACTTATCACGCTCGCCGCAGCGCGGCTTCAAGCAGTTTGGTGAAATCCATCGCCTGAAGGATAGATGTCCTTCCGCATAGGCCCCTCCGACAGGAGGAAGGCGAGGTCCGATCCCGCGACGAAGCTATCCCGGTGGACAGATAATGAACCTGGAAGCGTGAAGCGGACGCCGGTTCCTGGCGCCATCGACAGGACTCCGGGCTTTATCCGCCGACATCGCGCTATAAAATGGGCCGCGGGTGGAGGGGCTTGCGTCGGCGGCAGGGGAGTGCCGGCGTCGCGCCCAGGGGAACGGAGAGTGCCTCATGCGACGTCCGCGACTGGCGCGAAACATCGCGCTCGGATTCTTCGTCTTTGGCCTCATCGTTTCGCCGGGCGTGTTCCTGATCCCGGACGGCACGATCCCACGGGCGTTGCATAGCGGGCTCGCCATTGCGGGCCTGACGTCGCTCATATTGGGCGGCACCTTCGCGCTCGTGCAGCACGAAGAGACGCGTGCCCAGGACCGGCTGCGGCGGGGCGAAGGCGTGCTCGCCCGCTGGCGGATCGATCCTTTGGCCTGGAAAGATTTCCTCGCGCTCAATCACCAGGCGAGCGCCGAGCAGGGCGCGCTGCCCAATCAGCTCACGCCGGTGAAGGAAACGCCGCCCGAGGGCATCGAGATCGTGGTCGCGAGAGACGGCGTGGAAGTGGGCGGCGATTTCCAGCATGTGCCGTTCCGCGGCACACCGCGTGTCGAAAGCGTCTACCGCCTCCGCAATAACCGGTCGGCCGGTATCGAGCTCATTCTCCGGTACCCGACAAAATTCGGCTCGACCCGGCTGGCGCTGCGCTATCCCCTTCCGGCCGGCGACGAGGAGCTCGCCGCCAGGCTCCTCCTGCACTACCAGGCCTCGGAGCAGGCGACGCGCGGCAAGCCGGCGCTCGTTTTCCGCAACCCCAAGCTCTCCCGGGCGGTCCTGCTGACGATTCTCCTGTTATGCGCCGCTTCCTTCGCGGGCGGCCTTCTGCTCAAGGAGCAGGCGGCATTGGGCGATCTGCCTCTCTATATGGCGGTGATCGGCGCGGTCGCCGGCATCGGCGCCGCCCTCCTCCTGCTGATCATGCAGATCGCGCTCGCGATGGATGCGCGCCGCCAAGGGTGACGGCGAGCCGGTATCCGCTTCGCCGGAAAATGCCTAGCGGCCCTTCCAGACCGGCGCACGCTTCTCCGCGAAGGCCTTCGCCCCCTCGAGCTGGTCCTCGCTCGAATAGAGCTTGTCGACGGTCGGAAAGCCCCGCCGGTTGATGCGCCACAGGGCCTCGTTGAAGGGCATGCCTTCGGATTCGCGGACCACCTCCTTGATGGCGGCGAAGACCAGCGGCGGGCCTTCGGCCAGCATCTGGGCGAGCTCGCGCGCCCGGGCCATGAGATCGGCCGCCGGCACGACCTGATTGGCGATGCCCCGCATCAGCGCCTCGGCGCTGTCCATCCAGCGCCCGGTCAGCAACAGATCCATCGCGACGTGATAGGGGATGCGCCGCGGCAGCTTGATGGTGGCGGCGTCGGCGAGCGTGCCGGCCTTGATCTCCGGCAGCGCGAAGCGCGCAGGCTCGGCCGCGATGATCATGTCGGCCGAGAGCGCCAGTTCGAACCCGCCGCCGACCGCCATTCCGTTCACGGCCGCGATCACCGGCTTGTTGAGGTTGGGCAGCTCCTGAAGGCCACCGAAGCCGCCCACGCCATAATCGGAGATCGGGCCCTCGCCCGAGGCACCCGCCTTGAGGTCCCAGCCGGCGCAGAAGAACTTTTCGCCGCCGCCGGTGACGATGGCCACCCGCAGGTCGGGATCGTCCCGGAAGCTGGCGAAGGCGGCGCCCATCAGCCGGCTGGTCGCCGCGTCGATCGCGTTCGCCTTCGGACGATCCAGCACGACCTCGAAGATGGCGCCGTTGCGGCGGGTGATGACCGGACCTGACGACATGGCTCAACCTTCCCTTGCTCGGAACATATGCGGACGCGGTTCCACCGGCGGCAAAACCTCCGCCGAGTGGCGTGAGAATCGGGCAGACCCGGAGAAGATGATGGCGATCCAGCGACGATCTTCGTCGGCGCCGCGACCGGGTCTCAGTTTATGCCGTCGGTCCGGCGCTGGCGCAGCATTTCCAGCGCCGCGCTGCAGGCCCGCCTGACATGGTCCTTGCAGGCCTCTTCCGCCGCGTCGGGCGCCCGCTTGCTGATTGCCTCGACGATCCGGGTCATCTCGCCCAGGCTGCCCGGCGACCGGCCCGGCCTCGACATCGAGGTCGCGCGCAGATAGACGATCCGCGCGTTGAGGGAACGGATCATGTCGCGGATCAGGTTGTTCCCGCATCCTTCCAGGAACACTTCGTAGAAATGGGCCGTTTCCGCGACGATGCGCCGGACATCGCCGGTCTCGAACGCCTTCTCCAGCCGCTCATTGGCCGCGCGCAGTCGATCGATGTCGCGATCCGTGGCCCGCGACGCGAACAGCCGGCCGGCAAGCCCCTCCAGCGCTTCGCGCACCTCGTAGATCTGCTGCGCCTCCTCCAGGGTGACCGTCGCCACGATCGGACCCTTGTTGGGCACGTTGTGGACCAGTCCTTCGGATTCGAGATGGCGGAGCGCTTCGCGGACGCTGGTGCGGCTGACGCCCGTGAGCTCGCACAGCTCGCGCTCGATCAGGCGGTCGCCAGGCTTGAAGCGGAAGTCGAGGATGGCGTTGCGCAGAACGTCGAGGACCTGCTGGCGAAGGGTGATATTGGTGCGCTTGATGCGCAGCGAAGAAAGCTCTGCTCCCTCGGCCTTTTCAGCCATATCCCCACCTCTATAATACCGTATTATCTCTTATACCGCTTGCCTCCCCCGTCGGCAAGACGGCGGTTCAAACGGGATTCAGCCTAGAGCATTCGCGCAAAACGAGCATCGGTTCGCGGGCGGGGATGCGCCCGGTGGCAAAAACAAGGGCGGGAGCGGCGTCCGATCCCGAAGGACCGGACGCCGCTCCCGCCTCGTCTTCAGTCCCGGTGGGTCGCCGCGATCAGACCGCCGCGACGCGCTTCTCGCGGGCCGGCGCCGCGGCGAATTCGGGCATCACTTCCTTGATGAAGAGCGCCAGCGAATGCTTCTGCTCGGCCAAGGGCTGGCCGAAGGCCGCGGAATAGCAGAAATAGTCGACGCCGAGCGCCTCATAGCGCTTCAGCTTCGCGATCACCTCGTCCGGCCTGCCGAACATGAGATTCTCCCGCATCGCCGCCAGATCGAACTCGCTGCGGTTGGCGAAGCCGGAGACGTCGAGCGTCTCGACGAAGCCGTTGGTGACGCCGCCCAGATTCTTGAAGAGGTTCTCGAACTGACCCATCTGCCGGATGGCGCAGCGGATCGGCACTTCCCAGCCGTCGGGCCGCTCATAGACCGAGGTATGGCGCATGGTCATGAAGGCGGGCCGCGCGACGCCGGGATTGTTCTTGAGCGCCGTCTCGAAGCGCTCCTTGTAGAGCTCGACCTCGGCGAAGGGGCGCGAGAGCGCCCAGGTCATGATGTTGCAGTCGTTCTTGACCGCCCAATCGAAGGTGCCGGGATCGCGCGCCGCGACCCAGATCGGCGGATGCGGCCGCTGCAGCGGCTTCGGCACGGAGGTCGCGGTCGGGAAGGACCAGTATTGGCCCTTATGCTCGGTGTCGCCCTGCCACAGCCGTTTCAGGACCGGCAGCATCTCCTGCATATAGGCGACGCCCACATGCTGATCGATGCCGCCCAACAGGCGATCGAACTCGCGCTGATAGGCGCCGCGGCCGATGCCGAACTCGAGCCGGCCGCCGCTCAGGAGATCGAACAGCGCCGCCTCGCCGGCGAGCCTGAGCGGATGCCAGTAGGGCGCCACCACCACCGCCGTGCCCAGCCGGATGCGCGAGGTATGGGCCGCCCACCAGGCCAGAAGCTGGAACGGTCCCGGCGACACGGTCATCTCGATGCCGTGATGCTCCGCGGCCCAGGCGATCTCGAAGCCGCCGGCATCCGCCATCTGCACCATCTCCAGCACCTCGCGCGCCACGTCGCGCATGCTGACCTCGGGGCTGAGGCGTTCCATATTGATGACGAGGGTGAACTTCATGGGTTGCGTCCTCCGTGACGGGCATCTGGCGTGAACGATGAAGCTGCCGGAGCGCGCGCGCCGGCCGGCGAAGCGGGTCTCAAGCTGTCGAAGCGGAGATAGTCGCCGCCGCAATAGCCCAGCGGTCGGGCATCCTGATGACCGAGGCGCGTGACCTCGCCGATCAGGATGAGGTGATCGCCGGCCTCCACTGCATCGTGGCGGTGGCAGTCGAGCCAGGCGAGCGAGCCCGCGATGAGGGGCGCCTTGTCCGTTTCGTCGCGATACTCGATCCCGGCGAACTTGTCCGGCAGGGGCGAGGCGAAACGCTGCGAGATTTCAGCCTGGGACTCGCTCAGGATGTTGATGGCGAAATGCCGTGCGGCACGGAAAGCCGGGAAGCTGCCGGCCCGGTGCGCGATGCAGACCAGGACCAGCGGCGGCTCCAGCGATACCGAGGTGAAGGAATTGGCGGTGAAGCCGCGCGGCTTGCCCTCGGCATCGAAGGTGGTCACCACCGTCACCCCGGTGATGAGGCTCCGCAGCGTCCGCCGCAGCACCGCCGGTTCGACGGGCGGTGGGGAAGACGGCGTCCTTTCGGTTCCGGCGATCATGGCGGCAAGCCTAAACGGGACCGGCCGGGCGATCTTCCTCCGGTTCATAGGAGAAAGGTGGCTTCGCCTCCTATGATCGGAGCCCCTTAACCGCCGATCGCCGTCCGCAGCCGGAAGGCGACGTCGAGCGCCAGGCGGGCCTCCCGATCCTCGAGATCGATCCCGAAGAGATCGCCCAGCCGCTGCAGGCGGTAGCGCAGGGTCGTGACATGGATCCCCAGCGCATCGGCGCAGGGCTGGTAGCGGCAGCCATGGGTGAGAAAGGCATCGAGGGTCGGCAGGAAGCTCGACCGGTGACGACGGTCGTAGGCCGCCAGGGGCTCGAGCGTGTCCTGGACGAAGCGGCGCAGGGCCGCCTGGTCGGCCGAGGCCAGCAGCCGGGCGAAGGGGCCGAACTCGGCTTCCGACACCAGCCCGCGCCGGTCGAGCCGCCGCGCCAGATCGAGGATGCGCGCGCAGTCCTGACGCGCCGCCTGGTAATCCTTGAGCTCACGGCAAAGCCGGCCCAACGCCGCGATCGGCTTGGTTCCCGTGATCCATTCCATCTCGCGCAGCAGGCGCTCGATCAGCCGCGTGGCCGACTTTTCGCCCGAAGCGCGTTCCGGCAGGAAGACGACGGCATCCTCGCCGTCGAAACAGACGGCGGCGCCGGGATGCTGCAGGCTCGCGACCCGGAGCAGCCCGCGCAGGATCATCGCCCGCATATTGTCGTCAGGCGGCCGGTCGGCCGTGGCACCCGGCGCCAGCACCAGCAGACGCGCCGGCGCATCGAGCGCCAGGCCCAGATGGCCGGCGCGCGCCATCGTCTCCGCCTCGTCGCGCCAGTTGCCGCTGAAGAGCCGGCCGAAGAACTCGCTGTTGGTCTCTGCCTGTGTCGCGAAGCGCACATGAGCGCGCATCAGCTGCACCGCGAGCGCGAACCGGGCTTCATTGGCCAGCAGCGCGTCGAACGCCTCGAGCGGCCGGCCACCGGTGAAGAGCACCATGCCGCCCAGGACCGATCCGTCGACGAGCAGCGGTTCGATCATCGCCTCGATCGTGAGATCGATCCCCATGAGAGCGAAAGCGAGGGGCTGGCTTTCCTGGAAATGGGTCGGCTTCGCGGCGCGCATCACGCGGCCCAGCTCGCGCGCACCGTTCTGCTTCAGCTTCGCGGCCCACTCGCCGTCGGCGATCCGATCCGGCAGCGGCGACCGGCGAGCCAGGACCTGGTTCGAGGTCAGGTCGACGACCAGGATCGGATGCGGCAGGAATTCGGCGACCAGATCCACGATCGTCGCGAGCGACCGGCCGGCCAGCACGGATTCCATCGTGGCCGCATGCAGATCGAAGGCCCGGCGGAGGCCCGCCGCCTGCTGCCGCTCGGCATTCAGATGATGCGCCTTCTCGACCGCGAGAGACGCGAGGCCCGCCGCCGTCTGCAAGAACACCAGCTCGTCCTCGTCGATCTTGCGCCGCTCGCCGGCATGGACCGACATGACCATCGCGCGGCCCTTCCCGTCACGCGACTGCAGGGGAATGAGGACGACCGTGCGATAGCCGCGCTGACGTGCCTCCTGCATGTAGTCCGGGTAGTCCGGCGCCTGCTGCGCGTCGGCGATGATCAGCGGTATGCCGGTTTCCAGCACGCGCACGGTCGGACTGGTGGCGAGGAGCCACTGCCGCCGGGTCCGGCGCGTCTCCTTGAAATCCGGATCGTGGCGGGCGACGAGGACCGAATAGCCGCTCTCCCGGTCGAGCGCCATGATGGCGCTCGAGGACCAGATCGAGTTCTGGCAGATCGCGAAGACAATCCGCTTCAGGACATCGCCGAGCTCGGTGCCCGAATTCACCATGCTGGCGATCTGGCCGAGGCTGCGCAGCCGCTGCGTCAGGCTCGAAGAGTCCTCGCGAGGGGGGCGCCGTTTCGGCCGCTCAGCCATGGGCGAAATGCATCATGGAGCCGAAGGCGGAGCAGGCCCGCGATGGCGAGGTTCGATGCCTCACGCGACGAAAATCCTTGCACAGGAACCCGACATATCTAACGTGGCGGTCCCTGCCGATCAACCGACGCTCCGGCGTGGCGTTCGACGCGGCGGACGAAGGGACCGCGACACCTGCCAATCTCCTCCGAGGCCCAGGAACGATGCGACGCGACACTCTAGGCGAAAGCCGGTCCGCATGAGCCGGCGAATCTATTTCGAGGGCGAGGTCAGAACCGAATGGATCGACGAGTTCGGCCATATGGGCTATCTCGACTATCAGCGGGTTTCCGACATCGCCACCATGGCCTTCTGGGAGGAGATGAACGGGGGGCGTGGACAGGAGGCGCGCCAGGACAACGAGTTCGCGATCGTCGACGTGCATGTGCGCTATCTGCGCGAGCTCAGGCTGGGCGATCCCTTGAAGATCGCGACCCGGCTCGTCGGCTGCGACCTCAAGCGGTTCGGCCTGCTGCATGAGATGAGCAGCGGCGACAAGCTCTGCGCCACGATCGGCTTCCTCTGCCTCAGCTTCCATCTGGGCGAACGGCGGGTGCGTCCCTTCGCGAAGGATGTCGCGGCCCGCCTTGCCGCGGCCCTCGATCCCGAAGCGGCCCAGGATCCTTCCCTTCCCGCCTGCCTGGTCCCCGCCTTGTCCTGGCGGCTGCCCGCGCCGTCTGCCTAGGACGAACGCGGCCGGCGGCCATATCAGCCGGTCGTGCCGGCAACATCCGCACTTCTGGCGAGCGCATCCACGGCGACAACGCCCCGCCCGCGCGGCAGGACCATGACCGGATTGAGCTCGATCTCGAGGAGGCTGCGATCCTTCTCGAGCGCCAGACCCGCCAGCTTGAGCACGGCATCGCCGAACGCCTCGACATCGCCGGCGGGCCCGCCGCGATAGCCCTCGAGGATCCGAGCGATCTTCAGGCCGGCGATGGCCTCCATCAGGTCGGGCCTGGTCAGCGGCAGCAGCAGGGTCGCGACATCGCGGGCGAGTTCGACCCCGGTGCCGCCGGCCCCCACCAGCAGCACATAACCGAAGCTCTCGTCGCGCCTGATGCCGACCATCATCTCGGCAACGGGCTTGGCCGCCATGCGCTCGACCAGGAAGCGGTCGGGCAGCGGCCCCTCGACATGCTGCCGCGCCGAGCTCTTGATCGCGGCGACCGCCTCCGCGACGGCCGCGGCGCTGGCGAGACCGAGGCGGACCGCGCCCGCCTCGGTCTTGTGCGGCAGGGCGGCGCTGACGAGCTTGATGGCGACCGGAAACCCGATCGCTTCCGCGGCCGCGATCGCCTCGCTCTCGCGGCAGAGGCGGCCCGCCGGAACCGGAACGCCGGCACCGGCGACCAGCCGCTTGCTCTCCCATTCGTCCAGCACCCGGGCGCTTCCAGCGATCGCGCGCGGCTCGGCCAGGCGATAGCGGTCCTCGGCATCGCCCGCGCGCAGCCGCTCGCGCCGCGCGCCATAGGTGGCGGCGGCCGCGAACGCGAACAGCCCGTCGCGGATTCCCTGCAAAGGGGCGGCACCGCTCGCGAGGGCGAGATCGCGGATATCCTGGGTCAGGCATTCCGGCAGCGTGCTGCAGACCGCGGCTGGAATCTTCGCCTTCCGCGCCGCCGCCAGGAAGCCGCGCGTGTCGGCCGTGTTGCTGATCCGGTCGATGTCGGAGCCCAGCGGCGGGAAATCCTGAATCAGGACGGTGGCGTCGTAGCCGTCCGCGAGGAAGGTCGAATGCGCCGCCTCGACCTTGTCCTCATGACCCCAGATCGCGGTGTTGTAGTCGAGCGGGTTGCTGACATTCGCGAAGGAGCCGAGCTGCGCCACGAGCCGCTCCCGGGTGGGTGCGCCGGGCTGGGGCAGCTCGAGGCCGTATCGCTCCGCCCAGTCGGCGACCATCTCGGCATCGCCGCCCGAACAGGTGAAGGCGCCGAGCCGCCGGCCGGCCGGGATGCCGCCATGGGTGAACATCTTCAGCGTCTCGAGCAGCTGCGCCGGCGTGTCCACCCGCGTGATCGCCAGCCGATGGAACAGCGCGTTGTAGGCCTCGTCGGAGCCCGCGAGCGAGCCGGTATGGCTCACGGTCAGGCGCGCCCCGATCGCCGAGGCCCCCGTCTTGAAGGCGACGATCGGGATGCCCTTGGCGGCGGCGCGGATCGCGACGCGGGCGAAGCGCGGGATGTCGCGCAGCATCTCGATATGCAGGCCCACGGCCGAGACCGACGGATCCTCGAGCAGGAACTCGATATAGTCCTCGATCCCCAGCACGCTCTGGTTGCCCGAGCTGATCACATGCGAGAAGGCGGCGGAGCGGTCGTTGAAGGTGAGGTTGATCGCGAACATGCCGCTCTGGGTGATCACGGCCGGCCCGCGTTCGGTCCGGCTGCCCGGTTGCCCATAAGGCCAGAGCGCGACGCCCTTCACGTAGTTGATCACCCCGTAGCAATTGGGGCCGACGATCGCCATGGAGCCGGCGGCCTCGATCAGCGCGCGTTCGAGCGCCAGGCCCTCCGCCCCCATCTCCTTGAAGCCCGCCGCATAACAGACCACGCCACCGGCGCCGCGCCCGGCAAGCTCGCCCAGCGTGCGAACGGTGAGTGGGGCCGGCACGGCGAGGAAGACCGCGTCCGGCGCTTCGGGCAGATCCTGGACGCTGGGGTAGCAGGGAAGGCCGGCAAGCTCGCGCCGCTTGGGATTGACGGCCCACATCGGCCCGTCGAATCCGATCTTCTGGCATTGCCGCGCCGCCTCTGCCGCCTCGTTGCCGCCGATGAAAGCGACATGGCGCGGCGCAAAAAGCCGCTCCAGATTGCGTCGCCGGTCTCCCGTCAGGCCCGTTCGTGCGGGTTCCGAAGGCGCTGCCGATGTCATTGATCCCCCTCGATGGATCGCCGCCGGTGGGGGGCGTCCGTCCCGTCTTCTTTGGCGGTGTCGCACCGGTCAGCTGCAACCGGCACGACCCTTTTTCATGGCCATGGCGGCCCGGGCAAGACCTTCGGGCGGCGCCTTCTGACTCATTCCAGATTGTATTATAGCATAGAGTATGCAGAATTAGATAATTGCTTCAGCCGAGAAGCAAGGCGCGTGAGCCCTGGGAGGCGCGCGCCCAAAAACAGAGGAAACGTCAGGAGATTCAGATGGCGAGGATGAAACGGGCAGGAGGGTTGCGGCTTGGCGCGGCGACGCTGCTGGTGGCGTTCGCGGTCGGGCTCGGAGTGGCGAAGGCGGACGGTCCCGTCACCTTCGTCGGCTGGGGCGGCGAAGGCCAGGATGCCATGAAGAAGGCCTGGGCCGACCCCTATGAGGCCGCGAGCGGCGTGAAGGTCCTGCAGGACAGCCCGACCGACTACGGCAAGTTCAAGGCCATGGTGGAGAGCGGCAACGTCACCTGGGACGTGGTCGATGTGGAAGGCAGCTTCGCCTACAAGGCCGCGGCCGAAGGGCTGCTCGAGCCGCTCGATTTCAGCGTGATCGACAAGACCAACCTCGATCCGAACTTCGTGTTCGATCATGGCGTCGGCAGCCTCACCTGGTCCTGGGTCCTCGCCTACAACAAGACCTCGCTGGGCGACAAGACGCCGGAAGGCTGGGCGGCGTTCTTCGACACCAAGACCTATCCGGGCGGCCGTGCGGTCACCAAATGGCTGGCGCCGGGCATGCTGGAAGCGGCTCTGCTGGCCGACGGCGTGCCCGCGGACAAGCTCTACCCGCTCGATATCGACCGCGCCTTCAAGAAGTTCGATTCCATCAAGAAGGACATCGTCTGGTGGGATTCGGCGGCACAGTCGCAGCAGCAGGTCGCCTCGGGCGAGGCCGCGATGGGCATGCTCTGGAACGGGCGCGCGCATCTGCTGGAAACCTCGGGCGCGCCGGTCACCGTGAGCTGGAAGGAGAACCTGGTCACCGCCGACTATGTCGTGATCCCGAAGGGCACGAAGCATAAGGCCGAGGCCATGAAACTCATCGCCCAGGTCGTGAGCGCCCAGGGCCAGGCGACCCATTCGGCGCTGACGGCCTATGGGCCGGTCAACACCCAGGCCGAGGCGCTGATCCCGGCGGATGTGAAGCCGGCTCTGCCCTCCAACCACACCGACGGCCAGATCGTGATCGATCTCGGCTATTGGGAAAAGAACATCGATGCGATCAACAAGCGCTGGTATGAGTGGCAGGCTCAGTAGTTCTATCGAGGTTCTGTCGTTGAATTGACGGCCGATCGCGGGGCGGCGGGCCGGACCCGCCGCCCCGCCTCGGATACAGCTTCGGGATTCGCCTTGCCTGCCATGCAACAGGAAGCCACCGCCGGGCTGCGAGCGGCAGCCGCCAGGATGAACCGGCCGGCGCGACGCTCCGAGGGGCGCTATGCGCTGCCCGCCTTCTTCTTCCTGTTCTTCCTCTTCGTCGTTCCGCTCTCCTCGCTGCTGCTGCGCAGCGTCACGGATCCCGTGCCGGGGCTCGGCAATTACGCGCAGCTCCTGACCGACCAGACCTACGGCAAGGTGCTGTTCAACACCTTCGCCGTCGCGGGCATCGTCACGATCGTGTCGCTGGCGCTGGGCTACCCCGTCGCCTGGCTGCTGGTGCTGCTGCCCTCGCGCGTCGCGCGCTGGCTCTTCGCGATCCTGCTGCTGTCGATGTGGACCAACCTCGTCGCCCGCACTTATGCCTGGCTCGTGCTGCTGCAGCGCACCGGCGTGATCAACCGCGCGCTGATGAGCCTCGGCCTCACCGACCACCCGATCCCGCTGGTCAACAATCTCATCGGCGTCACGATCGGCATGACCTACATCATGCTGCCCTTCGTGATCTTCCCGCTGCAGACGCGCCTCGCCGCGATCGATCCCGCCATCATGCAGGTGGCCGCGATCTCCGGCGCACGGCCGACGCAGGTGTTCTTCCGCGTGCTGCTGCCGCTGTCGCTGCCCGGCATCTATGCCGGCGGCCTCATGGTCTTCGTCATGGCGCTGGGCTACTACGTCACGCCCGCCATGCTGGGCGGCACCTCGGGCATGATGCTGGCCGAGCTGATCGGCGTGCAGGTCCAGTCGCTGCTGAACTGGGGTCTCGGCAGCGCCGCCGCCTTCATCCTCCTGTCCGTGACCCTGGCGCTCTATGCCCTCTATGTCCGCTCGGTCGGATTCGGCCAGGTGAGATAGGCGGCCATGCTGCTCTCCCTCAACCGCATGGGCCCCGGCCGGTTCGGCCTCTACGCCATCGGCATCCTGGTCGCGGCTTTCCTGCTGCTGCCGATCGTCTTCATCGCGGCCTTGTCCTTCGGCTCCTCGCGCTGGCTGGCCTTCCCGCCGCCCGGCTGGACGCTGCAATGGTACGAGGAATTTTTCGCCGACAGCCGCTGGATCGACGCCATCCTGGTCAGCATCCGGGTCGGCGCCGCCGTGATGGCGGCCTCGATTCTGCTGGGCCTTCCCGCTTCCTTCGCGCTGGTGCGCGGACGGTTCCGCGGCCGCGAGCTGCTGCGCGCCTTCTTCATCGGGCCGATGATCGTGCCCCTGATCATCCTCGCCATCGCTCTCTATGGGCTGTTCCTGCACATCGGCCTCAACGGGACCTTCATCGGCTTCGTGGCGGGCCATCTCGTCATCGCGCTCCCCTTCTCGATCATCTGCATCAGCAACGCGCTCGAGAGCTTCGACGAATCGATCGAGAAGGCCGCGATCATCTGCGGCGCCACGCCGGCCCAGGCGATCTGGCGCATCACGCTCCCCTCGATCCGCATGGGGATCTTCGCCGGCGCCCTCTTCTCCTTCCTCGCCTCCTGGGACGAGGTGGTGGTCGGCATCTTCATGGCCAGCCCCGACATGCAGACGCTGCCCGTGCGGATGTGGAACACGCTGCGCAACGACCTGTCGCCCGTGATCGCCGCGGTCTCGACCCTCCTCATCCTCGTCACCATCGCCATCCTGGCCGTGGTGATGCTGGTCCAGAAGAAGCGCGCCCGGTAAAGCGCCCCCCCCCCGCGCGACGGTCGGGCTCTGGATTACGCTGCCGGGGGGTGAAACGGCGGCAAAATCCGCATTTCGGCTTGGCACTGGCGGCACGCACCTATAATATGAATACCATAATACGGTCAGTGCGGATCGGTGATCCGAAGGGATGGATCTGGCCGTCTTTCGGAAGGAGATGGCCGTCGATGTCCCTGCGTGTCCGCAAGCTGGTCCGCTATTCCGAGGATGTCCTGATCGAGGGGGGCAAGAGCGCCGACGCCCCCATCCGCATGGTCGCGGTGGCGGCGGTCCTGGCGAATCCCTGGGCCGGCCGCGGGTTCGTCGAGAATCTCCGGCCCGAGATCCTGGCGATCGCGCCCAAGCTCGGCGAATTGCTGGTGCCCGGGATCATCGAGGCCTGCGGGAGCGTCGAAAAGGTCGAGGCCTATGGCAAGGCGGCCGTGGTCGGCACCAGCGGCGAGATCGAGCATGCCTCGGCCCTCATCCATACCTTGCGGTTCGGGAACCTCTTCCGGGAGGCGGTCGGCGGCAAATCCTATCTGAGCTTCACCAACAAGCGCGGCGGGCCGGGCTGCGCTATCGCCGTGCCGATGATGCACAAGCTGGACGAAGGCCTGCGCTCGCACTACCTGACGATCGAGTTCACCATCAACGACGCGCCGGCTCCCGACGAGATCGTGGTGGCGCTGGGTGCCTCGACCGGCGGCCGCGCCCACCCGCGCATCGGCAACCGCTATCTCGATATGAAGGAGATGGCGGAAGAGGGCAACCGTGCATGAGCCTCAGCGAAGGCAATCTGCGCGGCACGCATTTCCGCAGCGCCGGCGAAGGTCCGCCGCTGGTCCTGGTTCACGGGGTGGGGGCCGACCTGGAGATGTGGACGCCGCTGGCGGCCCTGCTCTCGCGCCATCGCCGCGTCGTCACCTATGACATGCAAGGCCATGGCGAGAGCGCGGCTCCGCCAGGGCCCTACAGCCTCGCCGATTTCGTGCGCCAGCTCCGTCGCCTCGCCGAGGATATGGAGCTCTCCCGCTTCGACCTGGCCGGCTTCTCGATGGGCGGTCTGGTGGCGCAGGGCTTCGCGCTCGAGCATCCCGGCTCGGTGAACCGGTTGATCCTGGTCAACACCGTCTATGATCGCAGCACCGCGGAGCGGCAGGCGGTGCTGGCGCGGGTCGAGGAGGCGCGATCGGGCGGCTATCTCGCGGGCGTCGAGGCGGCGATCGAGCGCTGGTTCACGCCGGCGTTCCGCACGGTCCGGCCCGAATTGATCGAGCCCATCCGCAGGCGCATGATGACCAACGACAAGGCGGCCTATGTGGCCGCCTATGCGGTGTTCGCGACGGCCGACGAGGCGCTGGCGCCGCAGCTCGGCCGGATCGAGGCGCCGACCCTGGTCATCACCGGCATGGAGGATCAGCGTTCGACACCGGCCATGGCCCAACGCATGGCCGCCATACTGCCGCGGGCGAGGCTGCAGCTTTTCCCCGGTCAGCGGCATATGACTCCGATCGAAGCGCCGGACCGCATGGCCGCGGTCATCGACGAGTTCCTGGGGGCACCGGACGCCGAGCGACAGGGATAGCAGCATGAACGAGATCGTGAACTATTCGATGTTCATCGATGGCCGCTGGACCGAGGCGGCGGACGGCAAGCGGCTCGGCAGCGTCAATCCCGCGACCGGCGAGGACTGGGCCTCCTTCCCCGAGGCCGGAATCCGCGATGTCGACGCCGCCGTCAGGGCCGCGCACAAGGCGATGACCGAGGGACCTTGGTCCCGCATGACGGCGAGCGAGCGCGGCAAGCGGCTCCGGCGCCTGGCCGATCTGCTGGCGGCGCAAGCCGACGATGTCGCCAAACTGGAGACCACCGATACGGGCAAGCTCATCCGCGAGACCCGCAGCCAGACCCGCTACACCGCCGAATATCTCAACTATTTCGCCGGCGCCGCCGACAAGCTCGAAGGCGCCACGCTGCCGATCGACAAGCCCGACCTCTTCGTGATGACGATCCGGGAGCCGATCGGCGTGGTGGCCGCGATCGTTCCCTGGAACTCGCAGCTCATGCTCACGGCGGTCAAGCTGGGCCCGGCGCTCGCCACCGGCAACGCGATCGTCATCAAGGCGTCGGAGCATGGGCCCGTGCCGCTCCTGGAGCTGGCGCGGCTCTGCGCCGAGGCCGACATCCCGCCCGGCGTCGTCAATGTCGTGACCGGCCTCGGCGATCCTTGCGGCAAGGCGCTCACCACCCATCCGCTGGTGGCGCGCATCGCCTTCACCGGCGGGCCTTCCACCGCGCGCCACATCATCCGCAACAGCGCCGAGAATTTCGGCGTCGTCACGCTCGAGCTCGGCGGCAAGTCGCCGATCCTGGTGTTCGACGATGCCGACCTCGACAGCGCCGTGAACGGCATCCTCGCCGGCAATTTCGGCGCCACGGGGCAGAGCTGCGTGGCGGGGACCCGCGTCTTCATCCAGGCGAGCGTCTATGACGAGGTCCTCGGGCGCGTGGCCGAGCGGGCGAAGCGCATCCGCATCGGCAATCCGATGGAGGAGCAGACCGAGATGGGGCCGCTCGCGACCAAGGGCCAGCGCGACAATATCGAGCGCGTGGTCGCGGCCTCGCTCAAGGAGGGCGCCTCGCTGGTGACCGGCGGCTCCCGTCCGGCGGCACAGCCCAAGGGCTGGTATTTCGAGCCCACGATCCTCGCCTGCGAGACGGCGGCGGTGCCGGTCGCGCGCCAGGAGCTGTTCGGCCCGGTCCTGAGCGCCTTCCGCTTCAAGGACGAAGCCGACGCGATCGCCGCGGCCAACGATACCGAGTTCGGCCTCGCCGCCGGCATCTTCAGCCGGGATGGCGGCCGCGCGCTGCGCGTGATGCGGCAGCTGCGCACCGGCATCGTCTGGATCAACAGCTATCGCGCCAGCTCGCCGATCGCGCCCTTCGGCGGCTACAAGTCCAGCGGCACGGGCCGCGAGGCCGGCCGCGAATCGCTGCTCGACTACACGCGGACCAAGACCGTGTGGATCGATACCTCGACCAAGCCCATGGGCGACCCGTTCATTATGCGATGAACAGGAGAGCCTTCCCGATGGAGCAATGCCGGCCGATGGCCTCCGATGCACCCCATGCGGCCCCCGCCGAAGCAGGGGCCGCATGACGAAGGAGGCTGCACCCGGAATCGTCAGCCTGCGGAACCTCGTCAAGCGGTTCGGCGCGGTCACGGCCGTCGATGGCGTCTCGCTCGAGGTGGGCGAAGGCGAGTTCCTGACCTTCCTCGGCTCCTCGGGCTCGGGCAAGACGACCACGCTCTTCATCGTGGCGGGCTTCGAGGATGCCACCAGCGGCGACGTGCTGATCGACGGCAAATCCGTACTCGGCGTACCGCCGCACCGGCGCAATATCGGCATGGTGTTCCAGCGCTACACGCTGTTCCCGCATCTCAACGTCCATGAGAACGTCGCCTTCCCGCTCTCGGTCCGGCACCGGCCGAAGGCGGAGATCGAAGCTGCGGTCAAGGAAGCGCTGCGCCTGGTCCGGCTGGAGAGCTATGCCGAGCGCAAGCCCGGCGCGCTCTCGGGCGGCCAGCAGCAACGCGTGGCGCTCGCCCGCGCCCTGGTCTATCGGCCGCGCTTCCTGCTGATGGACGAGCCGCTCGCGGCCCTCGACAAACGGCTGCGCGAGGAGATCCAGGGCGAGATCCGCCGCATTCACCAGGAGACCGGCGTGACGGTGCTCTATGTCACGCATGACCAGGAGGAGGCGCTCCGGCTCAGCGACCGGATCGCCGTCTTCAGCCATGGACGCATCGAGCAGGTCGGCACCGGCATCGATCTCTACCAATCCCCCAAGACGGCCTTCGTCGCCGGCTTCATCGGCAATTCGAACTTCATCGCCGGCACGGTCGAGGGCAGCGGCAATAACGGCACCGCGGTACGCCTGCCCGACGGCAATCTCTGCGCGATCAACGGGACGAAGCCGCCCGAGGGCAGCCGATCGGTCTCGCTCATGATCCGGCCCGAGCGGGTGCGGCTCTGTACCAGCGCCGCCGCCACGGGATCGGACTGCGCCGTCAAGGTGCGCATCCGCGAGATCACCTTCCTCGGCGAGAACCTGCATTACACCGCGACCACCGACTGGGGCCAGGTCCTGTCGATCCGGGAATCCTTCAGCGGCACCGCGTCCGGTCCGCTCGCGGTCGGGTCCGAGGCCTATGCCGCCTGGCGGCCCGCTGATCTTCATCTGTTTCCGTCTTGAGGCCGGGCGGCGGAAGACCGCCCCAGGCAACGCGTTTCGAGGGAGGAATTGCCGTCATCATGAGTCCCGAAGGCCGCTCGATATTCGATCCGAAGCTCTATGCCAATGTGCTCCGCCCGCCGCTGCAGGCCGAGTCTCTGCCGGCCTGGTGCTATACCAGCGAAGCGTTCCACGGCCGCGAGATCGAGGAGATCTTCTACCGCAACTGGATCTGCATCGGCCGCGAGGACACGCTGCCGGAGGCCGGCGACTATCGGGCCTTCGAGTATTGCGGCAGGAAGCTGATCGTGATCCGGGGCCAGGATGGCCGGATCAATGTGCTCGACAATGTCTGCCGCCACCGCGGAACCCTGCTGCTCACCGGGGCGGGACGGGTCAAGGTGATCCTCTGCCCCTTCCACCATTGGGGCTACGGTTTCGACGGGGTGCTGCGCGGCGCCCCCACGATGGAGCAGACGGAGGGCTTCGACAAACGCGAGTACGGGCTCAAGGCCTATGAGGTCGAGACCTGGAACGGCTTCATCTTCATGCGTCTCGTTCCCGGCGGCCCCGGTCTCGCCGAGGCCATGGGCGACATGGACCGGCTCGTCGCCCCCTACAACCTGCCCGACATGGCGCTCGCGCGGTCGAAGACCTTCACCGTCGCCTGCAACTGGAAGCTCTTCATCGACGTCTTCATGGAGGACTACCACGTCAAGCCGGTGCATAAGAGCTCGATCGCCGGCACCTATACCGCGCCCGAGCCGCTGGAGCGGATCAACGGGGATTTCGCCACCATCTTCAACCCGCATCAGGGCACCAGCGCGCTGCTGACGGGCGAACAGTATCTCGCTTTCCCGCCGATCCTGGGCCTCACCGGCAAGGCCGCGGCCGGCACGCGCTATCTCTTCTTCTATCCGACCTTCGCCTATGCCTGCACGGTCGACTGCATGTGGTTCTTCGAGATCTATCCGGAAGGGCCGTCGCGGACGAAGGTGGTCATGAACATGTGCTTCCCGCGCTCCACCGTGGCGCGCGCGGATTTCGAGCAGAAGTTCAAGGCCTACGAGACCCGCTGGGCGGTCTCCATGCAGGAGGATGTCGACGTGCTCGAGCGCCAGCAGGCCGGATTCGAGACGGACCAGTTCACGCCGGGCCGCTATTCCCCGCTCGAGCCCGTCGTCAGCATGTTCGCCAGCTGGCTGGTGCGTCATGCGATCGTCACGCCGCAGGAGCGCGCACGCTGACCACGCCGCCGTCCTTCATACGGCGCTTCGATCCGACTATCTGACGCGGGTTCCGAATTCGACGGCCGCCGCGATGGCCGGCGTTCCGGCGCCGGCAGGCGTTCGGCTTGACAGCCGGCAGAGGGTGAAGGGATAAGGACGGGAACTCCCCCGGCGCTCCTTCGGGATCGCCACCGGCCAGCGGAACCGCCATGACCGATGTTCCCGCCATTCCCGTCGCCAAGGGCGCTGCCCTGCGCGAGATCCTGCCGCGCTATGCCAACCGCCATGGGCTGATCACCGGCGCCACCGGCACCGGCAAGACCGTGAGCCTGCAGGTGATCGCCGAAGGGCTCTCGGCGCGGGGCGTGCCGGTCTTCATGGCCGACGTGAAGGGCGATCTCGCGGGGCTGAGCCAGGCCGGCGCGATGAGCCCGAAGCTCCAAGAACGGCTGACGAAACTCGGGCTGCCGGCGCCCTCGTTCCGCGCCTATCCCGTCATCTTCTGGGACCTGTTCGGCGAGCAGGGCCATCCGGTGCGCGCCACCATCTCGGAGATGGGGCCGCTGCTGCTGGGCCGGCTGCTCGATCTCAACGAGACCCAGACCGGCGTCCTCAATCTCGTCTTCAAGCTCGCCGACGACCAGGGCCTGCTGCTGCTCGACCTCAAGGACCTGCAGGCGATGCTGGCCTTCGTCGCCGACAATGCCAAGGAGCTGACCACCACCTACGGCAATGTCAGCGCCGCCACGGTGGGCGCCATCCAGCGCGGCCTGCTGCAGCTCGAGAGCCAGGCCGGCGACAGGTTCTTCGGCGAGCCGGCGCTGGAGCTGGCCGACCTGATGCTGACCGACCCCTCGGGGGCCGGCGCCGTCAACATCCTCGCCGCCGACAAGCTGATGCAGAGCCCGCGGCTCTACGCGACCTTCCTGCTCTGGCTGCTGTCGGAGCTGTTCGAGAACCTGCCGGAGGTCGGCGATCCCGACAAGCCGAAGCTCGTCTTCTTCTTCGACGAGGCGCACCTGCTCTTCAACGACGCGCCCAAGGCGCTCCTGGAGAAGATCGAGCAGGTGGTGCGGCTGGTCCGCTCCAAGGGCGTGGGCGTCTTCTTCGTGACGCAGAATCCGCTGGACGTGCCGGACACGGTGCTGGGCCAGCTCGGCAACCGCGTGCAGCATGCCTTGCGCGCCTTCACGCCGCGCGACCAGAAGGCGGTGAAGGCGGCGGCCCAGACCTTCCGGCAGAACCCCGCGCTCGACACCGAGAAGACGATCATGGAGCTCGGCGTCGGCGAGGCGCTGGTCTCCTTCCTCGAGCCGGGCGGCACGCCCGCCATCGTCGATCGCGCCTTCATCCTGCCGCCGGGCTCGCGGCTGGGCGCCATCACGCCCGAGGAGCGCCAGCGCGTCATCGCGGCGAGCCCGGTCAAGGGCCGTTACGAGCAGGCGATCGATCGCGAATCCGCCTTCGAGACGCTGCAGGGCCGCAAAGCCGCCGCCGCGCCTCCCGGAAGCTGGCAGCGGCCGACGGACGTGAAAACGACGCGGCAGGCCGAAGCCCGCTCGGGCCCCTGGGGCGGTACGGCGGCGCCCAGTACGGAACCGGCGCGCCCGGCACCGCAACGCCAGGCGCCGCCGCGTGAAGAGAGAAGCACCTTCGACAAGATCGTCTTCGGCGACGGACGGCGCCAAGGCCTGGCCGAGGCGATGGCCAAGAGTGCCGTGCGCCAGGTCGGCAGCTCGCTCGGCCGCCAGATCCTGCGCGGCGTGCTGGGCTCGATCCTCAAGGGCTAGGATCGGCCGCGAACAGCTCTGCCGCACCCGACGCTCGGGGCCAATATCCTTCAGCCGCCTGAATCGCCATCGATCCGGATGAAGCGGAGGAAATCGACATCATGGCCGACGAGCTCGTCTTCTATACCCATCCCATGTCGCGCGGCCGCATCGCCCGCTGGATGCTCGAGGAGCTGGGCCAGCCTTACCGCACCGAGATCCTGGATTATGGCACGAGCATGAAGGCGCCGGACTACCTCGCCATCAACCCGATGGGCAAGGTCCCGGCCATCCGTCATGGCGACACGATCGTGACGGAATGCGCCGCCATCTGCGCCTATCTCGCCGACGCCTTTCCGCAGGCGGGCCTGGCGCCGCCGCCCGGCGATCGCCAACGTGGACCCTATTACCGCTGGCTGTTCTTCACGGCCGGCCCGATCGAGGCGGCCGCGACCAACAAGGCGCTGGGCGTCGCGATCCCCGAGGATCGCCGCCGGATGGTCGGCTACGGCTCCCCCGCCGATGCGCAGAACGCGTTGGAGACCGCGGTCTCGGGCCGCGATTACATCACCGGCGACCGCTTCTCCGCGGCCGATGTCTATGTCGGCGCCCAGATCGGCTGGGGCCTGCGCTTCGGCACGCTCGAGAAACGGCCCGCCTTCGAACGCTACTGCGAGCGGCTCAGCCGCCGACCGGCCGCGATGCGGGCGAACGAGATCGACGACGCCCTGATGGCGAAATAGCCGGCCGCTCAGACGGCGCGCTTGTGCCGCTCGATGCAGGTGGCGATGACCTCGTCCATCGGAAGCCGCCACCACTGCTCGGAGAAGATCTCGACCTCGGCATAGCCGCGATAGCCCGCGGCCTCCACCAGGGCACGGACGGCGGGGATGTCGACGATGCCGTCGCCCATCATGCCGCGATCGTTCAGGAGATGCCGGGTCGGCACCAGCCAGTCGCAGACATGGAAGGCCTGGAGCCGCCTGGCGCCGGCGCGCGCGATCTGCGCCGCGAGCGCCGGGTCCCACCAGACATGATAGATGTCGACAGCCACGCCGAGCCCGCGGCTGCCATCGGGATCGAGCGCTTCGCAGAGATCGAGCGCCTGGCCCAGCGTGTTGATGCAGCCCCGGTCGGCCGCCATCATCGGATGCAGCGGCTCGAGCGCGAGCGGCATCTTCGCTGTTTCGGCGAACTCCAGAAGATACGCGATCTCCTCGGCGACCATGGCGCGCGCCGCCGCGATGTCCTTGCCGGGCGCGCTGCCGGGCCGCGAGAATTGCGGCAGCCCGCCCGCCACCAGCACCAGGCAGGGAGCGCCCAGCACCGCGGCCTCCTCGACCGCGCGGCGATTGTCGTCGCGGGCCGCCTGGCGATGCGCCGCATCCGCCACCATCATGCCGCCGCGGCAATAGCCGGAGAGCGCGAGGCCGGCGTCGCGCAGGGCCTTGGCCGAGCGGTCGAGCCCCATCTCCGCCACCTTGTGGCGCCAGGGACAGACCGCCGTCACGCCGTGGCGGGCGCAGGCCTCGATGATCGCCGCCAGATCGCCCTGCCGGTCGAGCGTGATGGTGTTGATCGAGAGCCAGCGATGCTCGGCCGAGAAATCCCTCATCCGGGCGCTCCGCGCCCCGACGCTTTCGCGGCGGCGCGCGACAGGGCGGCCTCGCTGGTGGCGGATGTCGTCAGAAAGCGGCGAAACAGCTCCACTTGCCCCTGCACCATCGCCGTCCCCTCGACGAAGGTTCTGCCGAACCGCTCGGCGTCGCGCCGCAGGCGCGACGGCTGTTCGGCGATCACGATATCGACCACGGCCCCGGCATCCCGGACGATCCCGGGCGCGAAGGGCGACGGATCGCCCCGATTCATGCCGAGCGGCGTGGCGTTCACCAGAATATCATAACGCGCCTTGCCCGCCACGGCGTCGCCAAGCACGCAGCCGCGCGCGAGTCGCCGCAGCGCCTGCAGGAAATCTGTCACCTTGCCGGAGTCGCTGTCGATGATAGTCAGCGCGGCGGCGCCGGCTCCGACGATGCGCGCCGCGATCGCCGTTCCGGCGCCGCCACTGCCCGCCAGCAGAAAACGCCGGCCCGCAAGCTCGAGGCCGGCGGCGCGGACCGCCGCCTCGAACCCGTGGCCGTCGAAATTGGCGCCGATCCAGGAATCGCCGTCGAAACGGATGCAGTTGGCGGCGCCCAGCAGACGCACGAGCGGGGTGCGGCGGTCGAGATGGGCGCAGATCCCGCTCTTCAGCGGCGTGGTCACCACCAGTCCCGCGACGTCGCCGCTGCGCCGCAAGGCCTCGACATGGCGGCCGAGCGCGACCGGTCCCAGCCGCTTCTTCACCACGCGCAACGCCTGCCCCTCGCGTTCGAACAGGCGGTTGAGCAGGTCCGGCGTGCGGACATGGTCGATCGGCGTGCCGATCATCTCGATGCGCCGGCCGCCCGTCTCGCGCATCGGCGCCGCTCGGGTCAGCGCAGGCCCGCCAGATAGGCCGCGTATCGCTCGGCGATGACAGCCGCCGGCAGGTCGCCGTCATGCAGGAGCACGCGATAGCGCAAGGTCATGGTCTCGCCCTGCCTGATGTCGCGCTTCTCGAGGCGGAACGGGCCCACCGTGACGACGCCCCAATCGGCGACGAACCACCAGGGATCGCGATGGTCGCGCGGATCGGGAAAGAGCGCCAGGCCCGCCCAGTGCCCGCCGCCGACCGGCCCGCAATAATGCACCCAGTGCGCGCCGGCGCCGCTGACCGCCGCCCCGCCGCTGGCGCCGCGATCGTTCACGACCCGGCCGCCCGAGGTCACGGCGATCGATTCCGCGACCCGCAGGTTGAAATAGGCATGGCGCGTCGGTCCCAGCGACAGGTCCCAGGCCGCGGCCGAAAGCGCCGACTCCACATCGATGACATAGGCGCCGCCCTCGAGCTTCAGATCGAGCCGGCGCCGCTCGCGCGCGGCGAGCCGCCCTTCGGGCGCCGCCCATTCCACCGGCCCGCGCCACTCCATCTCCTGGGTGATGCGATAGCCGGCAGCGGTCTCCTCGCCCATGGCCTGGGTCTGCAGAATCCGGCCGGGCGCACGGCCCTGGAAGGTCTCGTTGACGTAGAAATTATAGGTGTACTGCTCTTTCCGGCCGTCGGCCGCCGGCATCCAGCAATCGACATGGTCCGAGGCGATCCAGCAGGAATTGTGATGCGGATGATCGGCCGGGCATTCCGAGGTCACGGCGAAGCCCTGCGGCGTATAGACCGGGAAGAGATAGGGCCGGTGATGGCCCTGGGTCAGGCTGAGGACGGGAAGATTGCCACGGCGCAGCGTCCGCCGCTCGGTCTTGGCCCAGGCCCCCTGCGGCAGGGCGATCGGGTCGTCGGCGAGGATGAAACGATCGGTCATGGGGAATCTCCCGAGAGGCTTCTGCCTAACATGGCACCGGCCGCGCCTGCAATCGATTGCGTAATTCGCCAAGGAGCGTTCGCCCCTTATCGTGACCGAGCCTTTCGGCCGGTCGCTCCGCCGTCCGAAGTGCGTGCCGGCCGCGGCGGCGAGGTCGAGTTGCGCAGGATCAGGCTGGTGTCGAGCGGGTAATGCGTGGCATGCGGCTTGCCGTCGAGGCAGGCCATGAGATGCTCGGCGGCACGCCGGCCCATCTCCGCCGCCGGCACCCGGACCGTGGTCAGGCCGCGCCCGAGATGCGAGGCGAAATCCAGATCGTCGAAGCCGGCGATCGAAAGCTGGCGCGGGACGGCGATGCCGCGCTCCTCGCATTCGATGACGGCGCCGAAGGCGAGAACGTCGCTGCCGCAGATCACCGCCGTCGGCTTCGGCCGCAGGCCCAGCAGGCGTCGCAGCCCGCCGCGCCCGCCTTCGATGTTGTAAGGCTCCTCCACGATCGCGGCGTCAGGGACCTCGATGCGGCGGGCGGCCAGCGTCTGGATCACGCCCTCGATGCGATCCTTGACGCGATCGTTGTTGCGGCGAAAGCCGACGATGAGACCGAAATGCCGGTGGCCGAGCTCGAGGAGGTAGCGGGCGATCTGCGCCGAGGCGGCGCGGTTGTCGAAGCCGACCGAGGGCTGCGCGCTCTTCGGCCGGTAGGTGTAGGTATTGATGAAGGGGATGCTCTTGCCCGCCAGCAGGGCCATGAGCTCGGGCGCATGGGTATGGCCGACCAGCACCAGTCCTTCGGCGCCGCGCTCCACCAGCAGGCGGGACTGGCGCCATTCGCGCTCCATGTCGAAATTCGAGGTCGTCACCAACAGCGAGTAGCCGTTCTCGCCGGCGGCGTTCTGCAGCGCCTCGACCAGCCGGGCATAGATGGCGTGATCCAGCGTCGGGATGACGGCGCCGATCGTCCGCGTCCGCCGCGACCGGAGCGCGCCCGCCGCGTTGTTGCGCAGATAGCCCAGCTCGGCGACGGCGGCGTGGATGCGGGCCCGCATCTCCTCGCTGATCATGGCCGGCATGGTCAGCGCGCGCGACACGGTCGATGCCGAGCAGCCGACGCGGCGCGCCACATCGCTGAGGCGGATCGCGCCGGACCCGCGCTTCTGAGACCGCTTCCTGGCTTTGGGCATGCCCTTCCTTAGCCATCGCCGGAATCCGGAGTCAAGCTTGACAGAGCCGGCGGCATTTTGTGCAATCGATTGCAGGAATCTCGTTTTGCACTGCAGCAAGCGGCGGACCGGAACTCGTGGAACAACGCAGACTGGCGCTCGTCACCGGATCGCGGCGCGGCATCGGCCGCGCCGCGGCCTTCGCGCTGGCGGAAGCCGGATTCGATGTCGTCATCAACGACCTGGAACGCGACGACGACGCCGAGGCCACCTTGCGGGGCCTGGCGGACCGGGGGGTGCAATCCCGCTTCATCCTGAGCGATATCGGCGATATCGACGGCCATGCCCCCCTGCTCGACGAGATCTACGGAGCGTTCGGCCGCCTCGATTGCCTGGTGAACAATGCCGGCATGATCGCCCAGCGCCGCGGCGATATCCTCGAGGCGAGTCCCGCGGAGCTCGACGGGCTCTGGCGCATCAATCTGCGCGGCACCTTCTTCCTGACCCAGGCCGCCGCGCGCCGCATGATCGCCGAGAGCCCCGACCGGCCCGGCCGCTCGATCGTGACCATCACCTCGGCCAACTCTCTCATGGTCTCGCCGGAGAAGGCCGCCTACTGCATCTCCAAATCGGCGGCCTCCATGGCGGCGCAGCTCTTCGCCGTCCGGCTGGCCGAGCACGGAATCCCCGTGTTCGAGATCCGGCCCGGCCTCATCACCACCGAGATGTCGGCGCCGGTGCGCGAGCGCTACAGCAAGATGATGGCAGAGGGGTTGACGCCGATCCGGCGCTGGGGCACGCCCGAAGAGGTCGGCCGGACCGTCGCCAGCCTCGCCACCGGCGCCATCCCCTACAGCATCGGCCAGGTCGTCAATGTCGACGGCGGCCTGCTGACCTTCCGCCTCTGAACCGGACGAGAGATCGACGCCCATGAAGCTCGTGAGCTATACGCATAAAGGTCGTTCCTCCTGGGGTGCTGCCGCCGGCACCGGCCTCGTCGATATGGGCAAGCGCCTGCCCGATCTGCCGTCGCTGCGCAGCGCGCTCGCCGCCAACGCCCAAGGCCGGATCGCGGCGGCGCTCAAGGGCGCCACGGCCGACCTGCCGCTGAGCGAGGCCAGGCTGCTGCCGCCGATCCCGGATCCGGAGAAGGTCATCTGCTTCGGCAACAATTACCGGGAGCATGTGCTGGAGGCGGGCGGCAAGATTCCCGAGCACCCGTCGCTCTTCGTCCGGCTCGCCAACACGCTGGTGGGTCACGAGGCGCCGATCATCGTGCCCCGCGTCTCCTCCGATCTCGATTACGAGACCGAGCTGGCGCTGGTGATCGGAAAGCCGGGCCGCCATATCCCGGCGGCGAAGGCCTTCGACCATATCGCCGGCTATACCTGTTTCCATGATGCGTCGGTCCGGGATTTCCAGCTCCTTCATTCGCTCGATGCGGGCAAGAACTTCATCGGCACCGGGCCCTGCGGCCCCTGGATCGTGACGCGCGACGAGATCCCGAACCCGGGCAACCTCACTCTCCGCACCCGCCTCAACGGGACCCTGCTGCAGAACGGAAACACGAGCGAGCTTATCTTCGATATCCCGGCGATGATCGCCTATATCTCCTCCTTCACGCCGCTCGCGCCCGGCGACATCATCGCCACCGGCACGCCCAGCGGCGTCGGCTTCACCCGCAAGCCGCCGATCTGGCTCAAGCCCGGCGATGTGGTGGAGATCGAGGTCGAGGGCATCGGCATCCTGCGCAATCCGGTGCGCGCGGAAGGCGACGAGGGCTAGGCTCGGGCCATGTATCTCGGCGTCGATATCGGCGGCACCTTCACCGACCTCGTCATGATGGACGAGGCCGGCGCCATCGGCACCGCCAAGGCCCTGACCACGCCGGGCGAGCTCGAGCAGGGCGTGCTCAGCGCCGTGGCGCTCGCGGCCGAAGCCCGGGGCCTCGCGCTGCACGAGCTGCTGGCCCAGGTGAAGATCTTCGGCCACGGCACCACCCAGGCGACCAACGCGCTGATCGAGCGCAAGGGAGCCAAGACCGGCCTCATCGCCACGCGCGGCTTCGGCGACACCATCGGGCTGCAGCGCCTGCTGGGCTTCTCGGCCGGCGTGCCGGTGGACCAGCTCGGCTGGTACAGCAAGCGGCGCTATCCCGATCCGATCGTGCCGATCGCGCTCCGGCGCGAGGTGCCGGAGCGCATCGATCATGCCGGCCGCGTGCTGTTGGCGCTCGACCGCGCCGCGGCGCGCCAGGCGGTCGAGGAGCTGGCCGCGGCCGGGGTCGAGACCTTCGCCGTGGCCCTGCTCTGGGCCTTCCGCAACCCCGCACACGAACAGGCGGTCGGCGAGCTCATCCGCGAGATCAGCCCGAACGCCTATGTGAGCCTCTCATCCGAGGTGTCGCCCATCATCGGCGAGTATGAGCGGACCGCCACCACGGCGCTCAACAGCTATCTCGCGCTCAAGGTCGTGTCCTATCTCGACCGGGTCGAGGCGGTCCTGCGCGAGAACGGCTTCAGCGGCAAGTTCTACATCCTCAACAGCGCGGGCGGCGTCATGCCGGCAGCCGAGGCGGCGCGCAAGCCGGTGCTGCTGGTGGCGAGCGGTCCCGCGGGCGGCGTGCTGGGTTCGCTCCAGCTCGCCAAGACGCTGGGCCATCACAATGTCATCACCACCGACATGGGTGGGACCAGCTTCGACGTGTCGCTGATCGTCGAAGGAAAGCCGCTGGTCTCGGCCAGCCATGAGGCCGGCGGCTACCATCTCAACACGCCGATGATCGACATCCTGGCGGTGGGCGCCGGCGGCGGCTCGATCGCGCGGGTGGAGAACGGGTTGCTGCGCGTCGGCCCCGAGAGCGCCGGCGCCCGGCCCGGTCCCGTCTGCTACGGACGCGGCGGCACCCGAGCGACCGTGACCGACGCCGATGTCGTGCTCGGCATCATCTCGCCCGACAATTTCCTCGGCGGACGCATGAAGCTCGACCTCGCCGCCGCCCGCGAGGCGATCCGCACCCAGATCGCCGAGCCGTTGGGTCTCGGCATCGAGGAGGCCGCCGCCGGCATCGTGCGCATCGTCAACGGCCATATGGCCGACACGCTGCGCGAGGTCACGATCGGGCGCGGCTTCGATCCGCGCGATTTCGTGATCTTCGCCTATGGCGGCGCCGGCCCCGCCCATTGCGCGGGCTACGGCGCCGAGCTCGGCGCGCGCCGCATCCTCATCCCCGCCACCAGCATGGCGCATTCGGCTTATGGCGCGCTCGCCTCCGACGTCCATCATTCGAGCGAGCGCTCGCAGCTCATGCGCGGGGGCGGCAGCGGCCATCATCCCTGGGAAGGGATCGATGTCGAGGAGGTCGCCCGGATCTTCGCCGATCTCGAGGCGCGCTGCGTCGCCGGCATGGAGCGCACCGGCATCGCGCGCGAGCACGCGACCGTGCTGCGCACCGTCGATATGCGCTATCGCCGCCAGACCCACGACCTGATCGTCCGCTTCCCCGACGGGCCGGTCGACGCCCAGGCGGTCAGGGCCGCGGTCGAGCGGTTCGAAGCCGATTACGAGGGGCTTTACGGCAAGGGCTCGGGCTTCCGCGACGCCGGCATCGAGCTCAGCACCTTCCGGATGCAGGCGACCGGCCACACCGCCACGCCGGCCCCGAAATGGGACGGCGCGCGCCATGCGGTCGAGCCCGGCGCGCGCATGATCTTCGAGCCCGGCCTCGGCACCCGCATGAAGGTGCCGGTCTGGCAATGGCTCGAGCTGCCGGTCGGCCACCATGTCGACGGGCCGGCCGTGATCGAGCATCCCGAGACCACCGTCTATGTCGGCCCGAAGCAATCGGCCGTGATCGACAAGACCGGCAATCTCTCCATCGACCTTGCGGAGGCAAAGCCATGACCGCCGCCACCGTCCTCGAGCGCGACCGATCCGGCAAGATCGATCCCATCACTTTCGAGGTGATCCGCCACAAGCTCCAGGCCATCACCGAGGAGCAGGCCATCACGCTGAAGCAGGTCTCGGGCTCGCCGGTGGTGACCGAGGCGACCGATTTCAACAACGGCCTCTATCTGGCCGACGGCTCGATCGTGACCATGGGTCCGCAGGTGATCTTCCACACCGGCACCATGTCGACCGTGATCCGCAACATCATCCAGGAGTTCGGGCCCCGCGGCGAGATCCGCGAGGGCGACATGTTCATCCTCAACGACCCCTATCGGGGCGCCATCCACCAGCCGGACGTCTCGATCGTGGCGCCGATCTTCCATGAGGGGCGCCATTGCGGCTGGGCCGGCTCCTGCGCCCACCAGCTCGATGTCGGCGGCATGGGCTTCGGGAGCTGGGCCTACCGGGCGACCGAGGTGCAGCAGGAGGCCATGCTGCTGACGGGCCTCAAGCTGATCGAGGGCGGCAAGCTGCGCGAGGATCTCTGGCAGATGATCATGAGCATGACGCGCCTGCCGAACTATCTGGGCCTCGACCTCAAGGGCATGATCGCCGCCAACAATGTCGCGATCCAGCGCATGATCGAGCTGTTCCGGCGCTACGGACTGGACACGGTCGAGGCGGTGATGAATGCCGAGATCGACGCCTCCGAGCGTCGCATGCGCGAGCGGCTGAAGAAGATCCCGGACGGCATCTACCGGGCGCGCGACTATATCGACCATGACGGTCACACGAACGCGCTCTACCGGGTCTGCCTCGCCATCCACAAGAAGGGCGACGAGATCACCTTCGATCTGGAGGGTACCTCCGAGCAGGCGCCGGGCTTCATCAACTGCACCTGGTCGGGCATGAAGGGGGCGCTCCTGACCGGCCTGCTGCCGATCCTCGCCCCCGACATCCGCTGGAACGAAGGCGTGCTCAGGCCCGTCACCATCCATGCGCCCGAGGGCACGCTCTGCAACGCGCGCTGGCCGGCGCCGGTCTCGGGCGCCACCGTCTGCGCGGTCTGGATCGTGATGAATGTGGCGGTCGCCGCCCTTTCGCGCATGGTGAGTTGCGCGCCCGAGATGGTGCGCGAGGCCCAGGCCGTGACCAAGGGCCAGATGTCGGTGCTGACGCTCGCCGGCCGCAACCGCAACGGTGAGGCCTATGGCACGCTGCTGCTCGATTCGATGGCGGGCGGGGGCGGCGCCTCGATCGATCTCGACGGGCTCGACGGCTCGGGCGACTACGACGTGCCGCGCCCGGCCATCGCCAATGTCGAGGCCAACGAGGCGGCGGGGCCGATCCTCTATCTCTTCCGCTCCTTCGTGCCCGACACGGCGGGCCCCGGCCGCATGCGCGGCGGCGGCTCCACCGGCCTGGCGCTGGTCGCCCATGACGTCGAAAAGCTCGATGCCATGGTGATCGGCCATGGCGTCGAGGTGCCGAACTCGCTCGGCCTCTTCGGCGGGCTGCCGGGCGCCTGCGCCTATCACCTCCTGAAGCGCAGCAACCAGGGCGTCGGCGCGCTGCTCGAGCGCTATTGGAACGCCGCCCGCGTCATGGCGGACGAAACCGTCGAGGATCTGGGCGCCAAGCCCGGCGGCTTCCGCATCGGCCAGGGCGATGTCTTCTGCTACACGTTCCAGGGCGGCGGCGGCTATGGCGATCCGCTGCTGCGCCCGCCGGCGCGCGTGCTGCAGGATGTCCGCGACGGCCATGTCTCGGCCGCCAGCGCCGCGGCGCTCTATGGCGTCGCCATCGCCGGGGAGGATATCGACCAGCCGGCGACCGAGGCCCGGCGCCGCGCGATCCGCCAGCAGCGGCTCGGCGGCAAGGTGCCGAAGAAGGCGGCGCCCGAGGGCCGCAGCGACGGCTCGGCCGAGATCCGAATCGGCGCCGACCGCCATTTCCATTGCGGCTGCGGCACCGATCTCGGCCCCTGCCGCGAGAACTGGAAGCCGCGGGCCGTCGGGCGCAAGCTCGCGGCCGCGGATTGCGGGCCCCATGTCCGCCTCCATGCCGAGCTCGAGCTCCGGGAATTCTGCTGCTCCGATTGCGCCACGCTTCTCGAAGTCGAGGTCCTGCGCAAGGACGAGGAACCGCTCTGGAGCATGAGCCTCGCCTGAGGCTTGGCGCTCAGGTCCCCGCGCCCTGCGCCAGCGTCATATAGGCCTCCTCGCGGCCGAGCTCGCGATAGGCGACGCGCAGGCTCGAATAGAACTCGTCGAGATCGACATTGCAGCTGCGCACATGGCGGTGCGAGACGGTCGGGTCGAAGCCGGTGCGGCCATGGAGCAGGCGCTGGTTGTTGAAGACCAGCATCTGGCCGGCCTCGATCTTGACGATGAGCTGGTTGCGCGCGTCATAGAGATAGGCGAGCAGGCTGCGCAGCGCGTCGTAATAGGCCGCCACTTCGCCCGCGTCGATATCGAAGGGCGCCGTGCCGCGATCGAGCAGCCGCAGGCCCTCGACATGGCCCTCGCGATCGAGCCGGATCACCGGCCCCGAGGCGTAGAAGGCGCGGCCTTCCTTCAGGGTCCGGTGGAACCCGGCCGGGACGGTCGAGAGCAGGCGGAAGGCCTCAGGGTTCTCGCTGCGGAAGCTCTCGGCGACATGGTAGCCGTCGACCAGGGTCGAATCGCCGCCTTCGGCGCTCTGCGCCAGCACATGGAAGAAGGTGATGCCGGGCGGATGGTGGCGGTAAGGCTCGTCCGTATGCGGCGCCAGCGGCACCGCCGTGTCGCCCACGAGCTGGGGGCTGGGCTGCGAGATCAGCTCGTAGATGCCGTAATTGGTCATCCGCAGCGAGCCGACCAGCTTCGCGACCTGCTCGGTCGCCTCGCGCTCGCAGCCGACATCGTTGAGAATGACGAAGCCGTAATCGCGCAGCCGCTCCAGGAAGCGCAGCCGCGCCGGCTTCTCCTCAAGCGCCGGATAGCTTTCGTAGGACAGCAGGTTGTTGCTGCGCGGATGCCAGAGCACCGGCTTGTGGCGGCGATAGTCGCGCTCGGCCGGCGACAGGCAATGGGCGCGCAGCCAGAGCGCACCATAGCGAGAACGATGGAAGCCGGGCTTCCAGGTGACCGCGATCTCGCCCTGCTCGTTCACAGCCGCACTCTCGACCGCGATCTCCCGCGGGATGTCGGTCAGCCGCAGCTCGCGGCGCGCCGTCTCGGTGCTGCCGCATTCGGCGCAGACGCAGTTGTGGCGCAGCCAGATCGCGGGATAGCGGCTCTCATGCCCGTCGGCCCATCGCACGAGGAGGTCCCCATTGCGGGATTCAAGATGGACGACGCAGTGCCGAGGATTGCTCGAAGAGGATCGATTCATGCCGGCCGATCGGTTTTGACAAGCGCGGCTCTTCCTGGGGATAGTCCCAGCCGCGCCCGCTGGGGGTCTTCATGATAGCCGGGGTTTCACGGCCGGCGAAGAGACCGGACGGACGGCGGCGTCGCATTGGTGTCGTAGTACAAAGGGGGACCCCCATGACCCGGCAGATTCTCGTGCTCGGCGGCGACGGCATCGGGCCCGAGGTGACGGCGGCGGCCGAGCGCGTGCTGCGCATCCTGGCCGGGCGGCACAAGCTCGCCCTCGCCTTCGAGCATGCGCTGGTGGGCGGCGCCTGCTACGACGCGACCGGCCTTTTCATCACCGACGCCACCATGGCCAAGGCGAAGGCCGCCGACGCGATCCTGTTCGGCGCCGAGGGCGGGCCCAAATGGGACAGCCTCGAGCTCACCGGCCCACCCGAGACGCGCAGCGGGCTGACGCGGCTGCGGCGCGAGCTCGAGCTCTATGCCAATCTGCGCCCGATCCGCCCCTTCGAGGCGCTCCTCGCCCACTCGACCCTGAAGCCCGAAATCGTCCGCGGCGTCGATTTCATGATCGTGCGCGAGCTCTGCGGCGGCATCTATTTCGGCGAGCCGCGCGGCATCGAGCGCAAGGGCGACGGGCTGCTGCACGGTTTCGACACCCAGGATTACAGCGAACCCGAGATCGAGCGGATCGCCCATGCGTCTTTCGCGCTCGCCCGCTCGCGCCGCCGCAAGCTCTGCTCCGTCGACAAGGCGAATGTCATGGAGAGCGGCATCCTGTGGCGGCGCACCCTCACGCGGATCGGCGAACGGGACTATCCCGAGGTCGAACTCTCCCATCTTTATGTCGACAACGCCGCGATGCAGATCGTGCGCAACCCGCGCCAGTTCGACGTGATCGTCACCGACAATCTCTTCGGCGACATCCTGTCGGACGGGGCCGCCATGATCACCGGGTCGCTCGGCATGCTGCCCTCGGCCTCGCTCGGCACACCCCGGCCCGACGGCCGCCGCCCAGGGCTTTATGAGCCCGTCCATGGCAGCGCGCCCGACATCGCCGGCCAGGGGCTCGCCAATCCGCTGGGCGCCATCATGAGCGCCGCCCTGCTGCTGACCCATGGGCTCGGCCGGCCCGACCTCGCGCAGATCGTCGAACGGGCCGTGGCCCGCACGCTCGAGGCCGGCATCGCGACACCCGATCTCGGCGGCAAGGCCGGCACGGGCGAGGTGCTCGCCGCCGTCATCGAGGCGCTCTGAGGCGAGCCCCCCGTGCCTAGCCGTGCGCTTGCAGGTAGTGGCGCGGCGCGGATCCGAGCACGCGCTTGAACATGGTGGTGAAGGCGGCGGGGTTGTCGTAGCCGAGATCGATCGCGACCGCGGTCACCGCCTCGCCGGCCACGAGCCGCGGCAGGGCCGCGGCGAGGCAGGCCTGCTGGCGCCAGGTCACGAAGCTCAGGCCCGTCTCGCGCCGGAACAGCCGCGTGAAGCTGCGCCGGCTCAAGCCCAGCGAGCGGCTCCAATCCTCGATCGTCTCATGCGGCGTCGGATTCTGCAGGAATGCCCGGCAGCGCTTGGCGAGCTGGCCGTCGGCCGGGAACGGCAAGGCCAGCGGCGGCAGCGGCTGCTGGCGGCGCAGCTCATGCTGGATCAGCGCCATCACCGCGCCTGCGCGGCTCGCCGGGTCATATTCCACCGGCAGGTCGACCGCCTCGGCGAGCAGGCCGCGCATGAAAGGCGAGATGCCGATCACCTGGCAGCGATCGGGCATGTCCCGGGCCGCATCCGGCTCGAGATAGAGGCTATGGGTCGCAACGGGCCCCAGCATATGCACCTCATGCGTAACCCCGGCCGGGATCCAGACGCCGCGTTGCGGCGGTACGATCCAGCTCCCTTGCGCCGTCATCACCATCAGCGTGCCGGTCGTGCCATAAAGCAGTTGGCTGCGGCGGTGGCGATGCGGCCGGATCACATGGCGGTCGGCATATTGATTGCCGACCGCGATCAGCGGTCGGGAGACCTTGTCGAAAAGCTCGACCGAGCTGTTGCGGGGCATGGCCCACTCTCGTAAGTCATCGGCCTGCTTGCGGTAGCGGGCCTGGATTCCCTTCCTTATCCTGATTGCCAATCATTCGCAACAATGCCGTCGCCGGGGTCCTCGCCCGGCGGGGGAAGAAGGGCGTACCCACGTGAGCCAGGCCGTCATCGACCGGCGCCAGACCGGTTCCACCGCCTTCTATGTGCTGGCGGCGATCAGCTTCTGTCACCTGCTGAACGACATGATGCAGTCGCTGCTGCCGGCGATCTATCCGATCCTCAAGGGCGGCTTCGATCTCGATTTCGGGCAGATCGGCCTGCTGACCCTCACTTATCAGATCACCGCCTCGCTGCTGCAGCCCGTCGTCGGGCTCTACACCGATCACAAGCCGCACCCCTATTCGTTGCCCATGGGCATGAGCTCGACCCTGGCGGGGCTGGTGGTGATCGCCTTCGCCCCGAGCTTCCCGCTGCTGCTCGCCGGCGCGGCGCTCCTGGGCGTCGGCTCCTCGGTGTTCCATCCCGAATCCTCGCGCATGGCGCGACTGGCCTCGGGCGGCGCCCATGGGCTGGCGCAATCCTTGTTCCAGGTGGGCGGCAATGTCGGCTCGGCGCTGGGCCCGCTGCTGGCCGCCTTCATCATCCTCCCGCACGGCCAGACCAGCGTCGCCTGGTTCGCCTTCGCGGCCTTGGGCGGCATCGCCGTCCTCACCATGCTGGGCCGTTGGTACAAGGCCAACGGCCATGCGCGCCGTCCGGCCCGCAAGGCGCCCGCACGCCACTCGAGCTTGTCGCGAGGACAGGTGGGCCGCGCGCTCGCGGTGCTGATCGCGCTGATCTTCTCCAAATATTTCTATCTGGCGAGCATCTACAGCTACTACATCTTCTACCTGATGCATCACTTCGACGTGTCGACGCAGCTGTCGCAGATCTATCTCTTCGTCTTCCTCGCGGCCGCGGCGGCCGGCACGATCATCGGCGGCCCGATCGGCGACCGGATCGGCCGCAAGAAGGTGATCTGGGGTTCGATCGTCGGCGTGCTGCCCTTCACGCTGGCGCTGCCCTATGTGGGCCTCTGGGCCACGGTCGCGCTCAGCGTCATCATCGGCTTCGTGCTCTCCTCGGCCTTCTCGGCGATCGTCGTCTATGCGCAGGAGCTGGTGCCGGGCCGCGTCGGCATGATCTCGGGCCTCTTCTTCGGGCTCGCCTTCGGCATGGGCGGCATCGGTGCGGCGGCTTTGGGCGAGCTCGCCGACTGGACCAGCATCGAGTTCGTCTATCGCGTCTGCTCCTTCCTGCCCTTCATCGGGCTGCTGGCCGCGTTCCTGCCCAACATCGAAGGCTCGTTGCGCAAGGCGGCCTGAGCCCGAGGCTGGCCATCGGCGCGCGGGGCGGTGCATAAGGAGGCGTGACGAACCGCCTCGAGCATCGCCCTGTCGCCATCATCGGCGGCGGCCCCGCCGGGCTGATGGCCGCCGAGGTCATCGCCAGGGCGGGCGTCGCCGTGACCGTTTTCGAGCGGATGCCGAGCCTCGGCCGCAAGCTCATGATGGCGGGCCGCGGCGGCCTCAATCTCACCCATTCCGAGCCCATCGAGCGTTTCCGCGAGCGCTATGGCGAGGCCGCGGGCTGGATGGGCCCGATCCTGGCGGGCTTCCCGCCGCAGGCCCTGATCGAATGGTGCGAAGGGCTGGGACAGCCGACCTTCGTCGGCAGCAGCGGCCGCGTCTTCCCGCGCGCGATGAAGGCGAGCCCGTTGCTGCGCGCCTGGATCCGGCGGCTCGACAGAATGGGCGTGCGCGTCGTGACCCGCGCCCTTTGGACCGGCTGGAACGAAGAGGGCGCGCTGAGATTCGCGGATGGCAGCACCCACCAGGCGGACGCGACGGTGCTGGCGCTCGGCGGCGCTTCCTGGCCGAAGCTGGGCGCCGATGGCGGCTGGACGGCGCTGCTGCCCGGCATCGCGATCGCACCCTTGCGGCCGGCCAATTGCGGTTTCGAGATCCCCTGGTCGGCGATCTTCCACGCGCGTTTCGCCGGCACGCCACTGAAGCGCGTCGCGCTCTCCTTCGCGGGCCAGACGGTCCAGGGCGAGGCGGTCGTCACCGCCAAGGGCATCGAGGGCGGCGCCATCTATGCGCTGGCGGCACCCTTGCGCGAGACGATCGCGTGCGAGGGCTCGGCCTTGCTGCGGATCGACCTGCGCCCCGATCTCACCCCGGCCGCGCTTGCCGAGCAGCTCGGCGTCGCGCGTGGGAGCGCCTCCCTTTCCACCTTCCTGCGCAAGCGCGCGGGCCTGTCGCCGGTGGCGGTCGGCCTGATTCAGGAGGCGCTCCATGGCGGTGCGACCGAACCGCTGCCGGCGCTGGTGAAGGCGCTCCCCTTGCGGCTCACGGCCCCCTTCGGCCTCGCGCGCGCGATCTCGACCGCCGGCGGCATCGCCCGCACCGAGCTCGACGACCGGCTCATGCTGCGCAAGAAGCCGGGCGTCTTCGTGGCCGGCGAGATGATCGACTGGGAGGCGCCCACCGGCGGCTATCTCTTGCAGGGTTGCCTGGCGACCGGCGTCGCCGCGGGCAAGGGCGTGCTCGCCTGGCTCGCGGCGCAAGGAGCCGCGCGCTAGTTCTGTTGCTGTCCCCGCATCAAGGCTCTCCGGCGTTTCAGCGCACGATAGAACCAGTAGCCCACGCCGATGGGCGCCGCCACCACCAGCACGCCGTACTGGTAGCTGCGGGCCTGATGCGACATCTCGCCGGAGGCAAGACCCCAGGCCACCACGATCGCGACCGCCAGGCTGAGGAGGAAGATGACGCCGATCACACCGAGACCGGCAGGCCCGTTCCAGAAGCCCGGTGCTTGCCGTAGCGACAGGGGGTTGCCGCCATGGACGGCGGCCGATCGCAGCTGGCCGCCAAAGGCCGCGAGCGAGGGCTGGCCGGCGGCGAGCGGACTGCGGCTCTCCATCAGCCGGTAGCATATCCCGTTGCGTGTCACGAGCTCGAGGATGAGGTCCATGCCGCTTTCGATCTCGCGCAAATCCGCGATCTCGACGAACGGAACGAGCGCCTGGCGAGGAAAGCCGGCGAACGGAATCGAGGGCCGTTCCTCGATCTTGACGCCGCCCGCCTCGATCGCCCAGCGATGGACTCGAAAGGCCGTCAGGCAGACGAGGATGAAAAGCAGGAAACCCAGGCCCAGCGACCAGAGGATGACGGCGATGACGGCGTTTCCATCCCCGGCAAAACGGGCCGCAAGCGCGATCACCACCGCTATGCCGAGGATGAAACCGAGGCAAGCGAGGACAACCAGCACCACCCGGCGATAAACCGACCGATAGGAGTCTGGCGGCGGCAAGGCCATGTGATTCCCGTCCTATCGCGAGGAAGAGACCGACCTCCTTATCATCTTTCGCCGTGACGGGACAGGGCCGCGCCAGCGAAGGCCGCGGCGGTCAGGAATCCCGCAGATCGAGCGTCATGAAGACGCTGTTCGGGTCGGGCTTGTAGCCGGCGAAGGGCGCGCATTCGACGAAGCCGTGGCGCGCATAGAGGGCGCGGGCCGGCAGGAAATAGTCCCAGCTGCCTGTCTCGAGGCTGAGGCGCGTCAGGCCCCGGGCTCTTGCGGCCGCGATGATATGGCGAAGGATCGCGCTGCCGGCGCCCTTGCCGCGCCGGATCCGGTCGATATGCATCGACTTGAGCTCGCCCTGGCTGGCCGAAAGCCGCTTCAGCGCGCCGAAGCCCAGAAGCACATCGCCGTCCCAGATCGTCCAGAAATCGATATCGGGCGACTGCAGGCCGGCGAGGTCGAGCGCGTGGGCGCTGCCGGGCGCGGTCTGCGCCCGGGCGCTGGTGAAATGGTATTGCAGGAGGGCGACCACGCGCGGATCGCCGAAATCGCCGGCGATGATCCGCATCGTGGCCGCCTCCCTGCCCATGGCCGGCTGCTACTTGGCCTTGCTGCAATAGGCGCAGATCTTGTTGCCGTCGAGGTCGCGGACATAGGCCGCGTAATTGCTGCCGTCGGCCGGCCGCGGGCCGGGCTTGCCTTCGTCCTTGCCGCCCTGGGCGAGGGCCGCCGCATAGAATCCGTCGACCGCCTTCCTCGATTTCGCGACGAGCGAGATCATGGTGCCGTTGCCGAAGGTCGCCGCCTTGCGGTTGTAAGGCTTGGTGACGAAGAACTGCGCCTTGTCCGGCGCCTTCTTCGGTCCGTAGCCGATATAGCGGCCGCCGTCCCCCGTCCGTACGAGACCCAGCGGCGCCAGAGCGGCGTCGTAGAACTTGGCGGCTTTTTTCACATTGTTGGTGCCGACCATGATGTAGGCAAGCATCTGCGTGTTCCCCTTGAGGTGAGATGTCCCGGCTGAAGCCGGTGTTGACGGCCGACAAAGTGAACCCTCGCCGCTTTTCCTGCAAGGCTGCCTCCGGCGCCAACGGTGCTAAACTCGACGCCGGACAACCAGAGCGAGGAGAGACCCATGGAGCGGATCGGTTTCATCGGCTTGGGCCGCATGGGACGCCCGATGGCGGGCAACCTGGTTCGCAAGGGATTCGATCTCGCCGTCCATGACATCAACCCGGCGGCGGTGCGGGCCTTGCAGGAGACAGGCGCGCGGACCGCCAATGGCGTGCCGGGCATCACCGGCGGCAGCGACGTGATCGTCACCATGCTGCCCAGCGGCACCGAGGTCGAGGCCGTGCTCGCCGGCCCCGACGGCGTCTTCGCCCATGCCCGCCCCGGCCAGCTCGTCATGGATATGAGCACCATCGAGCCGCGCACCACCGACCGGCTCGCGGCCGAGGCGGCCAAGCGCGGGCTCGCCTTCGTCGACGCGCCGGTCGGCCGCCTCGCGAGCCATGCCGATCGCGGGGAATCGCTCTTCATGGTGGGCGGCAGCGAGGCCGACTTCCGGCGCGTGCTGCCGCTGCTCCAGGCCATGGGCACGACGATCCATCATTGCGGCCCGGTCGGCAGCGGCATCCGCACCAAGCTGGTCAACAACCTGCTGGCGGTGGCGAGCTGCCAGCTCAATGCCGAGGCGCTGGCGCTCTCGCAGCGCTTCGGGCTCGATCTCGCCAAGACGCTCGAGATCCTCCACGGCACCACCGCCACCAACGGCCAGCTCAAGATCAACTGGCCCAACAAGGTGCTGGCGGGCGACATCGCGCCGGGCTTCACCATCGACCTCGCGCATAAGGACCTGTCGCTGATCCTGGCGGCGGCCGAAACCGAGACCATGGCCCTGCCCATGGTCTCGGCGGCGCGCGAAGCCTTCGCCGACGCCCGCGGCGCCGGCCATGGTGCCAACGATTTCTCCTCCATCGTCGACTGGTTCTGCTCGCTGACGGGGACGCAGAAGCCGCGGCTGCGGTAGGGATGCCTATCACCCTCTTCTCCCCCGCCATCCTCCTACGCCAAGGCTTCGGAGGATATTAAGGGGGGAGAAGGCCTGCCCTCCGAAGCGCGTAGCGCGAAGGAGGGATGCGCAGGCTTAGTCGGAGCGCAGCGGAGACTTAGCCGGAGCCGGATGAGGGGGCTCTTTCAGGAGAAAGCGAGACCTTCGGAACCACCCACCTCACCCTACCCTCTCCCCCCGCTATGCGGGCGGAGAGGAAAGAGAAAGGCTGGCGCCGACCGCCGCCGCGTGGCAGGAGTCGAAGGGGTCTCAGCGTTCAGGGGAGAGAGCGCCGGCATGACGGAAGCGGGAGCATCGGGCGGACCGGGCTGGCCGGCGGCGATCCATGCCGCGCTCAAGGCGCACGAGGTGCGCCAGGTGGCCTATGTGCCCGATGGCGGCCATACCGAGCTGCTGCGGCTGGTGCATGAGGATCCGGCCATGACACCGGTCCTGCTCACCAGCGAGCAGGAAGGCGTCGGCGTGCTGGCCGGCGCCTGGCTCGGCGGCCAGCGCGGCGTGCTGGTGATGCAGTCGAGCGGCGTCGGCAACTGCGTCAACCTGCTGTCGCTGGTGCGGCTCTGCCAGTTGCCCTTCCTGGCGCTGGTAACGATGCGGGGCGAATGGGGCGAGTTCAATCCCTGGCAGGCGCCGATGGGCTCGGCCACCGCCGAGGCCTTCGCGCTCATGGGCATCCCGGTGCAGCGCGTCGACACGCCCGAGGCGGTGGCGCCGACCGTGAACGCCGCCTGCGCCATGGCCTTCGCCGGCGGCTCGCCGACCGCGGTGTTGCTGGGGCAGCGGCTGATCGGGGCGAAGGAGTTCCTGAAATGACGGGCCCCCTCTTCCCGCGCCGCCAGGCCGTGGCGCGGCTCCTGGCCGGCCGGCGCGATCTCCTGGTGGTGAGCGGCCTCGGCGCCCCCACCTACGATGTCGCCGCCGCCGGCGATCACGAGCGCAATTTCTATCTGTGGGGCGCCATGGGCAGCGCCGCCCTGGTCGGGCTCGGGCTTGCCCTGGCACAGCCTGCGATACCGGTCCTGGTCGTCACCGGCGATGGCGAGATGCTGATGGGGCTGGGCGGCCTCGCCACGGTGGCGCTGCGCAACCCGGGCAATCTCTCGATCGTGGTGCTGGATAACGGGCTTTACGGCGAGACCGGCGGCCAGGAAAGCCATACCTCGGGCCCGACCGACCTGCCCGCTGTGGCGCGCGGCTGCGGTCTTGCCGATGCGCGTACCATTACAAGCGACGCCGAGCTCGCGACGCTGGCGGCGCGGGTCCAGACGATCGGCAAGGGCACGCTTTTCGCCCGGGTCCCGATCGACCCCGCCCCCTTGCCTCGCATCCTGCCGCCGCGCGATGGTGTCTATCTTAAGAACCGGATCCGAGGTGCCTTGGGCCTGTCGCCGCTTTGAGTTTTTCTCTGACTGCCGCCGTTGACCGGTGCTGAAGCCAGTATGGGAGGAACCGCATGCCGACCGCCAATGTGATCTATCCCGAGTTCGACCGGCCGTTGAGCGAGGATGCCGAGCGCAGCTGGACGCTGCCGGCGCGCTATTATATCGACCCGGCCATCTATGGCGCCGAGCGGGAGAAGATCTTCTTCCGCAGCTGGCAGTATCTGGGCCACCAGAGCCAGCTCGCCGCGCCCGGCGACTACATCACCGGCTATATCGTCGACCAGCCCGTCTTCGTCATCTGCGACCGCAACGGCGCGCTCAAGGGCTACTACAATGTGTGCCTACATCGCGCCCATGAGCTGCTGAAAGACACCGGCACCCTCCGCTCGGCCGCCATCACCTGCCCTTATCATGCCTGGGCCTATGACTTCGAAGGCACACTGAGGGCGGCGCCCAACACCCGGCAGGTCAAGGATTTCGATTTCGAGGATTTCAAGCTGACGCCGATCCGCGTCGAGCTCCTGGCGGGATTCGTCTTCGTCAATCTCGATCCAGACGCCAGGCCGCTCAAGGACCAGATCGGCTGGCTCGAGGAGGATCTGCGCCGCCATGTGCCCGACTTCGACAAGCTCAAATTCTTCGAAGGCCGGGCCATCGGCAATGCGACGACCAAGGCCAACTGGAAGGTCGTGGTCGACAATTATGTCGAATGCTATCACTGCTCGAAGGCCCATCCGGCCTTCGCCGACATGATCGAGATGACGGAATACAAGACCGAGATTATCGGTCCCGTCTCGCGCCAGCTCGGCCTCAACACCCGGCCGAAGAACAGCGCCTACGATTTCTCGCCGGAGGCGCCGGTCACCCATGCCGCCTTCTGGTTCGTCTGGCCCAACATCACCTTCAACATGATGCCGGGCGACACCCAGCTCTCGGTCGCGGTGATACAGCCGAAGGGCGTCGAGGAATGCGTGTTCTGGTCGCACAATTACCGCCACCAGGCGGAGATCGATCCCGCCAAGGTCGATTACGGCCGCACCGTACTGGGACCCGAGGACACCGGCCTCTGCGAATCGGTGCAGCGGGGCCTGCATGCCCGCGTCTACAAGCAGGGCCGCATCATCGTCGATCCCACCCATAGCGGCATCGCCGAGCATGGCATCCACCACTTCCACCGCATGGTGAAAGCGGCGCTCGATCGCTGAGGCCGTTCGGGGAAGGGACCGGACGCAGAGGCAGGCGATCCGCGCCGGCCTCAGACCGTCGCGATCTGCTTCTTCGCCTGCCGCAGGATGTCGGCGGAGAGCTTCGGGTCGTTCACGATCCGGGAGAGCGTCAGCGCCCCGATCATCAGGGAGAGGGCCACCAGCGCCCGCTGCTTCGCGACCTCGGGCTTGGTCTTGTCGAGCCGTGCCGCGACCATGTCGACCAGCTTCGTGAAGCTGGCGGTCGCCGTGGCGCGGGTATGCTCGTCGCTGCGGGCGAGCTCGCTGCCGAGGGCGGCGAAGGGGCAGCCGCCCGACGGGTCGTCCCGGTGCTTCGTCGAGAGATAGTTCGCCGCCAGCGCTTCGAGCGCCTTCTGCTCGCACTTCTGGGAACAGACGGCCAGGAACGAATCCACTTCCGGCTCGACGGCGGCGGCGCAGGCTTCCGCGACGAGCTGCTCCTTCGAATCGAAATGCCGGTAGAAGCCGCCATGGGTCAGGCCGGCCGCCGCCATCAGCTCCGATAGTCCCGTCTCGCTGATTCCGTGGCGGCGGAATTCGGTCGCCGCCGCCTTGACGATCCGCCGCCGGGTCTTGGCGGCCTCTTCCTTCGACTTCCTCATCGCGGCACTGCTTTCTTCGAACCATCCCGTTTTCCGGGATTCCTGTCCCCTCGTCGATTGTGAAGTCTACCAGCCCCGAAGCCCGGGCGCTCGCGCGAACCGTGCCTCCGGCTGAGTCAAGGATTGCCCGTGGACATCAGGGGCGGCTCGCCGGCCGGGGCCGCTTCGCGCGGCACCCGCCGCCGGCCGCCGATGCGGCGCACCACCGTATAGAAGACGGGCGTGAAGAGCAGGCCGAACAGGGTCACGCCCAGCATGCCGAAAAAGACCGCGGTACCCAGCGACTGGCGCATCTCCGAGCCGGCCCCCGTCGCCACCACCAGCGGCGCCACGCCGAAGATGAAGGAGAGGGAGGTCATCAGGATGGGGCGCAGCCGCGTGCGCGCGGCGCCGATCGCGGCCTGGGCCGGCGACGCCCCCTCCTCCTCGGCCTGACGCGCGAACTCGACGATCAGGATCGCGTTCTTGGCCGCGAGCCCCACCAGCACCACGAAACCGATCTGGGCCAGGATGTCGATCGGCATGTTGCGCCCGAGCAAGCCCGTGACGGAGGCCAGGAGGCACATCGGCACGATCAGCACCACCGCCAGCGGCAGTTTCCAGCTTTCGTACTGGGCGGCGAGCACGAGGAACACGAAGAGCGCGGCCGCGGCGAAGACCAGCAGCGTCGGCGTCCCTTGCTGCTGCTGCTGGAACGCGAGATCGGTCCATTCGAAGCCGATGCCCGCCGGCAGAACCTGATGGGCCAGCTCCTCCATGCGATGGAGCGCCGTGCCCGTCGCCACGCCGGGCGCCGTGACACCGAGGATCTCGGCCGCGGGAAAGAGGTCGTAGCGCGGCACGCGATAGGGCGCCGTCTCGTCCTTGAGGCGGGCCACCGTGCCGATCGGCACCATCTCGCCCGCGGCGTTGCGCGCCCGCAGCCGCGCGATGTCCGACGTGTCCCGCCGGAACCCGCCGTCGGCCTGGGCGATGACCTGGTAGGTCCGGCCCAGATAATTGAAGTCGTTCACATATTGCGAGCCCAGATAGACCTGCAGCGTGGAAAACACGTCGGTCGGGGTGAGCCCGACCATCTGGGCCTTCTCGCGGTCGATATCGGCATAGACCGTCGGCGAGTTGGTGCTGAAGAGGGTGAAGGCGCCGCCGATCGCCGGGTCCTTGTTGGCGGCGGCGACGAGCGCCTGCGCGGCATGGGCCAGCGCCTCCGATCCCAGCCCGGCCTGGTCCTGCAGCATCATCTTGAAGCCGCCCGTGCTGCCGATGCCCTGCACCGGCGGCGGCGGAATGGTCAGCACATAGGCGTCCTGGATCACCGACAGGCGCTGGCGCAGATCGGCCAGCACGGTATTGGCCGTGACGCCCTCGATCGAATGGTTATAGAGCGTGGGCAAGCCCGAGAAGATCGTCCCGGCGTTGGAGGCGACCGTGAAGGTGGTCGCATCGAGGCCCGCGAAGGGCGCCACATGCTCGATGCCGGGCGTGTCGAGGATGATGTCGATCGCCTTCTTGATCACCGTCTCGGTCCGGTCGAGCGTGGCGCCGGGCGGGAGCTGTACCACGGTGATGAGGTAACCCAGATCCTGCTCCGGGATGAAGCCGGTCGGCGCGCGCGAGAACTGCACGCCCGCCAGCCCGATCAGGCCCAGATAGACCACGAGCACGACGGCCGCACCCCGGATGAGGCGGCGGGTCAGGCCGCCATAGCCGTTCGAGAGCCAGTCGAAGCCGCGGTTGAAGCGGTCGAAACCCGCGAGCAGAAGCCGGCGCGCCAGGCCGGCGCGCGCGGCATGGTGCGGATCGTGCGGCTTGAAGAGCACCGCGCAGAGGGCGGGGCTCAGCGTCAGCGAGACGAAGCAGGAGATCACGGTCGAGGCCGCGATCGTGACCGCGAACTGGCGGAAGAACTCGCCCGAGATGCCGGAAATGAAGGCGGAGGGGACGAACACCGCGCAGAGCGTGAGCGCGATCGCGATGAGCGCACCGCCCACCTCGTCCATCGTCCGGTGCGCAGCCTCCCGCGGCGACATGCCAAGTCGGAGATTGCGCTCGACATTCTCGACCACGACGATCGCGTCGTCGACCACGATGCCGACGGCGAGCACCATGCCGAACAGCGACAGGTTGTTGAGCGAGATCCCCAGCGCATAGAGGATCGAGAAGGTGCCGACCAGCGACACCGGGATGGCGACGACCGGGATGATCGAGGCCCGCCAGTTCTGCAGGAAGAGGAACACGACGCCGACCACCAGCAGGATCGCGACGAAGATCGTGACGATGACCTCGTCGATCGATTTGCTGACGAAGATCGTGGGGTCGTAGATGATCTTGTAGCCGACGCCGGGCGGGAAATCCTGGCCCAGCTTCTGCATGGTGCCGATGACTTCCTGCTCGACCGCGAGCGCGTTGGCGCCCGGCTGGGCGAAGATCAGGAGCGGCAGGCCGGGCCCGCGATCCATGAAGCTGGTCGAGCCGTAATCCGCGGCGCCGATCTCGACCCGGCCCACATCGCGCAGACGGGTCACCCGTCCCTGCTCGTCGGACTTGAGGACGATGTCGGCAAACTGCTCGGGCGTGGAAAGCCGGCCTAGCGTCTGGACGTTGATCTGGTAGGCCTCGTGCGAGGGAACCGGCGGCTGGTTGAGGATGCCGGCCGAGACCTGCAGGTTCTGCGCGCGCAGCGCGGCCAGCACCTCGGACGCGTTGAGGTTGCGCGCCGCCACCTTGTCCGGGTCGAGCCAGATGCGCATGGCATATTCGCGCGCACCCATGAGCTGCACGTCGCCGACGCCCGGCAGGCGTGCCAGCGCGTCCTTCACATGCAGCACCGCATAGTTCGACATATAGAGCGTGTCGCGCGAATTGTCCGGCGAATAGAGATGGACCGCCAAGAGGATGCTGGGCGTGGATTTCCGGACCTGCACGCCCTGCCGCTGCACGTCCTCAGGCAGGCGCGGCAGCGCGTCCTGCACGCGGTTCTGGGTCAGCATCTGCGCGACATTGAGGTCGGTGCCGATGCGGAAGGTCACCGTGATCGTCAGCTTGCCGTCGCCGGTCGACTGGCTGCTCATATAGAGCATGTTCTCGACGCCGTTGATCTGCTGCTCGAGCGGGGTCGCGACCGTCCGCGAGACGGTCTCGGCCGAGGCGCCTGGATAGACCGTCGTCACCTGCACCGTCGGCGGCACGATCTCCGGATATTGCGCGATTGGCAGGATCACGAGCGCGCCCAGCCCGACCAGCGTCACGAAGACGCTGAGTACCGTGGCGAAAATCGGCCGGTCGATGAAGAAATGCGTCAGGCGCATGGGATGGCTCCCGCCTTAGCCTTGGCCATCGGAAGCGGCATTGTAGGTGATGGTTCCGTCCTGCGGCGTCACCTTGCCGCCCGGCATGGCGCGGACGATGCCGTCGATGATCACGCGATCGTCGGCCGCGAGGCCGGACCGGATGATCCGCAACCCGCCCCGGAGATCGCCGGTCTCGACGGGTTTGGGCACCACGGTTCCGTCCGGGGACACCGTCATCACGATATGCTGGGTCTGGTCGAGCAGGACGGCCGCATCCGGCACCATGAGGGCGGGGGCCGGGGGCGCCACCGCGAGGCGGAGCCGCGCGAACTGCCCCGGCGTCAGGAAGAAGTCCGGATTGGAGACGATGGCGCGGGCATGGATCGTGCCGCTCGACCGATCGAGGCTGTTATCGACGAACTCGAGCGTCCCCTGCCGCGTGAACTTGTTCTCGTCGCTGAGGCTGATATCGACCTGATCGGCCAGCGGACCCGACTGGCTCGCCCGTTGGCGCGAGAAGGTCAGGTAGTCGGCTTCGCTCATGTCGAAGTCGAGATGGATCGGATCGAGCGAGACGAGGGTCGCCAGCAGCGTGGTCGGGCTGCTCGCATAGCGGCTGCCGGCGATCAGGCTGCCGACCGATTGCAGGTGCGCGCCGATGCGGCCGGTGAAGGGCGCATAGATGCGGCAATGCTCGATGTCGAACTGGGCGTCCCGGATTGCGGCCTTGGCCTCGTCGATCGCGGCTTGCGCGTCGCCCTGCTCGAAGGTGCGCTGGTCGACGGATTCGGCGGAGCCGAACTCGCTGCGCTTCAGCGTCTGGGCGCGCTGGAGCTGGTTCTTGGCGAGCGCCAGGCGGGAGGTCGCCGCCTGGAGCTGCGCCGTCGCCTGCGCGAGCCTGATCTCGTAGGGCTGCGAATCGATCACGAACAGGAGGTCGCCCTGATGGACGATCTGCCCGTCCTCGAAATGGATCTCGGTCAGCGTCCCGCCGACCTGCGCCCTGAGCTCGACCCGGTCGACGGCCGAGAACTGGCCAAGAAAGCCGATCTGGGTGTCGACATCGAGCCGGAGCGGCTTGCTCACGGTCACCGGTGCCGGCGCGATGGCGGCCACGGCGACGGGAACGCCCTCACGTTCCGAGAACCCGAACCAGGCGGCAACGGCGGCCGCGATGAGAGCCACGGCCGCGATCCAGGTCCAGGCCGAACGCCGGCGCTTGGCCGGCTGACGTTGGCTCCCGGTCTTCGGCCACTTGCTGATTTCGTTCATGTGACTGCCCGCTCCGCCCACTGCCCTTGTTCGAACACGGCCATAAGATGTCAAATAACATCTATGTTCGGGGTTAGGTGAGAGCCGGCGGGAAACTCGTCAAGGGACCGACCGCCAAAAGATTTGATAAAGGCGTCGGGAAGTCGGTTCCCCGGGAGAAACCTTCACGCCGGCAGGGTCAGGACCGGTTCTACGAGAAGAGTCCCGATGCTATAAGCCTTGCAGCCTGTAGGGTGGCGAGCCTGACCTACATCACAAGCCTGGAGCGCAGATGAGCGAAGACCGCCAGCAGATCGCCGACTGGATCGATGAGGAACGCGCGCGCATCGTCGAGTTCTTCCGCGGCTTCATCCGCTGCAAGAGTCCCAACCCGCCGGGCGACACCACCGAGGCCGCGCGCTTCATCGGCGATTTCCTGACGCGCGAAGGACTCGACCACCGGTTCATCGCGCCGCAGCCGCAGATGCCGAATGTCGTGGCGAGCTTCGTGGGCGCGAAGCCCGGCAGGCATCTCGTGCTGAACGGCCATATCGACGTTTTCCCGGTCGGCGACGGCAAGGATTGGACGAAGAACCCCTGGGGCGGCGAGCTCGTCGACGGGAAGATCTATGGGCGCGGCGCCTGCGACATGAAATGCGGCACCAGCGCCTCGGTCTTCACCTATGCCTTCCTGCATCGCCTGCGCGAGCGCCTCAAGGGGAAGCTGACGCTGACGGCGGTCTCCGACGAGGAGACCTTCGGGCCCTGGGGCGCGCGCTACCTGATGGAGCACCATCCCGAGGTCCATGGCGATTGCTGCCTCAACGGCGAGCCGGGCAGCCCCTACACAATCCGCTTCGGCGAGAAGGGGCCGCTCTGGCTCGAGTTCAAGATCCGGACCAAGGGCGCGCATGGCGCCTATACCCATGCCAGCGAAAGCGCCACCAAGCTGGCGCAGCGCCTGATCGCCGATCTCGAGATCGTGACGGAGATCAAGCCGCAGCTCTCCGACAACATCCTGCGTTCGCTCGAGGCTGCCCGCGCCTCGACCGACAAGGCCATGGGGCCGGGAGCGGCCGATATCGTCTCCAAGGTGACGCTCAATATCGGCGTCATCGAGGGCGGCTTGAAGGTGAACATGGTGCCCTTCGCCTGCCGCTTCGAGGCCGATATCCGCCTGCCGCTCGGCGTCACGCACGAGCAGGTGATGGCGGAGGTGAGGAAGGTGCTGTCGCGCTATCCGCAGGCTTCGATGGAGGAGCTCAACTTCAACCCGCCCTCCTACTGCCCGCCCGACGGCGCGATGGTCGGAATCCTGCAGAAGAACGTCGAGGCGGAGCGCGGCTACAGGCCCCAGCCCATCGTCAGCCTGGGCGGAACCGACGCGCGGCTCTGGCGTTATCGCGACATCCCCGCCTATGTCTACGGCCCCTTCCCCACCGGCATGGGCTCGGCCGACGAGCATGTCGATGTCGAGGACTTCCTCCACATCGTGAAGGTCCATGCGCTCTCGGCCTACGATTATCTGATGACGCAGTGAACGTGATACAGACCCGCGGCTTTTTATCCTGCTGTCGATCCGGTGGTCGCCGACCTCCACCAGCCGTCTACGACGTAAGCAAGTCCCTGGCGCTCGGCATAGGCGATGGCGGCTTCCAGGGTCGGGAAGCGGAGCTCGATCTGGGTCAGCGGGTCGTCGCTGCCGGTCCAGCCCATCAGCGGCTCGATGAAGGGCGACCGGCGCCGGTCGAAACGAAGACGCCAATGTTTCGTTTGCGCGCGGCCCGCCGTCAGCACGGAGCGTGAGGGACGTTCGATGCGCGCCCGTGCATCGGCCGGAAAGACCGGGGCGCGGAGACCCTTTACAGGCTGCTCGTTCCGATTGGCCGCCCGGGCCGGGCTGCCGATCCCGAACGGCCATCGGGCCTGCCGCCCGATGGCCATCTGAACATCCGTCTTGCGAAGAGGCTGCATGGCCGCCCTCTTAGATAAAGAAGGGCCGCCAGGGCGGGCCTGCCGGCACCGCCCTGGCCGCGCCGGACGATCACTTGCGCCCGTTGATCGCGATGCGCTTGGCCCTGGTCTCCGCCGCCATGCTCTTCGGGAGCGTGACGGTGAGCAGGCCATTCTTGAACGAGGCTTCCACCTTGTCCGCCTCGATCTCGATGCCCAGCGGGATCTGGCGCTCGAAGCGGCCATAGAAGCGCTCGCTGAACTGGCGCTCCCGGTCGTCGAGCTCGGCCCTTTTCTCACCGCGGATGGTGAGCACGCCGTCGGCGAGCAGCAGCTCCACGTCCTTCTCATCCAGGCCCGGCAGCTCGGCCGTGACGCGGAGCTCCTTGTCGGTCTCGGCGAGTTCGAGGTTCGGCCAGGCCGGCAGACGTCCGAACAACGACGGCCCGAAGAGAGACGGGACATCGAAGCTGCGGAAAGTCTCGTCGAACAGCCGGTTCACCTCGCGATGGAGCGACAGGAAGGGGCTCGTCGGCTCGTCCCGGAACAGGACCGGGGCGCGGCTGCCATTGCGATTCCAGGGAATGAGGTTGCGCATGTTCATCGTTCTTCTCCTTTCCTTGTCCTTGTCGGTCTGGGCTTCAGGCATGGCTCTCCCTTCGGCGCAAGCCGGGGCCGGCGCCGTCGGTCGATGCGAAGAAGCTTCGGGCCCTAGGCGGCTTGCTCGATGCGCTGCGGTCCGCGCGCGGGCGACGCATCCCCCGTCTGGATCGCGATCCGGCGCGGCTTCATCGCCTCCGGCAGTTCGCGCAACAGCTCGATCGTCAAGAGACCCTTATCGAAGCTGGCTGCCTGCACCTTGACATGGTCCGCCAGCTCGAAACGGCGCTCGAAGCCGCGGGCGGCGATGCCGCGATAGAGATACTGGCTGCGATCCTCACCCTGCTTGCGGCCGCTCACCACCAGCAGGTTGGGTTCCTGCGTGACGGCGAGCTCCTCCAGCGCGAAGCCCGCCACCGCCAGGGTGATGCGGTAGCTGTCCTCGCCGGTTTTCTCGATGTCATAGGGAGGCCAGTTGTCGGCCGCCTGGCCGCGGGCAGCGTTCTCGAGCAGATCGAACACCCGGTCGAAACCCACGCTGGACCGGAACAGGGGTGCGTAGTCGAATGTCGTTCTCATAGCCACATCCTCCGATGAGCAACATGGATATAAGAGGGCGCCCAAAGAGGAGCGCCCCTCCGGACTGCCGAACCCGGGAAACGGGCTTCGGCGTCAACCGATCTAGGTGCGCGCTTTCGTCCGTCAAGAGGGGGGCTCGCCACCATGGCCGCCGAGGGCGGGCTGCCACCGGCCATGATCGTCGTACGACAGTTCGCGGTTTGCCCCTGCCGGTCGGCGCGTGATAGACAGGCGACAGATCATTGCTGGAGGACCGACCATGGACGAGCAGGCCAAGAAGACCGCGCTGCGGATGATCCCCTATGGCATCTATGTGATGACCGCCAAGACCGCCGACGGCGGCGTGGCGGCTGCCACCGTCAACTGGGTGACGCAGACGGCCTTCGCCCCGCCGCTCATCGCCGTGGGCGTGAAGGCGGATTCCGGCACCTATGCCGCGGTCAAGGCCTCGAAGCAGTTCGTCTTGAACGTGCTCGGCAAGGGCCAGCAGGGCCCGGCCTTCGCCTTCTTCAAGCCGGCGCAGCTCGAGAACGGCAAACTCTCGGGCGAGCCCTTCCATCCAGCATCGAACGGCGCGCCGATCCTCGACAACGCGCCCGCCGCCCTCGAATGCAAGGTGGCGGAGATCGTGGCCTTGGGCGACCACCATGTCGTCGTCGCCGAGGTCACCAACGCGCATCTCCACCGCGAGCCGACCGGAAGGCCAGACGAGGCGGTGCTGGAGATGAAGGATCTGGGCCCGAAGGTGTTCTACGGCGGCTGACGCCGTCGCCTTCCCCGAGCGCTATTCGCCCAGCAGCTTCGCCAGGTAGGGTGCCAGGTCCGGCTTGCGTTCGAGGCCGTAGCCCGGGACATCCTCCGGCGCGATGCCGGTCTCGTCGATCGCGCAGCCCGGCGTATAGCCGCCGATGGGCGCGAAGACGCCCGGATAGGCTTCGGTGCCGCCGAGGCCCAGCCCGATCGCGATATGCAGCGCGATCATATGGCCGCTATGGGGATAGAGCTGGCGCCGCGAGAAGCCGTTGGCTTCCATCGCCGCCACCATCCGGCCGAACTCGCCGAGCCCGTAGCCCAGCGCCGGGTCCATCTGGAAGATATCGTGCCCCGGGCGCATGCCGCCATAGCGGATGAGGTTGGCGACGTCGCGGCCGGAGAAGAGGTTCTCGCCCGTGGCGAGCGGGTGCTTGTACTGCCCGGCCAGCTCATGCATCAGGTGGTAGTCGAGCGGATCGCCCGCCTCCTCGAACCAACGCAGGCCGAAGCCCGACATCGCCTTGGCATAGTCGAGGGCGGTCGCGAGATCGAAGCGGCCATTGGCATCGACGGCGAGCCTGGCGGGATTGCCGACCACCTTCACCGCCGCCTCGATGCGCGCCATGTCCTGGGACAGGTGCTCGCCGCCGATCTTCATCTTGAAGGCGCGGTAGCCGAGATCGGCATAGCGGCGCATCTCGTCCGCCAGGCGGCGCAGATTGTCCTCGGGATAATAGTAGCCGCCGGCCGCATAGACCGGCACGCGCTTGGGCGCGCTGACGCCGAACTTCCGCGCGATGAGCTCCCAGGCGGGCACGCCGGCGAGCTTGGCGTTGAGATCCCAGAGCGCCAGCTCCACGGCGGCCACCGCATGGGCCCGGTCGCCATGGCCGCCGGGCTTCTCGTTGCGCATCATGACGCGCACGGCCCGCTCCGGGTCGAAGCCGGCGCCGGCCGCATCGAGCAGCTCCTCGGATCGCGCCGCGAGCAGCCGGGGAAACAGCCGTTCCCGCAGCAGGCCGCTCTGGGCGAAACGTCCGATCGAATCGAAGCCGATGCCGGCCAGCGGCCGGCCCTTGCGGACCACGTCGGAGACCACCGCCACCAGCGAAACGGTGTGCTCGGCGAAATTGACGACCGCGTTGCGGATGTCCGCCTGGAGCGGTACCGCGATTTCACGAATCTCGACGATGCGCATCTGCCGTTCCTGCTCCCGTCAACCGATTGTTCCGGATTGGCCGACAATCGATCTCATAAATCCGCTTGTTCCCCGCCGGGCCTCTCGCCATCGTTCCGGCGGCGCGGCGGCCCGCGCCGAATTCTCGAACGCATGAAGGAACAGATATGAGCCAGCTGCTCGACAAAAAGGCCCGTCCCGGCCGATTCTTCGGCGACTTCACCGTGGGCGATCTCTACAACCACTGGCCGGGCCGCACCGTCACCGAGGCGGACAACGTCAATTTCAGCCTGATGACGATGAACCGTCATCCGATCCATTGCGACGCCAATTTCGGCGCCCAGTCCGAGTTCGGCAAATGCCTGGTCAATAGCGGCCTGACGCTCGCGATCGTGCTCGGCATGTCGGTCGACGATGTCAGCATCAATGCCGTCGCCAATCTCGGCTGGAAGGAGATCAAGCTGACCGGGCCCGTCTTTCCCGGCGACACGATCTATGCGCGCTCGACCGTGCTGGAGGTCCGCGAAAGCAAGAAGCGACCCGGCCAGGGCATCGTCACCGTCCGGACGGAGGGCTACAAGCAGGACGGATCGGTCTTCATGGTGTTCGAGCGCTCCTGCCTGGTTCCGTCGCGGACGGACCGAGCCTCGCGCTCGAAGGGCGGCTGACCGGGCGGGCTCGGTCGGCAAAGCAAGGGCCGCGGGCACCGAAGACGGGCGCCCGCGGCCTTTCCCTCAGTTCACATGCGAGGTTTCGCCGGCGCCGAGGCAGACCTCGACGACAGCCAGGCCCGGCTCGATCTGGCGGGACGGGAAATTGTCCCCCAGCCGGCGCTCATGCACCGGCACGACGCGGCGCTTCTCGTAGTTCGCCGCCTTCATGATCTCCTCGGTCGCCATCAGCAGGTTGAGCTGGCTGCCGACCGCGACACCGACGGGCGTATACATCGTCTTGGCGCCGATCACGCCGCCATCGCCCTCGATGTTCTCATAGACATAGATGAGATCGCCGGTCAGCACCCAGGGGTCCTTCGATTCGGCGGCCCCGTCGTTGCGCACCACCACCCACATCGAGCCGTAGGTGTGCGAATCGTAGGCCACATGCAGGTCGATGCCCGGCAGCACGTTCTCCATGTCGCCGTCGACCAGCGTCAGCTTGCCCTGCTTGGAAAGCTCGACGCATTTGAGGATGTCGGCGGGATCGATCGCGACCGAGGCATAGCCCATGCGGGTCGGCAGCGACATGGCCCAGATGCTCTTGGAGAGCTCGCGCTCCTGCAGATAGACATGCGCGTTCGGGAAGTCGCCCATATTGCCCATATGGTCGAAATGGGCGTGGGTCACGATGATGGTGTCGACATCCTCGGGCTTGAGGCCGATCTGCTTCAGCACCTGCTTCGGCCCGTGGAAATCCTTCACGGCGAAGCGGTCGGCCAGCTCGCAACCATGATCGTCGTAATTGTAGCCGACATCGATCATGACCACGCGGCCGTGGCCCTTGATCACCACATAGCCGTAGGGAAGCCGGACAGTGCCCTGGTTATGCGCACCGTAGATGATGCCGCTGACGTTGTATTTCGGGGCCTGTGCGTACTCAAGCACCCAGATCGAATAGTCCGCCATCGTTCCGTCCTCCTCCAGAAATCGTTGGTGTGTCTTCGGCCGGTGCCGAGCAGCAGCAGGCCGTGTCGTACGAGACCATCCCCATCCCCAGCCGGTCGTCGGATACGGCGAGCAGGATGCGCTGGGCGCGCTGCAGCGGCGCCAGCGCCGCATCCGCCGCCTCGACGCCGCCGCCGGTCGCCCTGAGGCTCCCGCGCAGGATCTCCGTGGCCGTGGCGATCAGCTCGGCCGCGGCGAGCACCTCGCCATGGATCCGCCGCATCCGCGGCGCGGGCGCGATGGCGCGCAGGCCGTCATGCGCCTCGCGCCACTCGGCGCTCACGCCCTCGAGCGAGGCCGCGATCTCCTCGACCCGGGTCTTGCGCACCGTGCGATAGAGCAGCAGCAGCCCGCCGAGCTGGCCGATCGCGCGCCGCAGCACCGAGTAATGCGGCGCGATCGCCAGCCGCCCTTCGGTGAAGGGCCCGTCGATGACGGCTTTGACGGGATTGCCGTGGATCAGGCAGTCCTCCTCATGCCGCATGGTTCGTCCTCCTCTGCGGGGCCGCCGCCGCGGGCACGCCCTTGATGAGATCAGAGGCCCGCTCCGCGATCATCAGGGTGGCGGCGTAGGTATTGGCCGACACGACCGTCGGCATCACCGACGCGTCGACGACGCGCAAGCCTTCGACGCCGTGGACGCGCAGCTCCGGATCGACCACGGCCATGCGGTCGGTGCCCGGTCCCATCTTGCAGGTGCCGACCATGTGGAAGATGGTCGTGCCGGTTCTCCGGCCGAAATCGAGCAGCTCGTCGTCGGAGACGACATCCTTGCCGGGAAGCTGCTCGGCGACGAAATAGCGCGAGAGCGCCTTCGAGGCGAGCAGGCGCCGCGCCATCCGGAAGCCCGCGATCAGGACCCGCTGGTCCTCCCGCTCGGCCAGATAGTTCGGCTGGGCGCGCGGCAGCTGGAAGGGGTCGGACGAAGCGGCCCGGATATAGCCCGTGCTGAGCGGCCGCTGCTGGAAGAAGCCGCAGGTCATGGCGGGGAAATCGTCGAGCACATAGACCTTGCCGGGCTTGTAGCTGCCGGGCGAGCTGATGAACTGGATGTCGGGGTTCTCGAGGCCGGGCGTCGATTTCCAGAACCCGTACATGAGCGAGGGCTGCAGATCGAGCACGCTCGACTGGCCCGCCGCCCATTTCGCGACCTCCCACCACAGCCGCGGGGGCCGCGCATATTGGTTGATCGTGTTGACGCCCTGGACCCGCGCCACCACGCGGGCGGCGTAATGGTCCTGGAAGTTCTCGCCCACGCCGGGCAGCTCGTGGACGACCGGGATGCCGAGCTCCGAGAGCAGCGAGGCCGGGCCGACCCCGGAGATCTGCAGCAGCTTGGGCGAGCTGGTGGCGCCGGCGGAGAGGATCACCTCGCGTCTCGCCCGCATCTCGCGCGGCGGCGCGTTGCGGTCGTTCTGGTAGCGCACGCCGACCGCCCGCTTGCCGGCGAAGAGCAGCTTCGTCACATGCGCCCCGCAGCGCACCTCGACGTTCGGCCGCTGCATGGCCGGACGCAGGAAGACCTGTCCGGCGGCCGAGCGCCGGCCCTTGTTGATGAAGCGCTGGAGATAGCCGACGCCTTCCTGGTAGGCGCCGTTATAGTCGGGATTGCGCTTCAGCCCCAGCTCCGCCGCGCCGTCGAGGAAGGCCTCGCAGAGCGGGTTGTGCCAGGCGAGATCGCTGACGACGATCCCGCCCTCGCGGCCGCGATAGGCATTGTCGCCGTCGCCGACCCGCCGTTCCGTGCGCTTGAAATAGGGCAGGATGTCGTCGTAGCTCCAGCCCTTGTTGCCGAGCTGGGCCCAGTGGTTGAAATCGTCGGCCTGCCCGCGGTTATAGACCAGGCCGTTGATCGAGCCCGAGCCGCCGAAGACCTTGCCCTGCACCAGGTCGATCTGCCGCCCGTTCGTTCCCGGGGAGGGCTCGCTCTTGAGGCCCCAGGTGAATTTCGGGTTGCGGAAGGTCTTGAAGAAGCCGGCGGGGATCTGGAAATAGATGCTGCGGTCGAGCGGTCCCGCTTCCAGCACGCAGACCGTGGCGGTGCTGCCGGCCGTCAACCGCTCCGTCAGCACGGAAGCGGCGGAGCCGCCCCCCACGATCACATAGTCGAAGGTTTCGGTCTCAGTGGCGGTGGTCATCGAGCCAGTCTCTCTTCCCTGACTTGAGGGCAATCATGCGATGCGAGGTCTGCGCGGGGCGGTTGGTCAGGTCGACCGTTCGCGCAGGGAGACGATGGCGCCCAGGATCACCATGCCGAAGATGATGCTGCGCGCCGCATAGGGAAGCGTGGAACCGGCCAGAAGCGTCTGCAGCGCGACCAGCAGCAGCACGCCGCCGACCATGCCCAGATAATGACCGCGCCCGCCGGTGATCAACGTCCCGCCGACAACGACGACGGCGATCGAAGGCAACAGATATTCGTCGCCCATGCCGAGCGTGGCCTGCCCGTTGAAGCCGGAGAGGAGGACACCGACCAGCGCCGAGCAGAATCCGCTCAGCATATAGGCCGCCGTCGTCGTCACCGGGACGTTGATGCCGGAAAGGTAGGCGGCCCGGGAGCCGTTGCCTACCGCATAGAAGCGCCGGCCCAGGATCGTGCGCTCGAGCAGCAGCGTGGCGAGCAGCACGAAGAGGCCGAGGAACCAGACGACCGGGGTTACGCCCAGGAAGGTCTTGGTCATGAACCAGCGCACCGCCGGCGGCGAGAAGCCGGAGGGCGTGCCGTTGCAATAGACCAGCGTGATGCCCTGCAGGATCGCGTTCGAGGCCAGCGTGCAGACGATCGGCGGCAGGCCGAAGAAGGTCACGCCGACGCCGTTGCAGAGCCCGATCAGCGCGCCCACGGCCAATGCCAGCGGAATGGCCCAGAGCGAGGCGATGTCGTCGCCCGGCGCCAGCGTGGTGAGGATGATCGCGCAGAGGCTGATGGTCCAGGGAACCGAAAGATCGAGGCCGCCGGTGATGATCACCGATCCCTGGCCCAAGGCCAGGATGGCGAGGAAGCCGCAGAGCACCACCAGCGAGTTGAAATAGTGAGCGTCGAGCGTGCCGGGTCCCAGCACCACCGCCGTGACGATGACGACCAGGATGAAGGCGATGTAGGAAGGCACCGTGAAGCGCAGCGTGTCTTCATGCCGCGTCAGCCAGGAGGCGGGTGCCGCCCCGGCGCGCTTCGCCGTCGCGAACGGCACGAAGGAGCGCCCCGTGGGCAGGTGGGAGGGCAGCGTGCCCGTGCGCCAGGCGCTCCATCGCGCGCCCAGATAGGCGAGCGACAGGCCGAGGCGGGATTTGGGGCCGATCGTCTGTGCCAGCGCCGCGATCACCAGGATCACGCCCTCGGCCAGGCTGCTGTAGTAGGAGGAGACGTTGAGCACCAGCAGCACATTGATCACGATCATCAGCACATAGGCGGCGATGACCGAGCCGAAGCAGCCGCCCCGTCCGCCGCCCAGCGTCGTGCCGCCCAGCACCACCGCGGCGAAGACCGGCAGCAGCATGGCATTGCCGACCAGCGGATCGGCCGATCCGGTCTGGGCGGAGATGAAGGCGCCGGCGGCGCCATAGAAGCAGCCGCCCAGGACGAAGGTCAGGAACTTCGTCCACTGGACGTTGATGCCGGAATAGCCGGCCGCGCTCTCCTCGCTGCCGACCGCATAGATGGCCGTGCCCAGCCGGGTGCGCTTGATCAGGCCCCAGATGACGAGCGCCACGATCAGGACCGCGACGGCGCAGGGCAGGAGCTCCGGGATGGCATCGCCGGCGAGGAAGGTGGAGAAGCCCGGCGGAATCTGGCCGCCCGGCTTGTCCATGATCACGAGCGTGCAGCCCTGGACGATGAACATGGTGGCGAGCGTCACGACGATCGACTGCAGGCGCAGGAAGGCGACGAAGAAACCGTTGAAGGCGCCGACCAGCCCGCCGATCGCGAGGGCCGCGAGCCCCATGCCGATCTGGGAGCCCAGCGAATCCTGCATGGTGTTGGCGAGGATCACGTTGACCAGCGAGACCACCGCACCCGCGCTGAGATCGAAACCGCCGCTGAGCACGATGACGGTCTCCCCCATCGCGGTCAGAGCGAGCGGGGCGCCGCCGGTCGACATGTAGTTGAAGTCGAAATAGCCGAAGCTGGTGGGCGAGATCGCGAGCTGCAGCAGGAAGAAGAAGACGAACACCGCCACCGGGATCATCGCGGGACGGTGGCGCGCCAGCCGCGCGCCGAGCGGCCGGCTCCGCAGCGTCGGCGCCGTCGAGGAGAGGGCGCTCATGGCCGCCCCCCGGCCCCGCCGACCGCCACGCTGGGCGTCTCTTGCACCTCGGCATGACCGAGGGCGGCATGCATGATGGAGCTCTCGCTGATCTGGCCCTTGGCGCCGTCGAGATGCGTCACGATCCGGCCCTTGTACATGACGAGCACGCGGTGGCTGAGATTGACCAGCTCCTCCACCTCGGTGGAGAAGAACAGGATCGCCCCGCCCGCGATCGCGAAGTCGCGCATGATCAGGTAGATCTCATGCTTGGTGCCAACGTCGACGCCGCGCGTCGGATCGAGCATCAGCAGGGTGCGGCTCGAGGTCATCAGCCATTTGGCGATCGCCACCTTCTGCTGATTGCCGCCGCTGAAGCGGCTGAGCCGGCTGTAGAGCGCGCGCGGCGCCACCTGCACCCGGTCGAGCATGGTGGCGGCCGCGACCGTTTCCGCCCGGTCCTTGATCATGCCCAGATGCGCGAAGCGCTGGATCACGGGGATCGAGACGTTGCGCCGCCCGTCGAGCCGCAGGAACAGGCCCTCGGTCTTGCGCTCCTCGGGAACCAGGCTGATGCCGACGCGCGGGTCGATCGCATCGCGCGGCGAGGTCAGGGCCACGCGATGGCCCTCCACCTCGATATGTCCCCGGTTCAGGGCCGCGGCCCCGAACAGCGCGCGGAACAGCTCCTGCTGTCCCATGCCCTGGAGGCCCGCGACGCCGACGATCTCGCCCGGATAGAGATCGAGCGTGGCGTCGGCGAGCCCGCCGTCGGTCGCGAGATTGCGGGCGGCGAGAACGGGCTTGGCCCGCGGCTTCAGCGGCGGCTTGGCCGGGAAGGCGGTCGAGAGCGAGCGGCCGACGATCATCTCGACCACCTGCTCGTCCTTGAGCTCGGCCGGCGCGAAGGTGCCGATGTCGCGGCCGTTGCGCAGCACGGTCAGGCGGTTGCAGAAGCGCCGCACCTCCGGCAGCCGGTGCGAGATGAAGACCATCGTGGTACCGACGGCCTGGAGATCGGCGATCAGCTTGCCCAGCCAATCGATGTCGGGGCCGGACAGGCTCGAGGTCGGCTCGTCGAGCAGCAGCACGCGGGGCTTGCGCATGATGGCGCGCGCGATCTCGATCTTCTGGCGCGTCGCCAGGTCGAACTGGCGCACTTCGCGCAGGATGTCGATGTCGCCCAGCCCGACCCGCGCCATATGCTCGGCCACGAGGCCGGCGCCGTGGCGCTCGCGGATCAGGCCCGCGAAGCCGGTCGGCTGGTAGGGCAGCAGCATGTTCTGCGCGACCGTCAGGTCCGGCACCAGGGTCAGTTCCTGGAAGGCGGTCTGGATGCCATGCTGGTGCGCGCGGCTGGGCGCGCTCAGGTTCACTTCCTGGCCGTCGACCAGGATCCTTCCGGCGTCCGGCCGGATGAGGCCGCTCATCATCTTGACGAGCGTCGATTTGCCGGCGCCGTTCTCGCCCAAGAGGGCATGGACGGTGCCGGGCTCGATGACGACATTGACGTTGTCGAGCGCCACCGTCGCGCCGAAAGCCTTGCGCACGGCGTCGATCTTGATGGCTGCGACAGGCTCGATGCTGTGCATGGCCGTTCCGCTTCTCAGAAAAAGGCCCGCGCGGGCGCCACGTTGCCGCGGCGCCCGCGCGGTTCCTTCCGTCACTCCTTCGGCTCGGGCTCGCCCTTGAGGGCGGCGTTCACGCCGATCTCCGGCGTGTCCGCCGAGTAGATGGAGGAGAACCAGGCCGGGTTGGTGATGAGCGAGGGCTGGAACACGTTGCAGCCATCGGCCATCTCCTTCCAGGAACCGGCCTTGCAGAGCTTCACGTTCTCGTTCGTGACGAGGGGCAGCGGCGCGAAGACGTTATGCGGCGGCTCCTTGCCGGTCTCGAGCAGCGCCAGCGCGTTCTTGAGCTGGAGCCCGCCCTGATAGAGCGGTGCGGCGTAGGAGATGCTGATCGCGCCCATCGGGCGATAGGTCCCCTGCGCGCCGTCGACGCCGGCATCGGCCGTCAGCATCTGGATGCGGTGGCCGTTGGTGCCTTCGCCGACGCAGGGCTTCTTCTCCGCGTCCGGCACGCCCGCCTCGTCCATCATCGAGAAGGCGGCATAGCAGCCGACCTGCATCCACAGGCCGTCGATGTCCTTCCAGGGATGGGTCGCGAGCACCTTGGAAAGCTCCGAGCGGGCCGTGGCCTCGCTCCACATGCCCACCACATTGGCGATGATGTGGATGTCGGGATACTTCTTGAAGACTTCCATCGCCGCCTCGGTGCGCAGCGTGTCGGTCGAGGTGCCCGGCACGCCGGTCACCAGCACGATGTTGCCCTTGCCGTTCATCGCCTTGACGAGCCACTCGGCTGTCTTCTCGCCGACCGCATGCTCGTCGATCGTCATGTTGTAGGCGCAAGGCTCGGTGACCGCCGCCTCGTAGGTGAAGATCTTCACGCCCTTGTCGCAGGCATGCTTGATCGTGGCGTTGAGCGCGGTCGGCGAGATCGGGAACATCACGATCGCGTCGGCGCCCGACTGCACCATGGCGTTGATCTGCTGGATCTGGCGCTGCGCGTCGGTGCCCGCCACCTGGGCCTCGAACTGGACCTTGTCGGCATGGGCGGCGGCCATCGCCTTCACGACGTTGCCGGACTCCGTCTGCCAGTCGTTGCCGACATAGCTCATGCTCAAGAAGATCTTGTAGGGCGGCGATTTGGCCTGTGCCGAAGCCTGATCGAGCAGCAGGCCCGCACTCAACCCAATGGTTCCCGCCAACAGGCCGCGGGCGGCAATCTTCATAAACCGGTTCAACATGTCTTCCTTCCCAGTGTCGCTTTTTTGTTCACCGGACCGATGCGCGGGGCCTTCTCGACTGCCGATGGGCCCGCCATCGATCCTTCTTCGGTCGCCGCGTCCGCTCCGGAGAGCCGGGCGCGGCGTCGATCCTCATCGAATGAAGTTCTTCGTTACCGCCGTCCCTCCGATGCCGGAGCGGCCGCCCCGTTCGCGCCGCCGGCGCGAAGGGCTTCGACCTGCCGGAGAATGTTCTGGGCCAGCTTCAGGTGGGCGATGTCGACCATGCCGCCGTCGATCTTGACGGCGCCGCGGCCGGCGGCCGCCCCTGCCCGCATCGCCTCGTTGATGCGATGCGCCCAGGCGATGTCGTCGGGCGAAGGGCCGAAGATCTCGTTGGCGATCGCGAGCTGCGTGGGATGGATCGCCCATTTGCCCTCGAAGCCTAGGGAGCGCGCGCGCATCGCCGAGGCCCGATAGCCCTCGATATCCTTGAAGTCGGTATAGGGGCCGTCGATCGGCCGCAGCCCATAGGCGCGGCAGGCGGTCGCCACGCGCGCCATCGCGAAATGCCATTGATCGGCGAAGTAGCGCTGCCGCTTGCCGGCGCCGTCGGGATTCGTCAGCACCGCATAGGCCGGATTGAAACCGCCCATCACCAGATCGGGCGTGCGCATGGAGGCGATGAAATCGCCGACGCCGAACACCAGCGCTTCCAGCCGCGCGGAGGAAGAGGCGATCGCCTCCACATTCGCCATGCCGAGCGCCGTCTCGATCAGCGCCTCGATGCGGATGGGGCTCTCGCGGCCGGTGGCCCATTCCACGCCCTGCAGCATCGTCTCGACGAACTGGATGTCGCGCGGGCCCCCCGCCTTGGGCAGGAGGATCGCGTCGAGCCGCGGGCAGCCCTCGGCGACCTCGAGGATGTCGCGATAGCCCCACGGCGTATCGAGGCCGTTGACGCGCACGACCATGCGCTTGCGGCCCCAATCGATCTCGTTGAGCGCCTTGACGGCGGCGGCGCGGCCTTGCGCCTTCTCGGCCGGGATGACGGCGTCCTCGAGGTCGAGGAACACCGTGTCGGCCGAACCCCGGGCGGCCTTCTCGAAGAAGTGCGGCGAGGTCGCGGGGACGGCGAGTTCCGAACGCTGGAGAGAATGCACGCGCGCCGACTGCATGAACCCGACTTCGCCCCTGATGCCCTTTTTTTACCCAGCCCGACCCGGCGTTCGCACAAATCGACGGCGTTCTGAGCCATTTCTCGAAAAAGATTGCACCATCGGCCTACAATTCTTACAATCAGAAATATCGGGATAATTATCCGTCTTTTATGATCAATCTCAGCCTCCGCAGCGTGCAGACCTTCGTCGCCGTCGCCGAATCCGGCAGTTTCCGGCGCGCGGCCGAGCTGTTGAATCGATCGCAATCCGCCGTGAGCGGCAGCGTGAAGCAGCTCGAGGACCAGCTCGGCGTACCGCTGCTGAGCCGCACCACGCGCCGCGTGAGCCTCACCGCCGAGGGCCGGATGCTGCTGATCCGCAGCAAGAACGCGCTGAGCGACCTCGAGGCCGTGGCCCGCGAGCTGCGCGACGAGGTGCTGATCCGCCGCGGCCGCGTCTCCTTCGCGGTGTCGCCCTCGATCTCGGCCAGCCGCCTGCCGCCGATCATCGCCGAGTTCCAGTCGCGCTATCCCGAGATCGTCGTCGAGCTGCACGAGGACGTGGCCAAGGGCATGTATGACCGCGTCTGCGCGCAGGAGGTCGATTTCGCCGTCGGGCCCGAGATGGACGGCTATCGCGACATCGCCTTCGAGCAGATCATGAGCGACCCGATTCTCGTGATCGTGCCGCTCGACTATCCGCTGGCCGGCCGCTCGGAGCTGGGTCTCGAGGAGATCGCGGCCTGGCCGCATCTGACCATGCCGCGCGGCACGGTGGTGCGCCGCTCGCTGGAGGAGGCCTTCCGCTCGCTGGGGCTGGAGCTCCGGCCTCGATTCGAGGTGCTGCATCAGCAGACCCTGTTCAGCATGGTGAAGGCGGGCTTGGGCGTGACGGTGCTGCCCAGCATCTCCGTGCCGGAGGATGCGCGGCCGGGCTATCGCGTGGTTCGCCTGATCAATCCGACGATCACCCGCCAGATCAGCATCGTCACCTATCGCGGCAAGACCCTGTCGCCGCCCGCGCGCAAATGCGCCGACCTCATCGCCATGCGCCTGCGCGAGCAGGTCCATCCGACCATTGCCAACCGGTCGGTGGGGTAGGCTCTTTCTAGGAAGAACGGGCGCGTTCCCTCCTCCGTCATCCCCGCGAAAGCGGGGATCCATCCCGATCCAGGTCACCAAGCTTTGAAGTGGGTCCCCGCTTCCGCGGGGATGACGATTGGCGCGTGGCCAGCATCACAGAATCCGTTCCCCGAACTTCTTCATCGCGGCCGGCGAGAGCGACAGCCCCAGGCCCGGGGTCTCGTTGAGCGTCAGCCAGCCCTTCGACAGGGCCGGCGGGTTCTCGAACAGCTCGGCCTGCAGCGGATCGCGGTCGGGATCGGGGAAGGATTCGACGATGCGCCCCGCCGGCGTCGAGGCGACGAGCTGGGCGTGGATGAAGCAGTCATGGTGCGGCGCCACCTGCACGTGGTTGAGCTCGCACAGGGCCGCGAGCTTGCGCCCCTCGGTGAAGCCGCCGGCCATGGTGCAGTCGAACTGCAGGATGGCGATCGCCTCCTCCTCGAGCAGAGCCCGGCAGCCGAAGCTCGTGGTCTCGCTCTCGCCCGCCGAGAGCGGGATGCGGGTCTGGCGTGAGAGGAGCTTGAGCCCGCGGCGATCGTCGGCCCATTGGATCGGCTCCTCGAGCCAGGTCGGCTTGAGCGGCTCCATCAGCCGGGCGCCCTCGATGGCCGTGGGCAGATCCCAGCCGCGGTTGACGTCGATCATGAGATCGCAATCGGGCCCGATGGCGTCGCGCACGACCTCCATGCGCGCCCGGTCCTCGCTCAGCGTGAGCCCGCCGACCTTGCCCTTGAAGCGCGTATGGCCCTGCTCCTTCAGCGCCAGGATCTCGTCGCGCAGCTCGATCAGGTCCTTGCCGTCGCGGTAATAGGCGCAAGTGACGTAATACGGGATGCGCGCGCGATAGCCGCCGAACAGGCGCCAGAGCGGCAGCCCCGCCGCCTTGCCGACGATGTCCCAGCAGGCGATATCGACCGCGGCCGCGATCCGGATCAAGGGCTCGCGGCCCCATCCCTTCTCGTGCGCCAGGCGCTGCGAGGTCAGCGAGAACAGCTTCTCGTAGAGCCGCTCCGGCGCCAGCGCGTCCGCGCCCAGGATCTGCCCGGCGATCCCGCTCTTGAAGGCCTCGATGGAGGGCTGCACCGAGCCGTAGCTGGTCGCCATGCCGATGCCTTCGATGCCCTCGTCGGTGCGCAACCGCACCAGCACCTCGTTGGCCCGGGGCACGATGAAATTGCTGACCCAGTTCGGCCGCTCGGTGTTCGGCGCGCGCAGGATATGAACGTCGAGATCGGTGATCTTCATGGCATGGCTCCTGTCGCCGCGACGGCCGGGCTTGCCGGAAACCGCTAGACGATGCCCTGCTTGCGCAGCGTCTCCAGCTCCTCGCGGTCGATGCCGAGGAGCTGGCCGAAGACTTCGGCCGTGTCGGCGCCGAGCGCCCGGCCGGCATGCTGGAATTGCGCGGGCGTTTCCGACATCCGCGGCATGGCCGTGGGCAGCACCAGCGGGCCGAGGCGCGGATCCTCGATCTTCATGAGGTTCTCGCGCGCCTTGTATTGCGGGTCCTCGAAGATGTCCTTGATCGAGTAGATCTTGGCACAGGGCACGCCGCCGGCCTCGCATTCGGCGAGGATCTGCGCCAGGGTCTGGCTGCCGACCCATTCGGCCACCATCCGGTTGACCTCGTCGCGGCGCTTGACGCGCTCGATGCTGGTGGCGAAGTCGGGCGACGTGGCGAGCTCGGGACGGCCCATGGCCGCCGCGATGCGCGCGAACATCTTGTCGCTGGTGCAGGCGATCGCCACCCACTCGCCCGTACCGGTCTGGTAGTGGCTGTGGGGCACGACATTCACCGTATCGGCGCCCTGGCGCTCGCGGACGAAGCCGTATTTGGCATAGGCTGGCGCGATCTCGTCGAGCAGCCGGAAGACGGACTCGTAGAGGCCGATATCGATGAGCTGCGCCTTGCCGATGGTATCGCGCGCGCGCAGCGCGAGCAGCACGCCGATCGCCCCCCACATGCCCGAGAGATAATCCGCCATCGAGGTCGAGCCCGGCACCACCGGCCGGCCATTGCTCTCGCCCGCCAGATAGGCGAGGCCGCCGAAGGCATGCGCGATCCGGGCGAATCCCGGCTCCTGCCGCTTCGGGCCGGTCTGGCCGTAGGCGGAGACGCTCAGCATGACGAGACGGTCATTGACCTTGCGCAGATCCTCGAAGCCGAGGCCCCATTTCTCCATGGTGCCGGGGCGGAAATTCTCGATGACGACATCGGCGCCGGCGACGAGGCGCCGGAACAGCTCGGCTCCCTTCGGCTGCCGCAGATCGAGCGTCACGGCCTTCTTGTTGCGGGATTCGCTGAGCCAGACGAGGCTGTCGCCGCATTCCGTGCGGGTGCCGAAGGCGCGCAAGGGATCGCCCTGCGTCGGCTGCTCGATCTTGATGATCTCGGCGCCGAAATCGCCCAGGATCGTGCCGCAGAAGGGCGCTGCGATGAAGGTCGCGACCTCGATCACACGGATGCCATGGAGCGGCGCCCGCGCGGCGGTGGCACTGCTCGTCTCATCGGAGAGCGGCAGGTCGCCGATGTCACCGGTCTTGTCGATCTTCGACGTCATGGAATTGAATTCGGAAGTTGTTGTGCTGCGGCGTGGCGTCGGCTTCTAGACGAAGCTCTCCTCGCGCCGGCTCCCGGATCGCTCTTGTCGGCTGTCGCTCGCGGCGGCGTGGCCTTGCTGAAAGCGACGCTTTCGATGCATCGGCATGGCGCGGGTCGGCGCCCCATGTCGGCATCCGCAACGTCTTTTGATCACCGTCATCCTTCCGATTGTCTGCGGACGATATCGGGCGGCCCCCGAGCGCCACCCCTTCACCGTTCAAGCTAATGACGGAGCGGTGATCTAACAAATTACATTATGCGACCGATTATCCGGGTTTTCTGTGCAATCGCCGGAAGCTTGTCGCCCGCGTCACCGAGCCGGTGGGCAGCAACTTTTGGGATAGGAAAGATCACAATCCACAGCTTTGATCGCTTGACCAATGAACCATGCGCTGAAGCAGGTTCATCGGCGCGACAGGCGCTCACGGGCGCAGGATGATCGATCCGGTCGTGCGTCCGCCCGCGAGATCCGCGTGCGCGCGGGCCGCATCCCGCAGCGGATAGGCGTGGCCCACCTTGATCCGCAGCCAGCCTTCGCCGATCAGGCCGAACAGCGCGGCGGCTCCGGCCTGGAAGGCCGAGGCCTCGGCGGTATAGTGCGAGACGGTCGGGCGCGTGACGAAGAGCGAGCCACCGTTGCGCAAGGTCATGAGCGCCACCGGCTCGACATCGCCCGACGACCAGCCATAGGAAACGACCAGGCCGAAGCGGCGCGCGCATTGAAGCGACCGGTCGAAGGTCGCGCGCCCGACCGAGTCATAGACGACCGCGCAGCCCTTGCCCTGGGTGATTTCCTTCACCCGGCCGACGAGGTCCTCGCCGAGCGGGATCGGATGGGCGCAGCCATAATCGCGCAGCGCCGCCACCTTCTCGGGATGTCCCACCGTGCCGATGACGGTGGCGCCCAGATGGGCCAGCCACTGGATGAGAATGAGACCGACGCCGCCCGCCGCCGCATGCACCAGCACGGGATCGCCGGGCTCGATCTTGCGCAGCCTGGTCGCGAGATACCAGGCCGTGAGGCCGCGGAACAACGCCGCCGCAGCGAGGTCGGCGGGCAAGGATTGATCGGGAAGACGGAAGATGCGCTCGGCGGGAAGATTGCGCGCCAGCGAGTAGCTTCCCGGCGTGAGCGAGGTGTAGGCGATGCGGTCGCCGGCGGCGAGATTCCGGACCTCGGCACCGACCGCCTCGATCACGCCCGCGCCACCGAAGCCCAGGCCGGTCGGCAGGGCAAAGGGAAGCAGGCCGCCGCGGATCTGGGTGTCGATGAAATCGACGCCGATCGCCTCGTGTCGGACCTGGACCTCGCCGGGGCCCGGCGGCGGCAAGGCCTCCTCGACCCACTGCATGACCTGAGGGTCGCCGGTCTTCGACACCAGGAAACGGCCGGTCATCTTCGACAAGATCGGACTCCCTCGGCCAAGCGGCGATGAAAAGCCGGCGTTGCGCACCTGCCGGCTCCGGTCATGCGAACGCGACCGGCTCAGTGAATATGCAGCCCGCCATTGATGTCCAGCACCACGCCGGTGACATAGGAGGCCCAGTCCGAGACCAGGAACACGCAGACATCGGCGACGTCGCGCGGCTGGCCCACCCGGCCCATCGGGATCGTGGCCGCGATCTCGGCCTTGCGGGTCTCGGTCAGCTTGCCCTCGAAGATGTCGGTCTCGATCAAGCCGGGCGCCACCGCGTTGACGCGGATGTTGCGGGGCGCCAGCTCGCGGGCCATCGCCTTGGCGAGGCTCTGCACCCCGCCCTTGGAGGCGCTGTAATGCGTGCCGCCGAAGACGCCGCCGCCGCGCTGGGCCGCGATCGACCCGACGCAGACGATCGAGCCGCCGCCCTTCTCGATCATGCCCGGCACCACCGCCTGGCAGATGTTCATCGTGCCGCGCAGATTGGCCTGCATGACCGCTTCGTATTCCTCGGGGGTCACCTCGAGGAAGCGCGTCGAGCGGCTGATGCCGGCGAAGGCCAGCAGCGAATCCACCGGCCCGAGATCGGACTGGATCGCCGCCACCACCTTGCGGCATTGCTCGTGGCTGCTGACGTCGCAGCGATAGCCGCGATGGCCCTTGCCGAGCTCGCCCGCCGCGCGCTGCACGGCCTCTTCGTTGAGGTCGAGGATCGCGATCCGGGCGCCCTGCGCGGCGAGGGCACGCGCGGTGGCGAGGCCGATTCCCCGCGGCGACGCAGCGCCCGTGACAATGGCGACCCGGTCCTTGAGCAGCATCGCGATCCCTCCCGATTCTTCGACATCAGATGCGGCGGTGTTGGTTCACCCGCGCGGGGTCGGAGTGTAGGAACGGCCTCGCGAGCCTCACAAACGCGATAATCCGGCACATATTTCGAAGATTCAGAACAATGAGCGGGTGCGCCTGCCTCGCCGGCCTGCCACGCCATTGTCCGGCGAACATGAACGAATCTTCTGATATTCGGATTTCTCGTGCCGACGGCCGGGACCTAGGCTCCGGCCAGCAGCAACCGTTTCGGGCGCGCATCTTGGCAGCTCATCAGGACACCGTGTTCTCGCGATTCCGGCTCGACGGCCGCACCGCGCTGGTGACGGGCGCCGGCGGCGGCATCGGCGAAGGCATCGCCTTCGCCATGGCGGAGGCGGGTGCCAAGCTGGTGCTGGTGGGGCGCAACCCCGATCCGCTGGAGACGCTGGCGAAACGGATCGAGACCGCAGGGCTGGGCCAGGCCCAGGTCCGCCTGTGCGACGTGCGGAACAATGAGGCCGTGCGCGGCATGATCGGCGCGCTGCCGGCGCTCGACATCCTCGTCAACAATGCCGGCACCAACATCCCCGGTCCCTTTCTCGAGGTCTCGGAGGAGAACTTCGACGCGATCATGACGCTGAACACGCGCGCCTCCTTCTTCGTGGCGCAGGCCGCGGTGAAGAAGATGCTGGAGGATCCGGCGCGGGCAGCGAAGGGCGGCGCCATCATCAATGTCTCCTCGCAGATGGGCCATGTCGGCTCGCCCAACCGCACCGTCTATTGCATGAGCAAGCACGGGCTCGAGGGGCTGACCAAGGCGATGGCGCTCGAGCTGGTGCCGCACCGGATCCGCGTCAACAGCCTGGCGCCGACCTTCGTCGAGACGCCGCTGGTGCAGCGCATCGTCGACACGCCCGAGAAGCGCAATTTCCTGGTCTCCCGGATCCCGATGGGCGAGATGGCGCAGGTCGAGGACGTGGTGGGCGCCGCCGTCTTCCTCGCCTCGCCCGCCGCCGCGATGATCACCGGCACCTGTCTGCTCGTCGATGGCGGCTGGACGGCCCAATAGGCCGGCGAACTAGCGGTCGGTGCCGAGGAGGGGATCGCGCTCGGCACCGGCGACGATGCCTTCCTCGTGCAGCCGGTCGATCTCGGCCGGCGACAGCCTCAGCACCTCCTGCAGTACCGGGTCGGTATGCTGGCCGAGCAGCGGTGCCGCGGTCGAAGGCTTGCGCTCGGCCGCCGCGATCCGTAGCGCCGGACCGGCCGCCAGATGCGGACCCACGCCCGCCGGGTCCATCGTCTCGAAAATCGGGTTGGCGAGCGAGACGCGCGGATCCTGCGCCACCAGCTCCTTCACCGTGCGGTAAGGCCCCCAGCAGACACCGGCGCGGTCGAAGACCGGCTTGATCTCATCGAGACTCCGCGCGGCGCACCAGGGCTCCACCAGGCCCGCGATCAGTTGCCGATGCGCGAAGCGATCGCCTTCCTTCGAGAAGTCGCAGCCCAGCCCCTGCTCGATCGGACCGATGATCGCCGCCAGGCCGCAGGCCTCGACCAGCGCATTCCATTGCTTGAGCGAGATCGCGGCCACCATGATCCGCTGCCCGTCGCGGGTCGCGAAATCGCGCCCGAAGGCGCCATAGATGTGATTGCCGATCGAGGTCCGCTCCTGCTCGATCAGCTGCGCCTCGGCCAGGAGTCCCAGATGCGACAGCGTCGAGAAGGCGACATCCGAGAGCGCCAGGCGCAGCTCCGCGCCCTGATCGGTCCGGCGGCGCCGGTCGACCGCCGCGATCACCGCCATCGCCGCCTGCATGGCGCAGATCACGTCCCAGGCCGGCAGCACATGGTTGACAGGCTTGTCCCGGCTGCCTTCGCCGGTGAGGGCGGGATAGCCGGTCGCGCAATTGACGGTGTAGTCGACCGCGGTCGATCCGTCCGAGCTGCCTTCGATCGTGCAGGAAACGAGATCGCGCCGCGCCTCGGCCAGCGTGGCATGGGCGAGCCAGGCGGTCGGGATGTTCGTCAGCAGGATGCCGCCCCCGGGACCGGGTGCCGTCACCAGCCGCTGCAACAGCCTTCGGCCCTCCGGCTTGCGGATGTCGATCGCGACCGAGCGCTTGCCCTTGTTGAGGCTGGTCCAGTAGAGGCTGCGGCCCGCAGGCGCCAGCGGCAAACGTCCATAGTCGATCCCGCCGCCGATCATGTCGACACGGATGACGTCGGCGCCGAGCTGCGCCAGGGTCATGCCGCAAAGCGGGGCCGCGATGAAGGCCGCGCTTTCGATCACGCGGCAGCCCCGCAACAAATCGTAGGTCAATCTACGTCTCCGACGGCCGTGAAGCCGCGTTGATCACAAGACGAATCTAGATAGGTCGCGAGGCGGCCCTCCTGCAAATCGAATTATCAGGTGCATTGATCGGTTTTCGACGCCAGGCTGGCCGCTGCCCTTCCCGTTTTCCCCGAAGGGCGATGACGCAGCGCAACATAGGGCTCGGGCGTCCACTATCCGCCGTTCTCGATCAATCCATCGAGCTAATCGAATTGTTCGATGGGTTGAGGAAGGAATATCGTCGCCGGAAGCGCCCTGCTGTCGGCGCGTTTCAACCTTGATGCGGTCAGTCGCGGGAGCTGCCGATCTCCCTTGGGAATGCGGCCTCCGGCCCTCTGACCGCCCGACAACACGAGATCACGATCATGAATCACGCCACGAGCCCGCGACCCACGAGCCCCGAGAGCGCGGGCCTGACGCATTACAAAATGTATATCGGCGGCGAATGGGTCGATGCGGCCGACGGCGGCGTGATCGAGACGACGAATCCCTATACCGGCAAGGCCTGGGCGACGGTGCCGCGCGGGCGCGCCGCCGATGCCGAGCGCGCCGTGGCCGCGGCCCGGAAGGCCTTCGAGACCGGCCCCTGGCCCGCGATGTCGGCGACCAACCGCGGCCATCTGCTGCGCAAGCTGGCCGATCTCATTCTCGAGAACGCGGAGCATCTGGCCCGCGTCGAGGTGATCGACAACGGCAAGCTCATCAACGAGATGCTGGGCCAAGTGCGCTACATCCCGCAATGGTACTATTACTTCGCGGGGCTGGCGGACAAGCTGCAGGGCGAGGTCATCCCGATCGACAAGCCCGACATGTTCAACTTCACGCGCCGCGAGCCGCTCGGCGTCTGCGTCGCGATCACCGCCTGGAACTCCCCGCTCCTGCTGGCCGCCTACAAGCTGGCGCCGGGCCTGGCCGCCGGCAACACCTTCATCCTCAAGCCCTCCGAGTTCACCTCGGCCTCGGCCATCGAGTTCGGGAAGCTGGTGGAGAAGGCGGGTTTCCCGGCCGGCGTGGTCAATGTCGTGACCGGCTTCGGCCCCGAGATCGGCGAGCCGCTCGTCGCCCATCCTTCGGTCGCCAAGATCGCCTTCACCGGCAGCGAGGCCGGCGGCCAGCGGGTCTATGAGACCGCGGCGCGGGGCCTCAAGCGCGTCACGCTCGAGCTCGGCGGCAAGTCGCCCAACATCGTGTTCGACGATGCGGAGCTCGACAACGCGGTGAAGGGCGTCATCTCCGGCATCTTCGCGGCGACCGGGCAGACCTGCGTCGCGGGCTCCCGCCTCCTGGTCCAACGCAGCATCTACGACCGGTTCGTCGGCCGCGTCGTCGATTTCGCCAAGGCCGCGCGCATGGGCAACCCGCTCGAGACGACCACGCAGGTCGGGCCCATCACCACCCCGCCGCAATACAAGAAGGTGCTCGACTATATCGAGATCGCGAAGGCCGAGGGCGCCCAATGCCTGCTGGGCGGCGGCCCCGCGACAAGGCCCGAATGCGGCAGCGGCGGCCAGTTCGTCGAGCCGACGATCTTCGGCCAGGTCAACAACAAGATGCGCATCGCCCGCGAGGAGGTGTTCGGCCCGGTGCTGGCCTGCATCCCCTTCGAGGATGAGGAGGATGCCATCGCCATCGCCAATGACAGCCCCTATGCGCTGGCGGCCGGCGTCTGGACCCAGAGCGTGCGGCGCGCGCTCCTCATGTCGCAGCGGCTTCAGGCCGGCACCGTCTGGGTCAACACCTATCGCGCCGTGAGCTACATGTCGCCCTTCGGCGGCCATAAGCGCTCGGGCGTCGGCCATGAGAACGGGATGGATGCGATCCTGGAATACACGCAGGTGAAGAGCGTGTGGATGAGCACCGCCCGCGAGGTTCCCGATCCTTTCGTGATGCGCTGAGCCGGAACGGGCGGGCGCTTTCGGGAGCGGGTCTTGTACGACGTCATCATCGTGGGCGCGGGCTCGGCGGGCTGTGTGCTCGCCAACCGGCTGACCGAGGATCCGCGGCGCAAGGTCCTGCTGCTCGAGGCGGGGCCCAAGGACAGCAGCATCTGGCTCAAGGTGCCGGCGGGCACGCCGCGGCTCTATGGCGACGGCCGCGTCAACTGGCGCTACTACACGGAAGAGGAGCCGGGCCTCGCCAACCGCAAGATCTACTGTCCGCGCGGCAAGACCCTGGGCGGCAGCAGCTCGATCAACGGGCTCGTCTATATGCGCGGCGTGCCGGGCGACTACGACCATTGGCGCCAGCTCGGCAATGCCGGCTGGGGCTGGAGCGACGTGCTGCCCCATTTCAAGCATACCGAGAAGCAGGAGCGCGGCGCCGACGATTGGCATGGCGCCGAGGGCGAGCTCGGCGTGTCGGACGTGTCCGACCGCCATCCCGCCTCGATCGCCTTCGTGCAGGCCGGCATGACTCTGGGCCTGCCCGCCAACCGGGATTTCAACGGCGCTTCGCAGGACGGGATCGGCTTCCTCCAGGTCAATGTCCAGCGGGGCCTGCGCAGCTCGGCCTCGGCGGCCTTCCTGCGGCCGGCGCTGAAGCGCTCCAACCTGCGGGTGGAGGTCGGCGCGCAGGTCGAGCGGATCCTTCTCGAAGGCCGCCGCGTTCAGGGCGTGCGCTACAGGCTCGGCGACAAGACCGTCTCGGCCAGCGCCCGCGAGGTGATCCTGAGCGCGGGCTCGATCAGCTCGCCCCATCTCCTCGCGCTCTCGGGCATCGGCCGGGCCGAGGAGCTGAAGCGGCTCGGCATCCCGGTGGTCCATCACCTGCCCGGCGTCGGCCAGAACCTGCAGGACCATGTCTATGCGCATTATCTCTCGCGCGTCCGGCCGGCCTTCTCGATCAACAAGCTGATCCTCAAATCCGATCGCTGGATGACGAGCTGGCAGCTCCTGCCGCATGTGCTGCAATACATCGTCAAGCGGAAGGGACTGCTCTCCTCGGCCGCCGCCCAGGCCGGCGCCTTCATCCGCTCCGGCGCGCAGGCGAGCTCGCCCGACCTGCAGATCCAGTTCCGCCCCTTCAGCATGATCATCACCAAGGATGGCCGCTTCACGGCGGAGCCGGAACCGGCGGTGACGGCCTCCTGCGCGGTGCTGCGCCCGCTCTCGCGCGGCGAGATCGCGCTCAAATCGCCCGATCCCTTTCAGCCGCCGGCGATCCGCTTCAACTATCTCACGGCCGAGGAGGATGCGCGGGCTCTGGTGAAGGGCATGGAATGGATCCGGCGCATCTTCGCCGCCCCGCCGCTCGCGGATCACGTGCTGCGCGAGGCCTCGCCGGGCGATGGCTGCCGGACGGAGGCGGAGATGCTCGACTATCTGCGCCGCAACGCCCAGGCGATGTATCACCCGGTCGGAAGCTGCAAGATGGGCACGGACCCTATGGCCGTGGTCGATGCCCGGCTGCGCGTCCACGGCATCGAGGGCCTGCGGGTGGTCGACGGCTCGGTCATGCCGACCATCACCTCCGGCAACACCAATGCGCCCATCATCATGATCGCCGACAAGGCGTCGGACCTGATCCGGGAGGACGGGGCGGCAGCCCGGCATTGAGCCGGAGAACAAAAAGACGGGGAGTACCGCCGCGGGCCTCGAGTCCGCGGAGGATGGGCAATCAAGGGCCATGACAAATGGCGGCAACCAGGGGGACGGAAGAATGGCAAGGAAGGCAACGGCAGGGCGGACGAAGACGGCGTTGATCTTCGGCGTGAGCGGCATCGTCGGCCGGAATCTCGCGGAGCATCTCTCGGCCGCGGGCGGCTGGAAGATCCTCGGCGTCTCGCGCCACGACCACAAGGATCTCAAGATCAAGGGCGCCAAGTTCCTCACCTGCGACCTGCAGAATGCCGAAGCCAGCCGCAAGGTGCTGAAGAAGGCGAAGGACGCCACCCATCTCTTCTTCTGCACCTGGGCGCGCCAGCCTTCCGAGACCGAGAATTGCCGCGTCAACGGCGCCATGTTCCGCAACGCGGTCGAAGGCACGGCCGCGGCGGCTTCCCTGCGCCATGTCACGCTGGTGACGGGCCTGAAGCATTATCTGGGCTCCTTCGACAGCTATGCCTCGCACACGCTCGACACGCCCTTCACCGAGGAGATGGCGCGGCTTCCCGGCGAGAATTTCTATTACACGCAGGAAGACATCCTGTTCGAGCTGGCCGAGAAGAACGGCTTCACCTGGTCGGTCGCCCGCCCGCACACGATCATCGGCTTCGCCCCGGGCAACGCGATGAATCTCGGCACCTCGATCGCGGCCTATGCCACGATCTGCCGCGAGACCGGCCGGCCCTTCGTCTTCCCGGGCTCGCCCCAGGCCTATAACGGCCTCGTCGACATGACCGACGCCCGGATCCTGGCCGAGCATCTGGCCTGGGAAGCCACCAGCAAGAAGGCCGCCGACAAGGCCTTCAACGTCGTCAATGGCGATGTCTTCCGCTGGCGCCGGCTCTGGGTTTCGATCGCGGACTATTTCGGCGTCGAACCGGCGCCCTATCCGGGCAAGCCCTCGCCGCTCGCCGCCCAGATGGCGGAGGCCGCACCCGACTGGGCGCGCATCGTCAAGAAGCATGGGCTGCAGCCCAACAAGCTCGAGCAGATCGCGCCCTGGTGGCATGCCGATGCCGATCTCGGCCGCACCCAGGAATGCCTGACCGACATGAGCCGCAGCCGCGAGCTGGGCTTCGACGGCTATATCCGCACCTGGCATTCGGTGCGGGACCTGTTCGACCGGCTGCGCGCCGAACGCATCGTCCCCTGATGGCCGGCGCCGATCGCGGAACGGCCGCGGTCCGCAGGGCGCAGGCATCGGAGGCGGCCGTCGGCGCAGCGGCGGATACCTTCCTGCCGCCGCGCGAGGGAACGGCATTGCCAGGGGACACGGGCACCGCATCCCCGCCGGCGTCTCGGCCGGCATGGCCGCGGCTTCTGTCCCGGTGCAGCGGCGCGCTGCTCCTTGTGGCGGTGCTGTCCCCACGGCTGGTGGCGAGCGGGGGCGAGTTCACGCTCGACGACTGGGCTCAATGGATGATGGCCTGCCTGCCGCTGATGATCGCGGCGATCGCCCAGTCGCAGGTGGTGCTGTCGGGCGGACAGGGCCTGGCCGCGGGCTCGACGGCACTCTTCGTCAATGCGCTGCTCGTGCGGCAGATGGACGGGGAGACCGGCTCGATCCTCTTCTGGGCGCTGGCGGGCCCCCTGCTCGGCGGCGCCATCGGGCTCTGCAACGGCTACCTGATCGGCTTCCGTCGCCTGCCATCGACCGCGGTCACCATGGCGACGGGCTTCGTCCTGACGGGCCTGACGCTCCAGCTCGCGGGCTTCGAGGGGCTCACCGTGCCGGATCGGTTTCGCGGCGCGCTCCTCGGCGATCTGCCGGGCGGCCTTCCGGTGCCGCTGGTCGCGGGCCTCGTCGTTCTCGCGATCGCGATCGGGCTCGATCGCTGGCGGCCGGGACGGCGCATCCGCGCTGCCGGCCGCGACATCGCCAGTCCCGCCGCTTCCGGCCATGCGGCCTGGATCCTGGCGGCCTATGTCATCGCCGGCATCGGCTACGGGGCGAGCGGCGTTTTCCTCGCCGCGGAGATCGGCTCGGCGGAACCGACGATCAGCGCCCCCTCGCTGCTCGAGATCTACACGGCCCTCATCCTGGGCGGCTCGGCGCCGCGTCTCTGCCAGGGCAGCGTGCTCGGCGCCGCGCTGGGCGCACTGGCGATCGGTACCCTGACCGATCTTTTCTCGGACCTGGCCCTGCCGGGCTATCTCGTGCCCGCGACCGTGGGCCTGCTCCTCCTCTTGGGCCTCCGCTTCGCGCCCGCGGGCGATCCGGTGAAGCCCGCCTTCGAGCCGCCCGCCATGACACCCTGGCCGCGCTACCTGCCGGCGCTTATCGCCACCGCCACGCTCGCGCTCGCCGCCCTCCTCGGATTCGGCAATGCGATTCTCCATATCGATCCGCTGCTGATGCTGGTCGTGACATTGCTCGCCATCGCCATGGCGAGCGTCATCGTCATCGGTCATATCGATCTCTCGGTGCCCGCGATCATCGGATTCGCGGCGCTGGCCACCGCCCAACTCTCGCAGGGCTCCGACGCGGCGCTGCTCTGGGTGGTGCCGGCGATCCTGCTTGCCGGAGGCCTCATCGGATGGGCGAACGGGCAGATCGGCCGCCGGCTGCAGGCGCCGCTGGTGCTGACCACGCTGGCCACGGCCGGCGCTCTCAATTCCGTGACGCTGTTCGTCGCCTCGAAGTTCTTCCTCGGCGCCACGCCCTTGGCCATCAAGAACTTCCTGATGAACATGGCGGGCGTCCCGGAGATCGGCTTTCTCGTCCTGGCGGTCCCGCTGCTACTGGCGCTCGCCGCCTTCCGCTGGCGTTCGATCCAGCGCTGGTTGCAGCATATGAGCGACCCCGCGCCGCAGGCCCGCTCGCGCGCCTCCTATCCCTGGGTCTTCGCCGCGTCGGGCCTGCTGGCGGCGGCCCTCGGCATCATGCTGCCGGGCTATGCCGGCGCCATCTCGCTGACGGCGCCCGATCCCTTCATGTTGCCGGCCCTGCTGGCGGTGCAGCTCGCGGGCCTCTGCATCGCGCGACGGGGCGGCAATCCCATCATGATCGCGCTCACCGTTCCCGCCGTGCTCCTGATCGACATCGTGCTGGTGGGGTTGGGCGTGCCCGCTCCGTTCCGTACGGCGTTGCTGGGCGCGATCCTGCTGGCCTCGATCGCGCTCCATGGCGCCGCCCCCTTGCGGCGGGTCGCCCGCCGGCTCGGCAAGGCCGCGTAGGGGACGGGCGCGAACGCCATCGCGGGCGCGGATCCCGGGGCGCCAGCCGCTTCCGGCCCGGCGAAGCGCGGTTTCTTGTCGCGCGACATCTTTTGGACGATCCTGGGGAGACAGAAAACCTGCAGTTTCCGTCGCGACGCGTTCCATAACCCCTTCCGGGCGGTGATCTGCCATGACGATGCGGTTCGAAAATGCCGACGCACCGAAGCTGGTATCGATCGATGAGATCGTGAATGTCCTGTCGCATCGTTCCGTCGCGACCACGCGGGCGCGCGGCTGGAGCGGCGTCACGGTCGACATGTATCGCGCGCTTCCCGACGTCTCCGAGCGCTATCCCGCCCTGGATCATCACCTGATCTGCTATTGCCCGTCGGGCAGCGCAAAGCTGGTCCAGGGGCGGGACGGCGTCATCCACGAAAGCCTCATCTCCGCCGGCGTCTCCATGCTCATGCCGGCTGGATACGATTCGCTCTGGGAGGGCCATGCCTCCGCCACGGCAAGGCTGCGCATCCCCACCTCCCTCGTCGCATCCGCGGGCGAGCAGCTCGGACGCCACCCGGCGCCGCAGGTCGAGATCCGCAATGTGTTCACCACGCGGGACCCCGTGATCGGGCGCATCGCGGAGATCCTCGTCGCGGAGCTCGACCGCAAGCCCCACCCCGCGCAAGCGCTCATCGTCGATCAGGTTTCGTCGGCCCTCGCGGCTCACCTGCTGCGAAGCTACAACGCGTTCGAGCCGGTCGAGCCGCGGGAAATGCCATCGCTGGGCCGATGGGAGCTGGCGCGGCTGACCGAGTTCATCGAGGACAATCTCGACCGGACCATCGGGCTGTCCGAGCTGGCGGAGATCGTGAATGTCAGCCGCTTCCATTTCGCCCGCCTGTTCAAGCGAAGCACCGGCATGACGGCCATGAGCTTCGTCGAGCAATGCCGCATCCGCCGTGCCCAGTCGCTGATCCTGGAGACCGACATTCCGCTGGCGCATGTCGCCCTGGCGACCGGCTTCGCCGACCAGAGCCACTTCACGAGGCGCTTCCATCGGCATGCCGGCTGCACGCCGGCCGCGTTCGCGCGCGAGCATGGCCGGCGGCGCCCGTCGCGAGGCCGGCCGGATTAGCGCGGCCGCAGGCCGGGTGTCATGCCAGGTCCGGCCGCTCGCGCGAGCGGAACCACAGGTCGATCGGGCGATCGAGCGAAAGCGGACCGGGACCGAGCGCCAGGATGGCGAGGGCCAGGGATGCCCAGTAGAGGTGGAAGTTCGCCCACCCGTCGGGAAACACCAGCTGGATCACGCCCGTCATGACGAGCAGGGCGAGCGCCGCGAACCGCGTGGCGAGCCCCAGGACAAGCAGGATCGGCAGCGCGATCTCGGCGACGGCGACCAGGAACGCCAGCAGGTCCGGCACGGGGAGATCGTAGACCCCGCCCAGAATGTGAAGCTTGAACTGAGTCTCGAACAGGTAGGTCGTCCCGACCGAAAGCGACAGGACGCCATCCCACCGGGTCAGACCGGAACGAAAGAACGGGAGCGCCAGCGCGATCCGCAGCACCGGTGGTGCTACGAGCCCGGCGGTCCTCCCAATCCCTCCGAGAAGCCCGCGGACCAACCGTTCGGAGCGCCCGCCCGCCCGGGAATCGACGGCGCTCATGCGGATCCCGCCGCCCCGGAGAAGCTCCGTTCCTCGGGCAGATTCCAGCCGACCATCGCGCCGGCCTCGAGGAGGCCGCGCAGCGCCCGAGCCAGATCGAAACCGGGCTCATCGCCAAGAGCAAGCGCAGTCGCGTCGGCCACCGGCGCTCCGGTCGCCAGCGCCTGGATGAAGCGGGCCGCACCTGCAGGCAATGCCCGCAGCTCGACCTCGGCCGCCGCCCGGATGACGAGGATGTCTTCGCCGCCGCCCGCGATGTCGACGGCGCTCGGCATGCCGTCACCGATATTCGTCTGCCAGATGGCGAGCACGGGAAAGGGCGACCGGACGATCCGCAGCGAGGGATGCAGGACGAAGCGGATACAAGGAAGCCGGTCCGGGCGGACCCGGCCCAGCGCGGCGGGATCGATCGGTCGGGCCTCGGGCGCGTGATAGGCTTCCGCCCAGGCCCGCTCGAGCCGCGCGACATCGCGCAGATAGGGCAATCCTTGCGCCGGCGCGAACGCGCCGACGAAATCGGCGAAGCCCGCGCCATAGGCGAGCATGATCGGCGACCGGGGCGGTTCCTGCGCTGCATAGATCCGGGCCATGGCCGAGAAGAACTCGTCGCCGACGATGCGTCGCAGTGCCGGAAAGGCGGCCCGCAGCGCCTCGACCAGGCCGGCAACGACATTGTTCCGGTAGACGGCAAACCGTTTCGCGCTGGGCGCGCCGTCGGGGCCGACCAGACCCGGAGGAACCGGCATGTCCGGATCCAGGATCGCCATGGCGAATTGCCGTTGGCGTTCATCGAGGCCGCGAGCGGCCGCGACGGCGGCTTCGGCGTGGCGAACCGACCTCAAAGATGGGCTCCGCGCCGGCATCGGATTGTCACGACCGAGGCGGGCGCTGGAGCACATTGGTCCAGAGCCGGCGCAGGCTGTCGACGCCGCCGGCCGTCGAGCTCCACAGCGTCGTGTCGCTGACGAGCAGGCTGCCGGCGAACGCGTCGGGCCGGGACTGAAGCAGCGCATCGAAGGTCGTGCGGTCCTGCGCGAAGGGATGCGGCGGTGCCGCCGGATCGATCTTCTGGCGCGCCAGGACCTCGAGCCCGACGCGCGCCTCCCCGAGGCGCTCGAGCTGCGGCAGATGCGGATGCAGGTTGAAGCTGCCGACACCCCGCAGAAGCCCGAGCCGGTCGAGCGTCGCCTCGGCTTCGATCGGCGATGGCGATCCGTCCGCTTCGGCCGCGGGGCGGAGCCCGAAGCGGTTCTCGACCGGCAGGCCGAGCCCGGCGAGCAGCGAGCGCGCGAAACCGCCGAACCGCTGCTGCGGCGGGATCGTCTTGTCGCCATGGTGGCGGAACTCGGCGAGCTGACGCTGCACGCGTTCGTCGTGGGAAAGGGCCGGCAGGTCGCCGATATCGTGATGAGGACAGACGAAAACGAGATGGTCAGGCTGTGCGAGGAAAGCCCGCATGGCCGCGATCTCGGCGGCCTGCGCCGCCTGGCCGGTGCGAAACGAATCGAAGCTGATCACGATGAGCGTATCGACACCCTCGAGGACGGCCGCGTCGAGCGCGGTCAGGCGGCCGTCATCCGTCACCCGCTCGATCTCCGTCACGGGCTGGCCGGTCAGGACGCGGGCCAGCTCGACGAAGGCGGTGAAATTGCGCTTCATGATGTGGTCGAGGAAACCCGCGATGCTCTGATCGTACCGGGACGGATCGGATAGTTCCTCGAACCTCGGATAGCCCATCCGGCGGCTTTCGAAGAGCGTGGGGAACCGGTTCTCGATGACCTCGAGCGGCGCGCCGATCTCGCCCGGACGGCTCCAGGCGTAATAGACAAGAACCCTGCGTGTGGCCATCCGCGTCCCTCTCTCCTGATGGAGCTCAGCCGACAGGCTCTGCCAGCCGAGCCGCCGCCGGCGCCTGTGCCCGCATGATCCCTTCGGCGCGATCGGCTTGCGCCTTCAGCGCCGGCCAGCCGGGCAGCTTGGCATCCCACTCGATCAATGTCGGCACCGGACCGATCCTGCGGACCGCGTGGGCGAACAGATCCCAGACGATCTCGTCGACGGGGCGATCATGCGTGTCGATCAGGAGCGGGCGGCCCCTTTCATCCTCTTCCCGCGCATGCCCGGCCAGGTGGATCTCCCGGACTGCGCCGAGCGGACAGGCGTCGATATAGCGGAAAGGGTCCCACTGCTGGTTGGTCGACGCAACGTAGACATTGTTGACGTCGAGCAGGAGGCCGCATCCGGTCCGCCGCACCAGCTCGGCGAGGAAGTCGGTCTCGGAATAGCAGCTCTCGGCGAAGGCCAGGTAGGTCGAGGGATTCTCCAGCAGGATCTGCCGGCCGAGCGCCTCCTGGACCTCGTCGATATGGTCCGCCACGCGCCGCAGCGCCGGCAGCGTATAGGGCACGGGCAGCAGATCGTTCAGGAAGCCGGCATCGTGGCTCGACCAGGCGAGATGTTCCGAGAACAGCCCCGGCTGATAGCGCGCGACGAGCGCCTTCAGCCGCCGGAGATGATCCGGGTCCAGCGGCCGATCCGCGCCGATCGAGAGCCCGACGCCGTGAAGCGACAGGGGGTGGCGGTCGCGGATGGCCGAAAGGTAACGGTGCGGCGGGCCGCCCGCACCCATGTAGTTCTCGGCGTGAACCTCGAAGAAGCCGATATCGGGCCTCGTTTCGAGGATCGTGCGGTAATGCTCGGCCTTGAGGCCGACGCCGGCACGCCGGGGCAGGTCGCGACCGGCGCCGAAGGATGACGGCTCGGACATGGGGAAGCCTCCGCCGCGGGCTTGAAAAAGGGGGCCGGGCCCTGGGGGAGGCCCGGCCGGCCGGAACGTCCTCAGGCCTTGGGCGAGAGGCTTCCGGGCCCGTTCGGCGTGGAAATGCCGGTGCAAGTTCCCTTGGGCACCAGCCTGAAGGCATTGCCTTGGTAATCGACGGCGCTCGTGCCGGCGCAGGTGGTGCCGGCGCCCGCATAGCAGTCGTTCTGCCCCTTGAGCGCGGTGCCGAAGCAGGGCTCGACCGTGCCGCCTTTGACCAGGGCGGTGTTCTGCTCCTGAATCTTCTTCTGCGCCTCGGTGAATTCCTGGGCGCTGGCCGGCATGGCGGCAAGGGCGCCCAGCGCGGCGGCGAAGGCGCCGGCGACGAGAACGGTCATGGTGCGATCGGGCATAAGGGTTTCTCCAGCGTTGGAAAGGGAATTGCGATCTCGAGGAACCGCGCGGGCGAGGCGGCCGACCGAAGCCGGACCGAGCCAAGGCTCGGCTCGACGTCCGGGCCGATGGCGGGATGACGGTGACGTCCTCCGCCCGCTCGCGAGCGGCCCCGCGATGGTTCCCCGCCGCTGATCCAAGTTAGGAGATCGGCCGTGGGCGAAGATTGAGCGATGTTGCGCCGGTTGGTTTCCGATTGCGCGCCGCGAAATGACGGGGCGGAACGGCGCCCCAGATCCGGTGGTTCAAGCCATGGCGCGGCCGGCGGATGGGCCCTTGCGGATCGGGCATGCCGGCTGTCTGCCGGCCGCCATGAGGAGGACATCCGATCGGCGGCCGGGCGTCATCTCGCCGCAACAGCCACTCATCCTGCCCGCAGGCGATGGAGCGAGGCACCAAAGCATGCTTCTCTTCATGGCCTCCGCGCTGCAATCGAAGGAATGAAAGGATGACGAGATGGTAATGTCTCCTGTCTGGTTCATCACCGGCTGCTCCACCGGCTTCGGCCACGAGCTCGCCAAGCAGGTGATCGCGCGCGGAGACCGGGCGGTCGTCACGGCGCGCGACAAGGCACGGCTGGCGGGCCTGGTCGGCGGGCATGAAGCGGCCACGCTCGCGCTCGCGCTGGATGTGACCCGCACCGACCAGATCGAGGCGGCCGCCCAAGCGGCGCTCCAACGGTTCGGCCGGATCGATATCCTCGTCAACAATGCGGGCTATGGCTATATGGCCGCCGTCGAGGAAGGCGAGGAGACCGAGATCCGCCGCCAGTTCGACGCCAATGTCTTCGGCCTTTTCGCCATGACGAGGGCCATCCTGCCGATCATGCGGCGCCAGCGCCGCGGACATGTGATCAGCATCTCCTCGGTTGCCGGCTTCATCGGCTTTCCCGGCTCGGGCTATTACGCCGCGAGCAAGCATGCCGTCGAGGGCTGGGCCGACGCGCTGGCCGCGGAGGGCAAGCCGATCGGCATCCGGGTCACTTGCGTCGAACCCGGGCCGTTCCGCACCGACTGGGCGGGACGCTCGATGACGCAAACGCCGAACCGGATCGCCGACTATGCCGAAACGGCGGGCGCACGCATGGGCAACGCCAAGGCCGGGAGCGGCAAGCAGCCGGGCGATCCCGCCCGCGCCGCCGCGGCGATCATCAGGATCGCCGGGATCGAGAACCCGCCGCGCCACCTCGTGCTGGGTGCGTTCGGGGTCGATGCGGTGACGAAGACGCTGCGCGAACGGCTCGCCGAGGTCGAGGCCTGGCGCGAGCTCGGCCTGTCGGCCGATTTTCCCGCGTGACGACCCTCACGTGACAGCCGATCAAGGCTTGCCCGCTAACGCCGGATTGCCGGCGGGCCTCTCCGCGGCCGAGGCCAACCGTCGCCTCGCGGAATCCGGCCCCAACGAGATGGTCGAGACCGCCGAGCATCCGTTGCGCCGCGCGCTCCGGCATTTCTGGGCGCCGGTGCCCTGGATGCTCGAGGTCACCATCCTCCTGCAGCTCGTGGCGGGCGAGGGGGTGGAAGCGGCGATGGTGGCCGCCCTGCTGCTCATCAATGTCGTGCTCGCCATGGTGCAGGAGGGCCGTGCCAGCGCGACGCTGGCACTTCTGCGCCAGCGCCTGGCGCCGCGCGCCCGGGTGCGCCGCGACGGCTCATGGTCCGATATGCCGGCGGCGGCACTGGTGCAGGGCGACATCGTCCAGATCTCGCTCGGCGGCATCGTGCCGGCCGACCTGAAGCTGCTGTCGGGCTCGGTGCTGCTCGACCAGTCGATGCTGACCGGCGAATCCGTCGCGGTGGAGCGGGGGCCGGACGAGCAGGCCTATGCCGGTGCCCTGGTGAACCGCGGCGAGGCCGTGGCCGAGGTCACCGCCACGGGCGCCCGCACCTATTTCGGCCGCACCGCCGAGCTGGTGCGCGCCGCCGACGTCCAGAGCAGCGAGCAGAAGGCCGTGCTCGGCGTGGTCAAGGCGCTGACCGCGGTGAACATGGCCATCGTCGTCGGCATGGTCGCCTATGCCTATGCCATCGGCATGACGCTGGTGCAGATCATCCCCTTGGTGCTGGCGGCGCTGCTCTCCGCCGTGCCGGTTGCGATGCCCGCCGTTTTCACGCTGGCGGCGGCACTGGGTGCGCGGCGGCTCGCCGACGAGGGCGTGCTGCTGGCAAGACTGTCGGCCCTGCAGGAAGCGGCCATGATCGACGTGCTCTGCGTCGACAAGACCGGCACCCTGACGATGAACAGTCTCAGCGTGAGCGGCGTGGTGCCGCTCGTGGACGGTCTCACCGAGGCGGCCTTGCTCAGCCGCGCGGCGGCGGCCAGCTCGGCCGACGGCCAGGACCGGGTCGATGCAGCGATCCGGGCGGCCGCGGCGCAGCGCGGCGGTGCTGCCCTGCCGGTGATCCGCTTCACGCCTTTCGATCCGGCCACCAAGATGGCCGAGGCGCTGATCGCCGACCCGTCGGGTGCCCCGTTGCGCATCGCCAAGGGCTCGCCGATCGCGATCGCCGCCCTGGCGCCGCTGGATCCCTCGGCGCAAGCCGCGTTGAAGCGCATGACCGGGGAAGGCAGCCGCGTCCTCGCCATCGCCGCCGGCGCGCCGGACAGCATGGCGGTGATCGGCCTGATCGGGCTCAGCGATCCGCCGCGCCCCGATTCCGCGCCGCTGCTGGCTGAATTGCGGGGGCTCGGTATCGGTGCCGTCATGGTCACCGGCGACACCGCCGAGACCGCCGGCACGGTCGCCCGCACCATCGGCCTGCAGGGGCCGGTCTGTCCGCCCGGCAAGATCCCCGAGAGCGTCGGGCCGCGGGACTATGCGGTCTATGCCGGCGTCTTCCCGGAGGACAAGTTCCGGCTCGTCCGCGCCTTTCAGCGCCAGGGACATGCGGTGGGCATGTGCGGCGATGGCGCCAACGACGCGCCGGCGCTGCGCCAGGCGCAGATGGGCATCGCGGTGGCGAGCGCCACGGATGTCGCCAAATCCGCCGCCGGGCTCGTGCTCACCGCGCCCGGCCTGCGCGGCATCCTGGCCTGCATCGAGGAAGGCCGCGCCGCCTTCCAGCGCGTGCTGACCTTCACGCTGGGCATGCTGGTCAGCAAGGCGGTGACGCTGATCGTCATGGGCGGCGGCCTGGTGATGACGGGCCATGCGGTGATGACGCCGCTGCTGCAGGCGATCTGGATGCTGACCGGCGACATCCCGATGATGGCCCGGGCGGCCGACCGCGCGAAGCCGACGCCTTATCCCAATGCCTGGAAGATCCGCGAGCTGGTGCTGGCGGCCCTGCCGCTGGGTTCGGTGAAGCTCCTCTATGTCATGGCCGTGCTGGCGCTCGGCTGGTTCCGGCTGAAGCTCGATGCCGAGACGATGCGGACCCTGACCTTCCTGACGCTGGTGCTGGCGGGCCAGATGACCGGGCTCGTCCTGCGGGCGCGGGGCCATGTCTGGCATTCCCGCCCGGCGTTGGTGCTGCTCGCGGCGATCGCGGCTGCGGCCGCGCTGGCCTCGGCCCTCGCTTGGGCAGGCTGGTTCATGGCGGCGCTGCCGGGCTGGCTCGTGCTCTCGCTCTATGGCGGCAGCCTCGGCTACGGCCTGGTGCTGGACTTGGTGAAGGTCGCGATGCTGCGCTGGCTGCCGATCGACCGGCGGTGAGAGGTTTCCGACAACGCCGAGGCCGCGCCGGGACCGCGATCATGCGTCAATCGGCTTTGTAGCTTGCTATCCAACCAGAAAGACGGGCCGATGGCGGTGTCCGATCCGCAGCCGCGGAGCCGACCTCCGGATTCTCAAGCGCGCGGCGAGGGCACGCGTGCAGCAAGGGCGGCCGCACGTTCGATGACGGCTTCCTGGTGGGGCAGCAGTTCCTGCCCGCCCATGTTGCTGACCCAGTCATGCATGGGATCGTCGATTTGCGTCTGCAGACCCGCCAGCGTCTCGATGACCGGCGCGGCGCAGTAGGGGATATAGACCGGCGCATAGCCGCCCTCGAGACAGACGACGAGGCGGCCCCCGCAGAGATCCTCGGCCGCCTGCTTCACCAGCCGCGTCATTTCGCGGAACGTCCCGCTGTGGCACAGCATATGCGCCAGGGGGTCGAGCACATTGGCGTCGAAGCCCGAGGCTACGGCGATCAGCTCCGGCTTGAACGCACGAAGCGCGGGAAGGACGACGCGCTCGATCGTGCGGACATAGGCGCCATGGCCGCTGCCCGCGGGCAGCGGGATGTTGATGTTGTATCCCTCGCCGGCACCCTTACCCGTTTCCTCCAGGGCGCCGCTTTCGAGCGGATAGAGCCGGTCCTGATGGATGGAGATCGTGAGCACGCTCGGATCTTCGTAGAAGGACCATTGCGTGCCGTTGCCGTGATGCACGTCCCAGTCGATGACGGCGATGCGGCTCAAGCCGCGGCGCGCCCTGGCATCCGCCACCGCGACCGCGACATTCGAGAAGACGGCGAACCCCCGGCCCCGGTCGGCTTCGGCATGATGGCCGCAGGGGCGGACGAGCGCGAAGGCGTTGCTCACCGTCCCGTCGAGAACCGCGTCGAAGGCCGTGATGCAGCCGCCCGCCGCGAGACGGCAGATGTCATAGGCACCCGCGCAGATCGCCGTGTAGTCGCCGACCGGGCCGCCATAGCCCTCGCTGAGTTCCTTGACGCGGGCGATATAGTCGCGCGTATGGATGCGGGCCAGCTCGTCCTCGGTGGCCATACGCGGCGTCAGCGAGGTCAGCTGATCGAAGATACCGCTCGCGCGCAGCAGGTTCAGGATCCGGCGCTTGCCGTCGGGGCTGTCCATGGCCGGAAAGGGCTGCGTCAGCGGCCCCAGCGGCAGATAGGCCCCCAGCTCGACCCAGAAGAACCGTTCGTCATGCACCAGCCCCGTCGCCATCGCTCCATGTCCCCGATCGAGTGACTCTTTAGTCTGCGATGGGGCCGAGCATATCCGCTCCCTGCGGGCAGGGGCGAGCTTTGATGAGACGATCGCGCCTCATGCTGCCTCGACCGCTACCAGAAGCGCTTGGTGGCGAACGCCTTACCGGAACCGGATTTGAAATACTGCTCCAGCGCCCGCGCATTCTCCTCCGTCGCCACCGCGACATAAGATTTCAGCGCGATGGGTAAATGCGCCTTCGTGGACTGAACCTGGCCTTCCTGATGAGAGCTCAGCCGGCGCTCAAGGTTGTTGGTTGAGCCAACATAGATGTCGCCATTGCCGAGCTGAAGGAAGCAGACGAACCACACGGGTCAGCGTGCCCCTCAAAAGTAGAAGGCAAGAGGGGCATCGCGTCGCTTCGGCTGTCCCCCTACGCTCCAAGTGGAGCTTCGGGGGACACTCCCACGCCTCATCGCCTTCGCGTGTCAGTCCACTTCGTGGCCTGCCACCCGAAGCCGAAGGCGTAGGGTGGCGGACGGGGGGAGATTCGAACTCCCGATACCCTTGCGAGTATGCCGCATTTCGAGTGCGGTGCATTCAACCACTCTGCCACCCGTCCGTGGCGCCCTGTTGGGGGCTGTTCCGCCGGAGGCCGCAGACGGGCCTCGGGGCTTTCCGGAACGGCGCGGAACCTAGACCAAGGCCTAGGGCCAGGGCAAGCATCGACGGCCAGCTTATCCCGCCGGGCTTATCGGTTGTTTAAAGGCGGCCGAGGCACTATTCCTGCCGCCATGAACATCGCCTTGCAGGCCCCGGACCACCGGACCCTGCCGGAGATCCCGGTGGTGGATCTGGAGAGCGGCAATGCCGCCGAGCTCGCCCGGCGCGAGCGGCAGCGCGCGGCGGCCCTCCTCGGCATCGGCCATGCGCATTATCCCGGCTGGGCCCTCAACTGGGGCGACAAGCGGTCGCGACGCTGGCTCGAAAAACAGGCCAACCCCTATCTGATCGAGATCGACGAGATCGCGGCGGCGCTGGGCGCGCCCGGCACGCATCTTCTCAACATCAGCTACGAATGGGCCTGCACCACGGGCGCCGATCGCGACCATCGGCGCGAGGGCTGCCGCATGCTGCGCGTGCTGGACTGGCCGCTGCCCGGCCTCGGCCGGCATGTGGTGGTGGCGCGCCAGCAGGCACCAGCCGGGCCCTGGCTCAATGTCACCTGGCCCGGCTTCGTCGGCACGCTGACGGCGATGGCGCCGGGGCGATTTGCCGCGGCCTTCAACCAGCCGCCCTTGCGCCGGCGCACCGGCCTCCTCGCCGCCGACTGGCTGGTCGACCGCATCAAGGTGAGCCGCAGCCGCGCGCTGCCGCCCGCCCATCTGCTGCGCCGCGTGTTCGAGCAGGCGAAGGATTTCGCCGAAGCCCGGCGCATGATCGCCGAGACGCCGCTCTGCCTGCCGGCCTTCTTCGTGCTCGCCGGCACCAAGCCGCACGAGGCCACCGTCATCGAGCGGCTGGAGAACAAGGCGTTCCTGCACGAGGCCCCGGCCGCGGTCTCCAACCATTTCCTGGGGCCCCGCATCGCCGGCCAGCCGCGCGGCAGCGAGACCGGCCCGCGCCGGCGCCTGATGCTGGAAAGCCTGGCCCGCGGCGGGCGCGATTTCGACTGGCTCCAGCCCCCGATCCTCAGTGGCGATACCCGGCTCGCGGTCGAGGCCAATGCCCGCACCGGCGAGCTTCTGGTCTGGGGCTTCGAGCCGGACGGGCCCGCGACCCGGCCGCTGCGGCTGGCGGCCTGAGCGGGGATGCTCCCAGGGCGACCAAACGTCCCAAGGCGGCGGGGAAGCCCCTAAACGCCTTGCCCCGCAAGGTTTCCCGGCCCCGGCGGGGGTGGAATCAAGTTGACAGCAGGGCGGTTCCGGCTATAGTCCGGCCCTCGCGTCGGCCGGCCCGTTCGGCGGACGCCGCTTCCATAACAAAATCAAGCGTTTAAGCCATGTTCGCAGTGTTCAGGACCGGCGGCAAGCAGTACAAGGTCGCCAAGAACGACATCATCCGCGTCGAGACCGTTCCGGGCTCGACCGGCGATCTCGTCGAGTTCACCGAGGTGCTGATGATCGGTGACGGCGCCGACACCACGGTCGGCAAGCCCCTCGTCGCGGGCGCCACCGTCGCGGCCGCCCTCCTCGACCAAGTCCAGGCCGACAAGGTCATCATCTTCAAGAAGAAGCGCCGCCACAATTACCGGCGCAAGCGCGGCCATCGTCAGCCGCTGTCGCTCCTGCGCGTGGTCGACATCCTGACCGGCGGCAAGAAGCCCGACGCTTCGACCAAGGACGCCGCCAAGGCCGCGGCCGAGGCCGGCGCCGAGAAGCACGCCAAGGCGAAGGAAACCGCGGCCACCGTCACCGGTGCCAAGCGCAAGCCCGTCGCCAAGAAGGCGGTCGAGGCGAAGGAAGCGGCGCCCCAGTCAGCGTCCAAGGGGGTCGCCAAGAAGAAGCCGGCTGCCAAGAAGAAGGCCGCCGCGAAGAAGAGCGAGGAGTAATTACTCATGGCCCACAAGAAAGCAGGCGGCAGCTCGCGCAACGGCCGCGATTCGGCCGGCAAGCGCCTCGGCGTGAAGAAGTACGGCGATGAGACGGTGCTCTCCGGCAACATCATCGTGCGCCAGCGCGGCACCACCTACCATCCCGGCGCCAATGTCGGCATGGGCCGCGACCACACCATCTTCGCCACCAGCAACGGCAAGGTCCGCTTCAAGCGCGCCACGGGCGGCCGGACCTTCGTCTCGGTGGAGCCGCAGAGCTGACGTCATAGAGCGACGCCGGCCCCAGGCCAGACAGACGGAAATCGGAAGGGGGAACGGCGTCGCCGTTCCCCCTTTTCCTTTGCCCGGTTTCCAACGCTGTCCATCGACCGAACCATGACCGCCCCGATCGCCTTCAATCGCCTGGTGCCCGAGCTGCTCTGCCGCGACTTCGCGGCGAGCTTCGCCTTCTATGGCGAGGTGCTGGGCTTCGCGCGGCTCTATGGGCGCGAGGACCCGCCCTTCGCCTATCTGGAGTTCGAAGGCGCCCAGCTCATGCTGGAGCAGATCGAGGACGAGGCGAGCTGGCTGACGGGCGAGATGTCGCCGCCTTTCGGCCGCGGCATCAATTTCCAGATCGAGACCGGCGATCTCGACGGGCTGCTGGCGCGCCTGGCCCGGGCCGGCATCGCGCTCTATCGCGCGCCGGAGAGCGCCTGGTATCGCGCGGGCGACCGGCTGGTCGGTCAGCGCCAGTTCCTGGTGCAGGATCCCGACGGCTATCTCCTGCGCTTCTGCCAGGATCTGGGCGAACGGCCGCTGGATCACGCGGATGCAGGCGCGAGGATCGTGTCATGAAGTTCCTCGACCAGGCCAAGATCTATCTGCGCAGCGGCGATGGCGGCGCCGGCGTCGTCGGTTTCCATCGCGAGAAGTTCGTCGAGTTCGGCGGGCCCGATGGCGGCGATGGCGGGCGCGGCGGCCATATCGTCATCGAGGCCGTGCCCAACCTGAACACGCTGATCGATTTCCGCTACCAGCAGCATTTCAAAGCGCCCAAGGGCGGTCATGGCATGGGCAAGAACCGCACCGGTGCCGCCGCCCCCGATCTCGTCATCAAGATGCCGGTGGGCACGCAGGTGCTCGACGAGGACAAGGAGACCGTGCTGCTCGACCTGACCGAGCCCGGCCAGCGCGTGGTCTTCCTCAAGGGCGGCGATGGCGGCTTCGGCAACAACCACTACAAGACCTCGACCAACCAGGCGCCACGCCGCGCCGATCCCGGCTGGCCGGGCGAGGAGCGCTGGGTCTGGCTGCGGCTCAAGCTGATCGCCGATGCCGGGCTCGTGGGCCTGCCCAATGCCGGCAAGTCGACGCTGCTGGCCGCCGTGAGCCGCGCCAAGCCCAAGATCGCCGACTACCCCTTCACCACGCTCCATCCGCAGCTCGGCGTCGTGCTGACGGACGGCGCCGAGTTCGTGCTGGCCGACATCCCCGGCCTGATCGAGGGCGCCTCGGAGGGGGCGGGCCTCGGCACGCGCTTCCTCGGCCATGTCGAGCGCTGCGGCGTGCTGATCCATCTGGTGGACGGCACCTCGGACGACGTGGCGCGCGACTACCGCACCATCCGCGAGGAGCTGGCGGCCTATGGCGGCGGTCTCGCCGAGAAGAAGGAACTGCTCGCCCTCAACAAATGCGACGCGCTCGACGACGCCGAGATCCAGTCCAAGGCGCGCAAGCTCGCGCGCGCCTCGGGGGGCAAGGTGTTCCGCATCTCCGGCGCCAGCGGCAAGGGCATCAAGGAGCTGATGCGCGCGGCCTATGCCGACGTGAAGGCCTATCGCGCCGCGGAAGCCGAGGCCAAGGCGGCGAAGGCCGCCGAGACGATCGATCTGGACGACGCTCATGCCGAGGATGACGAGGCATGAACGGCACGCGCACGAAATCCGGCCTCGCCCAGAGCAAGCGGCTGGTGGTCAAGATCGGCTCGGCGCTGCTGGTCGACGAGAAGACCGGCGCCATCCGCCGGCAATGGCTCGACGCGCTGGCGGACGATGTGGCCGAGATCCGTCAAGCCGGCACCGAGGTGCTGCTGGTCTCGTCGGGCGCCATCGCGGTCGGGCGGCGCCATCTGGGCCTGCTCGACGGCGCCCTCAAGCTCGAGGAGAAGCAGGCGGCCGCCGCCACCGGCCAGGCCCGCCTCGCCCACGCCTATCAGGAGACGCTGGCGCGCCACGACATCACCGCGGCGCAGGTGCTGCTGACGCTGGGCGACACCGAGGAGCGCCGGCGCCATCTCAATGCCCGCTCGACGCTGCAGACGCTGCTCAGGTTTGCTTGCGTGCCGGTGATCAACGAGAACGACACGGTCGCGACCGCCGAGATCCGCTTCGGCGACAATGACCGCCTCGCCGCCCGCGTTGCCGCCATGGTCAGCGCCGATGCGCTGGTGCTGCTTTCCGACATCGACGGGCTCTATACCGCCGATCCGCGCCGCAACCCCGAGGCCCGCTTCATTCCCGAGGTGACCGAGATCACGCCCGAGATCGAGGCGATGGCGGGCGAGGCGCTGCCCGGCTACAGCTCGGGCGGCATGGTGACGAAGCTCGCGGCCGCGCGCGTGGCGCTCGGCGCCGGCTGCCGCATGGCGATCGCCAACGGCCGCCAGCTGCATCCGCTGAAGGCGATCCGCGAGGGCGGCCCCTGCAGCTGGTTCCTGCCCGCGGCGACACCTCTCACTGCGCGCAAGACCTGGATCCAGGGCGCCCTCAAGCCGGTGGGCAAGCTGGTGGTCGACGACGGTGCCTTGAAGGCGCTGAGCTCGGGCAAGAGCCTGCTGCCGGCGGGCGTGGTCACGGTCGAGGGCCGCTTCGAGCGCGGCGATGCCGTGATCGTGGCCGACGCCCAGGGCCGCGAGGTGGCCCGCGGGCTCTCCGCCTATTCGGCCGAGGATGCCCGCCGGATCAAGGGCCATAAGAGCCGTGAAATCGAAGCCCTGCTCGGCTATCGTGGCCGGGACGAAATGATCCACCGCGACGATCTCGTGTTGAGCCGGTCATGAGCGCCGCTGCCCAACCCCAAGCCAAGCCCGACGGCGCCGCGCTCGCCGCGTCGGTCCGCGCCGTGGCGCGCGCCGCCAAGGATGCGGCGGCGGCGCTTTCGCTCGCCAGCGCCGCCGAGCGCACCGCCGCCTTGAAGGCCATGGCGGCCGCGATCCGCGAGGACGCCGCGCTCATCCTCGCCGCCAACGACAAGGACATGGTAGCCGCGAGCGGCCTCACGCCGGCGCTGAAGGACCGCCTCAAGCTCGACGCCAGCCGTGTCGAGGCGATGGCCAAGGGCGTCGAGGAAGTGGCGGCCCTGCCCGATCCCCTGGGTCAGGTGATGGCCGAATGGGACCGGCCCAACGGGCTTCATATCGCGCGGGTGCGCGTGCCCCTGGGCGTGATCGCGATCATCTATGAATCGCGGCCGAACGTAACGGCCGATGCCGCGGCCCTCTGCCTGCGTGCCGGCAATGCCGCAATCCTGCGCGGCGGCTCGGAAAGCGTGAATTCCTCGGGCGCCATCCTCGCCAGCTTGAAGCGCGCGCTCAAAAGCACGGGTCTGCCCGAGGGCGCGGTCATGCGCGTGCCGGTCCAGGATCGCGCCGCGGTGGGCGAGCTGCTCAAGCTCGACGATCTGATCGACGTGGTGATCCCGCGCGGCGGCAAGTCGCTGATCGAGCGCGTCGCCGCCGAGAGCCGCATCCCGGTACTGAAGCATCTCGACGGCAATTGCCATACCTATGTCGACGGCGCCGCCGATCTCGCCATGGCGCGGAGGATCGTGCTCAACGCCAAGATGCGCCGCACCGGCATCTGCGGCGCAACCGAGACGCTGCTGGTCGACCGCCGCGTCGCCAAGACTTATCTGCCGCCGATCCTGGACGATCTCGCCAAGGCCGGCTGCGAGCTCCGCGGCGACAGCGAGACGCGCGCGCTCGACCACCGCGTCACGCTCGCCAACGACACGGACTGGGATACCGAATATCTCGACGCCATCATCGCCGTGAAAGTCGTGGACGGCGTCGACGAGGCGATCGCCCATATCAACCGCCATGGCTCGCACCATACCGAGGCGATCGTGACCGCCGACGAGAAGGCGGCCGCGAAGTTCATGGCCGAGGTCGATGCCGGCATCGTGATCCATAACAGCTCGACCCAGTTCGCCGATGGCGGCGAGTTCGGCATGGGGGCCGAGATCGGCATCTCGACCGGCAAGCTCCATGCCCGCGGCCCCGTCGGCGCCGAGCAGCTCACCAGCTACAAATATCTGGTGCGCGGCAGCGGCCAGGTGCGCCCCTGACACCCTGCCAAGGCTGGATCGACCCGGTCCGGGCCCGGCGGCGCCCCCGCGTCGGGCTCCTGGGCGGCTCCTTCAACCCGGCTCATGAGGGCCATCGCCAGATCTCGCAGACCGCCCTCCACCGGCTGGGGCTGGACGAGATCTGGTGGCTGGTGAGCCCCCAGAACCCCCTGAAGCCCGAGGCCGGGATGGCGCCCTTCGCCGAGCGGCTGGCCTCGGCCCGGGCGGTGGCCCGCGATCCCAGGATCAAAGTCACGGATATCGAGGCCCGGCTCGGCACCCGCTACACCGCCGATACGTTAGAAAAGCTGACCCGGCGCTTCCCGGGGCACGCCTTCGTCTGGCTGATGGGGGCCGACAACCTGCTCCAGATCCACAAATGGCGGGACTGGCAACGAATATTTCACCTGCTGCCGGTTGCGGTCCTGGCCCGTCCTTCTTATTCTTTGAAGGCGCTGTCCGCTCCGGCGGCGCAGCGTTTCCTGCGGGCCCGTTGGCCGGAACGGCTGGGACGCAGGTTGGTGCAGGCCGAGCCGCCCGCCTGGCTTCTGATCCATGGGCCGCTCAACCCGGCATCGGCGACCGCGATCCGCGCCGCGCGGAGGATGGGACGGCGCGAAGGCAAAGGAGCGAGCACATAACTCCATTGGCAATTGGGCGGACGGGGCACCGCGAGATCAGTGCCGGCCGCTTCGACATCCAAGGGTGATGGCCATCGTCAAGACAACCCGCGCCGGGAAGAGCAAGAGCCCGGCCAGACCGAGCGACCTTCTGCGCATGGTCGAGACGTCGCTCGATGACGACAAGGCCGAAGACATCGTCACCATCGATCTCAAAGGCAAATCCAGCATCGCCGACTATATGGTCATCGCGTCCGGGCGGTCCTCGCGACAGCTCGCGGCGATGGCGGAGCATCTCCATGAGAAGCTCAAGGCCAAGGGGCTCACGCAGGTGGGCGTCGAAGGCGAGCGCCAGGGCGACTGGGTGCTGATCGATGGCGGCGACGTGATCGTCCACCTGTTCCGACCGGAAATCCGCGGCCTCTACAATCTGGAAAAGATGTGGGGCATGGAGCTTCCCGAAGCGGAACGCGTGGCGGCGCTCGGATGAGCTAGAGCCTCGCCGCCGCCCGAGAGGGCGCGCCATCCGGCGGGCTTCACCAACTTCCTCGGTCGCGTCTCGCGCGAAGGGGAAGCAACGGGAATTATGTGCGCCTTAAAGCCAGGCTTGCTCTCTCATAGCTCGTAAAGGAGGGCATGCAGATGCTTCCGCAAATCGAGCAGGTGACGGCCCCAGTGAAAGCGGTAGCCCCAGAGATACTGGTTGGCCGCGACCTGGTGCGAACCGAGATCCCATAGGGCGAGCACGTCGCGCAGCTCGGCATCGATATCGATCAGATCGTCGATCGCGTCCCCGAGCGCCGGCGATTCGTCGATTCCTTTCGACTCCACGACCGAATAGAAACCGAGCTCCGGAAATCGCGCGCCGATCTCCCGATAGGCCCTTTGATGCCAGTCCGGCGGATGATCGGTGACGTCGTAGTCGAAATCCGTCCCCGTCAGGCCATGATAGGCATAGGCCAGATGGTCGAGCGCCGCGGCCAGCGCCTGAAGCCGCGCGGTCTTCGACGCCGGCGGCGCCTTGATCAATTCCAGGAAGTTGCGGACCGGGAGAGCCAAGTCTGAGGACGGCATGGAACTGTTCCTCGGGGCCGCAACCTTGTGCCAACCGTCGCGACGAGGTCAATAAGCACGCCGGATTATTCCCCCAGGCAAAGGATGCGGACATTCCCGACTCTGGCTCCGACCGACAGGCCGCCTCGAAGGCCGCGCCAAAGCTGTGGCCAGGTTCGCGATCGGGAGGCGGGCTGCTAGGATGATCCCAAGGCGGCCCCAGACCGGGTTGCCGTGAATTCGCGCGGGGTCGTCGGTAACCGGAGGAGGCCGCGATGCGTAAGGATGTGGCGTTCAAGACCGAGGATGGCGTGACGCTGCGGGGCTGGCTCTATCAGCCCGACAAGGCCCGCAGCCCCGTGCCGACGATCGTGATGGCGCACGGCTTCTCGGCCGTGAAGGAGAACTATCTCGACAAGTTCGCCGAGGTCTATGCCGCGGCCGGCCTCGGCGCGCTCGTGTTCGACAACCGCAATTTCGGCGCCAGCGACGGCGAGCCGCGCCAGCATATCGATCCCTGGCAACAGGTGTCGGACTATCGCGACGCCATCACCTACGCCTCGACGCTGCCGGAGGTGGATGCGGACAGGATCGGCATCTGGGGCTCGAGCTATAGCGGCGCCCATGTGCTGGTCGTGGGCGCGCTCGACCGCCGCGTCAAATGCGTCGTCTCGCAGGTGCCGCTGATCAGCGGCCATCGCAACGCGCGCCGGCTCATCCGCGCGGACATGATCGCGGCGGTGCAGGGCATGTTCCTCGAGGACCGCAAGGCCCGCTATGCGGGCAAGCCGCACGGCATGATCGCCGTGGTCTCGAACGATCCGAACGTCCCTTGCGCGCTGCCGACGCCGGATTCCTACGAGTGGTTCACGGAAACGGCGAAGCTCAGGGCGCCCGCCTGGCGCAACGAGGTGACGCTGCAATCGGTCGAGCTCTTCACCGAATACGAGCCGGGCATCTATATCGAATATGTCAGCCCGACGCCACTTCTCCTGGTGGTCGCCGCCGGCGACCATCTGACGGTGGCCGACGAGGCGCTGGCCGCCTATGGCCGCGCGCTCGAGCCCAAGAAACTGGCGCTCCTCGGCGGCGGCCATTTCGACGCCTATGTGAAGGATTTCCCCGCCTCCAGCGGCGCCGCGCGCGACTGGTTCGCCCAGCATCTGCTGGACGAGTGAACCGCCTGCCACGTCCGTTCCTTTCCTGTCATCGCCGGACTTGATCCGGCGATCCAGGGCCGCATGAGCGGTCAGCGTGAGTGGCCCTGGATGCCCGCGTCAAGCTTGTCCTCGGGCCGGCCTTTGGCCGGACCCGGGGGCGCGGGCATGACAGGCTTAAAGGATGGGCCTCAGCGCGAGGACGCCATCTCTTCCGGCGAGGGCAGCTCGCCCAGCAGCAGCCGGCGGTTGCCGGCGATCGCCCGGCGTTGCTTCAGATCCATCCTGCTGTCGTGGGCAGATTCGAGCAGGCGCACGGCGCGCTCGTAGAGCGGCAAGGCATGGCGGAGCGCTGCCGAAGGCCGGATCCGCTCCACCGTGAAGTCGAGCTTCTCCTTGGCCTGCGGGATCGTGTAGCGGCCGCTGCGGACCCAGTCGACGGTCAGCCAGTCGAACGTCTCCAGAAAGGACAGCGAATCCGCCGCTTGCAGGATGTCGGCCTCCCAGCCGCCACCAATCTCGTGGCGCAGGATCAGCCGGCGCACATGGCCGATATAGTCCTCGGCCGGCGCCGGAGTCCTGGCGCGGAGCCAGGCCTCGACGATATCGGCCGAACGGATCGAGTGTGCAAATAGATAGTCGGGGTCGTCGAACTTCGACGGCGTGCTGGTGGGGCCGCCGGGAAAGAACCGCTCGGCATCATGGACCAGCGCCGCGAACTTGAGCTCGGCCGAGGCATCCGCGCAGAGCCTGATCGCCCAGGCCCTCGTGCAGAGCAGATGCTCCAGCGAATAGAACCCGTCGAGCCACTGCAGCGCGCTGTGCTCGATCTCGTTGAATGTCGGGTCCGCATAGCGGCCCGCGATGATATTCGATGTCATGCCGGAGACCTCACGCGCCGGAAGAACAGGCCGATGACGCTGCGATCGCTCGCCAGACGGATTCCGGCGTGATCGGCAGCTCGGAGATTTCGACCCCGTACGCCGCCAGGGCGTCGCACAGGGCATTGGCGACCGCCGCCCCCGGCGGGATCGTGCCCACCTCGCCGACGCCGCGGATCCCCAATGTCGTGACCGGCGACGGGACCTCGGTATGCAGCAGCTCGATCGGCGGCACGTCCGCGGCCGTGGGCGCGAGATAATCCAGCATGCTGCCGCTGACCAGCTGGCCGGTCTCCTTGTCGTAACGAAGCTCCTCGCCGAGTGCCGCGCCCAGGCCCTGGACCAGGGCGCCCCGGACCTGGCCTTCGACCAGCGCCGGATTCACGACCGTGCCGCAGTCATGGACCATCACGAAACGCTCGACGGAGAACTCCCCCGTCTCGGGATCGACCGAGACGACGGCGGCCGCGGTGCCGAAGGAGAATGCCGCAGCGGGAGGCTCGAAATGTGCGGTCGCCTCCAGTCCAGGCGTCTCGCCGGCAGGGATTCCCTGCCCGAGGATGGCGCGGGTGAATATCTCCGAAAGCGCCATGCTGCGGCCGGGATCGCCGCGAAGGCGCAGGACCGTGCCGGCGATCTCGACATCCCTGGCCGCGGCATCCAGGGCCCAGGCCCCGATCCGGATCGTCTTGTCGCGAAGGCTCTGGGCCGCCTCGCGCAGGGCGCCGGCCGCCGCGATCAAGGTGCGCGACGCGAAGGCACCGGTATTGAGCGGCGACGCGCCCGTATCGCCAGCATGGACATGGATCGCATCATACTCGACGCCCAGGATCCCGGCGCAGAGCTGGGCAAAGGCCGTCTCGTTTCCCTGGCCGAAGGTGGATACGCCGGTATAGAGATCGATGCCGCCGGAGCGGTTCGCCCGGAGGGTGACGCTCTCATGGGCACCGAACTTCGATCCGCGATTCGCCAGGAAGCGCGCGCTCGCATAGCCGGTGCGCTCGACGAAGGAGGAGAGGCCGATTCCCACCAGCCGCCCGTCCTTGCGTCGCTTGGGCGAGGCGCGGTGCGCCTGATAGCCCACCGCCTCGGCCGCCATCCGCAGCGTCCTCAGATAGTCGCCGCTGTCATAGACGGCACCGCTGGGGGTCTTCCAGGGAAAGTCCTCCGGTCGAAGCATGTTCCGGGCCCGGAACTCCAGCGGGTCATATCTCAGCCGGCGCGCCAGCCTGTCGATCAGCACCTCGAGGGCGAAATTGACCTCCGGCTGGCCGTAGCCGCGATAGGCGCCGATCGGCGTCTTGTTGGTCAGCACCACCTGCCGCTCGACCGACCCGTCCGCGACCTTGTAGGGCCCCGTGAAGACGACGCTGGAGAGCTGCGCCGACCCGAAGGAGGAGTTCCAGGCACCCAGATCGGTGCGGTAGATGTTCGTCATGGCGAGGATCTGGCCGTCCGCTCGCGCCCCGATGCGGAAATCGTGAATGGCTTCGCGCCCATGCGTGCTCGCTCGGAAATATTCGAGCCGATCCTCGATCCACTTGACCGGCCGGCGCAGGGCCATCGCATGCAGGCAGGCAAGGATGTCTTCGGGGCAGATCCCGAGCTTCTGCCCGAACCCGCCTCCCACATCCGACGCAATGACGCGGATGCAGCCTTCGTCGATTCTCAGGCATTCGGCCAGCTGCTTGCGCACCAGATGCGGCACCTGGGTCGAGGCATGGACGGTGAGCTCCCGGGCGCCCGGACGCCAGACCGCGACGATGGCCCGGGCCTCCATGGGCAGGGCCGTCACCCGGTTGATGCGGAACCGGCCTTCGATGACCGTGTCCGCCTCCGCCATGCGGCCCTCCGGGTCGCCGCTGCGGTCCTTGTTCGAGGCCAGGAGGTTGGACGGCAGCACGTCCGGATGCAGAACCGGACTTCCCTCGGCAAGGGCGTCGAGCGCATCCGATAGGTGGGGGAGAGGCTCGTAGTCGATGTCGACGAGCTCGATCGCGTCCTCGGCGACCGCCCGGCTGGTGGCGACCACGCTGACGACAGGCTGCCCTTCATGGAGCGCCCTTTCCTGGGCCAGCGCGTAATAGGGAAGCTGCGGTGCGCCGGGGACGGGCCGCAAGACGGTCAAGGGACCGCTGGCGCGCCGCACCTCCGGGCCGATCAGGATATGCTTGACTCCTGCCAGGGCGCGGGCTTGCGAGATATCGATCGACCTTATGCGGGCATGGGGAAACGGGCAGCGGCCGACCGCCATCTCCAGCTGATGGGCGAACTCGACGTCGTCGGTGAACCGGCCATCGCCGCGCAGAAGCCGATCGTCCTCCTTCCTCGGAATCGGCGCTCCGATGAGACGATGCCGGAAGGGCGGCGCGTCGGCGCGATCGAGCCCCTCCGCCTCCCCGTCGCGCCGCGCTTCGAGATTCTCCACGACCCGGTTCATCGCGCGACTCCCGCTCCCGCCGTTTCTTTCTCGCCGGGCGCCTGCAGATACTCCTCCAGGGCGCGAAGGATGCCCTCATAGCCCGTGCAACGGCAGAGCACACCGCTGATCTCCTCGCGAATCTCGGCGCGGGACAGCGGCTCGCCCCGCTTCTTCAGGCTTGTCGCCAGCATCAGAAAGCCGGGCGTGCAGAACCCGCATTGGAGAGCGTGATGGCGCTTGAACGCCTGCTGTAGCTCATTGAGCTCGTCGCCGGTCGCAAGCGACTCCACCGTCCAGAGGTCGGCCCCATCCAGCTGCACGGCGAGCAGGAGGCACGATTTCACCGCCTGGCCATCGACCAGGATCGTACACATGCCGCACACGCCTTGCTCGCATCCCACATGAGTTCCGGTCAGCCCCAGCCGATGACGCAGGAAATCGGCCGCATGCATGCGAACGGGCACGCTTTCGCGCACCGCCTCGCCATTGATCCGAAGGCCGATCTCCTTTGCATTCGCGCTCAACGCAGTGGTCTCCATGTTGCGGCAGGCATCGGACGGGCGTCACAGAGAGAGACGCTCGGGTCAGCGGCGAGAGGCCGGGCGCATCTCTTTGACGACGACATCGCCGTCGATCAGGATCGGCTCGTCGTCGAGGAACAGGCTGCAGCCGCGCATGGGTATGTCCAGGTGGCAGGGGGTGTCATTGGGGCCGCCCAGCTCGCTGTTCGGCCCGCTCGAGAACAGCACGTTGCCGAAGAACGAGCGCAGCTCCATGCCGATACCGCCCGGGAACGAGGTCAGCCCGTGCCACTGGGCGCGCTCGTCGAGGCCCCAGCCGATATGCGACACGCCATAGCCCCGCGGATCGCCGAAGGAGTCCATGTAGGACTTGATCAGCTGCGCATCGAGCCCGCCACGGATGTCCTGGATGACGCCCTTCTCGATCGTGTAGGTGACGGGGTTGGTGACGTAGCTGTTGAAGGGCAGCAGCACATCGCCCGGCGCCAGCACGATCTGCCCGTCGACGCCGTCATCGGCACCGCCGGTGAAGACGAAGGCCGCCGGCCAATGGTCCCAGCGCCCGGGCTGATCCGTGTAGCCGTACTCGCTGATGGTGGGGTATTTGCCGATCTTGTAGGTGATGTCGGTGCCCTGGCGGCTGGTGATGCGCATCACGCGCGCCTTGGAGAGGAGCTCCGCGCCGATCTCCACCCGCTCGCGAAGCTCCTTGGTGGGAAAGAGGCGCGCCAGCAGCGGGGCGGGCTCGATCGCGGTCAGAACCCGGGTCCCGGCCGCCTGGATCGCCATCTGTTCCTTGCTGAAGAGCAGGAAGATCAGGTCGACGAGCATGTCGGCTCGCTTCAGCACTTCCACCGCCTCGGGATTGTCCGCAAGCGGCGTGACGCCGACCGCCCACTGACCGCTGCGGTATCCCGCCATGGGCATCCGCAGGTGATAGGTCTTGGCCCCTAGTTCCTGTGCGGCATTGAGAAAGGCATCCGCATAGTCGAGACGCTCATGGCCCCGCGACAGGACGGCCACTGTCTCGCCCTCATGGACCCCGCTCAGCTCGAGCTGGGCCCGGCACATTTGATTGAGGATGCTTTGGTCCATGGCGGTCTCTTTTTCCCTTGTCGTGATTGCGTCTCAACCGCGCTTCGCGGCGATCAACGGCCGCAGAACGTCGAAGAAGCCGGAGAAATTGTCCCAGGGCACCATGTGGCCCGCATCGGGAACGCGGATGATGGGGATCGACGGGTTGGCGGCCGCGAGATCGGCCGCCGCCTGGGGCGGGACCACAGGACTGTCGCCGCCGCGGATCAGGGCGGCGGGGCGCGTGATCTGCCGCCAATACTCGAAGAAGTCCTCCCGCTCGAAGCCCTCATGGGTCTCCAGCACCGCAGCCTCGTCGCAGGAAGCGAGGACCTCGGCGCGCAGCTGCAGCTCCCGCTCGGGCCATTTGGGGTAGAAGCGCCGCACCTCCTCGACAGTCGTTCCCCGCTTGGCCTCGCGGAGCTGCGTGAGGAAGGCCTCACGGCTGGTCGGATAAGGGCCGCGCCCGGGTCCGGATGTGGGCGGGTCCACCAGGATCAGAGGCCCGTGAGGATTGGGCCCATGCAGCACCGCGTAAGCGGCAGCGATGCGCGCGCCCAGTGAATGGCCGAGAACGATCGGCTGTCTCAGCCCCAACGCCCCGACGAGGCCCGCGACATCGGCTGCGAAATCGGCGAGCCGGTAGGATCCCGCCGGCGGAACGTCGGTGGCGCCCCGCCCTCGAAGATCCGGGACGACGACGCGCAAGCCCAGATCGGAGATCGGCTTGGCGACGAAGTCCGCCGTCGCGGCCGGGCTGGTGATCCCGGGCAGGATCAGGACCTCGCCCCGATCGCCGCCGGCATATTCCAGCAGATGATGCTGCAAGCCGTTCGCCCGAACCTTGATCGAGCGGCCCGAGATCGCGACGCTCATGCTGTCGCCCTCCGCGCAGGCGGAAGCGAGCCGAGCGCGGCCCCTGCCTCGGGCAACGCCGGTTCCAGCCCGAGAGCCAGCAAGATCTCCCGCGTCGTCGCGGTGGCCGCGGTGACGACCGGTAATCCGGTCTGATCCTGCACCGGCTGGACCGCGGGAAGGGACGGCATCTGCACGCAGGCGCTCAGCACGATGCCATCGACGGCGGCGAGCTTCAGCCGCGCGACATAGCCGGGAAGCGCTGCCGGATCCAGACGCCCGACCAGGAGATTGTCGGCCACCGAGAGGCTGATGCTGTCGGCGACCGTGATGCCGGACTTCTCCAGATAATCGATGACGAGCTTGGTCAGCGGCGGCATATAGGGGGCGACGACCGCCACGCGCTTCAGGCCGAGCTGGCCCAGCGTCCGCACCAGGGCGCCAGCGCTGCTCACGACCGGCGTCCGCTTGGCGCTCGCCTCGAGCGCGATGTCGCCCAGGCGCTTCTCGATGGCGATATGAGCGCCTGCCCCGCGCGACATCAGGGCCACGAGACAGGCATAGGCGATGACATCGACCCGCGCATCGGCGACCTCCGCTGCGCAACGCTCCCCGTCATTGACCATGGCGGCCAGCGATTCGACATCGACGGTATGCAGGCGCGCCCGGCTGGAATGGAAGGTCCATCCCGTGCCATGCCGCTCCGCATGGCGGCGCAGCATCTCGGGGATCTCCGTTTCCATGGTCACGTTGGAGCTGGGAACGATCAATCCGATCCGCTTCATCTCGATCACCGGTCCTGTCGGTTGCGGGCGGGCCAGGAGCACATCAATGCGCCCCGAGCCGCCATAGAATGACCAATCCCACCACGGTCGCGGCGCCGCTGAGGAGCGCCGCAACCTTGACCCAGGGATCGCGTTCCGGCGCGATCCGTACCGGAGCGCCGACCTCCTCCCCGCGGCGGGTCGCGTCCCGCGCCATCGCCTCGGCCGCGGGTGGCGGCGGGACGACGGCACCGTTCACGGGTGGCGCGGCATTGCCCGAGAGAACCCTCTCCAGATTCTTCGCAAACTCGGCCGTCACCTTCTCGGCCTGCTTCGCGATCACCTTCTGCCCGACGCTGCCGAGCACGCCGGCAAAAGCCGCTTCGCCTTCCACCACCACCTGCGTCCCGTCTCCCACGGCATTCAGGAGCACGGTGTTCGTGGCGCGGAAGTTGCCGACGGCGCCTCGCACCGCCTTGCCCGTGGAGGTGAACTGGATCTTCTGCTCGCGCACGCGCTCGACGATCTGCACCCGGGCCTCGAACGTCGCCGCCATCGGGCCGAGCCTCTGGGTGGCGAGAACGGTAAGGTTGTCGTCGTCCAGGAGCGCGACCTTCTCGACGCCGGGGATGCATTCCGCGACGCGCGCGGGCTGCTCGAAGAACCCCCACAGCGTCGCCACTCCTTCGGCCACGTGGAATTCCTGGCGAAACTTCACCTGATACCTCTCCGGATTGAGACGTCAGCCCTGCGCGGAGGCGCGCAGATCCTGCAGCGCTCTCCTGACATAGATGGGCGCGAGGTGCCTTCGATATTCCGCCGACGCCCGGATATCGCTCGATGGATCGATGACGGCGAGCGCTGCCTCGCCCGCAGCCGAGATGTCCCGATCCGTCAGGGGGCTGCCTTCCAGACAGGCGGCGGCCTCGGCGGCGAGAACGGGCGTGTCATTGAGGCCGCCGAGGCCCAGCCGGATGTCCCGCCATCGGCCGTCCGACGAGAGGTTTCCGGTGGCGGCCACCGACAGCACCGCGAAGTCGTTGTGGCGCCGGCAAAGCTCGCGGAACGCGAAATGTCGCGGATGCTTCGGGAACACGACCTCCGTGAGCAGCTCGTCGGCCTCCAGCGCGGCCGCATAAGGCCCGCTGTAGAAGGCCGTCATCGGTATCTCGCGCAAGCCACCGCGGCCGGCCACCCTGACCCTGGCCCCAAGCACCAGGCAGCCCAGCGGCATCTCGCCCGTCGGATCTCCCTGCACCAGGCTGCCGCCGATCGTTCCGCGGTTGCGAACCTGCCGATCGCCGACGAAACGCACCATGCGCGCCAGCAGCGGAAGCCGCTCGGCCACCAGCGTCGATCTCTCCAGCGTCACATAGCGGACCATTGCGCCGACCACGGTCTCCTCGCCGTTCGGCTGCACGCGATCCAGCCCCGCAAGCCCGTTGATGTCGATCAGGGCGGAAGGTCGCCAGAGCCGCATGTTGAGCATGGGCATGAGGCTCTGGCCGCCGGCGAGGATTCGCGCACCGCCCTCATGCTCCGCCAGGAAGCCCACCGCTTCGTCGATCGAGCCGGCCGCGTGATAGATGAAATCGGCCGCCTTCACCGCGTTCCCCCCATCGTCCGGACTCCCGACAATCGGGCGAGAACATGCTCGACGGGAGACTTCGCGGCCGTGACGAGCCCCGGCGCCGCCCGCCGGCTCCAGACCGTCTCGGGCCGGACCTGCAGGATCTTCACCTCGTCCCGCTCGCTGACGGCCCATTCGATGTCCTGCGGCGCACCGCGGCGCTGCTCGATGCGCTTGGCCAGCGCCGCCAGCTCCAGGACATGCTTGTCGGCGATGCAGACGGCCTCCTGTCTTTCCGGCTCGATCGCCGTAAGGCCGACGGCGCCCGCTTCCGGGTCGAAGCGGTACTCCTGAGTCTGGAGGGCGGGCTTTCGCTTGACGATCTCGAAGGTCACCTTGTCGATGGTGAACTGGGTGGGCGTGATGTCGCCCTTGACCACGCCTTCGCCCAGTCCCCAGCAGGCTTCGAGCACGATCTTGGACCTGTCGCCATTGATCGGGTCGAGCGTGAACATCACGCCGGCCGCGCGTGCCGGCACCATCTGCTGGATCCCGACGCAGATGCCGAAATCCCGGGTCGTGACGACGGCATTGCCGTCCTGACGGTAGGACAGCACGGCCTCTCCGAACATGCTCGCCCAGCAGGACCGCATATGGCGAAGCAGCGAATCGGCGCCGCAGATCCACAGATAGGTGTCGTACTGGCCGGCGAAGCTGGCACCCGCCAGGTCTTCGGATTCGCCGCTCGAGCGCACCGCGACCGGCACCGAGGCCATGCCCGTCCTTTGCTCCAGCAGAGCGTAGTTCTCACGCACCTCCCCTTCGAGGTCGGGCGGCAGGGGCGCCGAGGCGATGGCGCCGAGAAGCGTTGCCGTCTCGTTCTTGATCTGCGACAGAGCCAGCTTGGGCGCCGTCTCGCGCACTCGCCGGGCCTCGTTCACCAGGCCAGCATGATCCATGAAGCGCCGGTAGGCGGCAGTGGTGATCCCGAACCCCGATGGCACGGCAAATCCGCCGGCCGTCATCTCGGCCAGGCTGGAGAACTTGCCGCCGAGGATCGGATTGCCGGGCGCCGTCTCGTGATCCAGCCACAGAATGAACGGGATCCCGTTCATCGGCCCACCCTCTCGACGACGGATACGATGCCCTTGTTGCCGTCGACCTCGATCAGATCGCCGGTACGAATGGTCGTGGTCGCGTAGCCGACGCCGACGACAGCCGGCAGACCATACTCGCGCGAGATGATCGCGGTATGGGCCATCATGCCGCCCACATCGGAGACCGCCGCCGAGATATGCGGAAACACCGGCGCCCAGCTGGGAGCGGTGATGCGGCAGACCAGGATCTCCCCCTCCTGGACCTCGTAAAGCTGCTCGGAGTCGGTGATGACGCGGGCGCGCGCCGTGACCTTGCCCGCCGACGCGGCCACGCCGCGCAGCTGATTTCCGCCGGCGGATGGATCCACCCCGAGCCATTCCTGGACGGTCTCCTGGGTGATTCCCCAGAGCATGATCGTCAAGGGCTCGGTGATCGATTCGGGCGGCGCGCCCAGGGCCGGCGGCGGCGACCATTTCGACAGCGCATCGCGGATCTTGCGGCGCCGGGCGACGATCGGACGCCAATAGATCTCGCCGCGCGATTGCGAGCCCGTGCCCCATCCGATCAGCAGATCGTAGAGCGCATCGTAGAGCTCGTGGCGATGCAGATAGAAGACGTCCTCGCGGTCGTCGAAGAAGTTGTGCGCGACGAACACGTCGCCCAGCTCGCGGACCTTCGACCAGAAGATCGAGTGGTGCCAGTGCTCGACGTAGAAATTGTGGTCCTCGACGAAGGGGAACACCTTGCGCGTGAGCTGGACCAGCCCGTCGAACGCTTCCCGGTCCTGATCCGTGGGGAGCAGCGCGCGATACTCCTCGGTTACCCTGGCGCGCCGCTCGAGGATGGCGGCCAGAGGACGTCGGATCTCCTCGCCGCGGCGCAGCGCCTCGATATAGCCCCGCATCGCCATGAGCGGCAGGCGCAGGTCGTTGATCCAGACCGGATCCGAGTGGGTGTAGCCGACGCCGGTCGAGAACCAGAACCAGGGATCCTTCGCGGCATCGAAGGCAGCGAGCCAGCGGCTTCCGCCTGCGGCCTTCTTCATGGCGGCCAGCATGTCCTCGGGTTGCGGGTGATCGAGGAGGATATCGGCGACTTTGAGCTCGACCGCCAGCTCGGCCAGGCGCCGCAGCTCGTCGTCGGGCCGGAACAACAGGATGTCGATCCCCGACACCATGTTGGTGATGGTCTGATCGGTGATGCCCGGAAACGCCTGCTGGCAGAACTCGCGGAAGGTCAGATAGGCACCATAGCCGAGATTGAGCATCTCGAAATGGTACGAGCCCATCTCGAAGAGGTTCTCGATCAGCCGGTTGTATTTGGTCAGCAGGTCATAGGAGGAATAGACGCCGCGATGCGTGAAGACGCTTTCTTCAGGCTCGATCTCCGGCAGGGGGCGGAACTCGATCGCCTTCAGGCGATGGATGCAATCCTTGGCCTTCTCGATCCATTCGCCATAGATCGCGTCCCAGTTCTCGAAATAGTGGCCGGCACGGCGTGCGAAATGCTCCTGCCGCTCGGCGATCTTCTTCGGGTCGGTGACCCCGTTGGGGCTGATATAGAGATAGCCGTTGATGATGCGATGATCGATGCCCAAGGCCAGAGGGATTGGCCAGACCCGGCTTGCCATCTGGCTCGCCGCCACCCACCAGTTCTCCGTCATGATGGTGTCGAAGGGGCAGATGGGCTTCGGATTGTGCATCCCGTCGAAGAACCAGAACTTGCCCTCTTCCAGCTGCCGGCGTTCCGGGCTGATCAGCGCATAATAGGGATAGAGCTCCTCCCAACCCTCGGCACCTTCGGGGGTCCGCAGGTCGAACGGGCTTGCAAATCGCTTGTTCGACGAAGGCTCGGCTGCGCGCGCGTCCCGCCGCACCGAATTGCTTCTGGCCGTCTCGTTCATGCTTCCTCCCCTTTTTTGCCCATTCATTCGTTTGCAGGGACGCTTCGGTCCCCTTGGCTCTTATCGCAGCAGCCCTTGGACGGTCTCGATGTAGCCCAGCACCTCGTCGAGCGAGATCACATCCGCATATTTCTGGCCCATGTCGAACAGGTTCGCCTGATGGGGGGCGCTCGCCCGATCCGCCACGCATTCTTCCGGAACGAGGACGTCATAGCCGTGCTGCACGGCATCGACGACGCTGGCCCGGACGCAACCGCTCGTCGTGGCGCCGGTCACGATGAGCGTGTCCGCGCGCCATGACGCCACGAGGCCGGCGAGATTCGTGCCAAAGAAGGCCGAGGCGCCCGCCTTCACCAGCAACGGCTCTTCCACCCGCCTGCCCAGGCGCTCGTCGATCTCGATCAGCCGGGTGCCATGACGCAGCGCGGCCATGCCGGGCGCCTTGCGCAGCCACGCCAGGGCGCGGGCCTGGCCCTCGTCATAGCCGATCGTCGTGAAGACGATGGGAACCGAGCGCTTGCGGCCGGCATCGAGCAGCCGGCGGGTCGCGACGACCTGCGCCGTCATGTCGGCGGCCGTCGGATAGGACGTGTCGGTGAAGCCGTAGCTGAAGTCGACGACCAGGATCGCAGGTCGCGGGCCGCGGGATACCCGCCGTCCGAAGCCGGCCGTCTCGTAAATCCGACTCGTCGCCTGCGAAGCCATCATGCCTTCCCTGCTCGACACGAGAAGCCTTGCCCGGATGCCGCCCCGTGTAATAGGATATTCAGGATGGTATACCAATATACCGGTGGTCGCAAGTTTCGATTCCAGAAAAGGGACGACCGGTTCATCGGGGGAAATCCGCCATGGCTCTGTCGGCCGTGAACCGCAGAGGACGCATCGCTGCAAGGCGGTGACGCAAGGCTGCGGCGAAAGCCGGCCAGGCGGCAAAGAACCAGCATAACGAAGGGAGGATCGCCATGTTTACGGAACAAGTATCCATACCGTATTTGCTGCTGAGCTTTATCTACACGATGGGCGCGATGAGCGTGCTCCTCGTGGTGGTCGGGCTCGGCTTCATCGATATGGGCCTGGTGCGGGCACGCAACGTGCTCGTGACCTGGGCCCAGAAGCTGACGGCGGCCGTCATCGCCGGTTTCGGCACATTGCTTTTCGGCTACGCGCTCTGGCAGTGGCAGTTCTATGAAGCGCTGGGGATTCCCAGCCCGCTGGCTCAGGCGCTGCGGGACTGGTGGATCGGCGGGCCTGCCAGCGGCACGATCTCGATACAGCTTGATCCCAAGCTCGTGCCGGAAGCCGATATCCAGCAGGTCTTCCTGGTGTTCTTCGTCACCTTCTCGATGGCCACGGCGGCGCTGATCCACAGCAGCGTGATCGAGCGCATCAAGAGCGCGCCCCTCTATGTCATGTCGCTCGTCGTGGGGTTGGTCCTGTCGCCCCTCGTCGGCTATCTGTGCTGGGGGCCGCTGTCGCCCTTGACGAACAACGGCGTGCATGACTTCGAGGGCGTCTTCCCGCTCTACATCTTCGCCGGCACCTGGGCGCTGGTGCTGGCCTGGCGGCTAGGGCCCCGTCGCGGCGCGTTCGGCCAGGACGTCAGCGGGATCAAGCCGACGCCCAGCAACTTCGGCCTGGTCGCCGTCGGCGTCCTGTTCATCTTCTTCGCCGTCCCCTTCATCTCGATCGGCTCGACCTGGATCCTTCCGGACAAGGGGGTCTATGGCATCTCCTTCACCCAGTCCGGCATCGGCGTGATCCTGGTGAACATCTTCGCCGCCGCGCTGACCGGCGGCTTTGTGGGCGCCATCATCGGCTGGGTTCGTCGCGAGGTGACCTGGGTCTTCCTCGGCCCCATTGCCGGTATCGTGATGGGCGGCACCCTCTTCGACATCGGCACCCCCCTGGAATCGATGCTCTTCGGCGCACTGGGGCCGTTCGTCGCGCTGGGGACGGCCAAGCTGGTGCGTGGCATGGGTATCGAGGAGCCCAAGGTCGTTCCCTTGGCTCTCGGGCCCGGTATCGCCGGCGCCATCCTCGTCGGCTTCGTCAAGTGGGGCACGCCCACTGGCGGTTTCCCGGGACTGGAGGGCGCCTACGCTCTGGGTCATGCGCAGATCAGCCCATGGTGGCAGCTGATCGGCGTCGTCGTGACGATGCTCGTCTCCGGCATTCCCGCCTTCATCCTGTGCCTTGTGCATGAGAAGGCTGGCGGGCTGCGGGTCAGCCCCGAAGCGGAGATCACGGGGCTCGACGACACCGTCTGGGGCGTCGAGAATTTCGGCGACGATCGCGCAAGAGGTGTCGTGCGCTCATAGCCGATATCCGATTTCGTCCTGCCCTCGGGCCCTGGCGGCAGATGCCGCCAGGGCCCATTTGCATTCGGGTTGCACCTCTATAGATGGAAATGTCATCATCGATGGACAATTGGAGGCGAGCGTGCGGCAGCCTCGCTCGTCGATGTGAAGGAGAGAGTTCCCGGATGCCCGACCTGTTGGGCGGACTGATCAACGGGCCCATGGCCACCCGCACCAGCGAAGGCATTGCCCATGTCATCCGCAGGGCGATTCTGGCGGGGATCCTCACTCCCGGGCAACCGTTGCGCGAACGTCAGCTCGCCGAAGAGCTGGGGGTGAGCCGGACCCCGATTCGCGAGGCCTTCTTCATCCTTCAAGGCGAAGGGCTGGTGGATCTGGTCCCCAGCCGCTATGCGCGCGTTCGGCACGTATCCTCGAACGACATCGCGCAGATCTACTCGCTGCGGCGCGTGCTGGAATCCTATGCCGTGCGTTGCGCGGCCGAGCAGCAGGACACCGCGAAGCTGAATCAGGCTGCCGACGCTCTGGCCGTTCAGATCCGCATCGGCACGTCGGGATCGGCGATCGATCAGGCGCAGGCCGACCTCGCCTTTCACGAGGCGGTCGCCGCCGCAGCCGGGAGCCAGCTGCTCCTGACGATCGTGCATCAAGTCCTGGCGGTGACGGTGACGCTGCGATCGCGCTACAAGTATTCGCCCACGCGGGTGAAGCAGGTCTGCCGCGAGCATGAGGCCATCTTCGACGCCATCCGGGCAGGCGATCCCGACGCAGCCGAGGCGCTGATGGAAGAGCACATCCAGGGCTCCAGCAAGCTCGCCTTCAAGCACCTCCAGAAGATGGAGAAGGCCGAGGACGCGGAGAGCGGCGAGGGCATGCCCTCACTACACCGTCGTGCCGGCGAGAGGGCTTGAGCCGCCCCTCTCATTCCTGTCATCGCCGGACTTGATCCGGCGATCCAGGGCAACCGCGAAAACGGCGCAGGGTGGCCCTGGATGCCCGCGTCAAGCGCGGGCATGACAGACAGGGGAGGATCCGCCTACCCTCGCCGTCGCCTAGCGCGGCGCGCCTCGCCTTCGGCACCGGCCGCCACTTCCTTCGGCGGCGGCAGCGTCACCACCTTCGACAGGTTCTCGTGGCTCGCAGTCTTGTGCGGGATCGCCATGGCCTCGACGAAATGCTGCTGGAACATCGGCTCGACCGCGGTCTCGACCTTCTCGACCTGCTTCACCACGCGCGCGATCTCGTCGCGGGATTTGAGGTTGAGGAGCGCGATGCGGGCACCGGTGCCCGCGGCGTTGCCGGCCGAGGTCACCTTGGCCAGATCGCAGTCCGGGATCATGCCGAGGATCATCGCGTATTTGACGTCGATATGGCTGCCGAAGGCGCCCGCCAGCGTGATCCGCTCGGGCTTGTCGATGCCGAGCTTGTCCATGAGGAGCCTGGCACCGGCATAGAGCGCCGCCTTGGCGAGCTGGATCGCGCGCACGTCGTTCTGCGTGATGCGGATGGTGGGCTCGCCCTCACGCAAGAGATAGGAGAAGGTGCGGCCTTCGGCCTGGATGCGCGGACTCCTGGCCGCCATGGCGCCATCGATTACGCCATCCTGGTTGATGATGCCGGCGAGATACATCTCGGCCAAGGCCTCGATGATGCCCGAGCCGCAGATGCCGGTGACGCCGGTCTGCGCCGTGTCCTCGGCAAAGCCCGGCTCGTTCGACCATTTGTCGGAGCCGATCACCTTGAACCTGGGCTCGAGCGTCTCGGGATCGATGCGCACGCGCTCGATGGCGCCGGGGGCGGCGCGCTGGCCGCCCGAGATCTGCGCACCCTCGAAGGCGGGGCCCGTCGGCGAGGAGGCCGCGAGCAGCCGGTCGCGGTTGCCCAGCACGATCTCGGCATTGGTGCCGACATCGACGATGAGCGTCATCTCGGCCGACATATGCGGTGATTCCGACAGGATCACGCCGGCCGTGTCGGCGCCGACATGGCCCGCGATGCAGGGCAGCACGAAGATGCGCGCGTTGGGATGGACCTGGAGATCGATCTCGGAGGCCCAGATCGTGATCGGCCCGTCGGTGGCGAGCGCGAAGGGCGCCCCGCCCAGCTCGGTCGGATCGATGCCGAGCAGCAGGTGATGCATGATCGGGTTGCCGACGAAGGTGACCTCGAGAATGTTGGTCTTCTCGATCCCGGCTTCCTTCGCCACGTTCTCGGCCAGCTCGTTCAAGGCGGTGCGCACCGCCTTGGTCATCTCGACGTCGCCGCCGGGATTCATCATCACGTAGGAGACGCGGCTCATCAGATCCTCGCCGAAGCGGATCTGCGGATTCATCATGCCCGAGGAGGCGACCACCTCGCCGGTGGCGAGATCGCAGAGATGGCCGGCGATGGTGGTGGAGCCGATATCGACCGCGAGCCCGAAGGCGCGGTCATGGAAGCCCGGCCAGACCGCCGTGATCTGCTTCTTCTGATGCACCGCGACGGTCGCGGTCCAGTTGCCCTGGCGCAGCGCCTTCTGCAGATGCTGGATCACGCGCAGGTCGGTATCGAGGCCCTTGAGGTCCCACTGCGAGGCGAGCGCCTGCTCGAGCCGCTGCAGGTCGCCCGAGGGATCGTGCATGTTGGGCTCGGCCACCTCGACATAGTGGAGCGTCACCACCGGATCGAGCTCGATCGCGCGCATCTCGGCGCGCTTGCGCACCACCTGCTTGTGGACCTGGCTGTCGGGCGGCACGTCGATGACGACGTCGCCCTGGACGCGCGTCGAGCAGGAGAGGCGCCGCCCCTCGGCCAGCCCCTTGCGCTCGGCATAGCGCCGCTCGACCTCGCCGAAGGCGGTCAGATGCGAGGCCTCGGACTTGACGCCGAGCTTCATGAACTCGCCCTCGGCGACCAGCACCTGGCAGCGCCCGCAGATGCCGCGCCCGCCGCAGACGGAATCGATATCGACCCCGAGCTTGCGCGCGGCCTGCAGCACCGGCGTGCCGATCGCGAACCGGCCGCGCTTGCCGGAGGGCATGAAGACAACGAGTGCGTCTTGGGTGGGCGCCATGATGACTGGAGTTACTGTGTTCGAGATCGAGGGAGCGGCCCACCCCCCACCCCAACCTCCCCCTCAAGGGGGGAGGGGAAGGAAGCAAGAGTGGGCTCGAATCTTTTGCATAGAGGCAAAGGGAATCGCGGCAGGGCATCGCCCCGCAAACAGAACCCCTCCCCCCTTGAGGGGAAGGCTGGGGTGGAGGGTGCTGCAGTCTCGCTCAAAGTAGGACCGGCGCTGCTCCGCCGCTCACACCGCTTCCGAGGTCGCACCCGCCGCGCGGCGGCGGCGGTTCTCGCGGCCGCCGCGAGCACCCTGGGCCTGGCCCTCGGCGCCCGGCGCTGCCGGCTCGCGGAACTTCTGGATCCAGCGCATGCAGTTCTCGTCATGGCCCATGGCCACGTCGGCGGCCGAGATCGCCGTCATCTCCTCGGGCCGCAGCGGATTCATGATCGCCGAGGTCATGCCGGCGCCGGCCAGCATCGCCAGGAACGAGGCGTTGAGGCCGTGGCGATTGGGCAGGCCGAAAGAGAAATTCGAGGCGCCGCAGCAGGTATTGACCTTGAGCTCCTCGCGCAGGCGGCGCACCAGGCGAAACACCTGGACGCCGGCATCGTTGAGGGCGCCCACCGGCATCACCAGCGGATCCACCACCACGTCGGCGGCGGGGATGCCGAAATCCATCGCGCGATGGACGATCTTCTTGGCGACCTCGTAGCGCACGTCCGGATCGGGCGAGATGCCGGTCTCGTCGTTCGAGATGGCGATGACGGCGGCGCCGTATTTCTTCACCAGCGGCAGCACGACCTCGAGCCGCTCCTCCTCGCCCGTGACCGAGTTGAGCAGCGCCTTGCCCTTGTAGACCTTGAGGCCGGCCTCGAGCGCGGCCACGATCGAGCTGTCGATCGAGAGCGGCACGTCGGTCAGGGACTGCACGAGCTGGATCGATTCCGCGAGGATCGCCGGCTCGTCGGCCAGCGGGATGCCGGCATTGACGTCCAGCATATGGGCGCCCGCCTCGACCTGCGCGATCGCGTCGGCGCGCACGCGGCTATAGTCGCCGGCCGCCATCTCGGCCGCGAGCAGCTTGCGGCCCGTCGGGTTGATGCGCTCGCCGATCACGCAGAAGGGGCGATCGAAGCCGATCACGACTTCCTTGGTCGCGGAGCTGACGACGGTGTGGGTCATGGGAAGGGACGTCCTTTCGGGGAGGTTCCAGCCGGCACCAAAGCCGGTGGAATTTAGGAGGCCTTGGCGGTTTCGACCAGTGAGAAACCGGTGCCCGCGCGATCGAGCGCGAAATGCCCGGCCTTCACGGTGTTGAACCAGGTGCAGGTCTTGGCGAAGCCGCCGAAGGGATAGAGATGGATGCCGTCGAGCTGGCCGGCCGTGTCCCTGGCCTTGAACTCGGCCAGCCCGGCCAGAAGCTCGTCCGGCGTCTGCACGGTCAGGAGCTTGGCAATATTGGCCGCCTGGCGCGTGATCACGCGCATCGAGGGGCCGATGCCGCATTCCTGGGCAAAGCGCAGCAGGGTCTTGATGCTGGCGGGGCCGGGCACGCCGATGCGCACCGGCAGGGTCACGCCATTGTCGGTGAGCCACTTCATCCAGGCCATGACCGGCTCGGCCTCGAAGCAGAACTGGGTGACGAGATACATGGAGAGACCGCGGTCGGCGGCCCAGCGGGCCTTCCCCAGGGTGTGGCTCTTGACCGCCTCGGGCGTGATGTCGGGCGTGCCCTCGGGATGCCCGGCGATGCCGATCTTGCGGATGCCGTGCTGCTCGAAGAGGCCGGTCTCGAGCAGTTCGATCGCGGCGTCGAACAGGCCGAGCGGCTTGCGGACGCCGCCGCCGACCACGAGCGCCTGGGTCACGCCCGCCTCGTCATGGAGCCGCCCCAGATAGGTCTCGAGCGCCTCGCGGCTCGGGATCGAGCGGGCGGCGATATGCGGCACCGGCACCATGCCCTCGTCCTTGAGGCGGCGCGCGGTCGCGACCGTGTCGTTGTAATCCGTGCCGGGCAGGAAGGTGACGTTGACGCAGGTCCCCGGCGGCAGGAGCGCCTTGAAGCTCTCGACCTTCACCGCGGTGCCGGGGGTGGTCTCGATGGAGTAATCGCGCATGAGCGCGATGATCTGCTGCGCGGTCGCCATGGGCCTTGGTTCCTGCTGCCTGGTTCCGTCCGGCGGGAAACGGGGTTCGAGCCTGCCGGCGGGCGCCCTGACAATCCTCCCAAGGGCTTGCCGGGACGCGCCGGACAACGCCGTCCATCGGTCCGAAAACGACATGGGCCGGAGAGGCGCCAAATCCCCGAAGGGACCCTTCCCCGCGCTGCCGCATGACCCCGCCAAACCGGCCCTCAGCCCCCGTTTTTCCGGGTCTTTGGCGGATTCCGGTGCTGCAAGGTCAACGCTGAAAGGCGGGTTCTGCTGCCGCCTGGACCGGTCGGGTGATGACGCAAATGGGCGAGCCGGCGGCGGCCGTCAGGCCGGAGTCTTGCCGCCCGCCATGACGAACTGGTTCAGCCGCTCCTCGGGGAATTCGGCCTCGAGCTTGGCCGCCAGCGCCGCCGCCTCCGCCTCCAGGTCGGCGCCGCATTCGACGGGATCGGCCCGGCGCCATTCGGCCAGGTAGGAGTCCGTGTCGCGCAGGCCCGCCCGCATCGCCGCCCGGTCGATCGCCTTCTCGAAGCGCTCGTTGAGGACGCGCTTGGCGGTGGTCCGCCCGGCCTTGGCGATGACCTGGGCCGGGATGTCGCGCCAATAGACGATGGTGAGCTGGGGCATGCTGGATTCCTGAAATGGAGAATGATGGAGCGTCAGTGGGATCGGGCGGCGGTTTTGTCGGACGGGGACGCCGGGGCCGTGTTGCCGGGAGGCAGCATCCGCTGCGCCTCCTCGATGAAGCTCTGCAGCTCGCCATAGCCGGTGAAGCGCCGCTCATAGGCGAGACCGAGCCGCGCGGCCGCGGCCTCGGCCCTGGTGTCGAGGGCCGGATCGTCGCGCTGCGCCAGATAGATCAGCTTCTTGTAATTGCCGAAATAGGCCTCGCGCAGCTCGGGATGCCGGTCGAGCGCCAGCCCCTCGATGATGAGCTTGTCGAACTGCCGCACCAGATAGTCGGTCAGGTAGAAGGTGCCGAGCTCGGCCTCGTGCATCGCCGCGAAGGCGGCGCTGCCGGCATAGAACTCGTAGCAATGGGGCCCGGCGATGCGCTCGACCCCGCCCTCCTCCTCCAGCACCCGGTCGAGCTCGCCGCCCGTGCCGCAATCGGCATAGAGCACCAGGAGGCGGTCATAGCGGTCGCGGTTCTCGCGGATCTTCTGCCGCACACCCTCGGGGATCCGGTCGGGATAGTTGTGCCAGATGGCCGGCAGGCAGGTGATCGACAGGTTGGTCCAGCCCGCCCGCTCGATCACGGCCAGGATCTCGCGCGCCAAGGCACCGCAGGCGATGATGAGGGTGGTAGGGGCCTTGTCCATGTCGGTCGTCGCCGAGAGCTCCGGAATGCCGGTTCCCATATATGGGCATCGGACGGCACCGCCGCCATGCCAGGGATCAGGCTAGGCGCTTGCCACCGGGCGACTAGACGGCCAGCGACGGCGGATGCCGCGGTGGCGACGCGAACCCGCCGCCCCGGCCCGCTCCTTGTAGGGCCATCGGCTTAAGAAAGCCTGGCTAACCGTTCGGGAAGAACAGGACCGGGGCCTCGTTCGACAACACGACGCGGCAGCCTTTCGAATCCCGGCCGCCGACCCCGAACGCCGCCGGCGCGCAGCGAATGGACAGCTCCTGTCCCCAGCGCGTGACAGCCGCGACCTGCACGGTCTCGCCCAGATAGGTCGCGTCCCGGATGGTCGCCGGGAAACCCGCCTCGGCACCCGTCCCCTCGCCCTGTCCGAAGCGAAACTGCTCCGGCCGCACCAGGAGAACCCCTTCCGCACCGGCCGTCAGCCCGACCTTGCCGCGCACGTTGCCGATCAGCGTGCCGTCCGGCATCCGCGCCGTCGCCCGTCCGTCCGTCACGTTCGCGATGGTCGCCTGCAGGAAGTTCGAGTTGCCGACGAAGCCGGCGACGAACCGGTTGACGGGATTGTCGTAGAGCGACGCCCCGGAAGCGATCTGCTCGATGCGGCCGTGATTGAAGACCGCGATCCGGTCGGAGAGCCGCAAGGCCTCCTCCTGGTCGTGGGTCACATAGAGGATCGTGGCGCCGGTCTCCCGGTGGATGCGCCGGATCTCGAGCTGGAGATCCTCCTTGAGCCGCTTGTCGAGCGCCGCCAGGGGCTCGTCCATCAGGAGGATCTCCGGGTCGTAGGCGAGCGCGCGGGCGAGCGCCACCCGCTGCTGCTGGCCGCCCGAGAGCTCGGATGGCTTGCGCCCGGCGAACTTCTCCAGCCGCACCAGCGCCAGCATCTCGGCCAGGCGCTTCTCGATCCGCTCGCGCGGCCAGCGGCGCACCTTGAGCGGGAAGGCGATGTTCTCCGTCACGTTCATATGCGGGATCAGGGTATAGCGCTGGAACACCATGCCGATGTTGCGCTTGTTCGGCGGGACATCGAGAAGCGACTTGCCCTGGAGCGAGATGTCGCCCTCCGACGGCTCGTGCAGCCCGGCGATCAGATAGAGCAAGGTCGATTTGCCGGAGCCCGAGGGGCCGAGGAAGGTGACGAACTCGCCCTTTTCGATATCGAGGCTGACATCGTTGACCGCCACCGCATCGTGGAACCGCTTGGCCACGCCCCGGATGGAGAGGAACGCGCTCATCGGCGCTTCCTCATGAGCAGCGCGCTGGTCGCCAGCAGCAGGATCGTCAGCAGCACCAGCAGGCTCGAGGCGGCGGCGATCACGGGCGTGAGATCCTGGCGAAGCGTCGTCCATATCTTGACCGGAAATGTCTGCAGGGTGGGGCTGGCCATGAAGATCGCGATGACGATCTCGTCCCAGGAGGCCAGGAACGAGAAGATGGCGGCGGTGAAGAGGCTGAAGCGGATCGCCGGCACCGTCACCCTGAGCTTGGCCTGGAGCGGAGTCGCGCCGCAGAGGATCGCGGCATCCTCGATCGACTTGTCGAAATGCAGCAGCGCGTTCCCGATCACGATCACGGAGAACGGCAGGGCAATGACGAGATGGGCAAGGACGAAGCCCGGCAGCGTGCCATTGAGCCCAACGCGCAGGAAGAGCGAATAGATGCCGACCGCGAGCACGACCACCGGCAGCACCATCGGCATCAGCAGGAAGACCCGCAGGACCGATTTGCCCCGGAAGGTGCCGCGGGTGATCGCCAGGGCCGACCAGAAACCCAGCAGGACGGAGCAGAGGGCGACGAGAACCCCGATCTTGGCGCTCGTCAGCACCGAATGGATCCATTGCGGATTGGCGAAGAACGCCGCGTACCATTTGAGCGTCCAGGCCGGCGGCGGGAAGATCAGCCAGCGCGACGAGCCGAAGGAGAGCAGCACGATGAACAGGATCGGCAGCAGCAGGAAGATGCAAGCGACCGCCCCGACGATGCCCAGGAGCCAGCGCAGCCATCCCAGCCGCTCGAAATCGAGCAACATGCCTCAGCCCTTCCGCGAGCCGGCCAGCGGATCGAACAGCCGGATCTGCAAGGCATAGAGCCCCAGCGTGACGGCGAAGAGGATGAAGGCCGCCGCAGCGCCCAGACCCCAGTTCAGCATCGACTGGATGAGCTGCACGATCAGCTCGGCCAGCATCATGTAGGCGGGACCGCCCAGCAGAACCGGCGTCACGAAATAGCCCAGCGACATGACGAAGACCATCAGGCAGCCGGCGACGATGCCCGACGCGCAGCTCGGCAGGAAGACATGGAGGAAGCATTGCAGGCGCGAGGCGCCGCAGAGCGACGCCGCGCGCAGGACGTCCGGATCCATCGCCTTCATCGTCGCGTAGAGCGGCAGGATGACGAAGGGAAACATGATGTAGGTCATCCCGATCGTGATGCCGATCAGGTTGTTCGTGAGGGCGAGCGGCGCCTGGATCAGCCCCAGCGCCATCAGCGCCCGGTTGATCACCCCCGTCGACTGCAGGAGGATCATCCAGGCGAAGGTCCGGGTCAGCAGATTCGTCCACATGGAAAGCAGGATCACGGCGAAGATCAGCAGTCCCCAGACCCGGGGAACGACGGCAAGGAGCCACGCCACCGGGAAGCCGATCGCCAGCGTCACCAGGGTCACCGTCGTCGAGACGATGAAGGTGTTGAGCAGGATCGTGCGATAGGAGGCGGAGCCCAGCAGCTCGGCATAGTTCTGGAACCCCGCCTGCGGCTCCAGGAAGCTCCTCGACAGCAGGATCAGGACGGGCAGGACGAAGAGCGCCGACAGCAGCAGGAGCGCCGGCATCGCAAGAACCAACCCGCTTGCTCTTGTGCTGCGGACCCAGGGCCGCAAGACGAGGCTGAGGGTCAGGCTCCGCATCGCGATGCCGGTCGCTCCCTAGGCACGTGCCGCTCCGCCGGCGATCAGGCCGCCTGCCATTCGTACCAGCGCTTGCTGATGGTGTCCCGGTTATCCGCCCAGTATTCGATGTTCAGCGGAACGTTCTGGGCGGCATGCTGGCTCGGCTGGAATTCGAGGATATCCGAGTTCAGCAGGGCCAGCGACTTGGTGTTGACCGGCCCGTAGGCGGAGATGTTCGCCATCTCGGCCTGGCCCTTCGCGCTGACGGCATAGGCCAGGAACTTCATCGCGGCGTCCTTGTTGGGCGAGCCCTTGGGAATCACGAGCACGTCGGCCGCCACGAGGTTCTGGTTCCAGGACAGGCCGATATTCTGCCCGTCCTGCAGCAGGGAATAGAGCCGGCCGCTCCAGAACATGCCGAGCGGGGTTTCGCCGGAGGCCAGGAACTGCTGGGATTCGGCGCCGCTGCTGTACCAGAGGATGTCCTTCTTGATGAGATCCATCTGCTTGAAGGCGCGGTCGAGGTCGAGCGGATAGAGATCCTCCGGCTTGACGCCGGAGGCGAGCAGCGGAACCTCGAGCAGGCCCGGCCCGACCCATTTGTAATAGGCGCGCTTGCCCGGATATTTCGCCGTGTCGAACAGGTCGGTCCAGTGCTGCGGGGCCTTGTCGCCGTATTTCCCCTTGTCGTAGCCCAGCACATGGGTCGAGACGTAGCTGCCGACCGCGTAGTCCGACACCCAGCGCGGATCGAGCTCGTCCCGGTTGATGATCGAGAAGTCGAGCTTCTCCGCGAGGCCCGCCTTGCCGGCATAGAGGCCGAAATCATGCTCGACATCGACGACGTCCCAGGTGACGTTGCCGGCCTCGACCATGGCCTTGAGCTTGCCATAGTCCGAAGGACCGCCCTGCACCACCTGGATGCCGCTCTCGGCGCTGAAGGGCACGCCCCAGGCCTTCTCCTGCGCATCCTGGGTGGTGCCGCCCCAGCTGACGAAATTGACCTGGCCGGCACCCGAGAAGGCAAGCCGGGGATTGACCAGGGCCAGGGCCGCACCCGCGCCCAGGCCCATCATGACTTTGCGACGATCGATCATCTGTCTCACCACGCCTTTCGGTTTTCGTTGTCGTTGGAAGCCCTAGCCAAGAACCCGCTCGTAGAAATCGAGCCAGTTCCGTCCCATGTAGCCGTCGATGTCCTCGTCGGACCAGTTGCGCGCGGCCAGCGCGTCGGCGATCCGCGGGAAATCCGCGGGCGTCTTCATCCATTCCGGCCATTTGGGCGGCACGACCGGCGCCCAGTCGAAGGTGCCGCGGCCCGTCCTGACCTGCTTGATGTAGGAAAGCGGCCGGCGCCAGACGAAGTCGGTGCCGAGCCCGAGATTGCGCTTGCCGACGATGCCGGCCGTGTGCTCGATCAGATCGATGAAGCGCTCGAGCGTGCAGTTCATGCCGCCGGGCAGCATGGCGGGGAACAGCACCATCCCGAACATGCCGCCCTTCTTGACGAGCGCCTTCATGATCTCGTCCGACTTCAGCCGATGCTTGAGCTCCACGTCGGAGGAGAAGCTCGACGCGTTCGAATGCGTCACGGCGATGGGCGCCGTCGAATGCTCGATCGAATCCATCGTGGTCTTGACGCCGCAATGCGAGGTGTCGACCACCATGCCGAGCCGGTTCATCTCGGCGATGATCTTCTTGCCGTAGAGCGAAAGACCGGTGTCGTTCGGTTCCAGGCAGCCGGCGCCGGCGAGGCCCTGGTGGTTGTAGGACATCTGGATCGCGCGGATTCCCAGATCGTAGAAGATCTCGACCAGCGCCAGATCGTCCTCGAGCGGCAGGGTGTTCTGGAATCCGAGGACCACCGCCGTCTTGCCCTCGGCCGCGACGGCGCGGATCTCCTTCGCGTTCCGCGCCGGCCGGACGAGATCCGCATGGTTGCGGAAGGCCCTGCGCCAGCGCGACAAGGCGGACAGCGCCTCGCGCGTATTGTCGAAGGTGTAGTTCATGCAGGTGGCGTGGACGCAGGATACGCCGCCCTTGTGCCACTCCTCGAAGACCTCGGGATCGCACTCGTCGGCCTGCAGCCCGTCGATGATCATGCGTTTCTTGTTATTGCCGGCCGCCATGAGCGCGCCCTCCTGAAATGTGTTCCTGGGGGCACGCTAGTGACGGCCGGAGACCGGTTCCAATATCGAGTGCGTATTCTCTAAGACGCCTGCCATATCAGCAGACGAGCGCAAGCATCTCGAAAGAAATACTTGGCGGCCCAGAAAGCTTTCCTACTGGGGTACTCGGGCGGGAACGGCTTCCGGTCGCCGGGCGACGGGGAGACCGGAACCGGCGCTCAATAGTAGGGGGCCGAGATCCGTTCGATCGCGAACGCCTCAAGGATCGATCGGCGCTCACCCAGCCGTTCCATGAGCCGCAAGAGACGAGGGAACGTCCGCGTCGGGCGCGCGATATGCCGGGACCAGCGGCCCAGCATGAAGAGATAGAAATCCGCGACCGAAGGCCCGTCGCCGGCGAGCCAGTCCCGGCCCTCCAGATGGCGGTCGATCACCTCGAGATGCCGGGCGACATGGCCGCCCATCACGGTCTTGAAGGCGCCCTGCCGCTCCGGCTCCACGTAGAATTCCGGCCGGAAGAACTGCCAGAGGTCGGCCTGCAGCGTATTGGTGAGGAAGGTCAGCCACTGATACTGGTGCGAGCGGGCATCGGTGCCGAGGCCCGCGATCAGCCTGGCCTCGGGATGCCGGTCCGCGAGATGCAGGCAGATCGCGGCCGATTCGAACAGCACGAACGTCCCGTCCGTGAAGGTGGGGATCCGGCCGTTCGGGTTGAGGGCGAGATAGTCCGCGGTCTTGTGCTGACCGAGGCTCCGATCGACGAGCATCAGCTCATGCGCGACCCCGATCTCCTTCAGGACGAAATGCGGAGCGAGGCTGGCCAACCCCGGCGAGTAATACAATCGGTACATGGGTGCGAGCCGCCTTTCCGGATCCGTCAGACCACCAGCGGCCACTTGCTTTCAGGAGCAAGCGAAAGCTTCGCCCACATGCGGCGGCGCGAGCTCCGGGCCAGGTCGTAGACCATCGCCGCCTCGACGCGCGTCGGCTGGCCGCCCGACCAGACGACCTCGCCATTGACGATGACCGTCGAGATCGATTTCGAGCCGCAGCTATAGACCAGCGCCTGGACCGGGTCGGTGATCGGCTGCGCCTCGGGCAGGTCCGTGGTGCGGATCACGATATCGGCGTATTTGCCCGGCTCGATCGAGCCGATCTTGTCCAGCATCCCCACGGCCTTGGCCCCGCCGCGGGTCGCCAGCTCCAGCACGTCCTCGGCGGAGAAGGCGAGCTTGCTCTGGTTCTTCGCACGGGAGGCCAGCAGCGCCGCCAGGCCCTGCAGCCCGATATCGTAGCGACATCCCGAGACGGCCCCATCGCTGGCGAGCGATACAGTCACGCCCGCCCGCATCATCTCGAGATGATGCGCATGCTGTGCCGCCTCGGCGCCCAGGCTCATGGAGGTCACCGGGCACCAGACGACCGACATGCCGGCCTGGCGCACCACGGCGACCTCGTCGGCCGTGAGATCGTTCATATGGCTGAAGGTGCAGTTCTCGCTCAGCAGGCCGTGGTCGGCATAGTGGCACATCGCCCGCTGCCCCAGGCGCTTCTCGTCCGCCGAGCCGTCGTGGGTGTCGAAGGACTGATGCTGCGAGAACACGACATGGTGATCGTCGGCCAGCGCCAGCGCCGCCCGCATCAGCTCGTCGGAAGCGCTGCCCAGCCCGAAAAGGACGACGCAGCCCCGGATCAGCGGCTCGCCCTTGTTCCGCTTCAACTGGCCGCCCAGGAGATCGAGGCTGCGCTTCCGGCTCCGCGGCGCCCTCGTCATCGCGTGGGTATCGCCGGCGAGCGGGACATCCCAGAGAAAAGGGTCGCCGATCAGGCCGCGGATGCCCGTCGCCGCGGCGGCCTCGGCCGCCAGGTCGGGGAACTGCAGCGTGCCGGCCTCCAGGAAGCAGGTGGTGCCGTTCGACAGCATCTCCAGGCAGTTGAGCAGCGTCGCGGCGCGCTCGTCCTCCTCCTCGACGCTGTCCCACCAGCGCCGGAACGTGTTCATCATCACGGAGGTTTCGGCGCTGTCCGGGATGGCGCCGCGCGCGGTGTTCATGAAATGAACGTGGGTGTCGACGAAGCCCGGATGCACGATGCCGCCGCCGGCATCGATCACGCGCGCCGCCTTCACCGAGCCGGCGATCTCCCGGTCCGTGCCGACGGCGACGATCTTGTTGCCGGCGATGGCCACGGCGCCGCGCTCGAAATACTCGCGGCTGTCGTTCATCGTGATGAGGTAGGCGTTCCTGACGACGAGGTCGGCGTGCATATCGGTCATCGGCCTGCGATCCGGATTTCGATGTTGGGTCGCGATCGGAAAAGCCTAGGGCCCGCTGCCGGGACCAGCCAATACAAAGCTCGTCTTGTGTGATACAGGAGGCGTATCAGCTGCTATCCGATGATCGGCTGGGCGCAGGTCCTGAAGATCGTGACGAGCGATCTCGTCAGCTCGGCGTCCTTCTTGTCCTCGACATAGGCCGCGACCAGCAGGGTTTCCGCCTCGAGATCGTCGGGAAGATGGACGGTGACGCCCTTCGACATCGCAGCGAGCTGCAGCGGCACGAGGGAAAAGCCCTGTCCGGCAGCGACCAGATTGATAATCGTGAGCGTCGAGCCGGCAACCTGGTCCAGGTCCGGCGCCAGCCCCGCGCGATTGCAGGCGGCCATCACCGTGTCGAAATAACCGGGCCCGAGCTCGCGCGGGAAGAAGACGAAGCGCTCGTCGGCGAGATCGGCAAGCTTCAGCTTCGGATCGCCGGCACGAGGATGATCGTTCGCGAGGATGATCGCCAGCTTGTCGCGCGCGACGGTCTCGGTGACGAAGCCGGGGCTGGTCCAGGGCGCGCGCAACAGGCCAATATCGAGCTCGCCGGCCCGCAGCATGTCGCCCTGGCGGCTCGTGCTCGCCTCGACGAGGCGCAGGTCGACCGTGGGATGGCCGTCGCGGAAACGCTTCATGATCGGCGCCAGCAGCATCGAGGCGGAGCTGACGAAGCCGATCTTCACCAGGTTCGGCACGCCCTGCCGCGTGACGAGAACGGCCGAATCGACCGCCGCCAGGATGCGCCGCGCGTGGGGCAGGAACCTCTTGCCCGCGGGCGTGAGGGAGACGCCGCGCTTGTTGCGGGCGAAGAGCGCGACCTTCAGCTCGTCTTCGAGCTGGCGGATCTGCTGCGACAGCGGCGGCTGGGAGATATGAAGAGCCTCGGCCGCCTTGCGGAAATGCAGTTCTTCGGCGACCGCCAGGAAATATTTGATATGGCGAAGCTCCATTCCGAAGCGCTCCCCTCGCCTCCGCCGTCCGCAATGGCAGCGCGTCGGGAAAGCTGCCAGAACCGTTCCGCCGAGGTGCCGGCGAGCACCCTGCGGCCGGATGCTACTCCGCCGCCGCGCGCAGCGACAGGCGCTTGAGGCAGCGATCGATCCACTGCGCCGTCAATTTTTCTTGCGTGCCGTTCTGCGACAGCCGCTCGCGCAGGCCCTTGAAATCGACCTGGTCGATCGGCTGATCCTGGTTGAAGCAGGTGAAGACCGCATAGCGGTCGCCGGTCGAGGGATCGATATGGGTCTGCAGGCACTGGGCGCAGATCTCCTTCATCATGCATTGCATCGGCGAGTTGATCGAGGCGATCGCCTGATGCGAGGGCTTGAGGAAGGGCTGGAGCACGCCGTGGCGGGCGCGGCCCACCGCCGCCATCATCCCGTCCGAGCCGATGGCGACGATGCGGTCGACGTCGCGCAGATGGATGCTGGGCTCGCCGAGCTTGCCTTCGCCATAGGCGGTCATGGCGGCGACGATGTTGCCGACGAAGGCGCGGTCCTGCGGCCGGTCGGGCGTGAAGCCCGGCGCCTCGTCCGAGCACCAGACCACGACATCCGCCGCGGCCTTGATGTCCTCGATCTTGTAGCGGTCGACCAGCTTCTTGTAGCCGGCGAAATAGAGCACGCGCGATCCGACGGCGCGCAAGGCGCGGCCGATCGAGAACAGCACGGCGTTGCCGAGCCCGCCCCCCACCAGGAGCACGGTCTCGTCGGCCGGCGTCTCGGTCGGCGAGCCGGTCGGCCCCATCAGGATCACCGGCTCGCCCGGCTTCATCATCATGCAGAGGTCCGAGGAGCCGCCCATCTCGAGCGCGATCAACCCGACCAGGCCCTTCTCCTTGTCGACCCACGCGCCGGTGAGCGCCAGGCCCTCCATCGCCAGCAGCGTGCCGTCGGTCCTGTAAGCATTGGCCTCGTAGTTCTGCAGCCGGTAGAACTCGCCCGGCTCGAAATTGCCCGCGGCCTGCGGCGCCTGGACCACCACCTCGATGATGGTCGGCGTCAGGCGGTGGACCTGATGCACCGTGGCGCGGAGCCGGCGGTTGAGCGAAGCGAGGAACGCCGCCTCGCCGCCCGACGGTGCCGCCGGCAGTTTCATCAATGCCGCGTTCACCACCGGCCAGCCCTGCTTCGCCGAGGCCATCGCCTTCACCACATTGCCGGCGAAGGAGGGATGGAGATCGCCGAAGAAGCTGACGCTCCGCCCGTCGGGGCGGAACTGCTGCAGCACGCGCACGGACGCGGGCTTTGCCAGCCGCTCGGGGCGCACAGGCGCGCCCGTCTCGTCCACCGCCTGGAAATAGGAGCCGTCGACGCCGAAATTCTCGCGATCCTCGCGCGCCAGGACGGTGTTGGGCTTGGTGCCGGCCGCGACCAGCACGGCGCGCGCCGGCAGCTCGATCTCGTCGCCCTCGCCGCGCTTGAAGCGGATGGCGTGGGTCAGGCCGAACTTGTCGACCACGATCTCGCTGGGCGTCAGGTTCTCGGCGAAGCGGATGCCCTCCTCGAGCGCCTTCTCCACCTCCTCGTGATTGAGGGTGTAGCTCGGCGAATCGATCAGGCGGCGGCGATAGGCCATGGTGACGCCGCCCCAGCCGTCGATCAGCTTCACCAGCTCGGGCGCGCGGCCCTCGCGCTTCGCCGCCTCGCGCTCGGCGCGGATGGCGCGGGCATGGGCGATGAACTCGTCGGCGGTCTCGATCTCGGCCGGGCTCCAGCGGCGGCGGATCTCGGCCTCGCCCCGCTCGGCCGCCAGCGTCTCGTAGCGCTGGAGGAACTTCTCGACCTGCACCGGGTAATAGGCGAGCGCCTCGGTCGCGGTGTCGATCGCGGTCAGGCCGCCGCCGATCACCACCACCGGCAGGCGGATCTGCAGGTTGGCGATCGATTCCGCGCGCGCGGCCCCGGTGAGCTGCAGCGCCATCAGGAAGTCCGAGGCCTGGCGCACGCCCGGAGCCAGGCCGTTCGGCATGTCGAGAATGGTGGGCTTGCCGGCGCCGAGCGCCAGCGCCACATGGTCGAAGCCCATCTCGAAGGCCTGGTCGAGCGTGACGGTGCCGCCGAAGCGCACGCCGCCGAACATGGCGAAGCTCGCGCGGCGCTCCAGCAGCAGCCGGATCAGCTTCAGGAAGTTCTTGTCCCAGCGCACCGTGATGCCGTATTCGGCGACCCCGCCGAAGCCCGCCATCACGCGCGCATCGAGCGCCTCGTAGAGCGAGGTCACGTCGCGCACCGGCTTGAAGGGGACGCGGGCGCCCCTGGCGTCGACGCCGGAGATCTCCGCCGGCAGCGGCTCGATCTTGAGCCCGTCCACCGCCACCACGAGATGGCCCTGGTTCAACAGGTGGTGCGAGAGCGTATAGCCGGCGGGCCCCAGCCCCGCCACCAGCACCTTGCGGCCCGAGGCGGGCTTGGCCACCGGCACGCGCAGATTGAGCGGGTTCCAGCGCGTGAGCAGGCTGTAGATCTCGAAGCCCCAGGGCAGATCGAGCACGTCTTTCAGCGTGCGGGTCTCGGCCTGCGGGATATCGACCGGGTCCTGCTTCTGGTAGATGCAGGCTTTCATGCAGTCGTTGCAGATGCGGTGCCCCGTGCCGGCGATCATCGGATTGTCGGTGACCGCGATGGCGAGCGCCCCCAGGGCCACGCCGTCGGCCTTGAGCGTATGCATCTCGGAGATCTTCTCCTCGAGCGGGCAGCCGGCGAGCGTGACGTTGAACGGGCTCTTCCTGAAGCTCCCGTCCTTTTCCTTGAGGCCCTTCGAGCAGCTGTCCTTGCCCTGGTTGTGGCAGAAGATGCAGTAGTTGGCCTGGTCGAGCGCGCCGATCAGGTCGGTGCCCTTGTCGGTGAGGGCGAAGCCCTCGCGGTGGCGCGGATGGCCTTCGGCGCCGAGCTCCAGCGCACGGGCCGGATGGCTCTGCGAGGCATGGAGCGGCACCAGATGCAGATGGTCGAGCTTGCGCGGCTGCTTGAAGAGCACGCCCTTGCGGTGGCGCGCCTTGCCGGCCTCGGTCAGGGTCGCCCAGGCGGCGTAGCGCGCGGCCTTCTCGAGCTTGTCGGCATGGGCCGCCTCGTCGGCCTGCCAGCCCTGCACCGCATTGGCGAAGGCGAGCTCGTCGAAGGGCGAGACCGCGAGGCCCAGGTCCTTCAGCAGCGCGTCGGCATCGAGGCTCGCCAGCTCTTCGGGCTTCGCCCCCTTGAGCGCGCGGCGCTGCACGAAGAGCCGCTTGCAGAGGAAGAGCGGCGCCAGCTTGTTGTGGCGCTCGGCCAGCGCCCGCACCTCGGCTTCGATGCCGAAGAGCGTCGCCAGGAAATCCTCGAGATGCGGCGCCACCGCCAGCAGCAGCTCGGATTCGGCCTTCGCCGCCAGCGCCGACGGATTGGCGCGCGCCGCCTCGAGCTTGCCCCTGAGATCGGCCTGGAGGCTCTCGAGGAACAGCCGGTCGATCCGGGCCAGGCCTTCCGGGCGGTAGAGATCCTCGAAGGCGAGGTCGTGGGCGAGGCGGAGGTCGGTCATCGGGTTTCTGTTTGATCGCTTCGCTCTAGTTTCAAGCTTCGAGCGCGTTTCTTGATTGACGTCGGGTTCTGCAGCGCGATGTCTCGGACAAGAGCATCGAGCAAATCCTAGGGGCCGATGCCGCGTTTCTGCGCCTGGAGGCTGAGATAGAGCCAGGCCACGGTGGCGCCGGCGAGCGCCGTGATCTCGGCGACGTCGTAGGGCGGCGCCACCTCGACGATGTCCATGCCGACGAAGTCGACCGGCGCCAGGCGCATCAGGATGGCGCGGACCTCGAGCGTGGTGAGGCCGCCGATCTCGGGCGTGCCGGTGCCCGGCGCCTGGCTCGGATCGATGCAGTCGATGTCGAAGGTCAGGTAGCTCTTGCCCTTGCCGGTGCGCTCGAGGATCGCCTCGGCCACATGGGCCGGGCCCATCTCATGCGCTTCCTCGGCCGAGATGATCCGCACGCCTTTGCCCACGGTCCAGTCATAGACGTCGCGGCCGAGCGGCGAGCGGATACCGATCTGGATCATGCGCGCGGGATCGACGATGCCCTCGTTGATCGCGTGATAGAAGCAGGAGCCATGGCCGTAGGGCTGGCCGAAGCTGTCGGGCCAGGTATCGACATGGGCGTCGAAATGCACCAGGCCCAGCGGCCCGCCATGGCGCTTGGAAGCCGCGCGCAGCAAGGGCAGCGCGATCGAATGGTCGCCGCCCAGCGTGATCAGGTGCCCGATCTTGGCGGCCTGCTGCTCGATCAGCGCCATGCTCTTCTCGGTGTCGCCCAGCGCGATGTCGAAATCGCCGACATCGGCGAGATCGAGCTTCTGCGGGTTGTGCCAGTTCTGCGGATTGGCGCCGTCCACCAGCATGCGGCTGATGGCGCGGATCGCCATCGGGCCGAAGCGCGAGCCCGCGCGGTGCGTCGTGCCGATGTCGAACGGGATCCCCGCGACGACATAGTCCGCGGTCGGGGATTCGTTGGCGACACCGAGAAAGCTCGGGCGCGTGGAGAAGGTCGGCTTCATGGCGTTCGGGACCCGATGCAGCGCCGGCAACCATCCTGGTTCCGGCAGGCGCTTTCTAGCGGAAACCACCGCCCCGTCAAAGGCCTATTTACCCCCAAAATATGCGTGGTTCTGTAAAAATTACATGGCTGGCGCCGTATTTATAAAACGCGCCCTTTTCGCAGGGAGATAGCCTTCGCCGCGGCCCGCAGCGTCGGATAGCCGCAACCGCCGGATGGGCTCCGAAATCGGTGCTTTTGCATCACCCGCCGGCGCGCGGTTCGGGGGCCGGCTCGCCCAGGCGCCCGGCCTTCGCCCGCCGGCGGCTGCCGCGCGCCTCGGCGAGGTTCTGGGCCAAGCCGTTCTCGCGGGCGAGTTCCTCGATCCGCAGGCCCGTCACCCGCGGCGTCGCCATGCCGGCCGCCGCCATGCCGGCAAGCCGCGCCCAGACCGCCCTCTTCTTGCGGACCTGGTGCGGCTGGAAGACATCCATGTCGCGCGGCCCGATCTCTCGATCGATGGCGAGGGCGCCCGCTCGCAGCGCCGCCTCGAACAGCCGGGCGCCGGCTTGCGTGCGCACCAGGATGCCGTTGAAGCCTTCATCCTCGCCCGTGGGCCCGCCGCCGGGCCAGCAATCGGAAGCCGCGATGTCGGCGCCCTCGCCGATCGCGTCGGGACAGATCTTGCAGCGCGGCTGGATGCGCCAGCCCGCCTCGTCGGCCCACATCTCCGGATAGGTGATCTCGAACGCGCGCCCGTCCTTCGTCTCGAGGCGCGTCGGCCCCGGATTGCCGAAGCCGCGATAGCGGAACAGCGTCAGCTCTGCCTCCGTCAGGCCGAGCTGGCGCAGCACCTCCTCGGACTTGCCGAGATCGGACGCGCCGCCGCAGACGAAGGTGAGCGCATATTTCATGAGCCGATCCACGCGCGGATCCTGCCGTGCCAGATTGCGCACCGCATTGACGTCGCAGGGCTTGCCGATGAAGGCGAAGGGCCGGTTCCGGTCGAGGATCGCGAGGAAGTCGACCAGCGGCGCCGCGGGGCCGTAGCGCGAGCCGGCGCCCTCCAGCACCTGCGCCGCATCGAAGCTGATCTGGCGGCGGCTGCGCATCGGCGCCTCGCGCGAGGCCGCCACATGCAGGATGAAATCGACCTCGCCGCTCTCGACCAGATAACGCCCCAGCGCCGTCAGCACGCCGCCGGTCGACCCCTGATCGCGGATGGCGGGATCGCCGGCATAGCCGATCACCATGCGCGACCAGGGGCCCCAGATGGGATCGACCTGCTCGTTCGCCGGCAGGCGCGCCGCATCGGCGCCCTCGATGCGCGTGCCCGGACAGGTCTCGTTGATGCGATGCAAGGTCGCGTCGTCGAGCGCGACGGACGCAACCGGCCGCTCGCCGCCGCTCTCGGTCATGACCAGCCGGACGCGCTGCGGACCGGCGATGCTCTGGCACAGGCCGCAGCCGATGCAGAGCCCGTTGCGCACGATCTCGTCGAGCGTCAAATCGGTGTTTGGCATCGTGGAGCTAGAACAGACGGAAGCCCGAGGCCTCGCGGAAGGCGCCGGCCTCGATCAGGCTCCTGATCGCCTCGATGTCGGGCGCCATGGCGCGGTCCTGGTCCCAGAAGGCGGCTTTCTTGCGGATCGCCGCCAGGATGGTCTCGAGCGTCGGGCTCGTCTTGAGCGGGCGGCGCATCTCGACACCTTGCGCCGCCGCCAGAAGCTCGATGGCGACGATCGCCGCCACATTGCCGGCGATCTCGTGGAGCCGGCGGGCGCCCCAGGTCGCCATGCTGACATGGTCCTCCTGGTTGGCCGAGGTCGGCAGGCTGTCGACCGAGGCGGGATGGGCCAGGCCCTTGTTCTCGCTGGCGAGCGCCGCCGCCGTCACATGGGCGATCATGAAGCCGGAATTGAGGCCGGGCTCGGGCACCAGGAAGGCCGAAAGCCCGCTCATGCGCGCATCGGTCAGGAGCGCGATGCGCCGCTCGGTGATGGAGCCGATCTCGGCCAGCGCGATTGCCGCGGCGTCCGCCGCCATCGCCACCGGCTCGGCGTGGAAATTGCCGCCGGAGAGGATCTCGCCCTCTTCGGCAAAGACCAGCGGATTGTCCGAGACCGCGTTCATCTCGCGCTCGACCGCGCCGCAGGCGAAGCGCAGCATGTCGAGCGCCGCGCCCATCACCTGCGGCTGGCAGCGCAGGCTGTAGGGGTCCTGCACCCGGTCGCAGTCGAGATGCGAGCGGCGGATCTCGCTCTCGGCAAGAATTGTACGATAGAGCTTCGCCACCTCGATCTGGCCGGGCTGGCCGCGCACCGCCTGGATGCGGGGATCGAACGGCACGTCACTGCCGGCGGCGGCATCGACTGAGAGCGAGCCTGAGACCAGCGCCGCCTGGAAGAGGCGCTCGGCCTCCAGCAGGGCCGCGGCGGCGAGCGCCGTCGAGACCTGCGTGCCGTTGAGGAGCGCCAGCCCTTCCTTGGCCTCGAGCGCCAGCGGCTTCAGCCCCAGGGCCGAGAGCGCGGCTTCGGCCGGCATGACCTCGCCCGCGAGCTTGATCTCGCCCTGGCCGATCATCGCCGCCGTCATGTGCGCGAGCGGTGCCAAGTCGCCCGAGGCGCCGACCGAGCCTTTGGCCGGAATGACCGGCAGCGCCTCGGCCGCGTAGAGCTTGAGCAGCATCTCGATCGCCTCGCGGCGCACGCCCGAATGGCCGCGCGCGAGGCCGTTGGCCTTGAGCACCAGCACGAGGCGTACCACCCGGTCCGGCAGCGCAGGACCGGTCCCCGCCGCATGGCTCAGCACCAGGCGGCGCTGCAGCTCGGCGAGCTCGGCATCGGCGATGCGCGTGCGCGCCAGGCTGCCGAAGCCGGTATTGACGCCATAGACGGTGCGGCGTTCGCGGATCACCGCGCGGACGGTCTCGACCGAGGCCTCGATCGCGGGGCCCGCGGCCGCATCCAGCGCGATCGAAACACCGCCGCCCTCGAGGCCCCGCAGATCGGCAAGGGAGAGACGGCCGGGATGGAGCGTGAAGGTCTGGGACATGGAACAGGTCCTGGCAGGGCGAAGCAGGGTGCGGCAAGAGGAAGCGGCGTGCGGGAGTGATAACACCGGAGGCCGCCCGCCGCCCATAGCCGCGGGTTTTCTCCCCCGAAAGAGCACGGGGGCAGGCTCTGTCGCCGGCCCGCCATTTGATGTCGCCCCGGCGGGGGTGCCATGGCGCGGCTTGACTAGTCTCCTGGCCTGGAAAATTCTGCGGCTGCCGGTCCTTAATCGAGCTTCGCCGGCTGCCGCCAACGCACCCTCGGGGAGCCATCATGGCCGACGACGAACTCGACCTAAACTCGCTCAATGACGAGGAGTTGGTCCAGCAGATGCAGGACGACCTCTATGACGGTCTCAAGGAAGAGATCGAGGCCGGGGTCAATATCCTGCTGGGGCGCAAATGGACCCCCTACGATGTGCTGACCAAGGCGCTGGTCGAGGGCATGCGCATCGTCGGCATCGATTTCCGCGACGGCATCCTGTTCGTGCCGGAGGTGCTGCTCGCCGCCAACGCCATGAAGGCGGGCATGACGATCCTGCGCCCGCTCTTGGCCGAGACCGGGGCCCCCAAGATCGGCAAGATGATCATCGGCACCGTCAAGGGCGACATCCACGACATCGGCAAGAACCTGGTCGCCATGATGATGGAAGGCGCCGGGTTCGAGGTTATCAATCTCGGCATCAACAACCCGGTCGAGAACTACCTCAAGGCGATCGAGGAACATAAGCCCGATATCATCGGCATGTCGGCGCTGCTCACCACGACCATGCCCTACATGAAGGTCGTGATCGACACGCTGGTCGAGAAGGGCATCCGCAACGACTATATCGTGCTGGTCGGCGGCGCGCCGCTCAACGAGGCCTTCGCCAACTCGATCGGCGCCGACGCCTATTGCCGCGACGCCGCCGTCGCCGTCGAGACCGCCAAGGCCTTCATGGCCAAGCGCCAGGGCTCGGCCTTCGCCAAGCGCGCGTAAGCATCATTCGAGACTGACTGCAGACAAGCGCGGCCCTCGAGAGGGGGCCGCGTTTTTGTTTGCGACAGTAAGAACTCAAGCTCCTCGCCGCTCGCTTACGCTCGCCGCTCCGGCCCCAATCGTCATCCCCGCGAACGCGGGGATCCATCTTGATCCAGCGCATCAAGCTTAGGGTTGGATCCCCGCTGGAGTTTACGCTTGGGCCGGCCTACGGCCGGACCCGGGCGCGGGGATGACGAACGAGTGAAAGCGCCTGTGTCATATGCCCTCATTCCCGCAAGGGCAGGCTGCGCTTCCTCGCCTAGCCCCTTCCCCCGCCGCGCTCCCCGCGCGGGGTCTTGCCGAACTGCTCGCGATAGCATTTCGAGAAATGCGAGGCGGAGACGAAGCCCGCCGCCAGCGCCACATCGAGCACCGACATGTCCGTCTGAAGCAGCAGCAGGCGCGCATGCTTGAGGCGCAGGTCGAGATAGTAGCGCGTGGGCGTGCAGCCCAGATATTTGCGGAACAGCCGCTCGAGCTGGCGGCCCGAGAGCTTCACGCCCTCGGCGAGGTCGGCGCAGGAGACCGGCTCCTCCAGCGTCTCCTCCATGCGCTTGACCACCGACAGCAGCTTGGGATGGCGCACGCCGAGGCGGGCCGGCAGCGCCATGCGCTGGCGGTCGTGCCGGTCGCGGATGCGCTCATGGATGAACTGCTCGGAGACGGCGGCCGCGAGATCGAGGCCGTGCTCGCGCTGGATGAGCTGCAGCATGAGATCGAGTGCCGCGATGCCGCCCGAGCAGGTGAAGCGGTCGCGGTCGATCTCGAAGAGTTCCGAGGTCACCTCGAGCTCGGGGAAGGCCTCGGTGAAGCCCGAAAGATTCTCCCAATGCAGCGTGCAGCGATAGCCGTCGAGCAGCCCCGCGCGCGCCAGCACATAGGCGCCGAGCGAGATGGCGCCGATCTCGATCGGCCGGCGGGCCATGCGCCGGAGCCAGGCGAAGACGGCGCGGTCCTCGTAGAGATGCGCGTCGATGCCGGCGCAGACGATGAGCGCATCGAGCGGCGGCACCTGCTCGATCGAGGCCTCGGGCACCATGGGGATGCCGTTCGAGGCGAGCACCGGCCCGCCATCCTTGCTCAGGATATGCCAGCTATAGAGGCTGCGGCCCGAGAGCCGGTTGGCGCTGCGCAGCGGTTCGAGCGCCGAGGCGAAGCTCAGCATCGCGAATTGCGGCACCAGGAAGAACCCCACCCGCTCCGGCAGGCTGGCGGGCTTGCGGTGAAACATCGGGACGAATCTCTGACCGGCGAATGAGCGTGGGGCCTATGTCGGAAAATAATAACCGATGTCGGATTTTGGACAAGAGGGCTTGGGCGGCTATCGCGGCTTGGCCGCCTTCGCCTTCGGCGCCGCCGGCTTGCGCCCCCGCCGGCGCTCGGGCGCCTTGACCGGAGGCTCAGTCTCGCCGGGAACATCGAAGGTGAGGAAGCGCTTCACCACGTCGAGCACGGTCGATGTGGTGGTGCGGATGATCCCGGGCACGCGCGGCAGATAGGCCGTGATGAATTCCAGCATCTCCTCGTTCGAGCGGAACACGGCGCCGACCAGGATGTCGTAATTGCCGGTCGTGATGCTGACGAAATAGACCTCCGGCCGCGATGCCAGCTCGCGCGCGATGTCCCGGAGCCGCGCCAGCTCGGCATGGATCTCGAGGATCGCCCAGATCTGATAGCCCAGATGCAGCGGGTTCGGCACGGCCGTGAACTCGATGACACCGGTCTTCACCAGCCGACCCAACCGGTATCGCACCGTCGATTCCGGAAGATCGAGCCGCTCGGCGATGGCGGCAGCGGAGATGCGCGCATCCTCGTTGAGGCAGCGAATGATCTGCGCATCGACAGCGGAAAGACGGACCTCGCCCACAGGGGACTTGTTGCTCTTCATGAAGAAACCTTGATTTGCGGAATCAGCAATATTCAATGACGATATTGGATTATATCGCCGTTTTTGTGAACTGAATTTGCTGCTACAGCCACTCAAGCTTGACTCGCCTCCCCGCCCGTGAACAGACTTCGCTTCAATCGGGGCCGGCACGGAAGCGCCGGCCCCAAGTCAAGGGCAGGGAACGGACGGGTGATGGACCGGGATCTTTTCGACCTTTCGGGACGCGTGGCGGTCGTGACGGGAGCCGGGCGCGGGCTCGGGCGCGCGATCTCGCTCGGTCTTGCGCATTACGGCGCCGACCTGGTGGTGGTGAGCCGCACCGCGGGCGAGGTCGAATCTCTTGCCGGCGAGATTCAGAAGACAGGACGCAAGGCGATCGCCATGGCGGTCGACACCGGCAAGAAGGCGGAGGTCGAGACGCTTGCCGCGAAGGCGAAGACGCTGACGGGCCGCGTCGACATCCTGGTCAACAATGCCGGCGTCGATTTCAACCAGCCCGCGCTCGATTACGACGAGGCGGAGTGGGACCGCATCATCGGCACGAACCTCAAGGGCTATTTCCTCTGCGCCCAGGCCTTCGGCCGGTTCATGGTCGAGCAGCGCGCCGGCTCGATCATCATGAACTCCTCGATCTACGGGCAGGTCGGCGCCGCCGACAATCTCCCCTATGGCGCCTCCAAGGGCGGCGTCAACCAGATGACGCGGATGCTCGCGGCCGAATGGGCGCAGCATGGCGTGCGCGTCAATGCGATCGCGCCCGGCTACATGAGCCGCATGTCGGTGGCGCCCGGCAAGAAAGGCCCCGGCGAGGAACTGGAACGCTGGGTGGCGCGCCGCACGCCGATGGGACGGCGCGGCAAGCCGGAGGAACTGGTGGGACCGGTGGTGTTCCTCGCCTCCGACGCCGCGAGCTACGTGAACGGCGCAATCCTCACGGTCGATGGCGGCTGGACCGCGGTCTAGCCGCCGGGCGCGGCCCTCGGAATGTCGCTGAACCTCGGCCCCCGGGCCGGGCTTGAATGAAGAAAAGGGAGAGGACGATGCAGTTGCCGCGCTCGGGAATGTCGCGCCAGGACATCATGGCCCGCCTGAAGAGGGAAATGGCGGAGGACGCCCCCTGGGACAAGGGCAAGACCTTCTTCCTGGTCTATGGCGTCGACGACGACCATATCGAGGTGCTGCGCGACGCCCACTCGCTCTATATCCAGACCAACGGGCTGGGCGCCGGAACCATGTTCCCGTCGATCGCGCGGCTCGAGGCCGACGTGATCGGCATCGCGGGCGAGCTCCTGGGCCTGCCGACGGCCGTGGGCAACATCACCTCCGGCGGCACGGAGAGCATCCTGATGGGCATCCGTTCGGCGCTCGAACGCACGCGCGCGGAGAAGCCCGGCCTGACCGCACCCGAGATGGTCGTGCCGGTCAGCGCGCACCCCGCCTTCCAGAAGGCGGCGCAGGTCTTCGGCATCAAGGAAATCCGCGTCCCGCTCACGAAGGACTATGTCGTGGACATGAAGGCCATGGCGGCGGCGATCACCGACCGGACCGTCGCCCTGGTCGGCTCGGCGCCGAACTATCCCTTCGGCACGATCGATCCGATGAAGGAGCTCTCGGACCTGGCGCTCGCGCGCAAGATCCACCTCCATGCGGATTGCGCGGTCGGCGCCTTCGCCCTGCCCTTCCTGCGCCGCCTGGGCGAGCCGATCCCGCCCTTCGATTTCAGCCTGCCCGGGGTCTCGACCATCTCGGCCGACATCCACAAATACGGGTTCGGCGAGCGCGGCAGCTCGCTCATCCTCTATCGCGACGCTGCCACGCAGGAGCGCGCGAAATTCATCCTCGACGCCTGGAGCGCCGGCCCCTATCGCACGCCGACCATGGCGGGCTCGAGGCCCGGCGCCGTGGTCGCCTCGGCCTGGGCGATCCTCCATCACTTCGGCGAGGAGGGCTATCTGCGCATGACGCGCGCGATGCTCGACGCGACCCGCAAGCTGCAGGCCGGCATCGAGCGCATCCCGGGTCTTCGCGTGCTGGGCAAGCCCGCCATGTATGTGTTCGGCTTCACCAGCGAGGATTCCGACATCTGGGCCATCGGCGAGGCCATGGCCGAGCGCGGCTGGCACATCCACCGCCAAGCGACCGAGCCCAGGACCCTGCATCTCGTCATCACGCCGATCCATGTTCCGGTCGTGGACGACCTGCTGCGCGACCTCGCGGCCGCGGCGAAAGAGGTCCGCGAAGGCGGCCGCGATGCCAGACGCGGCTCCAACTATGGAGCCCACTGACCGGTGACATCGCAGGCGATGACCTCCCGCATCGATCGGCACAACGAAACCGCGGCCCCTGGCAGCGCCTATCTCGAGGCGCGGAATCTGGTCGTGCGGTTCGGCGAGTATACGGCGCTGCGGGACGTTTCCTTCGAGGTCGCCGCCGGCGAACGCCTCTGCCTGCTGGGCCCTTCCGGCTGCGGCAAGACGACGAGCCTGCGCGTCATCGCCGGCTTCATTCAGCCCGACAGCGGCGGGGTGCGCATCGACGGCCGCGACATGGAGGGCGTGCCGCCGGAGGGCCGCAATATCGGCATCCTCTTCCAGAACTACGCCCTGTTCCCGCATCTGACGATCTACGACAACGTCGCCTTCGGCCTGCGGATGCGCAACATCGCCGAAAGCGAGATCCGCAAGCGCGTGACCGAAGCGCTGGAGCTGGTCCGTCTGCCCAAGGCCGGCGGCAAGCGGCCTTCGATGCTGTCGGGCGGCGAGCAGCAGCGCATCGCCTTCGCGCGTGCCGTCGTCATCAAGCCGAGCCTGCTGCTGCTCGACGAACCCTTCAGCAACCTCGACGCCCGCCTGCGCCAGGAGATGCGCGGCGAGCTTCTCGATCTCCTGCAGCAGCTTCGCATCGCCACGGTCATGGTGACCCACGACCAGGAAGAAGCCATGGCGATCGCCGACCGGATCGCGGTCATGCAGGGCGGCGCCATCGAGCAGGTGGGCGGCCCGACCGACATCTATGAGCGGCCGCGCAGCCTGTTCGTCGCGCGCTTCGTCGGCGAATCCAATCTCTTCGCCGGGCAGGCCGCCGGCGGCATGGTGGAGATTCCAGGCCTCGGGCGGCTCGAACGGCGCGGCCTGCAGGACGGCCCGGTGCAGGCCCTGATCCGGCCCGAGAAGATCAGGGTCCTGCCGGCGAACGGCGCATCCGGCTCGCCCGATCATGAGCGCGCCCGCGCCACGATCGAGCGTGTCCAGTATCTGGGCCACCGGACCGAATACCGTCTCAAGCTCGGGCCGCAATCGATCACCGCCTGGCGCCTCAATGAAACGGCCTTGCCGCTGATGCCGGGCGACGCGGTCGCGCTGGAATGGAACCGCGCCGATCTCCTGGTCTTCCGGGAGATCGCCAACCGATGACCCGCGCCGGCGCCTCCTCCGAGCTGTTCCGATGGCTGAAGCGGGCGGCCCTGCCGGCGGCGATCTTCGCGGTCATCTATGCCTGGCCGATGCTGCAGATCCTGCGCAGCAGCCTCGACCGGTTCGACCCCATCACCGGCGTCATCCCCGCGCTGGCGCCCGACTTCTATGTGAAGTTCCTCACCGACAGCTTCTATCTCGGCGTGCTCTGGCGGACGGTGAAGCTCAGCCTCATCGTCACCGTCGTCACGGCGATCGCGAGCTATCCGGTCGCCTATTTCCTGGTGCGCAACCGCGGCCGGCTGCGGCTGGCGCTGATCATCATCCTCCTGATACCGCTGGTGACCAGCCCCGTCGTGGTCGCCTATGGCTGGCTCGTGCTGCTCGGCAGCAAGGGGCTCGTGAACGAGCTCCTGATCGCGCTCGGAATCACCGACGAGCCGATCAAGCTGATCTATACCGCCTTCACGCTCGTGGTGGGGCTGGTGGAGGTGCTGGCCGCCTTCATGGTGCTGTCCATCTCGGCCTCGCTGCAGAATGTCGATTGGAACCTGGTCCTCGCCGCGCGCAGCCTCGGCGCCAGCGGCTGGCGTTCCTTCCGGGCCGTGATCCTGCCGCTGAGCCTGCCCGGCATCGGCACCGGCTGCCTTCTCGTCTTCTCCTTGAGCATGAGCGCCTATGCGGTGCCCGCGCTGATCGCGGGCCCGCAGGTCAAGGTCATGTCGGAGCTGATCTATGAGCAGACCATGGCGCTGCTCAACTGGCCCTTCGCCGGCTGCATGTCGATCATCCTGCTGCTCTCGACTACCGGCGTCTTCAGCGCCAGCACGGCCTTGGCCCGCTGGTGGCGCGAGCGCGAGATCCGCCAGGCCGCCCGGGCGGCGGAGGCCTGAGAGATGGCGCGCCAGATCGCAGACCGGATCGCGGGGCCGCTGGGCAGCCTGATGCTCCAGCTCTACATCATCCTCGCCGTGATCTTCCTCGTGGCGCCGGTGCTCGCCATCACGGCGGGATCGCTGACGACGACGCAGTATGTCGTCTTCCCGCCGCAGGGCATCACCTTCCAATGGTATCTGCGGATGTTCGACCGGCCCGAGATGCTGGGCTCCTTCGGGCTCAGCCTCGCGATCGCGGCCCTGGCCGCGACGATCGCCGCCGCGCTGGGCCTGCTGGTGGCGCTGGCGATGGTGCGCCACAAGACGCGGCTCAATCATCTGCTCTGGCTGCTCGTGGTCTCGCCGATGATGCTGCCCTCGGTCGTGCTGGGCTTCGCCTTCCTGCAGGCCTACACGCAGATGGGCTTCGGCAGCAGTCTGCTCGGGCTCCTCGCCGGCCATGTGGTGCTGGTGACGCCCTATGCCGTCGCCCTGATCCTCACGGGCCTCAGGAGCCTCGATCCGACGCTCGAGCTCGCCGCGCGCAGCCTCGGCGCCACGCCCTCGCGGGCCCTGCGCAAGGTGACCCTGCCGCTCATTCTCTGGAGCGTCGTCGCCGGATGGGGCCTCGCCTTCCTGGTCTCGTTCGGCGACGCGGCCGTCTCCGTGTTCCTCAACGCGCCGGAGATGGTGACGCTGCCGGTGCGCATCTTCGATGCGCTGCGCTATTCCCCGCTCAATCCCGAGCTGACCGCGATCTCCTCGGGTCTCGTCATCGTGACCCTCATCGTGCTGGTCGCCAGCGCCAGCGTGATGCGATTCGAACGCCTGCTGGGCGGCACCGGCCAATCCGGCAAGCCGGCGACAAAAGAAGCCTGATCGCACATCAGAGACGTGAACCACCAAGAGGCAAACAAGGGAGGCCATCATGAAACGATCGATCAAGACCGAGCTCGCGACGCTGCTCTCCGCGGCCGCATTGGCCGTCATCGGCGCCGCCGCGGACGCAACGTCTTCGCAAGCGGCAACGCCGCTGGTGCTCGCCTGCTATCCGGGCGCGCCCGAGACCTTCTTCCGCGAGGAGATCATCCCGCGCTTCGAGAAGCAGTTCGACGCCAAGGTCACCTATCTCACCGGCAACTCGCCCGGCACCATCGCCAAGCTCCAGGCCCAGAAGAGCGATCCCCAGATCGACGTGGCCTGCATCGATGACGGTCCGATGGTCCAGGCGCGCGGCATGGGGCTGCTGCAGGCGACCGATCCCGCCAAGCTCACCAATCTCAAGGACATCCAGGAGGTCTCCAAGCTGCCGGACGGGATCGGGCTGGGCTGGGGCCTGTTCCGCTTCGGCCTCGCCTACAATCCCGACGAGTTCAAGAAGCGCAGCCTGCCGCCGCTCGAGAGCTGGAACGACCTGGCGCGTCCCGATCTCAAGGGCCATGTCGTCGTCAACTCGATCTCGATCAGCTACACGCCGATCCTGCTGACCATGCTGGCGCGGGCCAATGGCGGCGACGAGAAGAACATCGATCCCGGCTTCGCCGAGATGCAGAAGATCCGTCCGAATGTCTTCACCTATGACACGACGGCCGATCTCACGCCCTATTTCCAGCAGGGCGAGGCCTGGGTCGGCGTCTGGACCGACAGCGAGACCTATTCCTATGTCCAACGCACCCAGTTCCCGTTGAAGTTCGTGTTCCCGAAGGAAGGCACCACGGCGATCCAGACGGCCGCCGCGGTGGTGGCCGGCGCCAAGCATGCCGATCTCGCCGACAAGTTCCTGAACTACCTGATCGGCGCCGAGGCGCAGGAGCTGATGGCCAAGAAGCTCGGCTGGATGCCCGTCAACAAGAAGGCGCAGCTGCCGTCCGACATGGCGGCGATCATCGCCTCGCCCGAGGGCTCCGGCGACAACATGGTGTCGATGGACTGGACGCTGCTGGGCCAGCAGCGCCCGGCCTGGACCGAGCGCTGGAACAAGGAAGTCGAGACGCAGTGAGGCGGGGCCGGTCCGGTGCCGGGGGCAAGTTCCACCCTCGGCGCCGGACAGTGCCTTTCAACGAAAGCAACGGATTTGCAGACCCTCGATATCAGTTTCGACGTCGCCCTGCCGATCGACGAGGTCTATCGCGCGGTCGGCAATATCGGCGAGTTCGGCTATGTGCTGGCCGGCGTCAAGGACGTGACGATGCTGGACGAGGACCGCTCCGAATGGAAGGTCGAGGTCCGCGCCGGCATGATCGCCCAGACCCTGACCCTGCAGGGCCAGGTCACGGAACGCCAGCCGCCGCGTCTGCTCGCCTTCGCGAGCCAGGGCAAGAACGTCCAGGTCCGCGGCCGGATCGAGCTGAGCGCGACGGAGCCGGCGGTGACGGTCTGCCGGGTCGCGGTCGAGGCCGAGGTCACCGGGCGGCTGGCGCCCATCGTCGATCTGATCTCGCGCACCACCCAGAAACAGATGATCGCCCAGACGATCGAGAATTTCAGGCTGAAGCTGGCGCAGAAGGCCGCCGAGTAGCCGGCGGCCTGCGCCCCTTCCGCCTTCCTCTGCCAGGACGGATCCCATGGCCGATATCGCCTACCCGCATCTCTTCCAGCCGATCCGCATCGGCGCCGTCGAGATCCGCAACCGCCTCTATATGACGGCGCATGGGCTGGGCTATGCCGTTCCCGACCCCGAGATGCCCGGCTACAGCATCCCCTCCGACCGGCATATCGCCTACTACGAGGAGCGGGCGCGCGGCGGTATCGGTCTCATCATCCAGGAATCGACTGTGCCCCATCCGAGCTCCCAGGGCTCGGCCTTCGGCTACCAGACGGCGACCGTGGCCGCGGCCTTCGCGGAGAAGAACGTGCCGCATTTCGCGCGCGTGGCCGAGGCCGTCCACCGCCACGGCGCCAAGCTCTTCCTCCAGCTCTGGCATGGCGGCCACCATGCCGACCCGCGCTGGCATCCCGGCGGCCCGAAACGGCCGCTGCTGTCGGCATCCGATGTGCCGGCGGTCGAGGCCTATGCCATCCCCCGCGCCGCAAGCATCGAGGAGATCCGCTCGATCGTCGACGGCTTCGCCCAGTCGGCGCGAAACGCCAAGGCCGCCGGCTATGACGGCATCGAGATCCAGGGCGCCCACAGCGCGCTGGTCGAGCAGTTCCTCTCGCCCTTCTACAACAAGCGCGACGACGCTTATGGCGGCAGCGCCCAGAAGCGCCTGCGTTTCGCTTTCGAGCTGCTCGAAGCCGTGCGCGGCGCAGTCGGGCCGTCGCTGGCGGTCGGATTCCGCCTCAACACCGACGAGCTCCTGCCCGGCGGCCTGAGCGACGAGGACTGCGCCGATGTCGCCCGGCGGCTGGACGAGACGGGCCTCGTGGATTTCCTCGATCTCGATATCGGCACCATGCACACGGCGCCGCTGATGATCGCCGGCTCCTATGTGCCGAAGCTGCCGGCCGAGGATTTCATCGCGGCGGTGCGGCCCGCCATCAACCGCGCGGTGGTGCTGGGCTGCCCGGGCCGCATGAACGATCCGGCCGATGCCGAGCGCCTCGTCGCCGAAGGCAAGATGGACATGGTGGGCGCCGCGCGCGCCCATATCGCCGAGCCTGAGTTCGCGCGGCTGGCGCAGGCCGGGCGGCCCGAGAAGATCAGGCCCTGCATCGCCTGCAATCACTGCCTGGAGGGCATCCTTTCGGGCGTCGCCTGCGTCATCAACCCCGCCACCGGCCGCGAGGCCGCCTGGGGCGTGCAAAGCTTCGCCGCCGCCGTACCCCGCAAGCGCGTCGTCGTGATCGGCGCCGGGCCGGCCGGGCTGGAGGCGGCGCGGGTCGCGGCGCTGCGCGGTCACGAGGTCCGGCTGATCGACCGGCGGGATCATATCGGCGGCGCGCAGAGCCTGATGGCGACGCTTCCCGGCCGCGAGGTGGTGGACGACGTCTTACGCTGGTATGAGCGCGAGCTTGGCGATCTCGGCGTGGCGCTGCATCTGAACGAGGAAGCCCGCGCGGATGCGATCGCCGCCCTGCAACCCGATGCCGTCGTCATCGCCACCGGCGCCCGGTTCGAGCGGACGGGCGTCACCGGCTTCATCGCCGCGCCGATTCCGGGCTGGGACCGGCCCTTCGTCTTCACCCCGGAACAGATCCTCGAAGCAGAGGCCGAATGCGGAGACCGCGTGATCGTTCTCGATGAAGAAGGGCAATCCACCGCCGCCGGCATTGCCGAACGGCTCGCCACCGGTGGCGCGAAGGTCGATATCGTCACGCGATGGCAGCTCGTGGCGCCGCGGCTGCAGGGCAGCGGCCAGTTCGCCTGGGTTCTGACCCGGCTCTATGCGCAGGGCGTGACCTTGCGGCCCAATCACTACCTCAAGGAAATCGGCGACCGCCGGGTCACGTTGTTCAACATCTTCAGCAACGAGGAGACGGAGATCGGCGATGTCACGGCCGTGGTGCTGGTCGGCGCCAAGCGGCGGGAGGACGATCTCGCGGCGGCGCTGCGGGACAAGGTCGCCGAGATCCATCTCGTGGGCGATGCGGCGGCCCCGCGCTCGCTGTTCGAGGCCGGCTATGAGGGCCACCGCGCCGCGCGGCTGATTTGACGCGAAAACCCTGACTAATCATAGGGTTAAGGTCACGGCGCCGGCAGCACCGTGATGGTGCCCAGCATGCCGTGCCGTTCGTGATGCTTGCAGAAATAGCGATAGGTGCCGGGCGCCGGGAACTTGAAGAGGAAGACCTCGCCGGCCGGCACGTCGCCGGAATCGAAGGGCATCACCCCCGGCGGCAGGAGCGCGTCGGCATGAAAATCGGCCAGCGCCGGATCGTCCGTGATGGTGTGGGTCACAAGCGAGATATTGCGCCATTCGACGATCTGGCCGGCATGGATCGTGACATCGGTGGGCTTGAAGCGGTGGAAGCCCATATCGATGATCACGTCCGCCTGCGGGTCGGGCGCGCCATGGGCCGGGCCGAACAGCCCACACCCCGCCGGCCCCGCCAGCAGGCAGGCCACAAGCACCGAAACGGCCAATGCTGGTCGTCCCGTCATCGCCATCCCGATCACTCCCCCGCGGCGACACCGCCGACCACCGGCGCATAGAGTAGCGTCACGACCCGTCCCTCGCCCATAGCGCCGTTGGGCGCCGGCGGCCGGCTCGGCTAGACTGAGGCGGCAACCATCGAGAGCCCTCCATGACCCTGAAAAGCTTCGCCCCTTCGGTCGCCTCGTCCGAGCTCATCGCCGCGCTGCGCGAGGATGGCGCGGTCATCCTGCGCGAGCTGGCGTCGACCGAGCTCGCCGATGCGGTCGCCTCCGAGTTGCGGCCGCACTTCGACCGCATCGGCCAGAAGGCGCAGAGCGACTTCAACGGCTACAAGACGCTGCGTATCTCCAGCATCCTCAAGCGCTCGCGCCGCTCGGCCGAGCTCATCGCCCATCCGCGCATCCTCGAAATCGCCGACGCGATCCTGCTGCCCCATTGCATCAACTACCGGATCGGGAGCTGCACCGGGATCGAGATCTGGCCGGAGGAATCGCAGCAGCGCCTGCATCGCGACGACGGTATCTACCCGATCCGGATGCCCGGCATGGAATGGCAGATCGGGGTCAATTGGGCGCTCGACGATTTCACCCTCGAGAACGGCGGCACGCACGTCATCCTCGGCAGCAACCGCTGGAAGGAGCCGCGCCTGCCGCAGGATGAGCCGACGGTCCAGGCCGTGATGCCGAAGGGATCGGCCGTGATCTATATGGGCTCGACCTGGCATGGCGGCGGCGCCAACCGCAGCAACCGTCCGCGCATGGGGCTGGTCAACACCTACAGCCTCGGCTGGCTGCGGCAGGAGGAGAACCATTATCTCTCGATCCCGCGCGAGGTTGCCGATTCCTACCCCGAGCCCATCCGCCGCCTGATGGGCTATCAGGGTCATGGCCGCATCCTCGGCTGGTTCCCCGGCAACCCGGACGGCTACTAGCCCCTCTCCATGCGCATCCTGATCGGCGCCGTCGGACGCTGGAAGGCAGGTCCCACCCGCGACTTGTTCGAGGATTACCGGCAGCGCCTGACCTGGCCCGTCGAGCTCAAGGAGGTCGAGGAGAAGCGGGCGCTGCCGGAAGCCCAGCTCAAGGCGCGCGAGGCCGAGCTGCTGCTGGCGGCGCTGCCGCGTGGAAGCGGCGGGCTGGTGACCGTGGCCCTGGACGAAAAGGGGCAGAATCTCGGCAGCGAGGCCTTCGCGGGCCGGATCGGGAAATGGCGGGACGAGGGCCGTGCCACGATCGCCTTCCTGATCGGCGGGGCCGCCGGCCATGGCAGCGCCGTCCTCGAGGCGGCCGACCTCAAGCTGGCGCTGGGCGCCATGACCTGGCCGCATCTCCTGGTGCGGGGAATGCTGATGGAGCAGCTTTACCGGGCCCAGCAGATCCTTGCCGGCCACCCCTATCACCGGTCATGAAAAGCCCTTAATTTGCTGCTCGATTCGGCCTCCAGGAGCCCAACCTCAGGAGAGGATAGATGCTCGCGAATCCCGCGCCGGGCCGGCGCCACCGGCCTGCCGCCGCCCGCTGGCTGGCCGTTGGGCTGGCGCTGTTCCTGACCGGCTGCCTGATCGATTCCAAGAACCCGATCGCGCCCCCCAGCGCCGACGCCATCGACCCCGAGATACTGGGCAGTTGGGGCGCCACCGGTGACGACGGGGCGATCTTCGTCCATGTGTTCCAGCCGGCCGACAGCCCGCCGGGCTCCGTGGAGGTGATCACGGTCGGTTTCGAGAAGGACAAGAGCGGCTCGATCGACCATTATTGCGGCCATCTGAGCCGGCTCGAGAAGCGGTATTTCATCAACCTGATAGGCCCGGTCGAGGACTGCAAGAAGGCGGCGGGCGAGCCCTATTTCTTCGTCGCTTACGACCGCTCGCTCGACGATGTCCTGACCGTCAGCCTGATGAAGGAGGATGTGGTCCACAAGGCGATCGCCAGCGGGAAAATCGCCGGCCTCAAGGATGCCAATGGCGCCCCGACGGACCATATTACGGCGGAGTCCGACGCGATCCGGGCCCTCATCCTGGGCGATACCGGCGGGCTTTGGGACCGGGCCCTGACCCTGCGCCGGGTCAAGCCGCCCGGGAGTTGAGCCGGCGTCCCCTTCTGCTTCGTGAGAGACAGACTCCCAAACGATGACCGATAAACCTCCCGCCCGTCCCCGCCCCGTCCTGCTCTGCATCCTCGATGGCTGGGGCCATCGCCCCGAGCCGGCCCAGCCGGACAACGCGATCTGGCAGGCGAGCACCCCCAACCTCGACCGCCTGGCCAAGAGCTCGCCGATGTCCTTCCTCGACGCCTCGGAAAGCTCGGTCGGCCTGCCGCTGGGGCAGATGGGCAATTCCGAGGTCGGGCATATGAATATCGGCGGCGGCCGCGTGGTGATGCAGGACCTGCCGCGCATCGATCAGGCCGTGGCCAACGGGTCGCTGGCGAAGAACAAGGTGCTGCTCGATTTCGCCGCCAAGCTCAAGGCGAGCGGCGGCACCTGCCATCTCATGGGGCTGGTCTCGCCCGGCGGCGTGCACAGCCATCAGGCGCATATCGCGGCCCTGGCCAACATCGTCGCCGGCGCCGGCGTCAAGGTCGCGATCCACGCCTTCCTCGACGGGCGCGACACGCCGCCCTCGAGCGCGCGCGGCCAGCTCGCCGATTTCCAGAAATCGCTGAAATCCGGGGCGGCCATCGCCACAGCGACGGTGAGCGGGCGCTTCTACGCGATGGATCGCGACAAGCGCTGGGAGCGCATCGAGAAGGCCTATGACGCGATGGTTCTGGCGCAAGGCGAGCATGCCCGCAGCGCCGACGCGGCCGTGGCCCAGAGCTATGAGCGCAAGGCGACCGACGAGTTCGTGGCCCCGACCGTGATCGGCGACTATGCCGGCATGCGCGATGGCGACGGCGTGCTGATGGGCAACTTCCGCGCCGACCGCGCCCGCGAGATCCTGCACGCGCTGCTGGATCCCGCCTTCGACGGGTTCGCACGCCGGCGCATCGTCACGTTCGCCGCTGCCGCCGGCCTCGTCGAATATTCGGACGCGCTCAACAAGCTGCTGCCGGCGCTGTTCGCGGCGCAGACCGTTTCCAACAGCATCGGCGAGCTGGTCGCGAAAGCGGGACTGAAGCAGCTGCGCATCGCCGAGACCGAGAAGTACGCGCACGTCACCTTCTTCTTTAACGGCGGCGAGGAGACCGTGTTCCCCGGCGAGGACCGCATCCTCGTGCCGTCGCCCAAGGTCGCGACCTACGATCTCCAGCCCGAGATGTCGGCCTACGAGGTGACGGACAAGCTGGTGGCCGCGATCGACAGCGGCAAATACGATTTCATCGTGGTCAATTTCGCCAACACCGACATGGTCGGCCATACCGGCAAGCTCGACGCCGCCATCAAGGCGGTCGAGGCCGTGGATCGCTGCATCGGTCGGATCGACGAGGCGCTGCGCCGGGCCGGCGGCACGATGCTGATCACGGCCGACCACGGCAATGCCGAGATGATGTTCGACCCCGAGACCAACCAGCCCCACACCGCCCACACGCTCAACCGCGTGCCGGCGATGCTGGTGAACGGCCCCGCCGATGCCGCGGCGCTGGCCGACGGCAAGCTCGCGGATGTGGCGCCCACCCTGCTTCAGGTGATGGGGTTGCCGGCACCGAAGGAGATGACGGGCCATTCGCTCATCCGCCAGGCCCGGTCGCAAGCGGCCCAGGCCCAACGGGAGCGGCGCGTCGGCGAGTGACGAGGCTCGGGCCCTTTCATTGGATTCTGGTTGTCCCGTTGATCGCGCTGGCCGGAGCCCCGATCCTGCCCGGCTGGGCGCAGGATTCGGATTCGGCAGCGAGCGCGCCGACGCAAGCGCAGGATCAGGGCCAGCTGCAGCAGGTCGAGCAGGCGCTGGAGCGCGACCGCGCCAAGATCGAGGCGTTGCAGCAGCAGCAGACCAAGCTGGCGCAGGAGATCGCGGCGCTGCAGGACCGGATGGTGGCGGCCGCCAAGCGGGCCCAGGAGCTCGAGACCGGCCTCGACGAGATCAGCGGCACGCTGGCGACGCTCGAGGAGAATCTCGACACCAAGGAGGCCGAGCTGGCGGGGCGCCGCAAGCAGATGGATGCCAGCCTCGCCGCCCTGGGCTGGCTCGCCCTCCAGCCGCCGGCGGCATTGCTGATCGGCGCCGAACGCCCGCTGGACCGCCTGCGCGGCGCGCTGCTCCTGGGCAGTGCCGTCCCTGCGCTCAAGACGCGGATGGCCGATCTCAGCGGCTCGCTCACCGAGCTCGAGCGGCTCAAGCGGGAGATTGCCGAGCGCAAGACGGCGATCGAGGCCGAGAATGCCAGCCTCGCCGACGAGAATCGTGACATTGCCAAGATGGTCGAGGCGCGCCAGGCGCTCGCCGCCAAGACCGGTGCGGAGCAGGCTGCGGCCGCCAAGCGCGTGGAAAAGCTGGCGGCCGAGGCCAAGGATCTGCGCGACCTGCTCGCCCGGCTCGCGACCCTGCGGCCGCCCACCAAGCCCGTGACGGACGCCGCCGACGAAACCCAGCTGGCGGCCTTGCCGGGCGCCACGGGCCAGCGCCCCTTTCCCGACCCGCCTCAGGCCATCGCCCTCCCGGCCGCCGGCGCCGTCCTGGCGGCCTTCGGCGACCCGCTGGACAGCGGCGGCAAGAGCCAGGGCGTTACATTCCAGACACGTAGCGAAGCGCAGGTGGTGGCCCCCTATGACGGCCAGGTGGTCTTTAAGGGACCGTTCCGGGGTTATGGCGCAATCTTGATCATCGAACATGCGGGCGGATACCATAGTCTGCTCGCCGGCCTGGGCCGTATCGATGTGACGCTCGGTCAATGGGTCAAGGAGGGCGAACCGGTCGGTCAGATGGGGCCCGTCGCGAGCGGCGGCCCTAAACTCTATGTGGAGCTGCGGCGTGGTGGACAACCGATCGACCCCGCGCCGTGGCTGGGCATCCGCGACAACTAGAATGGACAAACCCCGCATGACTCGCACCCTGCGCTTGGCAGCGGCAGCGGCACTCGCCGTCTGCTTCTACTCCTTCCCCGCCGGCTCGGACGACACTTCCGAGACCTACCGGCAACTCAACCTCTTCGGCGACGTGTTCGAGCGGGTGCGCTCCTCCTATGTGGAGGAGGTCGGCGACAAGGAGCTGGTGGAAGCTGCCATCAACGGCATGCTGAGCTCGCTCGATCCGCATTCGAGCTACATGGACCCGCAGAGCTTCGAGGACATGCAGGTCCAGACCAAGGGCGAGTTCGGCGGCCTCGGCATCGAGGTCACGATGGAGAACGGCGTGGTGCGCGTGGTCTCGCCCATCGACGACACGCCGGCCTTCAAGGCCGGGCTGCAGCCGGGCGACTATATCGTCCAGATCGACGGCGAGCCGGTGATGGGCCTGACCCTGTCGCAGGCGGTCGACAAGATGCGCGGGCCGGTGGATTCGCCGATCAAGCTCACGATCCAGCGTGGCCAGGGCGATCCCTTCGACGTGACGCTCAAGCGCGCCGTCATCAAGATCCAGTCGGTGCGCTCGCGCCTCGAGGGCAACGATATCGGCTATGTGCGCATCACCAGCTTCAGCGAGCAGACCGATGTCGGCCTCAAGGCCGCGATCGACAAGCTGAAGCAGCAGTCCAACAACAAGCTGATCGGCCTGGTGCTCGATCTGCGCAACAACCCGGGCGGCCTGCTCGACCAGGCGATCGCCGTCTCCGACGATTTCATCGACCAGGGCGAGATCGTCTCGACCCGCGGCCGCGATCCCAAGGCCGCCCAGCGCTTCAACGCCACGCCGGGCGACATCACCGGCGGCCTGCCGATGGTGGTGCTCATCAACAGCGGCTCGGCCTCGGCCTCGGAGATCGTGGCGGGCGCGCTCCAGGATCACCATCGCGCGATCCTGATGGGCACGACCTCCTTCGGCAAAGGCTCGGTCCAGACCATCATCCCGCTGCCGGGCCATGGCGCGATCCGCCTGACGACGGCGCGCTACTACACGCCGTCCGGCCGCTCGATCCAGGGCACCGGCATCGTGCCCGACATCGAGGTCCGCCAGGCCAAGGTCGAGGAGATCCCCGGCCAGGTCGAGCATCACGAATCCGAGCTGCGCGGCGCCTTGAACAATGACGGGCTCAAGCCCGATCAGGGCCAGAACCAAAACCAGAACCAGAACCAGGACCAGAATCAAAACCAGAACCAGAACCAGACCCCGCCCTCCGGCGGCGGCTCGTCCAGCACGACGCCGCCGGCCGGCGCCACCCCGGCACAGACGCCGGCGCCCGGCGAAGGCGACGTGGCCCAGGATTACCAGCTGGGCCGCGCTCTCGACCTGCTGCGCGGGCTGGCGCTGATCCAGGCGCAGAAGTCCAACTGAGGCGGCAACGCATGACGACGGCGAAGCGCGCGATCCAACGACAATCGCGCCTTCGCCGCGTCGTCGCGGAAAGCGGGCCGGCGAAACGGTGGTGACGCCCGCATCAGAGGAGGGGCCCCCGCCGAGGCCGCGACGGGCCGGGCGCTTCTTCGTTCTGTTGGCCATGCTGCTCCTGATCGCCGCGGGCGGCGGCACCCTCTGGCTGCAGCGGACGCACAAGCTCCAGGAACTGATGGAGCAGCCGCCCGCCGCGGTGGTGGAGATTCCGGCCGAAGCCCTGACACCCGGCGAAGCCGCTCCCGACAGCACCGCTTCGACCCAAGCGCCGACCGCCGGCACCGAGACCGGCGACGCGACGGCTACACCTGCCGAAAGCGGCAGCGAAGCACCCGCAGCGACAACGCCGACGGAAAGTCCGGCGGAAGCCACGCCGCCCGCCCCGACCCCGGACGCGACGACAACGCCGGCAACGACGGCGACGGATACCGCACCGCCCGCAGGCTCCGCGCCGGCCAGCACGCAGCCGGCGGAGATCGCCAGCACGCCTCCGGCGGAACCCGTCGTCCCCACCGCCACGCCGACGCCGGTCGGCACCGCGGAACCGGCCACGGTCGAAGCGCCCCCGGCCCCGGCCGAGGCGCCCGCGACGGCGGAGCCAGCGACCCCGCCCGCCGAGGTTGCGGCGGCACCGGCGGCCGAACCCGCCCCGACCACCGAGACCGCGCCGCCGGCCGCGGTGACCGACACCGAAACGCCCGCGGCCACCCCGCCTGTGGAAACGGCGAGCGTCGAATCCTCGCCATCCCCGGCCGCCACTGAAAACACGGCGCCCGCGGCGACGGAGGAAACGGCGGCGATCACGGCGCTGCCGATCCCGTTGCCTCGGACGAAACCGCCATCGCCCCCGGCCGCGCCGGCCAGCGCTGCGGTCGAAACCGCTCCCGACAGCGCCCAGGCCGCGCCGGCCGTTGCCGCTTCGGCCGCGCCGGCAGCAGATGCGTCCGCCGTCGGCACGGCACCGGCCGCATCGCTGGGAGCCGCCGCCACCGCCGAAGCGGTCAACGCGCCGGCAACGACCCAGACCGCATCGGCCTCGCCCTCCGCTTCACCCGCCGGCAGCGAGCCGGCCTGGAAGAAGTTCGCGCGACCCTTTCCCGCCGACGATCCCCGCCCGCGCGTGGCGCTGGTGGTCACGGGTCTCGGCCTGACCGCGGCCCAGACCCAGGCGGCCATCGACCAGCTGCCGCCCGAGGTGACGCTCGCCTTCAGCCCCTATTCGGGGGATTTGCAGGGCTGGATCGCCAAGGCCCGCGCCGCCGGCCATGAGGTGCTGCTCGAGCTGCCGATGGAGCCGCTCAATTATCCCGCCGACGATCCGGGTCCGCAGGCCCTGCTCTCCAGCCTCTCGCCCGCCGAGAACCTGAAGCGGCTCGACTGGGTCATGGCGCGCAGCGACGGCGTCGCCGGTCTCGTCGCCAATATGGGGTCCAAATTCCAGGCCAATGCGCGGCTGATCCGTCCCGTGCTGACGCGGGTGGCCGAGCGGGGCTACCTCTATATCGACAACCGGTCGGGGCCCACCAGCGTCGTCGGCGAGATCGCCGCCAATATCGAGCTGCCCTGGACCTACAACACCCGCTTCATCGATGCCGAGGCGAGCCGGGTCTCGATCGACGGAAGGCTGCAGCAGCTCGAGCGCACCTCGCGGGAAAAGGGCTTTGCGCTCGGCCTCGCCCAGGGCTATCCCGTGACGATCGAGCGCGTGGCCGCCTGGGCCAAGAGCCTGGAGATCAAGGGCCTGGTGCTGGCCCCCGCCTCCGCCCTGGCGAAGATGGGCGCGCAGTAGATGGCGATGCAACGGCAAGCGGAAAAGGCATGAGCGCCGAAGGCCAGGATACCGGGAAACGCGAGACCCGCCTCGGCGATCCCTTCGAGGCGCTGCCCTACCGTCCCGGCGTCGGCATCATGCTGCTGAACGGCGAAGGGGCGGTCTTCGTGGCGCAGCGCATCGACATGCCGAGCGATGCCTGGCAGATGCCCCAGGGCGGCATCGACAAGGGCGAGACGCCGATCGACGCCGCCTGGCGCGAGATGAAGGAAGAGATCGGCACCGACCGCGCCCAGCTTCTCGCGGAGAGCCGGGAATGGCTCAGCTACGATCTGCCGCGCGATCTCGCCGGCAGGCTCTGGCGCGGGCGATTCCGCGGCCAGCGGCAGAAATGGTTCGCGTTCCGCTTCACCGGCGAGGATCGCGATATCGACATCGCCGGCACCGACCATCCGGAATTCTCCACCTGGCGCTGGGCGCCGATGGCCGAGCTGCCGTCGCTCATCGTCCCGTTCAAGCGGCTGCTTTATCGGCAGCTGGTCGAGGAGTTCCAGCCGCTGGTCGCGCCGCTCGCGCGCTGACGCCCGGGCTCTTGTCGATAACACTGGCCTTCTGGCCTTACATCCTTTTGCCAGCGCGTCTGTTGGTCGATCCGCCAGTGAAGATGCCGCGCGCGATCCGCTTAACCACGATGGCCGTCCCTTTCCGGCGTGTATCCGCGCGCCCGTGAGACCGTTTCACAAGCCGCGCGCGATCGCGGATGAGCGACGGGTTAACCACGTCGCGTCAGTTTGAAACAAGCACCGGCGAAACTTGGCTCAAACTTTCGATGGGGTTCAATTAACAACATCAAGCCGCTAGGGTCTCTTCATCGGGCGCCGCCTTAAAGAGGCGGTCCATCTCCATGCGCGGGAGAAGGCCCGACACCATGAAGGTCGAAGGGGGCTTGCAGGCATGATGCCAGCGCATGTGGATACGCTCATCCTTGGTGGCGGCACCGCGGGATGCGCGCTTGCCGGGCTTATCGCCGAACGATCAAGCGACACCATTCTGCTGCTGGAGGCCGGCCCCGACTACGGGTCGCTGCACGAGGGACATTGGCCGCGCGAGCTGCTCGATGCGCGCCGCATCCCGGTTTCGCATGATTGGGGCTATGACAGCGGCCCCTTCCTGCCCGGGCGCCGTGTCGCCTATGAGCGCGCGCGCGTCATCGGCGGCTGCTCCGCCCATAACGGCTGCAGCGCTGTCTGGGGCACGCACTGGGACTATGACGGCTGGGCCGCCGCCGGCAATGCCGGCTGGAGCGCCGGCGAGGTCCTTCCTTTGCTGCAGGCGGTCGACCGGCGCCTCAAGGTGAGGCGCTACGAGGCGGAGGAGATTCCGCCCTATCAGCGGGCGGTCCATGACGCCGCGCGGGCCGCGGGCTTCGCAGCCTCGGCCGACATGAACGATATGGCCGAGGACGAAGCGGTCGCCTATTGCCCGGTCAACAACCAGCGCGGCATCCGCTGGAACACGGCCTTCGCCTATCTCGATCCGGTGCGCAACCGTCGCGGCCTGACGATCCGGGGCAGCGCCTTGATCAACCGCCTTCTCCTCGAGCGCGGCCGCGTGGCCGGGGCCGAGGCGATCATCGACGGGACCCTGCACGAGGTGCGCGCCCGCCGCACCGTGCTCGCGGCCGGCGCCTACGGTTCACCCGCGATCCTGCTGCGCTCGGGCATCGGCGATCCCCGGCTGATCGAGCCGCACGGGCTCCGGGTCGCGCATGCCTTGCCGGGGGTGGGACGCAATCTCCAGGATCACCCGGCGGTCGCCGTGGCCTTTCCCGGCTCGCGGGAGCTCGAGGCGGCGAGCGCCGCCTTCGAGCGCAGCCATTGGACGCCGGAAGAGCTCGTCATCGTCAAGGCGCGCTCGCGGCAGGCCCGGGAGAGCTTCGATCTCCATCTCTTCTCCGAGGGCGGGCGCGTCGCCGATGGCAGCGATGCCTGGCGCTGGCAGATCTATGCGGCGGGCCTGCTGCCGCGCTCGCGCGGGCAGCTCCGGCTGGCCTCGGTCGATCCGGCCGCGGCACCGCTGATCGAGCACCGCCACCTGAGCGACGCGGAAGGCCACGATCTGGCCGTGCTGGCCGACGGCGTCGAGCTCATCCGGCAGCTCGCATCCCAGACGCCGCTCGCCCGATGGCTCGGAGCGCCGTTCGACGCCGCTATCCTGGGCGACCGCCGCGCGCGGGAAGGCTGGATCCGGGCGCGGGTCGTCCATTACTGGCACCCGGCCGGCAGTTGCGCCATGGGCAGCGATCCGGCCGCCGGCGCCGTGGTCGATGCGCGCGGGAAGATCCACGGCCTCGAGGATGGCTATGTCGCCGACGCCTCGATCATGCCGGCGCTGCCCCGGGCCAATACCAACATTCCGACCGTGCTCGTGGCCGAGCGGATCGCGAGCTGGCTGACCTGAGGCTCGACCAGGGCATATATCGTGCCGTCCAGGTCGTCCCTGCGCGTCTCGCGTTATTCGCGACCTGCCGGATCACGGATTTCCATTGTCCGGACGCAAGCGTCGTAGATCTCCTCGTGGATCTGCTCGAGAACGGACCAGGGCTGGCCATCGACGAAGAGCTGGGGGCGGGGCGTGCCGCCAACGCGGTCCGAAGCCACGGCACCGCCATTGCGAACCGCCGCTTCCAGCAGGCGCCTGCCGAATTCCGGCCTGATGGAGTCCAGCATCCCCGTGGCCGGCCCGGGCCAAAGTAGGGCGACCGCGCCCAGAAGCGCGGCGCCCGCCCAGTTCGAGACGCCGCCGACGATGGGATAGTCGCAGCCGACATGGCACCAGAGCTTGTCGCCGCCCGCTATGTTCTTGGCAACCAGGTCGTGGGGAAGGCTGCCCATGCCGATTTCATTGCCGAGATCGCCGATACCGATCGTCGTCCATGGCCCGCCGTTGAACAGCCGTTCCAGCGGCGCATTGTAGTTCGTGATGTCCACGCCGCGCGCATCGCGCGGCGCGCCGTCGAGGGACGGCCCGCAGCGTTCGATGGCGATGACGTGCGTGATGGCGGGCTGCATAGCCCGCCATAGGCGGTCGACATCGGGCAGCGGCTTGCCGCCGTCGCCGCCCGTTTCATGCATCGAGATGATATCGAGCGGAATCTCGCCCTCGAGCTCGGCACCGGCTCGGGTCGCGAGGACAACCTGCGCATTGGCGACATCCGTCGCGACCCGGCAAGGAATCCCCACAGAAGAGAAACCCGCCGCCAGCATGAGCGCACCCGGCGGACCATCGGTCTCGCAATTCGGCGGCTCCCCGTGCTCGAGAAAGAAGCCGGTGATGATCGCGATGCTGGGGGCGGGATGGCGGGCGATCGATTCTGCCGCCCGGGCAAGATTGCCGCGAACATGAGCGGCAAGGGGGCCGATATTGCGTTTCTGGATGTCCTGGCCGGACAGCGCCTCGAGCCTCGCGATGGCGCGATCGACAGCATCCATGGCGTTTCAGGCTGCCAATCGGCAGCAATCGGGGGTGATCCTCCTTCTAGTAAGGGGGAGCCCCAGCCGAAAAGTCAAATGCCGAGAAAGCCGCCGGCCCCGCTATTTGGACTTCCCCCGGGCCGCCACGGGCCAGACGGCCTCAACCTTGCCGTCCCGGATGCCCACGATTTCGTCGTGCAAATGCACGGTGGTGTCGGAATAGCCGACGATCAGCTCGATGCGGTCCCCGATGCTGGGCCGGTCGCTCGGGTTCAGCAGCTCGATCGTCATATGCTCGGCCGAAAGCCGCAGGCTGCTGATCTCCGGCAGCCCCAGAGGCATGGGCATGGCCGCGTCGCTGCTCATCACCTTCTTGCCGGCATCGAGAACGATGCGGTTCGGTGTCGGCCGGCTCGTGACGGTGGCCAGCACTGTCAGCGCGCAGGGAAAATCGACATGGAACTTGGTGCGATAGTACATGTCGGAGAAGACCGCGCCGCCGACCTGCACTTCGGTCACACCAGGCTGCTCGGCACAGTAAGGAAAGGTGCCGGTCCCTCCGCAGCTCACGATGTCGACGGCGAAGCCTGCCCGTCGGCAGGAATCGGCGCTCGCCGTCAATTGCGCGATGGCGCCGGCGACGGCCAGCCGCTTCTGTTCCGGATCGGCGATGGTCACGGTGTGGCTTTCCCAGCCCATCACGCCGCGGAACACGATCTCCGGACGCCCCGCGATCGCGCGCGCCAGAGCGAGGACCGGTTCACCCGGACCGACGCCGGCGCGTTTCATGCCGACATCGACCTCGATCACGACGTTCAATCTGCGCCCGCGCGCCTTGGCGGCATCGGCGAGCTCATGGAGGTTTTCGATGCTGTCGACGGCGACGATCGGATCCGCGCGGTCCAGCAGATCGAGCAGACGGCGCACTTTGATCGGGCTGACGATCTGGTTCGCGATGAGGATGTTGCGGATGCCAGCCGAGGCCATCACCTCCGCCTCGCCGAGCTTGGCGCAGGTGATGCCGATGGCGCCCGCCGCCAGTTCCTGCCGTGCGATGGCGATCGTCTTCTGACCCTTGATATGCGGCCGCCATTGCACACCGTTGCGACGACAGATCGATGCGACCCGCGCGACGTTCGCCATCATCACGTCGAGATCGACCAGAAGCGCCGGCGTGTCCAGCATGTCCTTGGGCATGCCGATCGGAGAGCTGGCGGTCGTCATCGCAAACCCGCCTTGCCGCGAGAGGTTCGCTCGGCCATGGCGTAGGTCTCCTCGACGAGGCGCAGGGTCTCCAGATTGTCGGTGACATCGGTTTCGAAGGGTGTGCCGAGGATCAATCCATCCGCGAAATGCGCGATCACTCGGTCGAAGCTGGCCTGGTAGTCGCGGGCGAAATCGAATTTTTCCTGGTGCGCCTCCGCGCCGATGAAGCGGATATCGACGCCGTCGAGCAGGGCACTCGCCCTGTTGCCGACGATCTCGAGCCGGTCCAGCGTTTTTTCGGGATAACCCGCCGCGTCCATCGCCCCGCGCAGGACGATCGGCACGCCGGCCGCGGTCTCCATGAAGATCGCCGCCAGCGTCTCGCCGGCAACCTCCGGAACCGTGTGCGCGGTTCTGGCGCCCAGGATCGTCAGCGGGCCGAACAGCCAACGCAGCACGTCCAGATGATGGATCATGACCTCGGCGACCATCAGCCGCTGTTCCCGGCCCATGAAGGGCTGGCGCTCAAGGATGGGGCGGCGCCCGGCGGAATCCGGAAGGAGACCGGAGGACAGCATGGCCATGTCGACCTGGAGCAGGTCGCCCGCACGATCGCTATCGAGCCACCGCTTGATCTGCCGGTACCAGGGGCGAAACCGCCAGTTCTCGTGCACCATCAGGCGGATCCGGCCGGCGATCCGCTCCGCGAGGCCAATGCCGGCGCCAAGTGTCGGGGCGAGCGGCTTCTGGCAAAGCACGTCGATGCCCTTCGCCGCCGCCGTCTCGACGAGCGCCACGTGGGTCTCGCGCGGGGAGGCGATATCGACGGCGTCCAGCACCTGCTCGGCCAGCATCGTTTCGAGGTCGCAATAGCAGGCCGGAATCCCGAAGGCTTCGGCGCGACCTCGCGCGTTCTCGAGAACGGGATCACAAATGGCAACGACCCTGGCGCGCGGCTCCCGCGACCAGGCGATGAGATGGTGTTGGCTGATCATTCCCGCACCGACCATCCCGATGCGAAGCGAGCCGCCGCTTCGCGCGGCATGGGATTGTTCCTGCCGGTCAGGCTTTGCCATGCTGCTTACTCCGCGAATCCGAACAACCGCGATGGGTTCCGCCAAAGGACCCGGTCGCGATCCGCCGCATCCGGAAGCCAGCGGCGCAGAAAGCCGAGCGTGGTCTCGTAGGCAAGCTTCCGATCGATGGCGAGAAAGGGCCAATCGGAGCCCCAGATGCGCATATCCTCTCCGAACGCCCGGAAGAGCCTTTCGACATGCGCATCGAGCCGGTCGTAGCGATCCGGATCGGACACCATGCGAAACGGCGCCGACAGCTTGAGGACTGCGTGTCCGCCGCGGCCAAGATCGAGGACCGACCGGAATCCCGGCGCGTCGAGGCCGGCATCGGGATCGCCGATGCCGAAGTGATCGACGACGATCTTGACGCCGCTGGTCAACAGCAGCGGTGCAACACCGCGCCACTGGTCGTCGCGCGCATGAACCTGCGCGAACCAATCCCTCGCCTTGATCCGGGAAAGCAACGCGGGGGCATCCGGGCGGGAGAGCGCGGCGCCATCGAAGCTTCCGAGATTGAAGCGCACGCCGACGACACCGCGTTCCGCCAGTTTCTCCAGTGCGCGATCGCTCTCGTCGCCGTTGACGACCGCAATGCCCTTGTAGCGGCCTGCCGACGAGGCCATCGCGTCAAGCATGGCCGCATTGTCGAACGCATAGCAGCTGGGCTGCACCAGCACGGCGCGCGTCACGCCGGCCGCGGACAAGGCCGAAGCGAGTTCCTCGCGAGTTCCCGATTCGCCCGGCTGCGGCGTATAGCCGACGCCCGGCGTGAACGGGAAGCGAGCGGCGTCGACGATATGGAGGTGGCAATCGACGATGCCGCCCGCTGAGGCCGGAACCGGCTTCGAACGCTCGCTCACGTCATGCCCTCCTGGGAATGGCTTTGGTGGTTGCCGGGTCGAAGAGATGGATCGCCGCCGTATCGAGCAGAAGATCTGTGTGCTCGCCGGGCCTGAGCGCGGTCTCGCGGCCGATGCGAGCGATGATTTCTTCCCCCGTGCGTGCCGTCAGGATCAGATGCGTCTCGGCGCCGAGGGGCTCCACCGCCGCAACGGAAGCCGCGATGGGCTGAAATCGGACGCCCGGTGAACGAGCCGGGCCTCCTTCATAGATATCCTCCGGCCGGATGCCGAGCACGACCGGTCCGTTCGCGTAGCGGGCCAGCACGGCCGGCGCATAGCCGTCGACCGAGAAGCTTCCCTCGGCGGATCGCGCCATATAGCCGGCGCCCTGCGGCTCCAGGCGTGCCGGCAGGAGGTTCATCGGCGGGCTACCGAGGAACCGCGCGACGAACGTGTCCTCGGGATTGCGATAGACCTCGAGCGGCTTGCCGATCTGCACGACGTGCCCGCCATTCATGATGCAGATGCGATGCCCCATGGTCATCGCCTCGACCTGGTCATGGGTGACGTAGATCGTCGTCGTGCCGAGCTCGCTCTGCTGCTTGACGAGCTCGTTCCGGGTGGTCACGCGAAGCGCCGCGTCGAGGTTGGAGAGCGGTTCGTCGAACAGGAAGACCTTGGGGTCGCGCACGATGGCGCGGCCCAGCGCCACCCGCTGTCGCTGGCCGCCGGACAGCGCATGGGGCTTTCGGGCCAGGAAGGCGGAAAGGCCGAGGCGGGCTGCCACGTCCTTCACCCGCCGTTCGATCTCCGCGGCGGCCACCTTCCGCCGGCGCAGGCCGAACGCGAGATTCTCGCCCACGGTCATGTGCGGATAGAGCGCGTAGGACTGGAACACCATCGCGATGTCGCGATCCTTGGCGGGCAGGTTGTTGATCGGCCGCTTGTCGATCGACACGGTTCCCGAAGAGATCGCTTCCAGGCCGGCGATCATCCTGAGCGCTGAGGACTTGCCGCAGCCCGACGGCCCGAGCAGCACCATGAACTCGCGATCCGCCACGGTAAGGCTCATGTCCTTCACGGAAGGTTCGGCCGCGCCCTCGTAGTGCTTGCAGAGTTTGTCGATATCGACGACCGCCATAATGCTCCTGGCCCCGGATGATACAGTTGAGCGCTGCCGCTACCGCACGGCTCCTGCCGTCATCCCCTTGATGAGGATATCGGAGAAGAAGGCATAGATGAGAATGACCGGCGCGATCGAGATCATGAGTCCGGTCGCGATCATGCCGACGTCGAGCTGGTGTGCACCCATAAAATGCATGATGCCCAGCGGCAGGGTTCGCTTGTCGTCGTCGGTCAGGAGCACGATCGCATACAGGAACTCGTTCCAGAGGATGATGAAGTTGAGCGTGATGGTCGTGAAGACGGCCGGCATCCCGATCGGCAAGGTGATGCGCCAGAAGATCTGGAACTCCGAATAGCCGTCCATACGCGCCGCATCGAACAGGTCTTGCGGCAATTGCGCGAAGAAGCCTTCCAGGATGTAGACGGTCATCGCGAGCTGTGTCGACACATAGGCGATGATCACGCCCGGCAGGCTGTTATAGAGACCGAATTGCAGGAGGATCTGGAACAGCGAGAGGATGAGAAGCTGCGGCGGAAGAATCATGCCGCTGAGGATCGCGATCCTTACCGCCCGGTTGCCGCGGAAGCGGTAACGCGCCAGGCAGTGCGCCGCCATGGATCCGATGATCGTCAGGAGAATCACGGCACCACCGACCACGATCAGGCTGTTCCAGAAATAGGTCCCATATTTTGAAACGGTCCATGCGTCGATGAACTTCCCCCAATGCGCGGGGATCGGCAGGGCGTAGGGATTGTCGAAGATCTCCGGCGTGGTCCGCAGCGACATCGCCGCAACCCACAGGAACGGGCCGCCGGTAGCTACCGTATAGAGGATCAGGAAGATCAGGAGCGGCGTGCGCCGGAGATGGGCGAGCCAAAGCCCGAGCGCGCGCCGGTTTCCGAGGTCCGTTTCCACCGGCTAGAACTCCAGGCGATCGCGCTGCCTGAGCAGGCGGGTCATCAGGATAATGAAGACGACGATCATGGCAGACCAGAGGACAGCGATCGCCGACGGATAGCCGAGATCGAACGTGTTCCATTTGAAGGCGCGCTTGTAGACATAGGTGGAAACGGTCTCGGTCGCCCAGAGCGGCCCGCCGCCGGTCATGATCCAGACTAGGTCGAACATCATCATCTTGCCGATGAAGGACAGGACCAGAAGGTTCAGCAGGGTCGGGCGCAGCATGGGAATGATGATGTAGACCAGCTTGGCGACCCAGCCGCAGGCATCGAGCTCTGCGGCGCCGAGCACCTCGGACGGCAGCGCATAGAGGGCGGCCAGGCAGATGATCATGTTGAAGCCGAGCCACTTCCAGAGATGGGTGACGAGCACCGCCCAAAGCGCGGTCGAGGGATCGCCCAGCCAGGATTGCTCGAGCGCGCCGAGACCGAGCCAGTGCAGCACGAGGTTGATCAGGCCCCAGTCGTAATCGTAGAGCCAGACCCAGATGATGCCGACGACGACATAGGACATCAGTACCGGCGTGAACCAGACGATGCGCAGCGCTCGCGCGAAGGGCGCGCGGGAGAACAGGCACAAGGCGAGCAGCAATCCGCCGAGCACGTCGGCTATCGTGCCGACGACCGTGAAGACGGCGGTGTTGCCGACCGCGCGCCAAAAGACCGAATCGTGGGTGAGGAGCTGGATGTAGTTCTCGGTGCCGACGAAGGTCGAGACGCCCTGAGCGCCCACCGTATGGAGGCTGTTATAGAGGGTGCGGAGCACGGGATAGAAGATGAAGCCGGCGTAGATCACCGCGGCGGGGGCCAGAAAGACCGCGATGGTCCCGGGTGAGGCCTGCCTCGCCCCGATCCCCGCACTGCCTTTGGACGGAACGGATGCCGTATTCGCGACGTCAGCGGACATGATTGTTCCGGGCTGCAGATGAAATGCCCGGCCGGCGCGGTCGATCCGATCGACGCACCGGCCGGGCGTGTCAAGCGGTGCTAATGCTTATAGCAGGCTTCGTTCATCGCCTTGACCGCGTCGTCGACGGTGAGCAGACCGCCCGGGAAGGCCTTGTTCATCACCTGAGCGAAGGTTTCCTTGCACTGCCCGGTGAGAATGTCGACCGGCATTCCGGTGAAGTATTTCGCCCCGTTCTGCCGCTCCATCAGCTCGGTGAAATAGGCAGCATAGGGTCCGCTGAACTGAATGCCGGCGGTCTTGACGGCGGTCTGGAGGTAAACGGTCTCCATCCAGCGCTTGCCCATCTCGGGCTTGGCCAGTTCGTTGAGATAGGCGGCGGCGAGGTCCTTGTGCTTGCTGGCGGCATTGATCGCGAAGCTCGCGCCGACGGCCACCGTCTTGCACTCGTTGCAGGCCGCGTCGTCCATCGCCGGAAACTGCATGATCCCGAGCGGGAAATCCGCGGCCTGGCCGCCTTGATCGACGGGAACGAAGGCGCGGCCGGTATAGAAGCTGCCCATCGGAAACAGCAATGAACCCGGCTTCCGATAGAAATACTGGTGCGACTCGCCGAGCTTCAGCGTCATGAAGTTCTTCGGATAGGCGCCGGCATCGACCAGCTCCTTGACCCAGGTGAACGCGGCAACCACGCGCGGATCCTCGAAGGACAGCTCGCCCGTCAGCAGCTTGCCGTAATCCTCGGCACCCAGCTTGCGCAGCAGCGCTTCGGCGAGGATGTAGGCACCGGGATAGGGTCGGTCGCCCACGCCCTGGGAAATCGGCGTCATGTCGGCAGCACGCGCCTTCTTGATCAGATCGAGGAATTCCGCCTGGCTGAATTGCGCGTTCGCCGGCAGGCTCACGCCGAGCTTCTTCAGCCAGTCCTTGTTGTAGTAGAGCTCGTCGGTATAGGCCTCTTCCGGCAGGGCCCAGGTCTTGCCGTCGATTTTCCAGACGGCCCGCGCCCAGTCGTAGATGTTGCTCCAGTCCACCAGATCGTCGAGCGGCGCGATGAAGCCCCCCGTGATGTACTGGGTCTCGCCGGGCTCCACATAGAAGACGTCAGGGCCCTCGCCGGCCGGGAGCGCGGTCCGCAACGCCGAATCGAGCCCGTCCTTTTCATACCAGGTGATCTTGACATGGACCCCGGGGTGGCTCGCCTCGAGATTCCGGGCAGCCTGTTCCCGCAGCGCGACCTTCGCGGTCTCGTCTGCTTCATGGCTCCAGACCGTCAGCGTGATGTCCTCGGCCTTGGCGGTCGCGCCACCCATGACGGCCAGCGCCAAGACGGCGGCACAAAAGCCCAATCTCCCTCGATTCATCCCCTGCTTCCCCGTTTGTAGGGCGTTCATACCGCCCGCTTTCACGGCACCGTCACAGTGCCCGAAGCGATGCTAGGTGCGGCTTTCGATTGGGACAAATTGAAATTTTGACCGCCATCCGATAGGAATATCCAATCAATGCGCGCCACGCTCAGCCAGATCGAAGCCTTCTACTGGATCGCCCGCCTGGGCGGCTTCCATGCCGCCGCGGCGCGGCTGAACCTGGCGCAGCCGACGATCAGCCTTCGGGTGCGGGGGCTGGAGAAGGCGCTGGGCGTGAAGCTGTTCGAACGAGCGGGCCGGCTGGCCAAGCTGACGACCGAGGGTCGTCACCTGCTGCCGCATGCCGAGCGCATGGTCGGCCTCTCGGAGGAGTTGCACCTCAAGGCCGCGCTCGAGGATCCGCTCCGCGGACGGCTGCGGCTCGGCGCGCCCGACAGTTTCGGCCTCACCTCCATGCCGGCCCTGCTGGCTTCGCTGCGCAAGCAGTACCCCGATCTGAGCGTGGCGCTGACGATCGACAACAGCAGCGTGCTCAGCCAGATGCTGAACGACCGCGAGCTCGACGTGGCGATTGTGGCGGACCCGGAGGTCGCGGCGCATGTCGGGAAAGAGCCGATCGGAACGATCGAATGCGTCTGGGTCGCCAGTGCCAAGCTCGGTCTGCCCGATCGTCCCGTGAGGCCGCGCGACCTCCTGCATCATGAGATATTCACCAACCCCGACCCGTCGAATCTCATCACCCTGCTGAGGGACTGGTTCGCCACCGCCGGGCTTGAGGCGACCCGGCTGAGCACCTGCAACAGCTTGTCGGTGATCCTGCGGCTCACGATGGCGGGCGAGGGCGTGAGCCTGCTGCCCAAGCCGATTCTGCCGCGGCGTACGCGCGGCAGTTTGCAGATATTGAAGGCGCATCCGCAGATCGGGCGCCCGAGGCTCTTCGGCGCCTACCAGCTCGACCGTGCAGGCCGGATGGTGGATACGGTCATTGCGACGGCCCGGGCCTTAAGCGCGCGCTAGCACCCTGCCCGGTCGGATCGAATCGGAAGACACGCCAGGCCGGCCAGGATCGACGTTGCTCTTGCCCCCAAGGGGAAAGAGCCTCGCTTCGGCTCAGAATCCCGCCCGCGCCAGGCGCTGCACGCGCCAGCCCATGAACCAGGCGACGGCGCTGGTGAGCCCGTTGGCGAGCCGGCCCTGCGGCTGCAGCCCCGCCGCCTTCAGCACCATGGAGATGCCGCGCTGGATATGGTGGCGGCGGTAGAAGCTGTAGGCGCGGCGCGCATAGCGGGCGCCCCACTGGCGGCGGTCATAGGCCGCCTCGTCGCCGCCATTGGCGGCGTAATAGGCATAGGCGAGCTCGTCATCCTCGCTCTCGCGGATGCGCCGGAGCGCCACCAGGACGCGGCGCACGCGGCCGATCTTCTCGGCCTCCACATAGCGGCGCAGATGCGTGTAGAAGAGCTTGTAGTGGCGCAGCTCGTCGGCCGCGATGTTGCGGCAGATCTCGCGCAGGACCGGTTCCTTGGCCGCTTCCATCAGCGCCGTGTAGTAGGAGCTGGTGCCGGTCTCGACGATGCAGCGCGCCACCAGTTCGCCGGCGCGCGAGCCGCGGATCGACTGGGTCTTGTCGATCGAGATTTTGAAGCCGTCCTTGAAGCGGGCGAAGCTCTTGTCGAAGTCGAAGCTGGAATCGGCCATGGCCGCCCAGCGCGCGAGCACCGCGCCATGCTGGACTTCCTCGACCGCCCAAAGGCGCGCCGCGTCCTGGAAGGACGGATCGTCGTGGAAGACGTTGCAGAGGTAGGCCGCGTAATCCCCGCCGTTATATTCGACCATGCTGGCCGCCTTCACGATCCGCAGCAGCTCCGGATCCACCAGCGAGGGGTCGAATTGAGTCCAGGGAATGTCATCGAGCGTCCAGTGCTTCATGGTTTTCCACCCAGCTTTGTACGCGCGGTCGCGAATTAACGTTTCGGCAACGCTTATTTTGCGGGCGGCCACGCCGTTCCGCAAGACCGATTGGAATCGGCCTTAACCTTTCAACTCAAGCGGTTATAAGGAGTTCCGGCGAGTCGGCCGAACGGCCGAGCCTGTGGATTTAGTAGGGCGAACCCTCGGTCGCCGCTACCATTTTGGCCTCGGCCACGCTCACGGCCCGCTCGGCGGCGGCCCGGTCGGCGTCGGTCTTGGCGTCGGTCAAATCGTCGCGGGCGTCCTTGAGCTCGGTCTCGATCTGGCCCTTGTCGAGGTCTCCCAGCGGCACCGCCTGCTCGGCCAGCACCGTGCAGCGCTCGCCCGTCACCTCGGCGAAGCCGCCCGCCACGAAGATGCGGTCGGTCACCTGGCCGCCCTCGAACACGGCGATCACGCCGGGACGCACGCTCGAGATGAGGGGCGCGTGATCCGGCAGCACGCCGAAATCGCCCTCGGTTCCCGGCACGACCACCATGTCGACCGCCTTGGAGATGAGAAGGCGCTCGGGCGACACCAGCTCGAACTGCGTCTTGTCCGCCATGAAGGCTCCGCTCCGCTATGCCTGGTCTGATCGCCGATGCCGCCTCAGGCGGCCTCGGCCGCCATCTGACGGCCCTTCTCGACCGCCTCTTCGATGGTGCCGACCATGTAGAAGGCGCTCTCGGGCAGGTCGTCATAGTCGCCCTTCACGATGCCCTTGAAGCCCTTGATGGTGTCCTCGAGCTTCACGAACTTGCCGGGCGAGCCGGTGAAGACCTCGGCCACATGGAAGGGCTGCGACAGGAAGCGCTGGATCTTGCGGGCGCGCGCGACCGTCAGCTTGTCCTCTTCCGAGAGCTCGTCCATGCCCAGGATGGCGATGATGTCCTGCAGCGACTTGTAGCTCTGCAGCACGCGCTGCACCTCGCGGGCGACCGCATAATGGTCCTCGCCCACGACGCGCGGGTCGAGGATGCGGCTGGTGGAGTCGAGCGGGTCGACCGCCGGATAGATGCCGAGCTCGGCGATCTGGCGCGACAGCACCGTGGTGGCGTCCAGGTGGGCGAAGGAGGTCGCCGGCGCCGGGTCGGTCAGGTCGTCGGCGGGCACGTAGATGGCCTGCACCGAGGTGATCGAGCCCTTCTTGGTGGTGGTGATGCGCTCCTGCAAGGCGCCCATGTCGGTCGCCAGCGTCGGCTGATAGCCCACGGCCGAGGGGATGCGGCCCAGCAGCGCCGACACCTCGGAGCCCGCCTGGGTGAAGCGGAAGATGTTGTCCACGAAGAAGAGCACGTCCTGGCCTTCCTCGTCGCGGAAATATTCGGCGACCGTCAGGCCCGAGAGGCCGACGCGCGCGCGCGCTCCCGGCGGCTCGTTCATCTGGCCATAGACCAGCGCCACCTTGGAGCCGGGGCCGTCGAGCTTGATGACGCCCGATTCGATCATCTCGTGATAGAGGTCGTTGCCCTCGCGGGTGCGCTCGCCCACGCCGGCGAACACCGACACGCCGCCATGCGCCTTCGCGACGTTGTTGATCAGCTCCATGATCAGCACGGTCTTGCCGACGCCCGCACCGCCGAACAGGCCGATCTTGCCGCCCTTGGCGTAAGGCGCGAGGAGATCCACGACCTTGATGCCGGTGACGAGCACCTGGGCCTCGGTCGACTGGTCGACGAAGGACGGGGCCGGACGGTGGATCGGGTAGCTGGTCTTGGCATTGACGGGACCGCGCTCATCGACGGTCTCGCCGATGACGTTCATGATACGACCGAGGGTCTCGGGACCGACCGGCACCGCGATCGGGCCGCCCGTGTCCTGGGCCTCCTGGCCGCGCACCAGGCCGTCGGTCGAGTCCATGGCGATGGTGCGCACCGTGTTCTCGCCCAGATGCTGCGCCACCTCGAGCACGAGGCGGCGGCCCTGGTTCTCGACATGGAGCGCGTTCAGGATGGCGGGCAGATCGCCGTCGAACTGGACGTCGACAACGGCGCCCAGCACCTGCGTGATCTTGCCGACGAGATTCTTGGCCATGGAAAGCTCCTTCTAGCGCGCCCTGCTGGCGTCGTTCGTCGATTACAGCGCCTCGGCCCCGGAGATGATCTCGATCAGCTCCTTGGTGATATAGGCCTGGCGGCTGCGGTTGTAGTTGATGGTCAGCTTGTTGATCATGTCGCCGGCATTGCGCGTGGCGCTGTCCATCGCGGTCATGCGCGAGCCCTGCTCGGAGGCCGCGTTCTCCAGCAGCGCCCGGAAGACCTGGACGCCGAGGTTGCGCGGCAGCAGCTCCGAGAGGATCTCCTGCTCGTCCGGCTCGTATTCGTAGAAGAGGTCGGTCGTGGCCGCCTTCGCCTCGCCGGCCCCGACGAACGGGATCAGCTGCTGCGCGGTCAGGATCTGCGTCATCGCCGACTTGAACTTGTTGTAGAAGATCGTGCAGACGTCGAACTCGCCGGCCTCGTAGAGGCTGGTGACGCGGTGCGCGATCCGGTCGGCATCGGCATAGGTCAGGCGCTGACGGCCGACATCGTCGAAGTTCTCGACGATGAGCTTGCCGAAGTCGCGCTTGAGCTGGTCGCGGCCCTTGCGGCCGACGGTGATGATCTTGACGGCCTTCCCGGCCCCGATCAGGTCGCGGATCATGCGCCGCGCGCCGCGGACGATCGAGGAGTTGAAGCCGCCGCACAGACCGCGGTCGGAGGTCATCACCACGATCAGGTGGATCTGGCTCTTGCCGTTGCCGACCAGGAGGGGCGGCGCGCCCTCGCGGCCCGCCATGGCGGTCGCGAGCGAGCCCAGCATCCGCTCCATGCGCTCGGCATAAGGCCGGGCCGCCTCGGCCTGCTCCTGGGCGCGGCGCAGCTTCGCCGCCGCGACCATCTTCATGGCCGAGGTGATCTTCTGCGTGGATTTCACGCTGTTGATGCGGACCTTGAGGTCCTTGAGGCTCGGCATGTCCTAGAGCGCCCCGGCTGGTTCCGTTCGCGGATTCGAGTGGCGGATCAGGCGAAGGTCTTGGTGAACTGGTCGAAGAAGACCTTGAGCTTGTCTTCGGTCGCCTTGCTGATCTCGCGCTCGTTGCGGATCGCGTCGAGGATGTCCTTGTGCTTCGCCCGCACCTCGGAGAGCAGCGCCTTCTCGAACCGGGTCACGTCCTCGACGCGGATCGCGTCGAGATAGCCGCGCACGCCGGCGAAGATCGACACCACCTGCTCCTCGACCGGCATCGGCTGGAACTGCCCCTGCTTCAGGAGCTCGGTCAGGCGCGAGCCGCGCGCCAGGAGGCGCTGGGTCGAGGCGTCGAGGTCGGAGGCGAACTGGGCGAAGGCCGCCATCTCGCGATACTGCGCGAGCTCGAGCTTGATGCGGCCGGCCACCTGCTTCATCGCCTTGATCTGGGCGGCCGAGCCGACGCGGCTCACCGACAGGCCGACGTTAATCGCCGGGCGGATGCCGCGGTAGAAGAGCGTCGTCTCGAGGAAGATCTGGCCGTCGGTGATCGAGATCACGTTGGTCGGGATGTAGGCCGAGACGTCGCCGGCCTGGGTCTCGATCACGGGAAGCGCCGTCAGCGAGCCCGCGCCGTTCTTGTCGTTCATCTTGGCGGCGCGCTCGAGCAGGCGGGAATGCAGGTAGAACACGTCGCCCGGATAGGCCTCGCGTCCCGGCGGACGGCGGAGCAGCAGCGACATCTGGCGGTAGGCGACGGCCTGCTTGGAGAGGTCGTCGTAGAAGATGACGGCATGCATGCCGTTGTCGCGGAAGAACTCGCCCATGGCGCAGCCCGTGTAGGGCGCCAGATACTGCAGCGGGGCGGGCTCCGAGGCGGTGGCGGCGACGACGATCGAATATTCGAGCGCGCCGTTGTCCTCGAGCGTCTTCACGATCTGGGCCACGGTCGAGCGCTTCTGGCCGACCGCGACATAGACGCAGTAGAGCTTCTTGGATTCGTCGCCGCCGGCGTTGATCGCCTTCTGGTTCAGGATGGTGTCGATGATGACGGCGGTCTTGCCGGTCTGGCGGTCGCCGATGATGAGCTCGCGCTGGCCGCGGCCGACCGGGACCAGACTGTCGATGGCCTTGAGGCCCGTCTGCATCGGCTCATGCACCGACTTCCTCGGGATGATGCCCGGCGCCTTCACCTCGACGCGCTGGCGCTTGACGTCGGTCAGCGGGCCCTTGCCGTCGATCGGGTTGCCGAGGCCGTCGACCACGCGGCCGAGCAGGCCCTTGCCCACCGGCACGTCGACGATGGCGCCGGTGCGCTTCACCAGGTCGCCTTCCTTGATGTCGCGGTCGTCGCCGAAGATCACGACGCCGACATTGTCGCTCTCGAGGTTGAGGGCGAGGCCGCGCAGGCCGCCCGGGAACTCGACCATCTCGCCGGCCTGGATCTTGTCCAGCCCATGCACGCGGGCCACGCCGTCGCCGACCGAGAGCACCGTGCCGACCTCGGCCACATCGGCATCACTGCCGAAATTCTCGATCTGCTGCTTGAGGATCGCGGAAATCTCCGCGGCGCGGATCTCCATCACTCAACCCCTTTCATGGCGAGTTGCAGTCTTTGCAGTTTGGTCTTGAGCGAGCTGTCGACCAGGCGGCTGCCGACCTTGACCACCAGGCCGCCGAGCAGGCTCGGATCGACCTTCAGGTCCACGGCAACCTTGCCGCCCGTGACGCGCTTCAAGGTTTCGGTGACGGCCTGGCGCTGGCGCTCGTCGAGCGGCTGCGCCGAGACCACCTGGGCGCTGGCCTCGCCGCGGCGGCGGGCAAGCTCCGTCAGATAAGCCTCGATGATCTCGGGAAGGACGAACAGGCGGCGGTTCTGCGCCACCAGCCCGATGAAGCGGCGCATCAGCGCCGAGGCGCCGGCCTTCTCCAGCAGGGCCTCCATCGCGCGGCCCTGCTCGGCGCGCGACAGAAGCGGGTTGCGGATCATCTGGCGCAGATCGGCGCTCTCGCCCAGCATTCCCTTCAGCTCCTGGAGATCCTTGGCGACCTCGTCGAGCTGCTTCTTCTCATCGGCCAGTTCAAAGAGCGCCGCGGCGTAGCGCGCCGCCAGACCGCCTGAGCCAGTGCCTCCGGCTGCCACGTTTCTCGATCCCCGTCGTTACCCTGAAGACGCGGCCCTCTTCCCAAAGGTCCGCGAACCGGCAATGTCCCGCCCGCGCGACCGACCTATATCGGCCACGCCGCGGGGCGGGCGGTGAATAACATAGACAAGGGGGGCATGCAATGGCCCGGGGCCAGGTTTGCCGCCTTGTGGAAAACCGCTTGTTTTCAGCCGCTTTGACCGGTTCGCGGGGCACCCGCCAACCGCGCCTTTTTGCCGCTCCCGCGAGGGCCGCGGGCAGGGTCGCTCAGAAGAAACTGTAGGGGTCGATGTCGATCTGGAGCCGGAGCGACCCGGAGAGCTTGATCGGCGCCAGCCAGTCGCGCAGCAGCGGCTGGGGCGCCAGGTCCCGCCGGCATTTCATCAGGAAGCGGCGGCGGTGGCGTCCTCGCAACAGCGCCAGTGGCGCCGGCGCCGGGCCCAGCACCGTCACGCCGTCGAAATGGGGCGCGCGGGCCGCCACCTCGCGCGCCAGCCGGTCGACCGCCTCGGCGCTGTCGCCCGAGAGGATCACCGCCGCCAGCCGGCCGAAGGGCGGCATCCCGTGCCGCTGCCGGTCCTCCGCCTCCTCGGCCAGGAAGCGGTCGCGGTCGCCGCCGACAAGGGCCTGCATCACCGGATGGCCGGGATCGAAGGTCTGCAGCAGCACCTGGCCCGGCCGCTCGGCGCGGCCGGCGCGGCCCGCCACCTGATGCAACAATTGATAAGTCCGTTCCGCGGCCCGGAGATCGCCGCCGCCCAGCCCCAGATCGGCATCGACCACGCCGACCAGGGTCAGCATCGGGAAATGGTGGCCCTTGGCGACGATCTGGGTCCCGATCAGGAGATCGACCTCATGCGCCTGGATGCGCCGGACCATCTCCTCGGCCGCCCTGACCGAGAAGACCGTGTCGCTGGTCATGACGGCGAGGCGCGCCTCGGGATGGAGCGCCACCGCCTCCTCCGCCAGCCGCTCGACGCCGGGCCCGCAGGCGGCAAAGCTGTCGGTGGCGTTGCAGGCGGGGCAGGAAGGCGGCAGCTCCGTCATATAGCCGCAATGATGGCATTGCAGCCGCCCGCGGAAGCGGTGCTCGACCAGCCAGGCGGTGCAGTTGGGACATTGCAGGCGATGCCCGCAGGTCCGACAGAGAGTCAGCGGCGCATAGCCGCGACGATTGAGGAACAGCAGCGCCTGCTCGCCTGCCGCCAGCGTCTCGGCGAGCGCCTTTCGCAGCGGCGGCGAGATCCAGCTCTGGCGCGGCGGCGGATCGCGCCTCAGATCGATGGTCGCGATCCTGGGCAGGCTGGCGCCGCCATGGCGGTCCGGCAGATGAACCGCACCATAGCGCCCGTTCGCCACGTTCTGCACCGTCTCGAGCGACGGCGTGGCCGAGACCAGCAGCACCGGGAACGAGCTCTGATGCGCGCGCACCACCGCCATGTCGCGCGCCTGATAGATGACGCCGTCCTCCTGCTTGAAGGCGGCCTCGTGCTCCTCGTCGACGACGATCAATCCCAGATCCGAGAAGGGCAGGAACAGCGCCGAGCGCGCGCCGACCACGAGCCGCACGTCCCCTTCCGCGACGGCGCGCCAGGTCCAGCGGCGCTCGGCGCTGCCGAGATCGGAATGCCACTGCGCGGGCTTGGCACCGAAGCGACGCTCGAAGCGCTGCAGCCATTGCGCCGAGAGCGCGATCTCCGGCAACAGCACCAGCACCTGCCGGCCGGCCTCGAGCGCCGCCGCGATCGCCTCGAAATAGACCTCGGTCTTGCCGGCGCCGGTGACGCCGTCGATCAGCGTCGCGGAGAAGCCGCCCGCGAGCACCTTCTCGCGCAGGCTGCGCGCGGCCTCGGCCTGGGCCGGCTCCAGCGACGGACCGGGCAGCCGCCAATCGGGCGGCGGCGGGCTCATGCGCGCGGGCAGCTCCACCGTCTCGACGGCGCCCGCATCGACCAGCCCCTTGATCACGCCGGTCGAGCAACCGGCCTCGCGCGCCAGTTCGGAGAGCAGGCGGGCCGGCCCCTCCTTGAGCGTGTCGACCACGCGCTGGCGCGCCTCGGTCATCCGTGCCGGCAACGCTGCGCCGGCGCACAGCCGGTAGCCGGTGAGCGCGCGGGGCGGCTCCAGCGCGGCGGAGACGCTCATCGCCATCCGCAGCACGGCGCCGGGCGGGGCCATCGAGTAGCCGGCAACCCAGTCGACGAATCGCCGCACCGCGGCCGGCATCCGCGGCGCTTCGAGTCGTTCCGTCACATCCTTGAGGCGCGCCGGCGCCAGCTCGCCGCTGCCTTCGCCCCAGACAACGCCCACCGTTTCGCGCCGGCCCAGCGGTACAATGACGAAATCGCCCGGTTCGAGCGCAAGATCCGGCGGCACCCGGTAATCATAGGCGCCCGCCAGCGGCAGGGGCAGCAGGACGCTCACGCTTTGCGTGGCGCCGCTCCGCCCGGGGCTCGAACTGGTGCCTGATTCCGCCATCGGCTACACTCAAAGAAAGATACAGTCTAAGGAGGGCTGGCCCGAGTCGGCCAATCGTGCCGACCCTCCGCAGCCCGTCTCTTTCGGTCAAGGATCTGGAACCGTTCCCTCATGAAGTTCTTCATCGATACCGCCGACCTCGCAGAAATTCGCGACCTTGCCGCCACCGGCCTCGTCGACGGCGTGACCACCAATCCCTCGCTGATCCAGAAATCGGGGCGCAACTTCATCGAGGTCGTGAAGGAGATCTGCAGCGTGGTCGAGGGCCCGGTCAGCGCCGAGGTGACCGCGACCGAACATGCCAAGATGCTGGCCGAAGGCCGCAAGCTCGCCAAGATCGCCGACAATGTTTGCGTCAAGGTGCCGCTGACTCCCGACGGGCTCAAGACCTGCAAGGCGCTGCGCAACGAGGGCATCCAGGTCAATGTGACGCTCTGCTTCTCGCCGGCCCAGGCGCTGCTCGCGGCCAAGGCGGGGGCCAGCTTCATCTCGCCCTTCGTCGGCCGGCTCGACGATATCGGCAGCGACGGCATGGGGCTGATCGCCGATATCGTGCAGATCTACAACGCCTACGACCATATCGAGACCGAGGTGCTGGTGGCTTCGGTGCGCCATCCGGTCCATGTGATCCAGGCGGCGAAGATGGGCGCCGACGTCGCGACCCTGCCACCCTCCGTGCTGCGCCAGATGTTCAATCATCCGCTGACCGACAAGGGCCTGGCGGCCTTCCTCGCCGATTGGGCCAAGACCGGCCAGTCGATCATCTAGGCCCTCAGCGAGAAGCACGGGGAACCCGCATCATGACCCAGACGCCCGAGGATGCCGCCGGCCTGTCCCGCAATGGCGCGGGCTCTGGCGGCACGCGCTCGGCGCGGGTCACCGCCGCCGAGGTCATGGAGTATCTGCAGCGCCATCCCGAGTTCCTGAGCCAGCATCCCGATCTCCTGGACAGCCTCAAGCTGCCGGGCCGGCATGATGGCGAAGGGGTGGTCGACCTGCAGCAATTCATGGTGGAGCGGCTGCGGCGCGAGGTGCAGCGGCTGCGCGGCGACCAGGACGATCTCCTCTCCAACAGCCGCGACAATCTCGCGACCCAGACCCGGGTCCATCGCGCGGCCCTGGCGCTGCTCGAGGCGCGCAGCCTCACCAATCTGGTCGAGATCGTGACCACCGATCTGGCGGTCATCCTCGATGTCGATGTGGTGACGCTCTGCCTGGAGCGCAGCGAGGGCTTCACCGAGCCGAGCCGGATGGAAGGCGTGCAGCTGCTCGATCGCGGCGCGGTCGACGCGCTGATCGGGCGCGAGCATGAGGTGCTGCTGCGCGACGAGGTGGCGGGCGATCCGCTTCTCTTCGGCGGCGGGGCCGGGCTGGTGCGCTCCGACGCGCTGATCCGGCTCAAGTTCGGCGACGGCATGCCGCAAGGCCTGATGGCCTTCGGCACGCGCCATCCGGGATATTTCGATTCCGGCCAGGGCACCGAGCTGCTCTCCTTCCTCGCGCGCATCCTCGAGCATTGCGTGCGCTCATGGCTGATCTCGACCCGCTGAGGCTGACGCTCGAGCCGGCGCTGGCGCGCGCGATCGAGGACTGGACCGCCTGGCTCACCCATGAACGCCGCGCCTCCGCGCACAGCGTCGCCGCCTACCGGCGCGATCTGGCAAGCTTCCTGCGCTTCCTGACCGAGCATCAAGGCCATGCGCCGGGGCTCGAGGATCTGCGCCGTCTCGAGCGCGGCGATTTCCGCGGCTGGCTGGCGCGATCGAGCGAGCGCGGGCTTGCCGCCGCCTCCAACGCGCGGGCGATCTCCGCCCTCAAGAGCCTGTTCCGCTTCCTGGCCAAGCGCGGGCTGGTCGAGAATGCGGCGCTCGGCACCTTGCGCCCGCCCAAGCTGCCGCGTTCGGTGCCGAAGGCGCTGACGGCCGCCGAAGCCCAGGACGTCGTCGACGAGGCCGGCATCTATGCGCAAGCGCCCTGGATCGCGCTGCGCGACCGCGCGCTCTTCATGCTGCTCTATGGAGCGGGCCTGCGCATCGCCGAGGCGCTGTCGCTCAATCGCGGCGACCTGCCGGCCGGTGACGCCAACACCATGACCGAGCTGATGGTGACGGGCAAAGGCTCGAAGCAGCGCCGCGTGCCGCTGCTGCCGGAGATCCGCGACGCCCTCGCCGACTATGCGGCGGCCTGCCCCTTCGGTGCTGGCAAGGAGGACCCGCTCTTCGTCGGCGCGAGGGGGGCAAGGCTGGTGGCGCGCGTAGCCCAGCGCGAGCTCGCCCGGCTGCGGGCGCTGCTGGGCCTGCCCGAGACCGCCACGCCCCATGCGCTGCGCCACAGCTTCGCGACGCATCTTCTGGCCGGCGGCGGCGATCTGCGCACCATCCAGGAGCTCTTGGGCCACAGCTCGCTCAGCACCACCCAGCGCTACACCGACATCGACAGCGCCGCCCTGCTCAAGCTCTATGGCGAGACCCACCCGCGCGCCAAGCGCATCGGCAGCCGGAGGAGTTCATGAAACGTCGAACCTTGCTGACGGGCGCCCTCGGCCTCGCTGGCGCGTCGCTGTTCCGCCTGCCCCCTGCACGGGCCGACACGTCGATCGGCGATATCGTCCTGACCGAGATCGAGCGCCGCCTGATCGCGAGCTACTATCAGCGGCAATATGACGACTGGGACCACCAGAACCACGGCAACGGCCGCAAGAACAAAGGGCTGCCGCCGGGCATCGCCAAGAAGGGCACGCTGCCGCCCGGGCTCGAGAAGCAGCTGGTCCGCAACGGCACCCTGCCGCCGGGGCTCGGCGCCATGCCGCTGCCCTACGAGCTGGCGGTGCAGCTGCCGCCGCGCCCCGGCAGCCAGCGGCTGCTGATCCTGGACGACAAGGTCATGCTGGTGCAGGCCGCGACCAATCTCATCCTCGACGTCCTGACCGTCGCCGCGGTCGACGCCATCGAGAACCACTGAGAGGCCGCCGGTGGCCGCGCCACTCACGGTCCGCCTGAGCCGCGTCGAGGATGCCGAGGACGTCGGCCGCATGGCGGCCGCGTTTGCCGATTATCTGCGGGCGCTCGGCGACGAGACCGACTTCCGCTTCGATGCGGCGGCTTTCCGCCGCGACGGGTTCGGACCCGACCGCGCCTTCATCGGATTGATCGCCGAGCAGGCGGGTCGCCCCGTGGGCTATCTGCATTACCATCTCGGCTACGATGCCGATTCCGCCCAGCGCATGGTCGTCCTCGCCGATCTCTGGGTCGAGCCCGACGCGCGGGGGCTCGGCGTCGGCCGCGCGCTGATGCGCGAAGCGGCACGCCAGGGCCGGGAGCGCCAGGCGCCGCTGCTGTTCTGGGCCGTCTACAAGCCGAACCGGCTGGCCGCCGGGTTCTATGAAAAGCTGGGCGCGCGCTATCTGCGCGAGCTGGATTTCATGATCATCGAAGGCGCGACGCTCGAAGCCTGAGGGCGCCCCGTCACAGCTGCGACTGGATCGGCAGCAGGGCGATGATCGTCGCCATCAGGCGGCGGCGGGCCGGCGCCTCCGGCTCGTCCCGCCAAGTTCTGACAGCCCCTTCCTCCTCGTCCTGCCACAGGATCCGGCCCGCCTCGATGCGGACCCGGTAGCTTTTCCGCGGCGAGGTCTCGTCGGCGAAGATCGCGCCGATCTGGCGGACCAGGCCCTCATGCTCGAAGAGCAGGCCCATCTCGGTGTTGAGCGAGGCCGAGCGCGGATCGAAATTCATGGAGCCGACGAAACCCAGACGATCGTCGATCGTGAAGGCCTTGGTATGCAGGCTGGCGCTGATCGATCCGAAGATGGATTTGCGGCCGCGGGCCTCGTAGGGCTTGAGCTCGAACAGGCGGATGCCGCCTTGGACGAGAGCCTTCCGGTATCGCGCATAGGCGCCATGGACGGCGGTCACGTCCGTGGCGGCGAGCGAGTTGGTGAGCACCGCGATCTCGACGCCCTGCCCCGCCATCTCGGTCAGCCGTGTCGTGCCGGCGTCGCCTGGAATGAAATAGGGCGAGATGATCTCGAGCTTCGCCCTGGCCGACGCCAGCAGCGGCCCCAGCGCATGCATCAGCCAGTTCTTCTGCCCGTCGCCTTTGAACTTCTCGGGCGGGTCCGCGACGATCGACGCTTTCTCCGCCCAGCAGATCTCTCCCTTGCCCGACAGCAGCTCGCCGATGGTGGCTTCCTGGACGATGCGGTGGAGGTAGGGGCGCGCCGCGTCATTGGCCCCCAGGGAAGCCAGCCGCCGCCGGAGCCGCGACAGGGCCTTCTTGCGCCGCTTGCCGAGCGCCCGGATCGGGATCGCCGCCTCGCTGTTCCAGTAGAGATCGAACACCGTCTCGGCCTGGTGCACCGCGGGGCCCAGCATGAGGAGGTCGAGGTCGCAGAAATTGGAGCTCGCGGCCGCGTCGAAATAGGGATCGCCGACGTTCCGTCCGCCCACGACGGCGAGCCGGCCGTCGGCGATCCAGGCCTTGTTGTGCATGCGCCGCGTGATCCGCATGACCCGCAGCACCGTCTCGAAGGCGAGGCGCAGCAGGCCATGGCGGCTCAGCCGCGGGTTGAACAGGCGCACATCGATGTTGGGATGCGCATCGAGCGCCAGATAGGTGCGGTCATGCTGACGCGCATTGAGATCGTCGAGCAGCAGCCGGACCCGGACGCCGCGGTCGGCGGCCTGGAGCACCTCATGCGCCAGGAGCCGGCCGGTCAGATCGCCATGCCAAAGGTAATATTGGAGATCGAGACTGCGCTCCGCCTGGCGGGCGGCCAGCAGGCGGGCGGCGAAGGCGTCGAGATTGCTGGCGAGCAGGACCATGCCGCTCTGCCCGGGGCGCCGGGCCAGCAGAGGGGCCACCAGGCGGTCGAGCCGTGCCGCCGTCTCGGAGACGGGCATCGCCAGGGAAGGCTTGCCGCGGGCGCGTTCGAGAAAGCGGGTGTAGGACAGCAGCGCGAGATAAGCCGCCAGGATCAGCCCGGCCAATGCAACGAGAGCGATGAGGACCGATTGCATTCGACCTCGGGTGCCAGCCTTTCCTCGGGTTTCAGGGGCGGCGCACGAGAAGCAGGGCGGCGTCAGGCCGCGATTTGCCCATCCGTCGCCGGCGCCCGGCTGCCTTCCAGATCGACCCAGGCCTTGAGCGGCAGATGATCCGACGCGACCCGCGACAAGGGCGTGTCATGCACCTCGAGGCCGGTGATCAGATCGTGAGGATTCCCCAGAATCCGGTCCAAGGCAAACAAGGGAAAGCGCGCGGGGAAGCTGGGCAGGTCGGCGGCCATGGGACCGAAGGCGGGGTCGAGGTTGCGCAGCGAAGAACGCGGGCCCACCCGCCATTCGTTGAGATCGCCCAGGAGCAGCGTCGGCCGCTCGTTGCGGGCGGCGACGGCCGTCAGGATCGCCTCGGCCTGGCGCAGGCGCGACCGGCGCAGCAGCCCGAAATGCGCCGCGACGATGCGCAGCGGCCCGGCATCGAGATCGACATCGACCACCAGCGCGCCGCGCGGCTCGACGCCGGGCAGGTCGATCTGATGGACGTCGCGGACGGTGCCTTTGCGGAACAGCAGCAGGTTGCCGTGCCAGCCATGCCCCTTCGGGCGGCCCGCCACGGGCACGGCCAGCAAGCCGCTCTCGCGCTCCAGCCGGTCCAGGTCGAGGATATTGGCGCGCGCACCGAACCGCCGGTCGGCTTCCTGCAGCGCCACGATGTCGGCGCCGATCTCGCCGATCACCGTCTCGACGCGGGCCGGATCGAAGCGCTGATCCATGCCGACGCATTTATGGACGTTGTAGGAGGCGATGAGCGTGCCTGCCTTCTTCGTCCCGTTGCGGGACAAGTAGGATTTCCGCTCCTGCTGCAGGACCGCCAGAATATGGGACCTCAGGCGTCCTCTCGACCTGTCAGGCACAGCCTTCAACTCTCCTTCCCGATGGGCACATAACAAGGCCCGTGGCCGGCTCGCGAGGGACCCGCGAGACGAACCTCTAGGTTCGATCGACAGGGGCTGGGTTTGCATCCCGACGGTCGACGCCGCATCGGCGCGCCGGCCCTCTTGGGCGTCGCACCCCGTCAATATGGGGCAAAGCCACAGGATTTTACAGGGGATCCTGGCGCCGCAGCGCGGCTGGCGGGGCCCCGTGCCTTAACACCGGTCCAGGATAGCCCCGAACCCGTCTCTCAGATGTGAATCGCCCTTCCGTCCACCGCCAGGGCGGCTTCCTTGACGGCTTCGTTCAGGGTCGGATGCGCGTGGAACGACCGGGCCACATCCTCGGCCGAGGCCTGGAACTCCATCGCCATCACCGCCTCATGGATCATCGTGCCGGCTTCGGCCGCGATGATATGGCAGCCCAGGAGCCGGTCGGTCTTGGCGTCGGCGATGATCTTGACCAGCCCGTCCGTATCGCCGGCGCAGCGCGCGCGGCTGTTGGCGGTCATCGGAAACTTGCCGACCTTGTAGGCGATGCCGGCGGCCTTGAGCTCCTCCTCGGTCTTGCCGACCGTCGCCACCTCGGGGTGGGTATAGACCACGCCCGGCACCGTCTCGTAATTCACATGGCCGGCCTGGCCCGCCAGGATTTCGGCCAGCGCCACGCCTTCCTCCTCGGCCTTGTGCGCCAGCATCGGTCCCGCGATCACATCGCCGATGGCATAGATGCCCGGCACGTTGGTGGCGAAATGGCCGTTCGTCTTGACGCGGCCCCGCTCGTCCTTGGCGACGCCCACCGTCTCGAGGCCCAGCCCCTCGGTGAAGGCGCGCCGTCCGACGCAGAGCAGCACCACGTCGGCCTGGATCGTGGTGGCCTCGCCGCCGGCCGCCGGCGCCATGGTCAGCGTGACGCCATCGGCACCGGCGGCGGCGCCGGTGACCTTCTGGCCCAGATGGAACTCGAAGCCCTGCTTCTGCAGCAGGCGCTGGAACTGCTTGGCGATCTCGCCATCCATGCCGGGCAGGATGCGGTCGAGATACTCGACCACCGTCACCTTCGATCCCAGCCGCCGCCAGACCGAGCCCATCTCGAGCCCGATATAGCCGGCGCCGATCACGATCAGATGGCCCGGCACGGGATTGAGCGAGAGCGCGCCGGTCGAGGTGACGATGCGCTTCTCGTCGACCGGGATGCCCGGCAGCGGCGAGGATTCCGAGCCGGTCGCGATGCAGATCGATTTGGCGGTCAGGCTCTGGTTGCCGCCGGCCTCGAGCGCCACCTCGATCCGGCCGGGGCCCGCGATCCTGCCGCGGCCCTTGATGTAATCGACCTTGTTCTTGCGGAACAGGAACTCGATGCCCCGGGTCAGGTCGTCGACCACCTTGTCCTTGCGCGCCAGCATGACGCCCAGATCGAGGGCGGGTGCCGCGACGCCGATGCCGTGGGCGGCCAGGTGCGACGTCGCCTCCTCATAGAGATGCGAGGATTGCAGCAGCGCCTTGGACGGGATGCAGCCGACATTGAGGCAGGTGCCGCCGAGCCGCCCTCGCATCTCCACGCAGGCCGTCTTGAGGCCGAGCTGGCCGGCGCGGATGGCGGCGACATAGCCGCCCGGGCCCCCGCCGATGATCACCAGGTCGTAGGCCGTCTCGCTCATGGGAATTCTCGCCGATTCTAAGGAATGAGGGCCTCAGCGCCCGACCAGGACGCAGGCCCGCTCGCGTTGCTTGCCATAGCAGGTCATGCCGTCGAAGGCCTGCCGCGGCACGGGGAAGTCGGTCATGTCCTTGGGCGTCTTGCCCTTGTCGAGCGCCACCCAGGGGTCGTTCACATAGACGTTCTCGTCGTCGAAGCCCGTCACCACCACCCAATGGGCGACATGGTCGCCATGGATGAAATGGGTGCTGACCAGCACGATCGGGATCAGCCCCTCGCGGAACCGGGCCTCGAGGGCCTTCTGGCTGAGCGTGCCGTAATGGACCGGGATGCCCCGGCGCTTGGCCTCGGCCAGGTCCTGCTCCTGCAGCACCCGCATCACTTCCTTGCGCTCGGCCGAGCGGGTGCGTTCGCCCAGGAAGACGTCGCGGTGATTGACATGGACCTCGGCCGTGAAGCCGCGCCGTCCGAGGGCCAGCGCCAGCGCCACCGGGCCGCAGCCGCCATGGCCGCCGGAAGGCCCGGAGAACACCGAGGTGGCCTCGCGCCAGAGCTGCAGCTCGCTCGCCCGGTCGAACGGCGCCCTGGGATCGAGGGCGCGCATCGACATCAGCACCGAGGAGGGCCCGCAGGTGAAGTCGGTCGTCTGGCGATAATGCGGGATGCGGCGCGCGGCCTTCGCCTTGGATGTGGCGGCTTTGGGCACGGATCGCTTGGCGCGCTTGGCCGTCGCCGCCCGTCGGGGAGCCCGGGAAGAGCTGCGGGCGATCGCGCGTTTCGTCTGTTTTGCCATGTGGGGAACCGGCGAGGTTCAGATCTCGAGCAGCATGCGCTGCGGGTCCTCGATGCAGTCCTTGAGCCGCACCAGGAAGGTGACGGCCTCGCGGCCATCGACGATGCGGTGATCGTAGGAGAGGGCCAGATACATCATCGGCCGGACCTCGACCTTGCCGCCGATCGCCACCGGCCGCTCCTGGGTCTTGTGCATGCCGAGGATGCCGGACTGCGGCGGGTTCAGGATCGGCGTCGACATGAGCGAGCCGTAGACGCCGCCGTTGGAGATGGTGAAGGTGCCGCCCTGGAGCTCGTCCAGCGCCAGCTTGCCGTCGCGGGCGCGGCGGCCGTAATCGGCGATCTTCAGCTCGATATCCGCGAAGCTCATCCGGTCGGCATCGCGCACCACCGGCACCACCAGTCCCTGCTCGGTGCCGACCGCGACGCCGATGTCGTAATGGTTCTTGTAGACGATGTCGTCGCCGTCGATCTCGCCATTGACGGCCGGGATCTCCTTGAGCGCCACGATCGCGGCCTTCACGAAGAACGACATGAAGCCGAGCTTGATGCCGTGCTTCTTCTCGAAGGCGTCCTTGTAGTGGTTGCGCACGGCCAAAAGGTTGGTCATGTCCACCTCGTTGAAGGTGGTGAGCATGGCCGCGGTGTTCTGGGCCTGCTTCAGCCGCTCGGCGATGCGCTTCCTCAGGCGCGTCATCCGCACGCGCTCCTCGCGCGGGCCGGCCGCGGGTGCCGCGACGGGCGGCGCCGACGGGGCAGGCGCCGGGGTGGCGATCGGCGCGGCGAGGCGCCCCTCGCGCTCCAGATAGCCCAGCACGTCGGTCTTGGTGATGCGCCCGCTCTTGCCGGTCGCCGGGATCTGCTCGGGCGCCAGCTTGTTCTCCTCCACCAGCTTGCGCACCGCCGGCGCCAGACGGTCGGGCTGGGCCGGCACCGGCGGCGGTGCCGCCGGGGCCGCGGCTGCGGCCGGCGCGGCGGCGGGCGCCGCCGGCTGAGCCGCGGGTGCCGCCTTGGCCTGGATCGGCTCGGGCCCGGCGGTCGCGGCACCGGCAGCGCCGTCGCCGATCACGCCGACGACGGCGCCGACCTCGACCGTGTCGCCGGCCTTGGCCCGGATCTCCGAAAGCGTGCCCGCCTTGGTGGCATAGACCTCGAGCGAGACCTTGTCGGTCTCGAGCTCGAGCAGGGGCTCATCGACCACGACCTTGTCGCCCACCTGCTTCAGCCACTTGGCGACGGTCGCCTCGGTGACCGATTCGCCCAGCGCGGGAACGACAATGTCTGTGGCCATGGGAACCTCTTGGCAATCGTCGAAAGGGGACCCGGGGGGCCCTATTGTCAGTGAAATTCTAGGCGGCGGTCAAACCGAGAGCCTCGCCGACCAGCTGACCCTGCTCCTTGAGGTGACGCTTGAGCAGGCCGGTCGCCGGCGAGGCCGAGGCCGGACGACCCGAATAGGTCAGCCGCGGCTGGCGGATGCCGGCTTCGCCCATGACGCGCTCGATCTCGGGCGAGACGAAGCACCAGGCGCCCATGTTCTTGGGCTCCTCCTGGCACCAGGTGATCTGGATGTCGGGCGAGAAGCGCTGCAGCTCGGCCTTCAGCGCCTTGTCCGGGAAGGGATAGAGCTGCTCGAGCCGCAGGATGTAGATGTCCTTGAGCCCGCGCTTCTCGCGCTCCTCGTGGATGTCGTAATAGACCTTGCCCGAGCAGAGCACGACGCGGCGGATGTCGCGGTCGTTGGCGAGCTGGCCATGCGCCTCGTCATGCAGCACGCGGTGGAAGCTGGTGCCGTCGCTCATGTAGTCGAGCTTCGAGACGGCGAGCTTGTGCCGGAGCAGCGATTTCGGCGTCATCGCGATCAGCGGCTTGCGGAAATTGCGATGGAGCTGCCGGCGCAGCGCATGGAAATAGTTCGAGGGCGTGGTGCAGTTCACCACCTGCATGTTGTCCTCGGCGCAGAGCTGCAGGTAGCGCTCGAGGCGGGCCGACGAATGTTCCGGTCCCTGCCCCTCGTAGCCGTGCGGCAGCAGCATCACCAGGCCCGACATGCGCAGCCACTTGCTCTCGCCCGAGCTGATGAACTGGTCGACGATGACCTGGGCGCCATTGGCGAAATCGCCGAACTGGGCTTCCCAGATCACCAGCGCCCGCGGCTCGGCGAGGCTGTAGCCGTATTCGAAGCCCAGCACGCCGGCTTCCGAGAGCGGGCTGTCGATGATCTCGAGCTTGGCCTGCTTCTCGCGGATGTTGTTGACCGGCAGATATTCGTCCTCGTTCTCCTGGTCGATCAGCACCGCATGGCGCTGGGAGAAGGTGCCGCGGCCGACATCCTGGCCCGAGAGCCGCACCGGCGCGCCCTCGACCAGCAGGCTGCCGAAGGCGAGCGCCTCGGCCGTGGCCCAGTCGATGCCCTCGCCGCTCTCGATCGCCTGGCGCTTGGCCTCGAGCTGGCGGACGATCTTGCGGTTGAGGCTGAAGCCCTGCGGCACCGTGCAGAGCGCGTTGCCGATCTCCTTGAGCTCCTGCATCGGCACGGCGGTCTGGCCGCGCCGGTCGTCGCCCGAGGCGATCTCGAGCCCGCTCCAGGCGCCTTCGAGCCAGTCGGCCTTGTTGGGCTTGAAGCTCTTGGCGTTCTCGAACGCCTCGTCGAGGCGCTTCTGGAACTCGGCGACCATGGCCGTCGCGTCGGCCGCGCTCACCACGCCTTCGCGCGCGAGGCGCTCGGCATAGACCTGCCGCGTGGTCGGCATCTGGGCGATGCGCTTGTACATCAGCGGCTGCGTGAACATCGGCTCGTCGCTCTCGTTATGGCCGTAGCGGCGATAACAGAACATGTCGATGACCACGTCGTGCTTGAAGCGCTGGCGGTATTCGGTGGCGATGCGCGACACATGCACGACCGCCTCGGGATCGTCGCCGTTCACGTGGAAGATCGGCGCCTGGATGATCTTCGCGACCTCCGAGCAGTAGGGGCCGGAACGCGACTGCACCGGATCGGTGGTGAAGCCGATCTGGTTGTTGACGATGAAATGGATCGTGCCGCCGATGCGGTAGCCCTTGAGGTCGGAGAGGTCGAGCGTCTCGGCCACCAGGCCCTGGCCCGCGAAGGCCGCGTCGCCATGGAGCAGGATCGCCGCCACCTCGTTGCGTTCGAGGTCGCCGCGCTGCTCCTGCTTGGCGCGGACCTTGCCCAGCACCACCGTGTTGACCGCCTCGAGATGGGACGGGTTGGCGGTGAGCGAGAGATGGACGGTCTGGCCGTCGAACTCGCGGTCCGAGGAGGTGCCGAGATGATACTTCACGTCGGCCGAGCCCTGGACGTCCTCGGGGTTCGCCGGGTTGCCCTGGAACTCCGAGAAGATCGCCGCGAAGGGCTTGCCCATGAAGTTGGCGAGCGTGTTGAGGCGCCCGCGATGGGGCATGCCGATCACGAACTCCTTCACGCCGACCTGGCTGCCGCGCTTGATGATCTGTTCCAGCGCCGGGATCATGCTCTCGCCGCCATCGAGGCCGAAGCGCTTGGTGCCGGTATATTTCTTGTCGAGGAAGCGCTCGAAGCTCTCGGCCGCGGTCAGGCGCTCGAGGATCGCGCGCTTGCCCTTGTCGGTGAATTCGGTCTGGTTGCGGATGCCCTCGATGCGCTCCTGGATCCAGCTCTTCTGCTCGGGATCCTGGATATGCATGAACTCGACGCCGATGTTCCCGCAATAGGTCTCGCGCAGGATCGTGATGATCTGGCGCAGCGTCGCGTATTCGTGGCCCAGCACGTTGTCGATGAAGATCGGCCGGTCCAGGTCGGCTTCGGTGAAGCCGTAGGAGGCGGGATCGAGCTCCGAATGCTTGGGGCGGGGCTTCAGCTGCAGCGGATCGAGATTGGCCTCGAGATGGCCGCGCACGCGGTAGGCGCGGATCATCATCAGGGCACGGATCGAATCGGTCGCGGCTGCGCGGATCTGGTCGTCGTCGACGCGCTCGGCGAGCTTGGTGGCGCCGTTCTCGCGCGCGGGTGCCGCCGTCGCCGTGTGATCATGCCCGTTGACGATGATGCCGTTCTGGCGCGGCGCCCAGCTGGCGCCCTCCAGATCCTTGGCGATGTTGGGAGCATCGTCCGCCAGCTCGGCGAAGAAGCCGCGCCAGGAGGCATCCACCGACTGGGGATCCTCGAGGTAGCGGGCGTAGAGCTCGGCAATGAAGGTGGCGTTCGGGCCGGAAAGAAACGTCGTGGGGTCGGTTTGCATCGCTCGTTCGGTTCTTGCTTCAGGAGCCTTTCAGGCTCTCGATCCCACCAACCTGTTGAAGAACAACATGGTTAACAGGATCCAGCGGCCCGCGGCCTCCTCCCCCAGGAATGGCGCTGGCCGGAAAACCCGTCGGGACCGGGCGGTACGCCCGGCGGGCTCTTGGCTAGCGCAGTACCTTTAACATTGTACTGCCGAGGCTTGCGGGTGACTCCGCGACGGCGATGCCGGCGCTCCGCATGGCCTCGATCTTGTCGCCGGCTCCACCCTTGCCGCCCGAAATGATGGCGCCGGCATGCCCCATGCGCCGGCCCGGGGGGGCCGACACGCCGGCGATGAAGCCGACGACGGGCTTTTTACGCTTGTCTCGTTTCAGAAATTCGGCAGCGTCCTCCTCGGCCGAGCCGCCGATCTCGCCGATCATGACGATACCCTTGGTCTCCGGATCGCCCAGGAACATCTCCAGGCAATCGATGAAGTTGGTGCCGTTGACCGGGTCGCCGCCGATGCCGATGCAGGTGGACTGCCCCAGCCCGGCCGCGGTGGTCTGGGCGACCGCCTCGTATGTAAGCGTGCCGGAGCGGGAAACAATGCCGATGACGCCGCGTTTATGGATGTGGCCCGGCATGATGCCGATCTTGCAGGCATCGGGGGTGATGACGCCGGGACAATTGGGGCCGACCAGGCGGGTTTTCGATCCCTGGAGGCCGCGCTTCACCCGCACCATGTCGAGGACCGGTATACCTTCGGTGATGCAGACCGCGAGCGCCACCTCGGCCGCCACCGCCTCGAGGATCGCGTCGGCCGCGAAGGGCGGCGGCACGTAGATGGCGGAAGCCGTGGCTCCCGTCTTCTTCACCGCCTCGGCGACGGTGTCGAACACGGGCAGGTCGAGATGGGTGCTGCCGCCCTTGCCGGGCGTGACGCCGCCCACCATGCGGGTGCCGTAGGCGATCGCCTGCTGGCTGTGGAAGGTCCCCTGCGCGCCGGTGAAGCCCTGGCAGATGACCTTGGTGTCACGATCGACGAGGACCGCCATCAGGCCGCCTCCTTGACCGCTCGCACGATCTTCTCGGCCGCGTCGGCGAGGTTGTCGGCGGAGAGGACCTTGAGGCCGCTCTCGGCGAGGATCTTCTTGCCGAGCTCGACATTGGTGCCTTCCAAACGCACGACCAGCGGCACCTTGAGCGCCAGCTCGCGGGCCGCCGCGACCACGCCCTCGGCGATGATGTCGCAGCGCATGATGCCGCCGAAGATATTGACCAGGATGCCCTTCACGTTCGGGTCCGACAGGATGATCTTGAAAGCGATGGTGACGCGCTCCTTGGTGGCGCCGCCGCCGACATCGAGGAAGTTGGCGGGCGAGCTGCCATAGAGCTTGATGATGTCCATCGTCGCCATGGCGAGGCCGGCGCCGTTGACCATGCAGCCGATGCTGCCGTCGAGCTTAATGTAGTTGAGGCCGTGCTTGCCGGCCTCGATCTCGGCCGGATCTTCCTCGTTCTCGTCGCGGAGCGCGGCGACCTCGGGATGACGGAAGAGGCCGTTGTCGTCGAAGTTCATCTTGGCATCGAGCGCGATCACGTCGCCCTTGCCGGTGACGACCAGCGGATTGATCTCGACGATCGAGGCATCGAGCTCGTTGAAGGCGCGCCAGGCGGCGGTGACGAACTTGACGCAGGACTTGACCTGGTCGCCATCGAGCCCGAGGCCGTAGGCGACGTGGCGCGCATGATGCGGCATCAGCCCGGTCGCCGGATCGACCGGCACCTTGATGATCTTCTCCGGTGTCTTGGCCGCGACTTCCTCGATCTCGGTGCCGCCCTCGGTCGAGGCGATGATGGTGACGCGCGAGGTGCCGCGGTCGACCAGGAGCCCCAGATAGAGCTCGCGGCGGATATCGACGCCCTCTTCTATATAGAGACGGCGCACGAGGCGGCCTTGTGGACCGGTCTGCTTTGTGACGAGGGTCATGCCCAGCAGGGCCTTGGCGTAGTCGCGGACCTCGGCCAGCGACTTGGCGATCTTCACGCCTCCGGCCTTGCCCCGGCCGCCGGCATGGATCTGCGCTTTGACGACCCAGATACTGCCGCCGAGCTGCTTGGCGGCCGCTTCGGCCTCGTCGACCGTGAAGGCAGGAACGCCGCGGGGCACCGCGACGCCGAACTTGGTCAGCAGGCTCTTCGCCTGGTACTCGTGAATGTTCATCGGCCTAAAGCGCCAAAAAGTGCTGGCGGCGGCACCCGGTCTTGCGACCCGGCTGTTTTTGCGGGGCGCATAATCTAGCAACTTCCCGGGGCAGCGCAAGCGCGGCCGCCCTAAGCAGGTCGCCAGATCCGGGATACCGCCGCCTTAGGCCTTCAGAACGACTGATGGCCGTGTATTAGATCTTCTTCTTCGACTTCGCCTTGGCCTTTTTCTTGGCGGCCTTTTTCGGCGAGGCCTTCTTCGCAGCCGGCTTAGCCCGGCGCTTTGTGGTCCGCTTCATTTTGTAACTCCTCTCTGAATTTTCCTCATCTCATCGATGAGGCCCCTAACGGCCGAAACCGATTTGTCGAACATGGCTTTTTCGGCCTTGTTCAGGTCGATCTCGACCACTCTCTCCACGCCGCCAGCGCCGATGATTACCGGCACACCGACATAGAGCCCTGTTACCCCGTACTCCCCATTGAGCTGGGCAGCACAGGGTAGAACCCGTTTCTTATCTAAAAGATAAGACTCGGCCATCTGGATCGCGGCGGCCGCCGGCGCGTAGAAGGCGGAGCCCGTCTTCAGGAGCCCCACGATCTCCGCACCGCCGTCGCGCGTACGCTGGACGATGGCATCGAGCTTCTCTTGCGTGATCCAGCCCTTCTTCACCAGGTCCGGCAGCGGAATGCCGGCCACGGTGGAGTAGCGGACCAGCGGCACCATGGTGTCGCCATGCCCGCCGAGCACGAAGGCGGTCACGTCTTCGACCGAGACGCCCATCGCCTCGGCCAGGAAATAACGGAAGCGCGCGCTGTCGAGCACGCCCGCCATGCCGACCACGCGGCTCGCGGGCAGGCCGCTCTCCTCGCGCATCACCCACACCATCACGTCGAGCGGGTTGGTGATGACGATGACGAAAGCCTTCGGGCAATGCTTCTTGATCGCCTTGCCGACGGTGGCGACGACCTTGCCGTTGATGCCCAGCAGATCGTCGCGGCTCATGCCGGGCTTGCGCGGAATGCCGGCGGTGACGATCACCACGTCGGCGCCCTTGATGGCGGCATAGTTGTTGGTGCCGGCGACGGTGGCGTCGAAGCCCTCGATCGGCGCGCTTTCGGCGATGTCGAGCGACTTGCCCTGCGGCACGCCCTCGACGATGTCGAACATCACCACGTCGCCGAGCTGCTTCAGCCCAGCAAGAAGCGCGAGAGTCCCGCCGATATTGCCTGCACCCACAAGCGCGATTTTCTTGCGCGCCATTCTCATTCCCTTGCTAGTCGCGATGCCCGAATTTTTCCCACCTGGGCACCGCCGAGACCCGATCTCGAATCAGGTCTGGGCATATCACTAGACCTAGTGTCAATACCCTCTTTTAACCTCAAGAGCAAGTGTGTTGAACAAAAATTTCAACATTCAGGTCAGGTGATGCCGTTCGCGGTACTCGTCCGACTGCATTTCGACCAGTCGAGAATGGGTACGGCGATACTCGAATTCGATGTCGTCGGAGGCCGCGAGCAACTCGATCGGCGCTTCCATCGTCATCGCCAGCAGCGAGCGATGTTCGTAGAGCTCGTCGACCAGCGTGATGAATCTTTTCCCCTCGTTCCGGCGCTCCGGCGTGAAGCGCGGCACGCCCGAGAGCAGCAGGGAATGGAAGTGGGTCGCCAGCGTCAGGTAGTCCGCCGCACCCAGCGGACGGCCGCAGAGATCGGCGAAGGACATGAAGGCCGTTCCTTTGGCGGCGCGGGTTATTTCGAGTTGTCGGCCCTGGACGGCGAAGCTCGCAGGCTCGCCTTTGGCGCCGTCGGTGAGCAGCGACCAGACCTCATCGAGCTTCGCGGCCGAGGCCGCGTCGAGCGGATGGAAGTAGAGCGGCCGTCCCTTCATCCGCAGCAGCCGGTAGTCGGTCGGACCGTCCAGCTCGATCAGGTCGAGCTGCTCGGTGATGAGCGCGATGAAGGGCAGGAACCGATCGCGCTGGAGCCCGCCGCGGTAGAGATCGGCGGGGGCGGTGTTGGAGGTCGCCACCACCACCACGCCCTTCTGGAACAGCGCCTCGAACAGCCGCCCCAGCAGCATGGCGTCGGCGATATTGGTGACCTGGAACTCGTCGAAGCAGAGCAGCCAGCTCGATTGCGCGACTCGGGCCGCCAGCGCCGGGATCGGATCGCCCTCGTTCGACTGGCGCCACTCGTGCATCGCCTGGTGGATCTCGAGCATGAACTCGTGGAAATGGACCCGCCGCTTGGCCTCCACCGGCGCGCTCGCGAAGAAGAGGTCCATCAGCATGGACTTGCCGCGGCCGACAGGTCCGAAGATGTAGAGACCCTGTGGCGCCGGCTCCTGGGCGCGCCGCACCAGCCCCAGGCGCTCGCGCCAGTTCCTCGACCCGCCGCCGTTCGGCCGGTAGTGCAGCAGCGCGTGATAGAGGAGCTGCAGCTTCTCGGCTGCCATCGCCTGCACCGGATCGGCGGCGATGGCGCCCGAGGCGACCAGGGCCCGATAGCGCGCCATGGGTCCGCGATCGCCGGCGCCGTCGGCATCGGATGGCGTCGCCGGGCGCCCTGACGGGCCGGTCTCGATCGAATCCGCCACCGGCGTCATCGGCCTCCGGACACCTGCAGGATGGTGCCGGTCACGTAGCTGGCGTGCGGCGACAGCAGGAAGAGGATGGTCTTGGCGACCTCGAGCGCGGAGCCGACCCGTCCCAGCGGCACGCTGCCGACCAGGCGCTTGAGCCGGCCGGCATCGCCGACGGAGCCGTGGATCTCGGTCAGGATCAGGCCCGGCGAGACGGCGTTGACGCGGATGCCGTCGCGCCCGACCTCGCGCGCCAGGCCCACGGTCATGCTGTCGATGGCGCCCTTCGAGGCCGCGTAATGGACGAACTCGCCGGGGCTGCCGAGCGCCGAGGCCCGCGAGGAGACGTTGACGATGGCGCCGCCGGCGCCGCCGTTCTTCGTCGACATGCGCTTGACCGCCTCGCGCGCGCAGAGGAAGGCGCCGATCACGTTGGTCCGCATGACCGCCTCGAGCGCCTCGGCCGTCAGATCCTCGACCCGGCCGCTCGAGCCGATGATGCCGGCATTGTTGACCAGGCCGTAGATCGGGCCGAACTGCGCTTCGGTCTCCTCGAACAGGCTGATCGCCTGATCCTCCTGCGAGACGTCCGCCTGGATCGCGATCGCCTTGCCGCCGGCTTTCTCGATCGCCTGCACCGTCTTGGCCGCGGCCTTGGCGTTGCTGTTGTAGTTGACCGCCACGCGGTAGCCCTGAGCGGCAGCGAGACGCGCGGTCGCGGCACCGATGCCGCGGCTGCCGCCGGTGATCACCAGCACCGGTCCCTTGCCTGTCTTGGTCCGAGTCGCCATCGCGCTCAATCTATCCCAACTCGCGGCCACGCAAAGTCCGGCATCGATGATCCGGTGCCAATCCTTGCCGGATCGTGAAGCCCGCGCGGAGGAGAGATCGAGCGGCGTCGAGCCTCAGCGCAGCGCGCGGACCAGCGCGCCCACCAGGTTGCGCGCAATCGTCCGGTTGGGATCGAGATTGGGATTGAAGATGGTGAGATCGAGCCCGACGGCATGGCCGCTGCCGACCGCGCTCCGGAGCACGGTGACCAGCTCCTCGAGATCGAGGCCGCCCTCCATCCGGTAATCGACCGCCGGCATGACCGCATCGTCGAGCACATCGACATCGAGATGGATCCAGAAGCCGCGGCCTTCGCCGTCGGCGAGCCGGCGCACGGCGGCCGAGGCCGAGGCGGCGACCCCCGCCTTTCGCACGGCCGGCAGGTCGAGCACCGTGATGTCGGTCGCGTTGACGTCCTGGCTGCCATACTGGCGGGCGATCTCCGCATCGCGATGGCCGAACAGCACGATGTCCTCGTCCCGGACATAGGGGCGGCCGCCATCGATGTCGGTCACGATCCCGGGGCCCCGGCCCGAGACCAGCGCCAGGTCCATGTCCGCGGCTTCGCCAGTCAGCGACGCCTCCGGCTGGTAGAAGTCGGCATGGCCGTCGAGGAACAGCAGGCCATAGCGGTCGCGCCGGCGCAGGGCCAGCATGCAGCCCAGCAGGATGCTGCAATCGCCGCCGAGCACGATCGGGAACTCGCCCTGATCGACCGCTTCCCCCACGATGTCGGCAAGGCTGACCGAGTAGTCGGCAATCCCCTGAGGGTTCAGCATCCGGGTGGCCTCGTCGCGCACCGGATCGTAGCCCGGCGGCTCGATCCGGCCGGCATGGCGGGCGTCGAGCGCCCGCCCGAGACCGAGCCTCTGCAGCACCTCAGGCGTGCGCTCGACGCCGCTGGGCCAGAGACCCAGGGGCGATGGCGCTTCTATGATGGCGTAGCGGGGCATCACTTCCTTCTCCTCCCCTTCGAGGACAGGGCGGTCGCATGGCGGATGAAGCGCTTCAGGGATTCTGCGAGACCAATTTCGCCAGATAGGGCTTCTGGATCGCCAGAAGCTTATCATAGGCGCCCGGTGCCGCCGCCGTCGCCATGTTGGTGTTGACGACGAAGGGCCCCAGCAGGGTGAAGCTGGTGACGCCGGCCTTCGCCATGTCCTGGCCGCCGGCCGAGGCCGTCATGGCCAGCGCGATATAGAGCCCGTTGCGGTCCTTGTCGACCACGCCCAGGAGCTGGGTATCGGAGAGCTTCATGCCCTGCAGCCGCGCGTTGATCTCGCTCTCGACCTCTTTGGTATCGAGCTTCGGCATCTGGCTTTGCATGGCGTTGATGAAATCGCCGCGCGACATGCCGGCGACCCGGGGCTGGCCGTTCTCCAGCTGCACCGCCAGGTTGCCATAGACGCTGTAGCTGGTAAGGCGCCCGGCCCGCCAGGCCTCGATCTCGTTGCAGGGCACGAAATGCATCAGCACCCGGTTCCGGTCGGCCTGGGCATTCTCGACGGCCTGCATGACCCGGGCATCCTGCGGCTTGGTGCGATCGAGCGCGCAATAGCCTTGCGGCGGCTCGATCGACAGGAACCGGCCGCCGACCTGGACCTGCTCGGCCTCGGCGAGGGACGCGGTGAACAGAGCGGCACCGAACGCCAGGATCCAGCAGAAGCGCATCGACCGTCTCCTTTGCTGTCGAACGGGTCTCACGGGATATGGGGTCACGGATTGCGGCGCACCAGCTCCGCCGCGAAGCTCTTCTGCGACGCGACGAGCTGGTCGAGAGCGCCCTCGCCGGTCGGCGCGAACAGATAGAGGTTGACCGGGATCGAGCGCAGCATCGTGCTGGCGACCATTCCCGCCTGCGGGACCGTTTTCCCGTCGAGCTCCAGGCTGGCGAGGACGCCGACATAGAGGGCATCGTCATTTCGCTCGAGGATGCCCAGAAGCTCCGTCTGCGGAATCTCGGCCCCGGCCGCGGGCGGCTCGCCCTCGGCCATGCGCCAGGCCGCCGCCTTTCGATCCGGCTCGGGCATCTGCGGGGCGACGATCCTGAAATACTCCTCTTTCGTCAGGGGCAGCGGATGCGGAGCATCCTTGTAGGAGAGAGGGAGCATGACCTGCCCATAATGGACCAGGCGGTCGGTGCGCCGCGCATGCAGGTCGGCGAGCTCGTCGCAACGCGCGAACTGGAGCGCCACGATGTTCGACCCCTGCTGCGCGACCTCGTCTTCGACGCGCTTGAGCAGGACCGCCTCGTCGGGATCGTCGTGACGGAGGGCGCAATAGCCCTCGGGCGGCGACAGCGACAGGGTGACGCCGGCGACCGGGTAATCCTGCGCGGCAACGGGGCGAGCGAGGACCAGCAGGAGAAGGAAAGCCGAGACCGCGATGCGCATGGGCTCCCCAGCACGGGCGAAGGCGGAGAGTTCCGGCTTCCCCGCCCGGAAAGGCCGGGCGGCGGCAGGCTACCGGCGCGCCACCATCAGCTTCTTGATCTCGGCGATGGCCTTGGCCGGATTGAGACCCTTCGGGCAGGTCTTGGTGCAGTTCATGATGGTGTGGCAGCGATAGAGCCGGAACGGGTCCTCGAGATTGTCGAGCCGCTCGCCGGTGCATTCGTCGCGGCTGTCGGCGATCCAGCGATAGGCCTGCAGCAGGATCGCCGGGCCCAGATAGCGGTCGCCGTTCCACCAGTAGCTGGGGCAGGAGGTGGCGCAGCAGAAGCAGAGGATGCATTCCCAGAGCCCGTCGAGCTTGGCGCGCTCCTCGGGGCTCTGCGGATGCTCGCGGCCCGGCGCCGGCGACTTGGTCTTGAGCCAGGGCTCGATCGAGGCATATTGCGCATAGGCGCGGTTTAGGTCCGGGACGAGATCCTTCACGACCTGCATGTGCGGCAGCGGGTAGATCTTCACCTCGCCCTTCACCTCGTCGATATATTTGGTGCAGGCGAGCGTGTTGGTGCCGTCGATGTTCATGGCGCAGCTTCCGCACACGCCCTCGCGGCAGGAGCGGCGGAAGGTCAGGGTCGCGTCCATCTCGTTCTTGATCTTGATGAGCGCGTCCAGGACCATCGGCCCGCATTTGTCGAGATCGACCTCGTAGGTGTCGAGCTGCGGCGTCTCGCCCGAATCCGGGTTCCAGCGATAGATCTTGAACTGGCGGATGCGCTTGGCGCCTGCCGGTGCCTTGTGGGTCTTGCCGGGTCGGATCTTGGAATTGGCGGGCAGGGCGAATTCGGCCATCGTCGTGCAAATCCTCTCTCGAATCTCAGGCGAAGAGCGGCCCCTCGCGACCAGGGACCGCTCTTTCTTGCGGCAAGCCTCGCGCCAAGGCTACGCGGTTTTCGGCGTGAATCGATGCTAAAGCATTAACTAGCTGTTTTCGCTCGCCTTTACCAGCCCGACCGGGCGCGCCTTGCGCATTTCCAGATAGCCATAGCCGATGGCGAGCCCGGCGGCGATCCAGACCAGCTCGCGGCCCCGGCGCACCAGCGCCACCGCCACGCCGACCGAAGGCTCGCCCACGAAGGCGCCATAGAGCAGCAGCAGCGCCCCCTCGGTCGCCCCCAAGCTGCCCGGGATGAGGCCCGTCGCCTGGCGCACCAGCTGCACGGTGGCCTCGATGACGAGGGCTTCGGCGGGGGCCAGCGGATAGCCCAGCAACGCCGAGATGACCCAGAGCTCGAGCGCGCCCAGGAGCCAGCCGAGGAAGGCCAGCAGAAGGGCGCCGCCGAACCGCAGCGGCGCGAAGACATAGAGACGCTGGATCTCGTCCTCGACCGCGCGGGTTTCGCTCAAGACGCGCTCGAGCCCGCGCGCATAGCGGTAACGGTGGAGGAAGGAAGCGAGCCGCGAGGCGATCCGCAGGCGCTGCACCAGGAAGAAGCCCAGGATCCCGGCGGCGAACAGCAGCGCACCGACCCCGATGGCGGCGACCATGTGGGCGTCGAGAGCCGGCTGCCGCTGCATCAGAATGCAGGCGATGCCGAGGAAGGGCAGGAAGGACAGCAGCAGCGAGGTGCGCGCCACCAGGAGCGACGCGATCGTCTCGCGCGCGTCCAGGCCCCGATGCTTGACCAGGATGAGGCCCTTGGCCGGCTCGCCGCCGAGCCCGCCCAAGGGCGTCACCACGTTGAGCATCTCGCCGACCAGCCGCAGCTTCCAGAGCCAGAGCCATTCCCTGATCGTGAAACGCAGCGCCGGCAGCACGGCCAGCCAGCTCGCCACGTCGGCGCTGAAGATCAGGGCCGCGGCCGCCAGCACCAGCAGGAAGCCCCAGCCGATGCGCCCCAGGAGATCCAGCAGCTGCGCGAGATCGACGTTCGCCAGGATGAGGGCCAGCAGACCCAGGCCCAGCAGCACGGCGGCGAGCTTGACCCAGAGCCGGGAGGAGATTCGCACCGCCATCGTCAGGAGAGACGGGGAGACCGGGACGCGCGCGAACCCGTCACGCCGCCGAGCGCAGGAAAAAGCGGCGATGCAGCCAGGCGAAATAGAGCGCGAAGAGCGGCGTCACGATGGCCGACACATAGAGCAGCGGCAGGCTCCAGCCGAGCCAGACGAAGACGGGGATCAGGACCATGGAATCCTCGGCGTCGAATCCGGCCACGCTGCGCAGCTCGGCCGCGCGCTGGCCCTTCTGGCCCTCGGCCCACATCACCACGCTGAGGATGAAGACGATCGACAGGCCCACGATGATGCCGAGCGCCACCATCCAGCCGCCCAGCGGCGCTGAGCGCAGGCCGATACCGAGGCCGACGAAGATCGCCGCGTTGCAGACCGAATCGGAGACGAGATCGAAGTAGTGGCCGACCTTGCTCATCTTGCCCGAGAGCCGGGCCAGGATGCCGTCCGCCCGGTCGAGCAGCATGGAGATGAGGAAGAGCGCGCCGCCGATATTGAGCCAAGTCGAGGATCCCTCCGCATAAGCCGCCGCCGCGCCGAGACCGGTCGCCAACCTTAGCGCCGTGATCTGATTGGGGGAAACGGCGGTGCCCACCAGCGGCTCGACCATCGGCTGCACCAGCCGGTGAATCCAGGTGTTATGACTCATCTTCGTCAGCCTGCCGTAATGCCATTGACATGATCGGGCGGCGGCGCCTATCACGGGCGCCTGCGGGGGCCAGTCCGCCGGGGGGCGCGACTCAAAACTGTAGGAAATCTTGCTGAAATTAGCCATAGACAAGCTCGCCTCCGAACAGGTCGAGCAGTTCAGGGCGCGCGGTTATACGCTTTCCCGCCATGCCTTCGATGCGGGCGCGGTGGCCGCGTTCGATCGCTGGGCGCGCGAGCTGGTGGACGCGCCCGAGGTCTCAGGCCGCCACTGGGTCTATCGCGATCCGAGCCTGCTCGATCCGAACCAGCGCATCATCACGCGCATCGAGCGCATCTCGCCCTTCCATGACGGCTTCCGGCAATTGACGCAGACGCTGGCGCCTCTGGTCGGGCAGCTCCTGGGAGAGCCCGCCCGGCTCTTCAAGGAGAAGATCAACTTCAAGTTCCCCGGCGCCGACGGCTTCAAGCCGCACCAGGACGCGCAAGCCGGCTGGAACAATTATGCCGACTTCTTCGTCTCGGCCCTGGTCTGCTTCGACGAGGCCACGGCCGCGAACGGCTGCCTGCAGATCGTCGAGAACTACGAGCATAAGGGACTGGCGAAGCTCTGGGAGCCCTTGTCCGAGAGCGATCTCGCCGGCATGCGCTGGATCGACCTGCCGACCCAGCCCGGCGACATCATCTTCTTCGACAGCTATGTGCCGCACGCCTCGCAGCCCAACGTGACGGACCGGATGCGGCGCATCTACTACGCCACCTATAACCGGGCCTCCGCGGGCGATCTGATGGAGCGCTACTACGCGGACAAGCATAAGAGCTTCCCGCCCGACATCGACCGGGATCCGACGAAGCGCTACGTGTTCCGCGTCTGATCGCGGGACGCGTCGGCCCCAGGATGCTCAGTCGTTGTGCAGCGCCGGCTCGACCACCGTGTGGGCCCGGGTCAGGTCCTCCGGCGTGTCGATCTCGATCCAGGCCTGGCCTGTGATGTCCTCGCAGGCGACGGGCTGCGAGGGATCGGCGAAGAAGACCTCGCGCATCGCGGGCTCGTAGGGCTCGCCCGCACGGCCGGCGGCGATGAAGCGCTCGGTTGCGGCCGCCAGCCGTTCCGCCATCTGCGGACCGAGCTTGAGGAAGCCCGGCCATTCGCCCATGGCGTCGAACCGGCCCTCGACGATCTTGCCGAACTCGACCAGCCGGCCGTCCCGAAGGCAGGCCTTGACCGGCTCGGGGCCGGGCTCGAGATCGCGATCGACCAGCAGGCAGTTCCGGTGCGGCGATTCCACCAGCCGGCGCAGCACCTCGCGGTCATAGAGCACATCGGCGTCCATGAAGAGAATGTCGGCGCCGCTGCGCAGCACCGCGCGGGCGGTCCAGAGCGACAGCACGGCGCCTTCGTCGAAGCGCGGGTTGTGGATCGTCTCGATCCAGGGCCTGCGGCCGATCGCGTCGAGCTCGGCCTGGATCTCCTCGGCCTTGAACCCCACCACCATCGTGAGCTTCTCGATGCCGAGGGATTCGAGGATCCGCACATGCCGGCGCAGCAGCGTCTTGCCGCCGAACTCGAGCAGGCATTTGGGATGGCCGGCGCCGTTGGATAGCCGGATGCCCCGGCCGGCCGCGAGCATGATGGCGTGCATGGCCGGCTAGCGCCCCGGGAAGCTGGATCTGGCGCGGTCGCGGCTCAATAGACGCGCGCCTTGGGCGGGAAGGACTGAACGTCGTTCGAGAGCGGCTGCAGGTGGACGGGCCGGTAGTCGATCTTCGGCCTGCCGTCCTCGCCGCACCAGACGACCGTGTGCTTGAGCCAGTTCTTGTCGTCGCGCTCGGCATGATCCTCGCGCGCATGGGCGCCGCGGCTTTCGGTGCGGTTGACCGCCGAGGCGACCGAGACCACCGCCTGGCTCAGCAGATTGTCGAGCTCGAGCGTCTCGACCAGGTCGCTGTTCCAGATCATGGAGCGGTCGGAGACGCCGACATCCGAACGCTTGCTCCAGCAGCCCTCGAGCAGCTTCAGGCCCTCGGCCAGCACCTCGCCGGTGCGGAACACGGCGCAGTTCGACTGCATGATCCGCTGCATCTCGAGCCGCAAGGCCGCCGTGGGCGTGCCGCCCTGGGCATGGCGCCAGCGGTCGAGCCGCGCCAGCGCCGCGTCCCCGGCATTGGCCGGCAGCGACGGGACGGCTTCGTCGGTGTCGATCGTCGCGGCGCAGCGGTTGGCGGCGGCGCGGCCGAACACGACGAGGTCGAGCAGCGAGTTGGATCCCAGGCGGTTGGCGCCATGGACCGAGACGCAGGCCGCTTCGCCGATCGCCATCAGCCCGGGCACCACGCTGTCGGGATTGCCGTTCCTGAGCGTCACGGCCTCGCCGTGATAGTTGGTCGGGATGCCGCCCATGTTGTAGTGGCAGGTCGGCAGCACCGGGATCGGCTCGCGCGTGACATCGACGCCGGCGAAGATCCGCGCCGTCTCGGCGATGCCGGGCAAGCGCTCATGGATGATCTTCGGATCGAGATGCTCGATATGGAGATGGATATGGTCCTTGTGCTCGCCCACGCCGCGGCCTTCGCGGATCTCCATGGTCATGGCGCGGCTGACCACGTCGCGCGAGGCGAGATCCTTGGCCGAGGGCGCATAGCGCTCCATGAAGCGCTCGCCCTCGGAGTTCGTCAGATAGCCGCCCTCGCCGCGCACGCCCTCGGTGATGAGGCAGCCGGCGCCATAGATGCCGGTCGGATGGAACTGGATGAACTCCATGTCCTGCAGCGGCAGCCCGGCCCGCAGGACCATGGCATTGCCGTCGCCGGTGCAGGTATGGGCGGAGGTGCAGGAGAAGTAGGTCCGGCCATAGCCGCCGGTCGCGAGCACGACGGTCTTGGCGGCGAAGCGGTGGATCGAGCCGTCGTCGAGATTCCAGGCCATCATGCCGCGGCAATGGCCTTCCTCGTCCATAATCAGGTCGAGCGCGATATATTCGATGAAGAACTCGACCGAATGCTTGAGGGCCTGCTGATAGAGCGTGTGCAGGATCGCATGGCCGGTGCGGTCGGCGGCGGCGCAGGTGCGCTGGGCGATGCCCTTGCCGAAATGCGTGGTCATGCCCCCGAAGGGACGCTGGTAGATCTTGCCCTCGGGCGTGCGGCTAAAGGGCACGCCGTAATGCTCGAGCTCGATCACGGCGGGGATCGCTTCGCGCACCATGTACTCGATCGCGTCCTGGTCGCCGAGCCAGTCCGACCCCTTGATGGTGTCGTACATGTGCCAGCGCCAGTCGTCCTCGCCCATATTGCCGAGCGAGGCCGACATGCCGCCCTGGGCCGCCACCGTGTGGCTGCGGGTCGGGAACACCTTGCTGATGCAGGCGGTGCGCAAGCCCCGCGCGGCCATGCCGAAGGCCGCGCGCAAGCCGGCGCCGCCGGCGCCGACCACCACCACGTCATAGGCATGATCGGTGATCGGATAAGCCTGCCCGTTGATCTTGGGCGCTGCCGTCGGCGCGGCCGGTTCAGCCATGATGATCAGCCTCCGAAGGCGATGTCGAAGAGCGCGATGGCGGCGGCGAGCGCCAGCACGATGCAGAGGAAGCGCACGAGGATCAGCAGCGTCAGCTTCGCCGCCTCATGATGGATATAGTCTTCCACCACGACCTGGAGCCCCAGAAGCGCGTGCCAGAAGCCGGCGCCCAGCACCAGCAGCATCAGGCCGAAAGTGACCGGCGAGCCGAGCCATTCGACGGCGCCGGCACGATCGATGCCGGCATGGGCCACCAGCCCCGCCACCAGCCAGATCAGGAGCGGGATGAGGGCGAGCGCCGTGAGGCGCTGATACCACCAATGCTGCACTCCTTCCTTGGCCGAGCCCAAGCCGCGGACGCGGCCGAGCTCGCTGCGAAGATTCGTTCGCGATTTCGCCATCAGGGAAGATCCATCTGCCAATAGCCGAGACCCCAGGCGATGAGCGCGAGCACCAGGGCCGCCACCACCGCCGTCCAGCCCGTCAGCGACACGGTCTTCAGCTCGAAGCCCCAGCCGGCATCCCAGAAGAGGTGGCGGATGCCGTTCACCAAGTGGAAGAACAGGGCATAGGTCCAGCCGAACAGGAGGAGCCGGCCGATGACGGAGCCGATCAGGCTCTGCGCGGTCGCGAAGGCCTCGGGCCCGACCGCCGCGGCGATGATCCAATAGACCAGGAGCAGCGAGCCCACCGCGAGCGCCACGCCGGTGATGCGGTGCAGGATCGACAGCACCGAGGTGATCTGCGGGCGATAGACCTGGAGGTGGGGTGAAAGCGGCCGGTTCTGTGTCGCCATGGCGTGCGTGATTCTGAGCCTTTCTCGAGCCTTTCCGCGGCCCTTCGAGGGACTTTCTTGTAGCCCGGCGAGGGATTTAGACCCCGCGGGAAGGCAAGTCAATTGCACCCGCCCACGCCGTTCCGCAACCGCGAAATGTGGATAGCCGAGTGGAAACCCTGTGCGCAGATTGTGCAATTCTCCGCCAGCTATACACAGGAAAAATATGTCCGGCCTGTGAAACCACATTGCCCGGGGGGCGCGATTCGCCTCAAGCTTTCCTCAGCACGCGAAAGCGTCGGCTTGAGACCGCTCGCTGGATCATGGCGCAAGGCATGGACCGCCCCCGTCTGACGTGCCTCGGGGGCATATCGGGCGGTGAGCCCCATGCCGACGGTGCCGCCAGGCGCCCGCCATTCTTCGTGAGTTCGGGATCCGGCCGCAGGGGACGGGGAAAGCGCTTCGAGCCTTTCCGTCCGCGATCTGGCGCCGGCGGTTGCGGGATCGGCAGGCTGCCCTCGAGGCAGGGAGCCGGTCGAAACAGCCCCGGGGTGGCGCGGCGGGTCGCCCTCACACGAGCACTCGCCGACCCGGTCGGTCCCGATCGTCCCGTGCCTTTGGCCGAGGCGAAGAGGGACCTGAAAGACGGCGCCGGCACCTCCCCGCGCGAGCGGTCGGTCCGGATGCCGTCGGAAGAGCGTGCCTGGGCTGTCGGGTCCGGAGCCCATCCGGGACCAGGACGCAGGTGCCACCGGGCGGCTGGTCGGAGGGAGGACACGTACGGAGCCATTGGGTGCTCGGAAGGACCGGCCTCGCCCGAGACCGGTCGCTACCGAGGCGAAGGTCGAAGCTTGCGGTCGCTGGATGCCAGGTCCGGGCTTGCCGCGAAGATCGACCGGGAAAGACCCCGCCGTTTTTTCGTGCCGGAGCCCTTGCCGGCTCCGAGGGCGTCAGTCAGCACCCCGCTTGCCGGGGTGCGGCGCGCGGGATCTTTCGGGATCCCGCGCGCCTGACGCCTTGAATCCCCTTTAACATGCGCGAGTCGCGCGTTTCAACAAGATTTAGATCTCTGGCTGGCTGCGCCCTCAATATGTGGCGGCCACCACAAGCTAGAGGGGTGCCTCCGGGCGCGGGCGCCAGAGCATCTCGCGACGATAGGCCGGCAGCTCCCGCCATTCATTCGGGTGGGCGTTGAAGTCGGCCAGCACCCGTTCGATCACGGCGCCATCGCGGACCTGATTCCACTCCACGGGCGCCACCCGCTTGAACATGATGACATCGCCGGCGGCGACCGGCCGCGTGAGACCGCGGTCCATCTCGATCGCATAGCCCTGGCTGTCGCGTTGATAGGCGACGCGTCCCGCCGTCGTGCCGCTGCAGCCTGCGAGCGCCAGCAGCGCAAGACCGACCAGGAGAATTTGCCGGCGCGGCCTCATTCCTTCGGATCCTCACATGAGGGGCGGTTCGGCGATCGGGAACCAGAGCCGCTGTTCCTCGTAAGGCAGCATCTCCCGCCACTGGGCCGGGTTGGCGTTGAAGTCGTCGACGATCCGCTGGGCCGTCGCGGGATCGCGCACGCGGTTCCAATCCAGCGGCCCGACCTGCTTGAAGACGGCTACGTCGTCGGGCTTCACCGGCCGGACGCGGTTGCGCTGCATGTCGATCGCATAGTCGCCGTGGCTGTAAGCCACGTTGCCGGGACTGTTGAAGAAATCGCACCCCGCCAAGCTCAGAAGGGCCAGGGCGCCCGCCAGCAATCTTCGTCGCGTTGTCATGGCACGAACAGTCATGGCACGAAGATGGATCGTCAGCCGCGCCGGGGCAACAAGGCCCAATAGTCGAAATCGAGCACGACCGCGGGATCGGGATTGCCGTCGGCGGCCTTGTCCGGGAAGCCGGCGGCCGGCTGGTTCTTGGTCGCGACCAGCCGCAGCCGCAGCGCGCCGGCTTGCGGCGCGCCGTCCAGCTCCGCCTTCGCCAGCACCTCGCTCCAGGCATAGATCGTGTCGCCGGCGAAGCTCGGGTTGGTGTGGCGGCCGCCATTGATGGCGAGGAGCTTCAGCGCATTGCCGAGCCCGTTGACCGAGAGCGCGCGCGCCAGGCTGATGACATGGCCGCCATAGACGATGCGCCGGCCGAAGCGGCCGTCCTTCTCCGCATGCTGGTTGAAATGCACGCGCGCATTGTTCTGGTAAAGCCGCGTCGCGGTCATGTGGCAGGATTCCTCGATCGTCATCCCGTCCACATGGTCGATGCGCTCGCCGGGCTCGTAATCCTCCCAGCGATGCGGGGAACCGGTGACCGCCGGATCGAAATGCCGCAGGTCGAGCCCGCCGCCCACGTCGAGCGCCGTGCCCGGCAGGGCCGCGACCAGCTCGGGCACCGTCGCCGTTGGGGCGGGCGATTGCGGGTCGCGCTTGCGCACCAGCACCCAGCGCACATAGTCGACCACCATGGCGCCGCGCTGGTTGCGGCCGATCGAGCGCACATAGACCACGCCGGTCTGGCGGTTCGAGTTCTCCTTGAGCCCGATCACGGTCGAGGTGGCCGACAGCGTGTCGCCGGGATAGACCGGCGCGCCGAACGACCCTTGCGCGTAGCCGAGATTGGCGATGGCGTTGAGCGAGATGTCGGGAACGGTGCGGCCGAAGACGATGTGGAACACCAGCAGGTCGTCGAGCGGCGCCTGCGGCAGGCCCAGCGCCTTCGCGAAGGCGTCGGAGCTGGGAAGCGCGAAGCGGCTGCCGGTCAGCGCCGTATAGAGCGCCACGTCGCCGGCGGTGACGGTGCGCGGAACCGCATGGCGGATCTCCTGGCCGAAGCGGAAATCCTCGAAGAAATTGCCGGCGCTGGTCTTGGCGGAGGCGGTCATCGCGATCCGCCCCTCCCCCTTACCCCCTCCCGCAAGGGGAGGGGGTTTGATGTTTGCAGCTTCCCGCCCCCTCCCCTTGCGGGAGGGGGCAGGGGGAGGGGTGAGGCCGCTCGTTGCTCGAACATATGAGCGATCACCGCGCGCCGTCGCCGCCTTCGCGCGCGGCGATGGCCTCGGCGAGCTCGACGATGCGCCGCGCATTCAGCACATGGAGATTCTCGATCAGCTTGCCGTCGAGCACGACGATGCCGCGCCCGCCGGCCACCGCGTCCGCATGGGCCGCGATGATGCGGCGCGACCATTCCACCTCGGCCGGCGCCGGTGCGAAGGCCGTGTTGGCGGCGGCGATGGTCTTGGGATGGATCAGGGTCTTGCCGTCGAATCCCATCTCGGCACCCTGGCGGCAGGCCGCCTCGAAGCCGGCATCGTCATCGAGATCGAGATGGACGCCGTCGAGGATCGCGAGGCCGTAGGCGCGCGCCGCCAGCATGCAGAGCCCGAGGCTGGTGACGAGCGGCAGGCGGTCGCGCGTATGGACGGCGTGCAGGTCCTTGGTCAGGTCCGAGGTGCCCATGACGAAGCATTGCACGCGCCGCGAGGAACCCGCGATCTCCTCGACATTCAGCATTGCGCGCGGCGTTTCCATCATGCACCAGAGGGCGAGGTCCTCGGGGGCGCCGTTCGCCACCAGCACGGTCTCGGCCTGGCGCACGGTTTCGACGCTCTCGACCTTGGGGATCAGGATCGCGGCGGCACCGGCCTCGGCCACCGCGGCCAGATCGCCATAGCCCCAGGGGGTGTTGAGGCCATTGACGCGGATCACCACCTCGCGCGCGCCATAACCGCCGGCCTTGACCGCGTTCACCACCTGGATGCGGGCGTCGCGCTTGGCCTCGGGCGCCACCGCATCCTCGAGATCCATGATCAGCACATCGGCCGGCAGGGTCTTGCCCTTCTCCAGGGCGCGAAGATTGGAGCCGGGGGTATAGAGCGCGCTGCGGCGCGGGCGGGTGGATTGGAACATGCCGTCATTCCCTGACAGAAAAAAATGAATAGCCGCCGGCCCGGGTCCGGCCGGCCGCCGGAAGCCCGCGACTATAGCGAAACCGCGAGACGGGAACAGCGGCCGGCATCCGGCGGTTCCCCGCGGGAGGCGCCGCCGGGGGCTCGATTGTCACCGTGACACCCGCGGAAATGCTGGCTTTTTTGGCCCTCCGGACGCTCCTGCCGCCTTCCCAGCCGAGGGCTTCGCATGGGAGAGTGCGCGCTTCATCCGAGGGCTTCATGAACATCCTGTCGATCTCGTCGCGCGTCACCTACGGCCATGTCGGCCATGCCGCCTCCGTCTTCTGCCTGCAGCGTCTGGGCCACGAGGTCTGGCCGGTCGAGACCACGCTGCTGTCGAACCATCTGGGCTATCCCGCCTGGGGCGGACGCCAGCTCGCGACCGAGGAGGTGGCGATGGTGCTGGACGGGCTCGAGCGGCTCGGCGTCTATGGCAGCGTCGATGTCTATGCGACGGGCTTCCTCGGCAAGGCGCCGCAGCTCGCGGTCGAGACCCTCGGCAAGCTGCGCCGCCAGCGCCCCGACATGCTCTATGCGCTGGACCCGGTGATGGGCGAGCGCCAGGGCGGGCTCTATGTGCCGGCCGAGACCGCCGCGCTCATCAAGCGCGAGCTCCTGGCCGAAGCCGATCTCACCTTCCCCAACATCTTCGAGCTCGACTATCTCTCCGGCAGCCGGGTCGAGACGCTCGAGGACGCGATCAAGGCCTGCGCGGCGATCCGCGCGCAAGGACGGCCCGATCTCACCGTGATCGCCACCGGCATCGAGCGCGTCGACGGCAACCCGCAGGCGATCGAGACCATGGCGGTGGGGCCGCAAGGCGTGTTTCTCGCCACCGCGCGGCGTCACGCGCTCAAGGCGCATGGCACCGGCGACTGCTTCGCCGCCCTCTTCCTCGGCCATTATCTCAAGAACGAGCGCAACCTCGAAGCCTCGCTCGGCATCGCCGCCAGCGCCATGGCCGCGGTGGTCGAGGCGACCGGCGACGCGATGGAGCTGGCGCTCGTCGCCGCGCAGGACGCCTTCGCGAACCCGCCGAAGAAGGCGGTGCTGCAGCGGTTGGGGTAGGGCGCGCGATCTACTGTTTGTTGTCCCCTCCCCCGGAACGGGGGAGGGCTAGGGAGGGGGCTGCGCGATACCAGATACCGAGCGGCCCCCTCCTTAATCCTCCCCCGCCGTGCGGGGGAGGAAACAATGAGTCAGAACCTCAGAGATAATTCTCCGCCAGATGCTCCGCGATCTGCACGGCGTTGAGCGCCGCGCCCTTGCGGAGATTGTCGGAGACCACCCAGAGCGAGAGGCCGTTCGGCACGGTGGGATCGGCGCGCAGACGGCTGACGAAGGTCGCATCGTCGCCGACGCATTCGACCGGCGTGATATAGCCGCCGGGCTCGCGGCGATCCTCGACGATGATGCCGGGGGCACCCGAGAGCGCCTCAAAGGCCTCTTCGACCGAGATCGGGTTCTCGAACTCGAGATTGACCGCTTCCGAATGGCCGACGAAGACCGGCGCGCGCACGCAGGTCGCCACCACCTCGATCTCGGGATCGAGGATCTTCTTGGTCTCGACCTTCATCTTCCACTCCTCCTTGGTCGAGCCGTCCTCCATGAAGACGTCGATCTGCGGAATGAGGTTGAAGGCGATCTGCTTCGGGAATTTGTGCTTCTCGATGGGCGCCGCCATGTAGATGGCGCGCGTCTGGTTGTAGAGCTCGTCCATCGCCTCCTTGCCGGCGCCCGAGACCGACTGGTAGGTCGCGACCACCACGCGCTTGATGCGCGCCAGGTCGTGCAGCGGCTTCAGCGCCACCACCATCTGGATGGTCGAGCAGTTCGGATTGGCGATGATGTTGCGCCTGGTGTAACCCGCGATCGCGTCCGGATTGACCTCGGGCACCACCAGCGGGATCTCGGGATCCATGCGGAAATGCGAGGTGTTGTCGATCACGACGCAGCCGGCCTTGGCGGCGCGCGGCGCATGGATGGCCGAGACCTTGGCGCCCGGCGAGAACAGGCCGATATCGCAGCCCTTGAAATCGAACTTGGCGAGGTCCTGGCATTTCAGGATCTCGTCCTCGCCGAAGGAGACGTCCTTGCCAACGGACCGCTCCGACGCCAAGGCGACGACCTCGTCGACCGGAAACTCGCGGTCGGCCAGCGTCTGTAGCATTTCTCGGCCGACATTGCCGGTGGCACCGACGACCGCTACCTTGTAACCCATTGTCTGCTCGCTCTTCTCTGAGGGTGAGGGTGAATTAGGACCGAACTCCGTCCGGCGCAAGCGCCGACGGGTGGGTGGGATGAGGGCGCGAGGTCGCACCCCGATGGCATCTGCCGCGATGAGCTATGCCGAGTTCTGGCCGCGCTATCTCAAGGCGCATGGCAAGCCCCGGACGCGGCTTTTGCATGTGATCGGCACCAGCCTCGCCATCGCCAGCCTGGCCTGGGCCGCGATCGCGCTCGATTGGCGCCCGCTCGTCGCCGTGCCGATCCTGGGCTACGGCTTCGCCTGGGCGGCGCATTTCCTGGTCGAGGGCAATCGTCCTGAAACCTTCGGTCATCCGTTCTATTCGCTCTTCAGCGATCTCCGCATGTGGGGCCTGTGGGTGACGGGGCGTCTCGATCGCGAGCTGTCGCGGCTGGGCCTGGGCGCCCGGTGAGGGGCATCGCGGACCCCAGAAACTCGAAGGGCCGCCCCTTTGAGGGGCGGCCCTTGCGTCAGCTCCGTTCGGAGTGAATGCGCTCAGCCGCCCACGCCGCTCTCCGGCTTGGTGGTGTCCGTCTTGGTGGTGGTGTCGGCAACCGTCGAAGGCACGGGGGCCTGGGACGATGCGCTCGTGGTGTGCGATGCGCCGCAATCGGCGTTGGCCGCGCCGCCGGCAAGGCCCAGCGCGAACAATCCGACCAGAAGGGTCATGGTCCAACGGGACATGGCAGCCTCCTCGACAGGGTTGACAGAGGGGCCACGCTAAACGATGGCCGCGGGTTCTGTCGAGAAATTATCCGCCGGAACCGGTCACGGTCGGGTTAACGGGTGTCGCACCGGGGGCGGTCGCCTGCGGCTGCCCTTGATTCTGGAATTGCAAGGCAGGCGGCTTAATTGTCCCGTATTTCTTGAGGTAATAGGCCTTGGGCCCGCCGCAGCCGCAGGGCGCGGCCTCTTCGGCCGCCGCTGCGGCTGCCGTCGTCGCCGGGGGCACGGCCGTACCGGCGCCCGAGCCGCTGTCGGCCCAGACCGCGATGCCGCCGCCCAGCGCCGCCAGCAGGGCCAGCGCCAGGATGAAGAGCCCGTTTTTCCTCGTCAGGGTCATGGCCGGCAGCTTACCCAGGCCCGGGGGCCGGAGTCACGGGGGGAGCCTCAGGCCTCGCCCTTGGGATCGTGGCGGTGATAGACGCAGGCGAGCTTGTTGCCGTCCGGGTCGCGGACATAGGCGACATAGAAGCTGGGCTCGTAATAGGGCCGCGTGCCGGGCTCGCCCTCGTCGGCGCCGCCATGGGCGAGCGCCGCCTTGTGGAAGGCGACGACCTCGGCCTCGTTGCGGGCCCTGAGCGCGATCATGGTGCCGTTGCCATGGCCGGGTGCCTTGCCGTCGAAGGGCTTGCAGATCCAGAAGCTCACGCCCTCGTCATAGCTGGGTCCCCAGCCGGCCCAGCCCTCCGCCGCGTCATGGGACCGCGCATAGCCGAGGGCGCCGAAGACCGCGTCATAGAAGGCGGCCGAACGGGCGAAATCGCTCACGCCCACCGTCGTGTAGAGAATCAGCGACATGCCCTTCCTCCTGCTTGCGGGGCGACCCAAGGGATAGGAACGGCGATCGCCTGGAATCGATCCAGGCCCCAGCTCAGGCGGCGAGCTTGTCGAGCTCCTTCAGCACCGCGTCGCCCATGCCGGCGGTCGAGACCTTGGTGGCGCCGGGGGTCATGATGTCGCCCGTGCGGATGCCGGCGCCGAGCGCGTTCGAGACCGCCTTCTCGAGCAGATCCGCATCGGCGCCGAGCGCGAAGGAATAGCGCAGCATCATGGCGAGCGAGAGGATGGTCGCGAGCGGGTTCGCCAGGTCCTTGCCGGCGATGTCGGGCGCACTGCCATGGACCGGCTCGTAGAGCGCGCGGCGCCGGCCGCGTGCGTCGGCGGCGCCCAGCGAGGCCGAGGGCAGCATGCCGAGCGAGCCCGTCAGCATCGCCGCGCAGTCGGAGAGCAGGTCGCCGAAGAGATTGTCGGTCACGATCACGTCGAACTGCTTGGGCTGGCGCACCAGCTGCATCGCGCAATTGTCGGCATACATGTGCGAGAGCTCGACATCCTTGTAGTCCGCGTCGTGGAGCTTCTGCACCTCCTCGCGCCAGAGCACGCCCGATTCCATCACGTTGGCCTTCTCGACCGAGCAGACCTTCCGGCCGCGCAGCCGCGCGAGATCGAAGGCGACCCGCGCCACGCGCTGGATCTCGGGCGTGGTGTAGACCTGCGTGTTGATGCCGCGGCGCGTGCCGTCGGGCAGGGTCTCGATGCCGCGCGGCTTGCCGAAATAGACGCCGCCGGTCAGCTCGCGCACGATCATGATGTCGAGCCCGTCGACCAGCTCGCGCTTCAGGGAAGAAGCGTCCGCCAAGGGCCCGAACACGATCGCGGGCCGGAGGTTGGCGAAGAGCTCCATGTCCTTGCGCAGCCGCAGCAGGCCGCGCTCGGGCTTCTTCTCGAAGGGCAGGCTGTCCCATTTCGGCCCGCCGACGGCGCCCAGCAGCACCGCGTCGGCTTCCATCGCCTCGCCCATGGTCTCGTCGGTCAAGGGCGTGCCGTGCTTGTCGTAGGAACACCCGCCGACCAGGCCGTGGTTGACGCCGAAGCTGACCGCGCGGCGCTTGGCATACCAGTCGAGCACGCGCTCGACCTGGCGCATCACTTCGGGGCCGATGCCGTCGCCGGCGAGGATCAGGAGCTTCTTGTTGGCAGCCACGGGAGAGTTCCTCGGAAGAGAGGGTGGGTCACGCCGCCCGGCGCGGTCTCAAGGGCGCGCCGGGCGGGCTCGATGGAAAGGGACGGAAGCGGGCGGAGCGGCGACTCAGAGCCAGGGCTGATCGAGCTTGCGCTTCGCCTCGAAGCTGTCGATGGCCGAGGCCTTCTGCATGGTGAGGCCGATATCGTCGAGGCCGTTGAGCAGGCAATGCTTGCGGAAGGCGTCGATCTCGAAATGGATCTTGCCGCCGTCGGGGCCGGTGATCTCCTGCTTCTCGAGATCGATCGAGATGATGGCGTTGGCGCCGCGCTGGGCGTCGTCCATCAGCTTGTCGACCTCGCTCTGCGGCAGCTTGATCGGCAGGATGCCGTTCTTGAAGCAGTTGTTGTAGAAGATGTCGGCGAAGCTCGGCGCGATCACGCAGCGGATGCCGAAATCCATGATCGCCCAGGGCGCATGCTCGCGGCTCGAGCCGCAGCCGAAATTCTCGCCCGCCACCAGGATCGAGGCCTTGCGGTAGGCCGGCTGGTTCAGCACGAAATCCGGCTTCTCCTTGCCCTCGATCGTATAGCGCATCTCCTCGAAGAGATGCTTGCCGAGCCCGGTGCGCTTGATGGTCTTCAGGAACTGCTTCGGGATGATCATGTCGGTATCGACATTGATCATCGGCAGGGGGGCCGCGACGCCGCGGAGCGTGGTGAATTTCTGCATCGGATCACCTCGGGGGAGGCCGCGGGGGCGAGGGGCTCTTAAGGGGCCGGCCCCGGCGGCGGAGACCCGTGGTTTTAGCCCCTGGACCGGCGGATTACCAGGGTCTTGGCCAGCATGTCATGCAGACCTTGCTTGCGCGGCGTGAAGGCCACCATCAGGAAACCGATCAGGAACAGGCCGAAAGAGAGGATCTTCGCGAAAAAACGGCCGCTGGCCTGGGCGAAGCTGACACGGTCGCCGTCGAGATCGATGACCTGGAGCGAAAGGGCCATCTTGCCGAGAGTCGCCTGCTTCGGGCCGCTCTCCATGAGGGCCGCGTAGAGCCAGCTTCCGAGGAACAGGATGACTGCCCCCAGCGAGTTGTATTCGAGCTCGGCGCCGATCCCCATGACGCTCTCGGGCACCGAGATATCGCCCATGCCGACCTTCTCATAGACCGGGATCACGAAGCTCAGGACCGCCATCACCGCATTGACGATGACGGCATCGATCAGGGAAGCGACCACCCGACGCCAGAATCCGCCATAGCGCAAGGCTCCCGCCCCGCCCTGTTCCATCATCGCCCGCCCATCTGCTGTTTCCTTGCCGCCGCTTAATCTTCTTGGTCAACCGTGGCTTGCGGGCCGGACAGGACCGTCCGGTCTTCGCGCGAGGACCGCCGGCCCGACCTGGGACCAGCCGGCGGAGCATAGGGCAAAGCTGCCGCCTTGGGCAGATGGCTGCGCCAAGAGGGTTAACGCCCCTCTCGCGCTCCCGTAACCGCGTCGCGGGGGGTCAGAGCGGCGGCAGACGCAAAGTCACCTCGGCACCGCCCTGCGGCGCATCGCCGATCTCGAGGCGGCCGCCATGCGCGCTCATGATGCGCTGGACGATCGCGAGCCCCAGCCCGGCACCGGGCCCCTGGGCGCGCCGCCCGCGATAGAAGCGCTGGGTCACGCGGGCGCGATCGGCGGGCGCGAAACCGGCGCCACGGTCGCGCACCGCGATGCTGGCGCCGCGGCCGGGCGAGGGCGCGGTCAGATGGATCTCGACCGCCGTATGCGCGGGCGCATGGGCGAGCGCGTTCTCCACCAGGTTGCGCAGCGCGCGGCGCAGGGCCGCCGCATCGCCGTGAACGGTGACCGGCCGTTCCGCGCCCTGCAGGAGCAGCTCGCGGTTCTTCGTCAGCGCCAGGGGCGCCATCGCCAGGACGAGATCGAGGGCCAGGGCCGCGAGATCGACATCGTCGCCGACATGAAGGTCGCGCGCCTCGAGCTCGGCCACCGCCAGCATCTGATCGACCAGGCGGCGCATGCCCGCCAGGTCCTGCTTCAAGGATGCCGCGGCCGCCTTGTCGGGCAGGGTCTCGATATGGGCCGAGAGCACCGCGAGCGGCGTGCGCAGCTCATGCGCGGCGTCGGCGGCGAATTCGCGCTGATGGCGGAAGCCCTCGGCCAGCCGGTCGAGCGCGTCGTTGACCGACGCCACGAGCGGCACCAGCTCGGCCGGCAGATCGTCGCTCGGCAGGCGCACGCCCGTCTCGCGCGGCGTGATGCTCGCGGCCGCCTGGGCCACGCGGCCCAGCGGCGCCAGGCTGCGCCGGATGGTCCAGATCCCGACCAGCAGCGCCGCGACCAGGACCGGCAGCAGCAGCGGCAGGATCTCGTCGCCCCATTCGTTCACGATGCCGTCGATGAGGCCCGGCACATGGCCGTTCAGCATGACATCGAGCAGCAGGAGCCCCGAGGCCGTGTCGACGCGGCCGCTGAGCACCGACACCTGCAGCGGGTTCTGGCCGTCGGCCGGAGGCGGCGGTTTCTGCAGCCCCTCCCAGTCGGGCGAGACGGCAAGCACGCTGTCCTGCTCGTCGCGGACGCGATAGGCGAAGCGGATGTCCGGCGGCAGCCCGACGGCCAGGCGTCCGTCGGGCTCGCGCGCGATCGCGTCCGCCAGCATCCGCAGATCGGCCTGGAGCGTCTCGGCCGTCACCTCGGTGCGGTCGTCGCGGCTGTTGATGTAGGGCAGCAGGGCCGCGATCAGGAACGCCGCGACGAAGAGGCCGCCCAGCCGCCAGGCGAGACGCGACGCCATGCTGCCGGAGGAACGGCGCGAGGATTCCGACGTGACGGAGGGACGCGGCTCCGGCGCGACGGCGGTCATGCGTCGCCGTCGGCCATCAGATAGCCGATGCCGCGCAGCGTGTGGATCTGCGCGCTGGCGCCCGCCTCGGCCAGGCGCCGGCGCAGCCGCGAGACCAGCACCTCGAGCGCGTTCGGCTCGACCTCGCCGGCGAGGCCGTAGATCGCGTTCTCCAGCGCCGATCTGGCGATCGCGCGGCCGCTGCGCCGGATCAGCGCCTCGAGCAGGTCGGTTTCGCGCCGCCCCAACGCCAGCGTCTCGCCGCCGACGGTGACGGTGCGGTTCTCGGCGTCGAAGCGGAGATTGCCGAGCTCGATGTCGCGGCCGAGCACGGCGCCCGGCCGGCGCAGCAGCGCCCGCAGCCGCGCCGCGAGCTCGGCGATCTCGAAGGGCTTGATCAGGTAGTCGTCGGCGCCGCCATCGAGGCCCTTGACCCGGTCGCCCAGCTCGCCCCGCGCAGTGGTGACGAGGATGGGCGTGGCGTCGTTCCTCGCCCGCAGGCGCTTCAGCAGATCGAGCCCGTCGCCATCGGGCAGCCCCAGATCGAGCAGGATAGCGTCGAACCGCATCGTCGCGAGGGCCGCCTCCGCATCCTCGATCGATCCGACATGATCGACCGCGAATCCCTCCGCCCCCAATCCCTTCGCCAGGAACAGGGCGAGACGGTCATTGTCCTCGATGAGCAGCAGGCGCATGGGCTCGCGGGCGGGTGGTTTCGCGGACGCGCTACTCTGCACCGCGCATCGGGGCTTTAGCGAGGCGAAAGCGGGGGCGCGAGCCACCCGCGAATGGGATCGATTCGCGGGTGGCGGATCGCCGGCGGTCGATCGGTTCCTAGAGTCCCAGGAGCTTCTTCGCCTTGTCCACCTGGCTGATGCAATCCTCCTCGTCGCCCTCGTCGGCCAGCTCGTCCTTCGCCTCGGCCAGATAGTTGAGCGCCTTCTCCTTCTTCGCGGCGTCGGCCTGCTGGTTGGCGGCCTGGGTCACGGCCGCGATCTCCTTCTCGCAGCTCGGCCCCTCCGCCCAGGCCGGCGACAAGGCACAGGCGAATCCCAAACCGAGGATCGCGGCGGCGAAGCCCAGCGTGGCGACGGAAGGAGCGAGGGTGCGGATGATGGACATGATGATCGAACCTCCTTGGGGGATGGGGAAGCGCCGTTCCGATCCGGATCGGCGCCAGGAGGGTGCGCAGACGCGCCTGTCGCGAAGCTGACGGACGGCGAGGGCCCGCTTGCTAGTGCAAGAGCTTTGTCACATCCGCGACCGGGACCACGAGCCCGCCCCGCGTGCGCCAATCGCGGCGGCGGACGACGCGGTAGCCGCAGCGCTCGTAGAAGGGCAGGGCCGAGAGACTGGCGCCGATCCCGACCGCGCGGTGTCCCGTTCTCGCGATTTCCCCCTCCGCCAGGCCCAGCAGGCGGCGCGCGATGCCGCGGCCCGCGAAACCGGGCAGAACGTAGAGGGCGATCACCTCGTCGCCATGCCAGGAGCAGAAGGCCACCACGCCGGCGCCATCGGCCTCGGCCAGCAATATCCGCTCGCCCCACTCGTCCATCGCCCGGCGATAGCGGTCGGGATAGAGGCCGCTCGCCCAGCTCTCCAGATCGGCGCGCGAATAGACGGGATGCCGGATGCCGCGGATGGAGTCGCGATGCACCCGCTCGATGAAGGGCGCATCGCCGGGGGTGGCGGGGCGGATGCGGATGAGGGTCGAAGACATGGACGGAGTCTGTCCCTTCCTCCCTTGCGGGGGAAGGTCAGGACCTGTCCTCCGTAGCGCGAAGAGCGAAGGAGGAAGGGGGACGACACGATCTCGGGACCGCGCAGCTCCCTCCCTGACCCTCCCCCGCGAGGGGGAGGGGATACGGAGTGCGCTACTTCAGCGTCCGGATGTCCGTCAGATGGCCCGTCACCGCCGCCGCCGCGGCCATGGCGGGGCTCACCAGGTGGGTGCGGCCGCCGCGGCCCTGGCGGCCTTCGAAATTGCGGTTCGAGGTCGAGGCGCAGCGCTCGCCGGGCTCGAGCCGGTCGGGATTCATCGCCAGGCACATGGAGCAGCCGGGCTCGCGCCATTCGAAGCCGGCCTCGATGAAGATCTTGTCGAGGCCCTCGGACTCCGCCTGCTCCTTCACCAGGCCGGAGCCCGGCACCACCATGGCGTTGACATGGCTCGCGACCTTGCGGCCCTTCGCGACCTTGGCCACCTCGCGCAGGTCCTCGATGCGGCCGTTGGTGCAGGAGCCGATGAAGACGCGGTCGATCTTGACCTGGCTCAGGGGCGTGCCGGGCTCGAGCCCCATATAGTCGAGCGAGCGCTTCATCGCGTCGCGCTTGCTGGCATCGGTGATCTTCTCCGGATCCGGCACCTGGCCCGTAATCGGCAGCACATCCTCGGGGCTCGTGCCCCAGGTCACCTGCGGGACGATGTCGGCCGCCTTCAACACGACCTCGCGGTCGTATCTGGCGCCGGGATCGGAGGGCAGCGTGCGCCAATAGGCGACCGCCTGCTCCCAGACAGCGCCCTTGGGCGCCATCGGCCGGCCCTTCACATACTCGAAGGTGGTCTCGTCGGGCGCGATCAGGCCGGCGCGCGCACCCGCCTCGATCGACATGTTGCAGACCGTCATGCGGCCTTCCATCGAGAGCGCGCGGATCGCGTCGCCGGCATATTCGATGACATGGCCGGTGCCGCCCGCGGTGCCGATCTTGCCGATGATGGCGAGGATCATGTCCTTGGCGGTCACGCCCAGCGGCAGCTGGCCTTCGACCGTGATGCGCATGTTCTTGGCCGGCGCCATGATCAGCGTCTGGGTCGCCAGCACATGCTCGACCTCGGAAGTGCCGATGCCGAAGGCGAGCGCGCCGAAGGCGCCGTGGGTCGAGGTATGGCTGTCGCCGCAGACGATGGTCTGGCCCGGCTGGGTCAGGCCCTGCTCCGGACCGATGATATGGACGATGCCCTGGCGGATGTCGTTCATCGAGAAATAGGGCACGCCGAATTCGGCGCAGTTCTTCTCGAGGGTCTCGATCTGGATGCGCGATTCCGGCTCGGCGATGCCCTTGGAGCGGTCGGTCGTCGGCACGTTGTGATCGGCCACGGCCAGCGTCGCTTCCGGCCGGCGCACCTTGCGGCCGGCGGTGCGCAGGCCCTCGAAGGCCTGCGGGCTGGTCACCTCATGGACAAGGTGACGGTCGATATAGATCAGGCAGGTGCCGTCCTCCTGGCGATCGACCAGGTGCTTGTCCCAGATCTTGTCGTAGAGCGTGCGCGGTGCGGCCATGGCGGTGTTCTCGACTCCAAGCTGTCATCGCCGGACTTGATCCGGCAATCCATTCCTCGACGGGCTCAGGACGAGGTCCTCGCGGTGAGCCTGTCGAACCATGGATGCCCGGCTCGGGGGCCGGGCATGACATCAACAAAATAATGGGTGCGTGGCGGTGCGAACGCAACCCGCCACGCCGGCCCTCAGGCTTCCGTGCTCTCGGCGGCGCCCGTCTCCTCGCCGGCGCCCGAGCGCTCGGTGATGCGGGCGGCCTTGCCGCGACGGCCGCGGAGGTAATAGAGCTTGGCCCGGCGGACATCGCCGCGGCGCACCAGCTCCACCGAATCGACCCGCGGGCTGAACAGCGGGAACACGCGTTCCACGCCTTCGCCGTACGAGATCTTGCGCACGGTGAAGGAGGAGTTCAGGCCGGCATTTCGCCGCGCAATGCAGACGCCCTCGAACGCCTGGATGCGCTCGCGCTGGCCCTCGATCACCTTCACGTTCACGCGCACCGTATCGCCGGGGCGGAACTCCGGCAGCTTCGCCGCCGAGGCCAGCTTCTTCACCTGGCTCTTTTCAACTTCCTGCAACGTCGTCATCGCTTGGCTTCCTTCTTCTTGCTATCGGTTTGGCGCTCGAGGTAGCGGGCCCAGAGGTCGGGCCGCCTCGCGCGCGTGATCTCCTCCGCCTGCTGGCGGCGCCAGCGGCGGATATTCTCGTGATGGCCGGAGAGCAGAACCTCCGGCACGGCGCGGCCCTGCCATTCGGCGGGCCGGGTGTAATGCGGGTATTCGAGCAGACCCGCTTCGAAACTCTCTTCGTCGAGCCCTTCCGGCGCGCCCATGACGCCTGGCAGCAGGCGCACCACCGCATCGATCAGCACGATCGCCGCAGGCTCGCCGCCCGACAGCACGTAATCGCCGATGCTGATCTCCTCGACCTCGCGCGCCTCCAGCACCCGCTGATCGACCGCCTCGTAACGGCCGCAGAGCAGCGTCACCTTGGGCCGGCCGGCGAGCTCGCGCACCAGCGCCTGGTCCAGGACCCGGCCGCGGGGCGTCAGATAGATCGCCCGCTCGCCCGGCGCCAGGACCGCCTCGAGGGCCGCGTCGATCACGTCGGGGCGCATCACCATGCCGGGGCCGCCGCCGAAAGGCGTGTCGTCGACCGAGGCGTGGCGGCCGCCGGCGAATTGCCGGATGTCGACCGCGTCGAGCGCCCAGAGGCCGGCCTCGAGCGCCTTGCCGGCGAGCGACAGACCCAGCGGTCCCGGAAACATCTCCGGGAAGATCGTCAGCACGCTGGCGCGCCAGCGCGTCGTCTGGCTGCTCATGACGGGGCTGCTCATCGCCGATCCTTGCGCGTCGGTCGGGGTCTTGGCTGCCATCATCCGCGCGCCTCCACCTCGTCCGGCGGGTCAGCCACCAGCCGCCCGCCCGCGAGATCGACCACCGGGACCGCGCGCTTGGTGAAGGGCAGCATCAGGCTGCCGTGCTCGCCCTCGACCTCCAGCACGTCGCCCGCGCCGAAATTGAGCACGGCCTTGACCCGGCCCAGCCGCCGTCCGTCGCGCGTCTCGACCTCCAGGCCCACCAGATCGGCCTGGTAGAACTCGTCGTCGGCCGCGATTTCCGGCAGCGCCTCGCGGGGCACGAACAGCTTGGTGCCCTTGAGCGCCTCGGCCGCGTCGCGATCGGCGACGCCTTCGATCCTGGCGATCACGCCATCCTTCGCCTGGCCCTGCAGGGTCAGGCGGAAGCGGCGGGCACCCCGCTCGTCACTCACCTCGCCATAGGACGCGATGCTCGTCGGCTCGGCGGTAAAGCTCTTGACGCGAACGAGGCCGCGCACGCCGTGCGCGGCGGCGATCACGCCCACCAGCACCCGTGCCTTGCCTGCTTCGCTCATGTCGAGACCTGCCGCCATGATGTCCGAGGATCTGTCCCTGGGTTTCCGCTCGCGCCGTCCTGACCGGCCCGCTTACTGGGCCGGTGCCTCGGCGGCCTTGGCCTTCGCGTCGGCCGCGGCCGCGGCGCGCTCCTGCGCCTTCTTCTTCGGCAGGTGCTTGGTGGTCTGCACATGCTGCTTCGGCTTCTCGGCGAGACCAATCTCGGCGAGGAAGCCCTGGACGCGCTCCGACGGGGTGGCGCCCATCTTCAGCCAATGCTCGACGCGCTCCTTCTTGAGGGTGACGCGGTTGCCGCCCTCGCGCGGGAGAAGCGGATTGTAGGTGCCGACCTTCTCGAGGAAGCGGCCGTCGCGCGGGCTGCGGGAGTCCGCCACGACGATGCTGTAGAAGGGGCGCTTCTTGGCGCCGCCGCGGCTCATGCGAATCTTAAGCGACATGTGTCTCGTTGCTCCTCAGGTTCGTTCGTCTGTTCGGTTTGGGTTCGATTGGATCAATGCACTCGGGCCCATCTCCTTCGGGCCAATCTCACTCCGGATCGTGGCAGACCGCCTGCAGCTTGTTGCCGTCGGGGTCGCGCACATAGGCGGCGTAGTAGTTCGCGTGATAGTGGGGCCTCAGGCCCGGCTTGCCTTCATCCTTGCCGCCCTGCGACATCGCCGCGGCATAAAACTGGTCGACCGCCTTGCGGTTGGGCGCGTTGAACGCGACATGGACGCCGTTGCCGGAGACCGCCAGGCGGCCGTCGAACGGCTTCACGATCCAGACCGGCGCGCCCTGGGTGTCGATGTCCTTGCGGCCATAGCCATAGGCCTCGCCCTCGTAAGGATAGAGCAGCGAGAGCCCCAAGGGCGCCAGCACCGCGTCATAGAAGCGGCAGGAGCGCGTGAAATCGTTGCTGCCGAGCGTCACATGCGAGAAGCATCCGTTGGGCCGCGTCATGATCCCTGCTCCCTCATCCGCGCGGCATGATGGACTGGATGCCGTGGCGCATCAGGCCCTTCTGCCCCATCTTGCCCATCTGCTTCATCATGCGCGCCATTTCCTGATGCTGCTTCAGGAGCTTGTTGACCTCCTGCACCGTGGTGCCGGAGCCGGCGGCGATGCGCTGCTTGCGTGAGGCCTTGATCAGGTCGGGATTCTTGCGCTCCTTGCGCGTCATCGAGGAGAGGATGGCGCGCTGGCGGCCGATCACCTTGTCGTCGATCTTGGCGTTCTTCATTTGCGCCTTGATCTTGGCGACGCCCGGCAGCATGCCGAGGATGTCGCCGAGCCCGCCCATCTTCTGCAGCTGCTTCAGCTGATCGGCCAGGTCGTCGAGATCGAACTGGCCCTTCTGCATCTTCTTGGCGAGGCGCTCGGCCTCGGCCTGCTCGATGGTCTCGGCCGCCTTCTCGACCAGGCTGACCACGTCGCCCATGCCGAGGATGCGGCCCGCGATGCGGTCGGGATGGAAGTCCTCGAGCGCGTCGAGCTTCTCGCCGATGCCGAGCAGCTTGATCGGCTGGCCGGTGACGGCCCGCATCGAGAGCGCCGCACCGCCGCGCGCATCGCCATCGACGCGCGTCAGCATGATGCCGGTGACGCCGATACGGTCCTGGAAGGTCTTGGCGACGTTGACCGCGTCCTGGCCGGTCATGGCGTCGGCAACGAGGAGCGTCTCGATCGGCTTGGTCGCGGTCTTGATCGCCGCGATCTCGTCCATGAGCTCTTCGTCGATATGGAGACGCCCGGCGCTGTCGAGCATCAGCACGTCATAGGCTTCGAGCGTCGCGGTCTGGACCGCGCGCTTGGCGATCGCGAGCGGCGGCTCGCCCGCCACGATGTTGAGCGTCTTGACCTCGGCCTGCTGGCCCAAGGTCGCCAATTGCTGCTGCGCCGCGGGCCGGCGCGTGTCGAGCGAGGCCATCAGCACGCGCTTGCGGTCGCGGCGCGTGAGCCGCATCGCGATCTTGGCGGTGCTGGTCGTCTTGCCCGAGCCCTGCAGGCCCACCATGAGGATCACGGCCGGCGGCGTGGTGGCGAGATTGATGCCCTCGGCCGCCGAGCCCAGCGCCTCGACCAGATGATCGTGGACGATCTTCACCACCATCTGGCCCGGCGTGATGCTCTTGAGCACCGCCTCGCCGACCGCCGCCTCGCGCACCTTGGCGATGAAGTCCTTCACCACCGGCAGCGCCACGTCGGCCTCGAGCAGGGCCACGCGGACCTCGCGCAGCGCTTCGTCGACATCGCCCTCGGAGAGGGCGCCGCGCCGGGTCAGCCGCTCGAAGGCGCCGGACAGTTTCTGGGAAAGGCTCTCGAACATCGTCGGTCTGGGAAGCCCGGTGGTTTAAATGTGCGGATTCGGGTCTCGAAAAACGCGGGCCGTCAGCCCAAAAGCGCCAACGGGCCTGTGACCCAAAACGACTTCGCGCCCGTGCGCGAAACTCGCGGACGGGCGGGGCCCCTCGGGGCCGGGTCGTCGCCTTGGATTGAAGGCGGGCGGAACATAGAGGGCGGGGGCGGGGGCGTCAAGGAAAGCGGGGCCGTCAGCGCGCCATCGGTGTGCAGGGATGACTTCGATCCGAGAAGCAAATTGGCCTTGACTTTGTTCCTGATTTGTTCTAATCTGCGCTGCAATTTCGCGCGGGTCAGCAGTGCCGCGATGCTGACCCCCACGTTACCCCACAAATATACTGAAATCATAATCTTAGTTGCCTGCCGCCATGCCCGAGGCGGCGCCTGCAGGATACTCCATGACAGAGATCGCCATCGTGACCGGCGCCGAAGCCACCTATGCCGGGATGCTGTGGGAGATTAGCCGGTAGGCTCTTTGTCGCTTTTTACCAGCCGCATGGGCTTTATTTTGGCCGCCACCAGCCGGGGCGGCTTTACGGCTGTATTTCTGGTTCAGTGTCTAACCGCTACCGGTTACCATACGCTTCGCTTAATTGATGGATAGTGATCAAATTCCCTTGGCAAGACGCGAGACTAGCTTGATCTAAGGCTAATTGAATGGCCTTATGGCCATGCAATTATCAGGGGATAATTGTCCAAACTTGCCACGTCTTCGGGCCTTGTTAACAGGCCCTTGGTACCCATGTTCAAGGCCCATGCCCTGCGGTTTCTCGGTCGAATTGCCGTAGTCAGTGGGGGCGCCCAGGGGCTAACTTGGTTATTGGGCGTCTATGATGAGGTAACCACATGGTTGGAAGACCACCGGGTTATCGTCGTCTTTGGGTTGATCTTCTTTGGCGTATGGTCCCTGTTCGTGTGGGATCTAGAGCGCCACAAATTGAAAAGAGAATTTGAAGCCGCCAGAAAGGTGAGAAGACGCCGACGGGGATGACCCCGTCGCGCTAGCAATGATGAGGCCGACGAATGTCAACTGACATCGCCATTGTTTTGGGAGCCATCGCTATTGCGGCGTTTGCTTACCCACTCATCATGCGGGCAATCGCGCGCGCTGTTCAGCCCTCCAGGCTGGAGATGGCGGCGCTCGGTGATGAATTGCTTGGTTCTCCGTATGTCAGCGATGATGACAAGAATACCATCGAGGCAATGCTGGGAGATGCATTCAACTGGCGCAACATGGTTTTATTGGCCCTCCTGCTTCCGCTTCGCGCGCCAGCGTTCATTTTGAATCGATCCAAGGCCGAACGGCATTGGCCCAAAATTTCAGATGACGCAACGCGCGCGAAATTTGAGCGCTTTATGGGTCTTGGCATTCGTTCAGATTCCGCAGCCAACCCAATTTTCGCGCTGATTTGTGGCGTAGAAGTTGCGCTATTGACCGTATTGATGGTGCCGCTTGGGAAAGTCTCCTGGCAATTGCCCCTTTTCGTGAATACCACGAGAGAATCAGAGCGGTTGCTAGCTAAGCGTTTCTGCTAAGAACCTCGCACAATAGCGACTCTTCAGCCGGCAATCGTGACCATCGGTCGCCGCATCCGTAGGTGCGTTTGCTACTTAATGCCGCAAATATGCTGAAATCAAAATCCTAGTTGTCTGCCGCCAAGCCCGAGGCGGCCCCAGCAGGACAATCCATGACCGAGATCGCCATCGTGACCGGCGCCGACGCCAACTATGCCGGGATGCTGGAGGAGTGCCTGCGCTCGATCCGGGACAAGGGCGGCAGCCGCGACAAGACGGTCTGCCTTCTCGATGTGGGGCTGGGAGAGCATCGGAAGAAACTGGAGGCGCTGGCCGATCGGGTCGTCGAGCCCGGTTGGGATATCGAGTTTCCGGGACGGTCCCAGACCCCGGGCTACTACCGTGCGATGCTCGCGAGACCATTCCTGCCCCGTTACTTCCCCGGGCACCGGCTTTATCTCTGGATCGATGCCGATGCCTGGGTCCAGGACTGGCGCGCAGTCGAGCTCTTCGTCGAGGGGGCGCGGCAGACCGACCCCGCCAGCGGCCAGCCCTGCCTCGCCGTGGTGCCCGAGATCGATCGCAGCTACCGCAACTTCACCAGCGCCTGGCAGGAATTCCACGACGTGATCCATAGGAGCTATGCCGAGGCCTTCGACGAGGCCACGGCCGACGAGCTGGTGCGCTACCCGCTGATCAACTCGGGCGTCTTCGCCTTGCGCGCCGAGGCGCCCCATTGGCAGGCCTGGGAGGAGACGCTTCGGAACGCACTTCAGCGCAAGGTGACGTCGCTCAGCGAGCAGGCGGCGATCAATCATGTGGTGTATCGCCAGAAGCTGCCGGTGACCCTGCTGCCGAGCTGGTGCAACTGGATCTGCCATCACGCGGCACCACGGCGGCACCCTGCGAGCGGCGCGCTGACCGAGCCGCTCCTGCCCTATCAGCGGCTTGGCATCGTCCACCGCACGATGTGGACGAAGGGCCAGTGGGGCTATGAGGCGAAGGGCAGCACATAGAGCCTGATCGCATCAAGCCGAACCGGCTTGGTGCGTGAATGAGCCTCCAGTTATTTCAGTGAGAGCAAGATTCACGGATCAGCTTGATTCAAGCTGATCCAATCTTGCTCTGGCTTAGGCCAGCGCGCCGGCGACCTGTTCCGCCAGCTCGGTTAGCCCATCGGCGACTTTTGCGGCGATGGCGGCGTAGCGAGCGATGTTCTTCAGCCGATTGAGGTCGTCGGTAAGATTGTCGTTGATCGTATCGAGCTTGCCCTTCAGCTCCTCGACGTCGGCTGACTGGTTGAGACGGGCAAGGGTGGCGAAGGCCACTGCGGTGAACGCGTCGCCGACATCCGATTGGCTCGCCCGCAGCGACTTGCGCCGGGCCTTCTCGTCGTCGGACAAGGGCCGGCCCGCCCTGGCGGCGCCCAGCACGATTTCGTCGATCTCGCTCTGGAGCGCGTGATCGAGGTCGGCGAGGCGCGAGCGGCTCTTCGTCGCTTCCGCGACAATGGCTTTGGCGCTTTCCCTGGTGAACATCACGGATTCCCCTCGGTCAGAGCCGCGAGGCCTTTGGCGATCTTGGCCAGCTCTTGTGCCTTCGCGGCAAAGCTCTTGATTTTGGCGAACACCTGCGGCCAGGACAGGGACGCGTCGTTCAGGGCCTTGGTCAAGGCGGCATGCGCCTCGCCCATGGCCTGGAATGTCTCACCGGGTTTCGATTGCAGCAGATCGTCATAGGTCTTGGCCGCATTGACGGCGGCATTGAGCTTGGTCTCGCTACTCTGATCGTCCTGGTAGGCATCGATCCTTTCCCGGAAGGATTTCACCAGCGCCGCCCGCTGCGGGTCGGATCCGAAAATGGCAGCGTTCTTGAAGAGGTCGGCCGCTCGCTGGATCACCGGATCGGCTTTCCGGGTGGCCGTCCTGAGGCCTGCGAGCTTCACCTGGTTGGCGTATTCGCCGACCAGCCAATTGACGCCCGCCCCCACTGGCGTGGCGAAGTTGGGAACCGTGCCGGCGGGTTTTCCGTCCGCCTTGGCAACCGTATTGGCCAAGTGTTCGACACTGCCCAGCGCCGAGTTCACATCGGCCTCGGCCTTGGCGGCGCTGTCGTCGGCGACGAGGGCAGCCAAGTTCTGCGCATAGACGTCGATGTCATGCATCACGACGACCATGTTGCCGAGCAGCGGATCCGGCGGAAAAATTCCCGGCTTGTCGGGGTTGGCGGGATCGATGATGGCGACCCGGCACCGCTCGGACCCGAGTTCGCATTCGTTGTCGGCGGCCTTGACCACGAGGCGCGGATTCGTGCGGGCTTGCTGCGACAGGAACTCGGTGTATTCCCCCGTGACCGTCTTGTTGAGATCGCTGAGGGCCGATTCGGCGGCCGTGGTTGCGTCCGCGAAGGTCGCGATGGGCGCGGAATAGTCCGACGCGCTACAGCCGCCGAGGGACAGCGCGAGGATGGCGGCTGAACCCAATCGAACAGAGATCGGGTGGGTGCGCATCAACCGTCTCCTGACAAGATTATAGGCGATCAAAGTGCATTATGGCCCGATTCAACCGGATGCCGCTGTGACTAAATTCCGCCCTCAATTGATTGGCGCGCCAAATCGCAACTTCTTCAACTCCTGTCAGGGGTTCTACGGCGTCATCCATGAAGCTATATCGACGCCATCGATGATGGTTGCGGACGGCAAGGTGGTACGACTTTCGTTGATCGATTCCGGCTCGCTCGCAATACGCTCCGAGGCGGCGCATTTGCAGGCATGAGCTTACATACTTGTGGGCTCACTCCAGCGCATGACCATCTCGCGCAGCGAGCACGCCCACCGCCGCCACCTTCCTCTCGGCGATCTGTCTTGATTCCGCTTTTCTGGTCCCTTAGTGGAACGCCAACCTTAGAGCCGTTCGATGCTAGTCGGGTTGATGACGAGACCTTTGCGAGGACTTTTGTGGCGTCCAGTTGCCCATCCGATGTGTCTAATTGCAATTGATCGTCAAGACGTGCCGGCAGACGATGAGGGCCTGATCGGGGGCAGCCCACAGGCTTCGCGTCCATCATGGGCCCAACAAGCGTGTGCTCCGTCACGGCGCACATAGTGCAAAAACATCTGATACTGCAGTCCGCCATCGAACGAATCACGCCAATGTGGAACTTGAGTACCCCAATAGATTAACCCATCACCCGAGCGCAGGCCGATCGCGCGCACCCGACCGTCGATGCCACGGACCCATAAGGGCCAGTCAACGTCTTCGGGCTCGGAAGCAACCGTCACTGATACTCCGATTTCGCAGGCTGCTCGGTCCACATGCTGGCGCAATACGGCCCCGTGCCCGTAAATGCGCCAAAACGAATAGCTTGGAACCAGCGCGTCCCCTACGATAGATTCGACCAGCGGCTGCAGCAGAGACAGCAAACTTTCGCTAAGCAGGGCGCCGTATTGCTCAAACTGGCCGGCAGTCACCTCGTTGTCCGACACCACCATGCGGCCTGAACGATGCGACAGATCCATGTAGACGCGGCCTAAGCTCTGCATTTCACGAGACAACAGGCCGCTCACCTTAGCGTGGCCATGTCGCCGAAAAGCCTTAGCAAGATTCATCCTGCAAGCCTGCCCCTGCGGCGCAACACAAGTAGAGCTTGGGTGAAGAGTCAGCGCTCACTCCTTGCCGCTCTGGCGCAGCGATACGGCAAAGTCCAGGGAGGGGCGTAGTGCCACTAGGGGCAGTGCATGCGGCATCGCAGAGGTGCGGACGGAAAACCTCCCAAGAAACGACTGCACACCCATTACCAGGAACGGCACGTTCCAGCGCGCGGCTGGGCAGGTTTTAGCTCCTCCGCCGAAAGGTATGAAAGCGTACCCCTTCACGCGGCCGGCCTCAAAGCGTTGCGGGTGGAATCGGCACGGCCTGTTCCATAGCGATCGCATTCGGTGCAAGGCATAGGGTGACACTACTACAGCATCGCCGGGGCGAATGGTGGCGCCTGCAAGGACAAGCGTACTTGTACAGGTGCGCTCCAGCGCCCAGGCCGGCGGATAGAGGCGCAGTGCCTCCCTAACTACCGCCACACACAGCTCGTCCGATTCATCAAAAGATCCACTGTTGCCATGCAAAACCCCGTTCGCACGAACCCGGGCTTGCATAGCTGGGTGGCGTCCGAGCAGCAGTAGCGTCCACGTAAAGGCGTAGGCTAAAGGTACCGCCGCATTCAAAAGCGTTTCCTGCACCGCATAGCTCAGGTCGCTGGATAGCGGCTGCCTGAGATGACGGGTTATGCCTTCGGCGAGTTGTCGCAGCAGCATCCGAGCCGACCGCTCACGTCCATCCAGCGCTTGGTGCTCCGGCACCGGGAAGTTTGTGCCCAAACGCGACCTAACATCTTCGATCACGTTGGACGCCTGGGCTATTTTTATTGCATTCGCCCCGACGTCAAAATCGAACAGTAATCGGGTGCTCAAGGCGAAGAACATAGCCTTGAGTTCATCGCAAAAGGTCTCCGAAGATAGCGCCTGACCTGTGACGGCGGAGCTGTCGCACGTCAGTAAGCTAGCGTACGAGCCAAAAAAAGCGTGTACCTGCCGCATTAAAGCACATGCTGATGCGGTGGCAGTCTCTATCCCCAGCCAAACTCGCCCCATCGGTGCCAAGAGAGGGTGAATAGACTTGATGGGGTGGGCGGAACCGGCAAACACATCACTACGCCCCAACGCCGTTTTGACGGCACCCAGGTCGCTCACTAGGTAGGCGTCGCCTTGCTCACTATCATAACGGGATATCCCACATGTGGACTTCGCGAGGCTCAGAAGTTCGTGGGCCGCGTGATTCGGCATGGCTTCTCACGCTCTCAGTCGCCCGCAGACATGCGCTGCGACCATGTACGAATGATGTCCGTCCTGTCATCAAGGCTCTTGTCCACCCACTGGCGCAGTGCGTGCAAGCGCTCAACGAAGAACGCGTCTACTTCACTCAAGGTCTCATATGCCTCTTTGATGCCACTAGACCGCGGAGCCATAGGCGCGGCGCCGCGCCAGTTAGGGTCCGACAACGCCTGTTTGAGCAAGGTGGAGAAAATTATCTCGTGTGTGCTGCCAGCGCCAACATGGTTCAGAGTAAGGGCGACGGACAGTGAGTGCCCCTGCGCGCAAGCCGTGTGCCAGACTCCAGCGGGCACGATCAAGATGTCGCCAGCACTAAGCGTATAAGTGCTAGCCTCACTCGGAAATCGCGGTTGATCGAACTGTTCCCAGGGTTCCAACTCGGGCGCGCTGCGGAAATACCGGTACACGCCGTCTGGAAAGCGGCCAGCGTTAGCTATAGGGTGACGCACGGCTGGCGCCACATCCACAAACCATTGCTTACTGCCTTCTATCTGCAGGGTGATAACTGTCTTATCATCGAAGTGCGGCGTGTAGCCCGCGCCAGCTTTGGATAAATATGCTCGACAATCGACTAAGCCGGACCAGCCTAAACTAGTCTTGCACGCCCTGGCCAAACCCCCGAGCTCAGACGATGCCCGATTCACGCCAGTAATGCACACCGTGCCCCCGGCTTGGTAATGGGCATTCACCTCATCCGCGTTTATGCTGCTCAGCGGGGTCATGCTTTCGCGGCCTTCACTGGCATAAGTGACATGCAGCTCGACAGCCCGGCGACAGGCCTCATCCAGTCGCTTGCGGCTAAACAGACCCCGGAACTTTACCCTAGATCCAGCCTGATACATCGGTTTGCCGGATTCACAACACTCAACAATGTCGCGTGTAGTGAGAGGCGATATCAGCTGATCGAAATCGATGACTTGTCTCAACTGCGTTAGGCCCTGATGCTTAGCTACAATCGACGCGGGTTTGATCGGGACGACTTTCAGCCTCTAGAGACAGCGCGGCCTCATCTGTATTTGCATTAGGCCTCTGAGACTGTCTGCTTATGACACAAGTATCATCGGCTCTTGCCACCCGACTTCATGCCGATAGTGGTCTTCTTGGCAATCTTCTTGGGTCTGGCACCCTTGACGTAGGCCCAGCCGTCGTGCGGCCCTCTTTGGGCATCAAACACTGGCTCCAAGCAGAGCGTAGCTGGGCGAGGGGTTTCGGCTGACCTCACTAGATATTTGGTCAACTCCGAATCTGGGATATTGTAAATGTTGCCCTTATCGTCGCGAATAATAGCCATCTCTTACTCCTGTGAGTGATTTGACCAAGGAACACAATCGGGTCTTTGAACGCGGGACTCATCGCTCGACTGCTCGCACCTTGCCTGTTCACCGCTGGCGCGTGCGGCTTTTTGTTTCAATGCTGACGCCAGGCGACGGCGTATCCAGTCGCTTAGCTACCTTCGCAGCGCCCTGTGTCCGCGCCAGACAGCTGAGCACCTTGTACTTGTTGTCGAAAGAAGGATAGCCATTGTCGCTATGCACCGTCCGATCACTGAACGTTTCGGGATGCTTGGCTAGCGTTAGCGAGCGTTGATTGCGCGACAAGGCTAGATCGGCTTGCATTTCCTTAATGTCGTAGGACTCGCCCAACGGCACGACAAGTATCTGCGCGATGGGATCGCCGTAATTGAACAAAATGGTCTTGCGAAAAGACGGCGCCTTAAACACCAGGAAGAATGGACGCGGCCACCAGTGAGTTTCGACAATCCCCGGAATGGCAATGGGCGCTGTGCCAGTGATGTCCATCAAGCAGCGAGGGTGCGGTAAGACAAACAAACCCATACCATCGGGCACCTCAATGTCTAGCAACGGGCTCAGCCCAAAATACCCTGGTGCAAATGCACTAAACGGGTGCCATCCCTGAGGGGCTCCCGATGGCAATTCCGCCGCGACGTCGCCAGACCACACTGGGCGGCCGCGCCTCAAGCTGACTTGGCAGAGCGCCTTCCAACTGAAGCGAATCTCAAGACCATATGTAGCGGCCTCGTAAAACGGCTTGCAATGCCAGGGTTGCGGCAAATCGCGCGTGGCCTCTCCACTCCACCCCGGTACCAGAAGCTTGGTACGCCGGGGCTCCAGCACGTCATGGAGTTTTCGAAACCTCAATTGCATCATTTCTCGGATCGAAGTGGGGGACAAACAAGTACCATCGCCTCGCTGCTTAGCCGGCTCCAGCCTTGCCGTCGTTGGTTTGCAAGACTGGAGCTGACCGAACTGTCGATAGCATCAAGATCACCGGCAGCACTAAGTCTCCGGAGCAGATTTCGGGGAACTGGATTTGCTTTGCTCACTGGGGAGTTCTTGTCGCCCGCGATTGTCAAGCTATCTGCGAGCACCTCGACCATAAGCGTCAATACAATCGCCGACTTTCCAAACGATAGCTAGATATCAAGACATAGGAATCTAGTCAAATTATATCTTCGACTTTGGGTTGTGGCGCGCGTTGGTTGTTGCGCCAATCATCTATAGGATATCGGTGGTAGCGAGGCTGCACCGCACCGCGCGGTCCTCAACGCCACCTCGCAACCCCTTTTCCCGCCAGTGGACATCGCCTCGCCGCACTGCCATATAACCGGCATGATGCAGACCACCGCCTTCACCAAGATGCACGGCCTGGGCAACGACTTCGCCGTGATCGACCTGCGCGGCGGGGCGGGAGTTGGCGCGTCCGCCAAAGACGCGGCCGGGGCGGCCGGCGCCAACGGTGCGCTGGCCGACATCACCGACGCCCAGGCCAAGGCCATCGCCGACCGGCGGACCGGGGTCGGCTGCGACCAGGTCATCCTCCTGGAGCGCCCCCGGGCGAAGCTGGCGGACGTCTATATGCGCATCCGCAATGCCGATGGCAGCGAGGTCGAGGCTTGCGGCAACGGGGCGCGCTGCGTGGCGGCGCTGGTCATGGCCGAGACCGGGCGCAACCATGTGGTGATCGAGAGCGTGGTCGGGCTGCTGGATGCCGAGGCGGCGCCCGACGGCCGGATCTCGGTCGATATGGGCGAGGCCCGGCTCGACTGGCGTGAGATTCCGGTCGCCAAGCCGCTGGACACCCTTCATCTCGGGATCGAGCTGGGGCCGCTGTCGGACCCGGTCGGGGTCAATATCGGCAACCCCCATGCCGTGTTCTTCGTGCCGGATGCCGAGGCGATCGACGTCGCGGCCCTGGGCCCGGTGCTGGAGCGCCACCCGCTCTTCCCCGAGAAGGCCAATATCGAGGTCGCGACGGTGCTGTCGCCGACCCTGATCCGGATGCGGGTCTGGGAGCGCGGGGTCGGCATCACGCGGGCCTGCGGCACCGGCGCCTGCGCCACCCTGGTCGCGGCCCATCGTCGCAAGCTCGCGGCCCGCAAGGCCACGGTCCGGCTCGACGGCGGCGAGCTCGAGATCGAATGGCTGCCGGACGGCCATGTCCGCATGACGGGGCCCGCCACGACCAGCTTCACCGGCAGACTCGACGCGTCGCTGCTGGGCTAATATTGTCTGGCCGCCCCAGGAAGGGATCGGCGACACCCTCGCCCTCTTTTGTCATCCCCGCGAAGGCGGGGATCCATGAACACCCATCGCGCAGGACTGGGCTCGGCCCGTGTTCATGGGCCCCCGCCTTCGCGGGGGTGACGACCGAGTGGCGGGGACCGCCGGCGCCTCCCGACGACGAACGAGACCATGACCGAACCCCGCGTCCTCACCTTCGGCTGCCGCCTGAACGCCTTCGAATCCGAGGTGATGCGCGGCCATGCCCAAGCGGCGGGGCTAGGCGACGCGATCCTGGTCAATAGCTGCGCCGTCACGGCCGAGGCCGAGCGCCAGGCGCGCCAGGCGATCCGCAAGGCGCGGCGCGAAAACCCGAGCGCGCGCATCGTCGTCACCGGCTGCGCCGCCCAGATCGACCCCGCCCGCTTCGCCGCCATGCCCGAGGTCGACCATGTCATGGGCAATGGCGAGAAGCTCGAGGCCAAGAGCTGGCAGGCGCTGGCTTCGGGCGAGGCACCGCGGAGCGCGGTCGCCGACATCATGCAATTGCGCGAGAGCGCCGCGCACCTCATCGCCGGCTTCGGCGGGCGCGCCCGCGTCTTCCTCGAGGTGCAGCAGGGCTGCGACCATCGCTGCACCTTCTGCATCATCCCCTATGGCCGCGGGCCCAGCCGCTCGCTACCGGTGGGCGAGATCGTCAATCAGGCGCGTTCGCTGACCGAGAGCGGCGTCGCCGAGCTGGTGCTGACCGGCGTCGATCTCACCTCCTACGGTCAGGACCTGCCGGGCAAGCCGACGCTGGGCCAGATGGCCCGCCGGCTCTTGAAGCTGGTGCCGGACCTCCCGCGCCTGCGCATCTCCTCGGTCGACCCGATCGAGGTGGACGAGGACCTGGTGGCGCTCGTGGCCGAGGAGCCGCGGCTGATGCCGCATCTCCATCTCTCGCTGCAGCATGGCGACGACCTGATCCTCAAGCGCATGAAGCGCCGTCACTTGCGTGCCGACGCCGTGGCACTCACCGCAAGGCTGCGCGCGTTGCGGCCCGACATCGTCTTCGGCGCCGATCTCATCGCGGGATTCCCGACCGAGAGCGAGGCCGCGCACCAGGCCAACCTCAGCCTGGTCGAGGAATGCAGCCTGACCTTCCTCCATGTCTTCCCCTATTCGGCGCGGAAAGGCACGCCGGCCGCGCGCATGCCGCCGCTGCCGATGGCGCTCCGGCGCGAGCGCGCGGCGGCGCTGCGCGCGCAGGGCGAGATCGCGAAGGCCGCCTGGTTCGCGAAGAGCACGGGCCGCGACACGGCGCTCCTGGTCGAGAAGAACGAGGCGAGCCACGCGCTGGGCCATACCGAGCATTTCGCGCCGGCACGGCTTCGGGGTGAAGCCGCGCCCGGCAGCATCGTCAGGGCGCGCGTCGCCGGCCATGACGAGGACGGCCTGATCCTCGAAGCGCTGGCGCAGGCAGCAGCGTAGTGCGGGTTCGCTCTGCGCGGTGCAATCTTCCTCTGCCAAAAACTTTCCTCTCCGCCCGCGTACCCTCCTGCTTCGGAAGGCAGGGCGGGGGATCCTCCTGCGCCAAGGCTTCGGAGGACCAATGACGCGAGGGCTTGCCCTCCGAAGCGCATTGCGCGAAGGAGGGTTACGAAGGGTTAGCCGCAGCCGTGCGGAGGCTTACCCGGAGTTGGGTGAGGTGGGTCCTTGCTTGCGGGCATCCCCCTCACCCAGCTCCGGCTAGGCTTCGGCTTCGCCTCAGCCAAGCCTGCGCATCCCTCTCCCCCACTTCGTGGGGGCGAGGATAGATAGTTCCTGCGACAATGAGTCCTTCCTGAATGAGCGACACGACCAACGAGAAATCGGGTAGCGGTTGGCTCTCCCGCCTGAAGCGCGGGCTGGCCAAGAGCTCGGCCAAGCTTTCCGACGGCATCACCGGCATCTTCACCAAGCGCCGGCTCGACGCGGCCTCGCTCGAGGAGCTGGAGGAGCTGCTGATCGCGGCCGATCTCGGGCCCTCGGTCGCGGCCAAGCTCGCTGAGAGCTTGCGCAAGCGGCGCTTCGAGAAGGACATCGCGCCCGAAGCCGTGCGCGGGGCGCTGGCCGAGGACATCGCCCAGATCCTCAAGCCCGTGGCCAAGAGCCTGACGCTCGATCCCGCGCACCGTCCCCATGTGGTGCTGGTGGTGGGCGTCAACGGCAGCGGCAAGACCACGACCATCGGCAAGCTCGCGCACTACTGGACCGGCCAGGGCAAGAAGGTCTGGCTCGCCGCCGGCGACACCTTCCGCGCGGCGGCGATCGAGCAGCTCCAGATCTGGGGCGAGCGCACCAGGACACCCGTCGTCGCCGGGGCCAGCGGCGCCGATTCCGCCGGCCTTGCCTTCGAGGCGCTGGAGAAAGCCAAGGCCGCCAACGCCGATCTGCTGCTGATCGACACGGCCGGCCGGTTGCACAACAAGGCGAACCTGATGGCCGAACTCGCCAAGATCGCGCGCGTGCTGAAGAAGCTCGATCCCGCGGCGCCTCAGGACTGTTTGCTGGTGCTCGACGCCACCACCGGCCAGAACGCGATCGCCCAGGTCGAGACCTTCCGCCAGATCGTCCCGCTCACGGGGCTGGTCGTGACCAAGCTCGACGGCACGGCCCGCGGCGGCATCGTGGTGGCGCTCGCCGAGCGCTTCGGCCTGCCCGTGGTGGCGGTCGGCGTCGGCGAAGGCGCCGACGACCTCCGCCCCTTCGAGGCCGAGGCCTTCGCGCAGTCGCTGGTGGAAGGATAGGCCGCGGGTCGGGGGCTTAGCGGAAGGGGCAAGCGTGCTCTTATCCCCTCCCCCCTCGCGGGGGAGGGCAAGGGAGGGGGATGACGCGCTCTTGGACAAGGCGGCGTTGTTCTCGCTTTCTCAAATCCACAGAAACCCGATCGGCAGAGCAGCCCCCTCCCTGCCCTCCCCCGCGAGGGGGGAGGGGATTAAGAGAACCGCCCCGCCTCTCCATAAAAAATCAACACCTTGGCCCTATGCTGGCCGTTTCCGCCCGGCCGGTTTGCCCACAGGCGGGCGGCAGAGATGACGATTGATTCGCGACCGAGGCTGGCTACGATTCGCCGGGTTGGTCCTCCGAGTCGGTAGAGGGGGCGAGCGAATCCGATGCCCGTTGGTCACAGCTTGAACGGCAATAGTCGCCGCGATGCCCGGCCGGTCCTCGAGACCGATGCCGCGTCCGGCGCGCCGGGCCTGTTCGGGCGGCTGGCGAAGCGCCTCCTGAACAAGCCCGCCACCGATCCGGCCGAGCCGGCCTCGGCGCCGTCGGCGGTGCCGAGCGCGCCTGTCGCGGGCTGGGCCGATCATCACACCGAGAACTTCATGCGCCGCTACCTGCGGCCGGGCGATGCCGTGCTCGATATCGGCGCGCGCGACGGGACCTTCGCGGTGGCCGCGGCCGCGGCCGTCGGCGCCGACGGACGGGTCGATTCCTTCGAACCCAGCCCGTCGCTGCGCCGCAAGCTGACCGAGGCGGTCCATCGCAACCATGCGGTGGCGATCGTCATCCATCCCAAGATGGTCGGGACCCAGGCGCAGCTCGGGCGCTTCGTCGACGGCACGGGCAAGAGCGGCCGCCGGCGGCCGCCGCTCCCGGGCGAGCTCGCGATGGGCGGCGTGATCGGCGTCGAATGCGTGCGCCTCGACCAGACGATGAACGCGCGGCGCTATGCGCTGATGAAGCTCGATATCGCCGGCGGCGAGCTGATCGCGCTCAAGGGTGCGGAAGCCATGCTGCGCGAGGCCAACCCGCCGGCGCTTCTCATCGCCATGGACGACGCGCTCAACCAGTGCGGCACCTCGCCCGAGCAGCTCACCGATTTCCTGACGGCCCAGGGCTACGAATCGATCCTCTACGACGCCGACCGCCACAAGCTCGATTACATCGCCAAGCCCTGGACCAAGCGCCGCATCGTGCTCGCCGTCGCCCAGAAGGGCCGCAACTTCGTCTCCTCGCGGCTTGCCGGCATGGATCTGCAGAAAGAGCCCGAGGCTCCGTCGGGCGAGATGCTCCAGATCACGGCCTCGACCTGATCGCTACACGTCGATCTGATCGCTGCGCTCTGCTTTGAAGCTTCGAAGGCGACGCTTCGGTCGAGCGCCTCTTTCTGCGCCGATCCGCTCCAGAGCGGTGCGCGATCAAGCGGAATCGGGAGCCGCTCCCGATTCCTCGGCTTGGTCGCATTTTTTGCGGCGAACCGGCGTCCATCCCCGCTTTAGCGTGGACAGGAAAATTCTTTAAGACCTGGCCGGCGGGGGATTGGATGCCTTGTCCTTCCGATCGTTGCCGTCCATCCAGGTCAGGGTCGTCTTTTGCGGGTCCCCGCTGCCTTCGCCGTCCGTCGCCGGGTTTTTGCCCCAGGCCCGGTTGAGGAGGAGATTGGCGGCATTCGCCCGTGCGTTCGCCGGCGCGTCCTTGTCCCGGCAGATGTCGATCAGGGTCTCGATGGCCAGATCGGTACGCTGGCGGCAGAGGTCGCGCAGTTCTGCCGGCAGTTTCGGCCGGCCGCCGGGATTCCCCGATTTGCCCTTCTGGAATTTCATGGATTTCACTCCCTGCCATGGGGTTTTACGGAGTCGCCTGAGAACAGGGCCTGTTCCGGAGCCTGCCGGCGTCTAGATTTCCCAATTCACTGGAAACAAAGAATTTTTTCAAGCGGCAATCAACTTGCGAGGCACTCGAAAAACAGGCTCGGAACAGGCGCGTATCAGGCCATGATCAGGCGCTCGAGAGTGGTGACGAAGCGACCCCGCAGGATCGCCCAAGGGCGATCCCGAACGCCGGAATTCGAACATTGTCTGATTGCGGCGGCTGGGGCTGGGTCTTCCCACGCTTCCGCGACGCTGTTGCGCATAGAACAAAAAGAGAACAATGTCAAGCGGAATATCGTCCTTCGCCTCCCGATACGGAGCCAGCCCGGAGGCGAAGCGGAACAGCGACGTCATCTCCATCTCCGGTCACGTCCAGAGCGCTGTCCGATCAGGATGGATCGGACAGCGCTCTGGCATGAATTGTGACGGTGATGTTACAAGCCCGCGTCTCCTCCGGCGCCCGGGCCCTTTCCCCTATGAGTCTCCATCTCGTCGTCGCGCTCCTGATGCTGCTCGCGGCGGCGATGCATGCGGGCTGGAACCTGTTCGTGAAGGGCAATGGCGACCGGCTCTCGGCCATCACGGCGGTGATGAGCGGGGGCGCCGTCCTGTCCGCCCTGGCGCTGCCCTTCGTCGATCCGCCCGCGCGCGCGAGCTGGATCTTCATCCTCCTCTCGATCCTGGTGCATCTGGGCTATTACGCCGGCCTGCTGGGCGCCTATCGCCATGGCGACCTGAGCCACGCCTATCCGATCGCGCGGGGCAGCGCGCCGCTGCTGGTCGCGATCGTGGCCGCCCCCTTGGCGGGCGAATGGCTCTCGCCGCTGCAATGCGTCGGCGTGGCGCTGATCTCGCTCGGCATCGTCAGCCTTGCCTTCGAGCACGGATGGCCGAAGGGCGATCATGGCCGCTCGGTACTCTATGCGCTCGCCACCGCCGTCTTCATCATGGGCTACAGCGTGATCGACGGAATGGGCGTGCGCCGCTCCGGCAACGCGCTCGGTTACATCGCCTGGCTCTTCGCGCTCGAGGCGATCCCGCTGCTCCTCATCACGCTCGCGATCCGCCGCCATGCCTTCTTCCGGCATATTGGGGCGCATTGGAAGACCGCCGGCGCCGGCGCGCTCCTCTCCTGCGGCGCCTACGGGCTGGCGATCTGGGGCATGAGCATCGGCACGCTCGCCGGCATCGTGGGCCTGCGCGAGACCTCGGTCCTGTTCGGCGCCGCCTTCGGCGCGATGTTCCTCGGCGAGCGCTTCGGCTGGAAACGCGCCGCCGCGGCGATCGCGGTGGTGGTGGGGAATCTGGTGCTGCAGTTCGGGTAGCTTCAGGTCTCGCTCTTCGCGTCACCTCGGCGAGGCTTCACTCCGCTTTCCGCTCCATCAGCTCGATGCGATTGCCGAACGGATCGTCGACATAAACGCGACGATAGCCATCGAGCGGCTCGTCGCTCTTCACCGCAAACCCCGCTTGCGTTAGCGCCGCGATCAGTGCCGGCAGATCTTCGACCAGGAAACCCGGATGCGCCTTGCGCGCTGGCGCGAAATTCTTGTCCACGCCGAGATGGATCTTGAGCGGGCCGCGCTCGAACCAGACGCCGCCGCGCGCGGCCAGATGCGTCGGCTTCGTCTTCTCCGGAATGCCGAGGATGCCTTCATAGAAGGCGCGCGCCCGCCCCTCGCCGCCGGCCGGCATGGCGAGCTGGACATGATCCACAGCCACGACTTTCATCCCACTAGTACTTCAGGAGCGCTTCATTTGGTCCAGCGGAATTGCTCTGCAGCCCCCCCCCCGCCACGGCCATGCGCGCGGCTTCTTACTTACTGCAGCAGAAATATGGAGCGTTGCGGTTGGACCGCGTTCTCTCGTGAGCTAGGCTTTGCTGGTGCGGCCGGAGGCGGCGGGAACGGTTGCGGTTGGACCGCGTTCTCTCGTGAGCTAGGCTTGTGCTCACCGAAGGGCACAGCGAGCAATGGTTGCGGTTGGACCGCGTTCTCTCGTGAGCTAGGCTTATGCCGGTCTGACCGTCATCCGCGCCGATGTTGCGGTTGGACCGCGTTCTCTCGTGAGCTAGGCTGGGGTTCCGTCATGCCACCCATCGATTCTCGTTGCGGTTGGACCGCGTTCTCTCGTGAGCTAGGCTGAAGACCACGGCGATCGCCGAGCTCGCCGCGTTGCGGTTGGACCGCGTTCTCTCGTGAGCTAGGCTACCTCGTCAAGGCCGAGCACGAGAAGGACGTTGCGGTTGGACCGCGTTCTCTCGTGAGCTAGGCTGGTGGGCACGCTACCACCGCAGGGGCTGACGTTGCGGTTGGACCGCGTTCTCTCGTGAGCTAGGCTCACGGCCGGATCGGAGGCGAGCTTTTCATCGTTGCGGTTGGACCGCGTTCTCTCGTGAGCTAGGCTCTATGCGTTCGGGAAGGGAGCGGGGAAATGGTTGCGGTTGGACCGCGTTCTCTCGTGAGCTAGGCTCGGCCGGACCATCTTCTGGGAGACGCCCGAGGTTGCGGTTGGACCGCGTTCTCTCGTGAGCTAGGCTCAACGCTGACGCGCGCCACGGAAGCGGAGCGTTGCGGTTGGACCGCGTTCTCTCGTGAGCTAGGCTCGAAGGGAGTCAAGGCTCAGCACATGCTTGGTTGCGGTTGGACCGCGTTCTCTCGTGAGCTAGGCTGGTGGGCACGCTACCACCGCAGGGGCTGACGTTGCGGTTGGACCGCGTTCTCTCGTGAGCTAGGCTCACGGCCGGATCGGAGGCGAGCTTTTCATCGTTGCGGTTGGACCGCGTTCTCTCGTGAGCTAGGCTCTATGCGTTCGGGAAGGGAGCGGGGAAATGGTTGCGGTTGGACCGCGTTCTCTCGTGAGCTAGGCTATCCCCGGTCGATTGGTTGGACCGCAGGCTGTTGCGGTTGGACCGCGTTCTCTCGTGAGCTAGGCTGCCTGATGGACAGACACGCCGAGAATTTGCGTTGCGGTTGGACCGCGTTCTCTCGTGAGCTAGGCTTGCGGCACACCGCGCGTGGCAATAGCCGGGGTTGCGGTTGGACCGCGTTCTCTCGTGAGCTAGGCTAGGTCTTCCAGAGACGCTCCCGCGTCTTCTGTTGCGGTTGGACCGCGTTCTCTCGTGAGCTAGGCTGGCGGATGCTCGTCATGCGGCGCTCACACGGTTGCGGTTGGACCGCGTTCTCTCGTGAGCTAGGCTTGCCCGAGCTGCGGTTCGGTCATGGGCACCGTTGCGGTTGGACCGCGTTCTCTCGTGAGCTAGGCTAGTGTCGCCGATTTCCTTTCGCAGTTTGGCGTTGCGGTTGGACCGCGTTCTCTCGTGAGCTAGGCTATCGTTCCCGTTTACCCCCAGGATCGGGGTGTTGCGGTTGGACCGCGTTCTCTCGTGAGCTAGGCTCGAGGCCCGGCTCGACTTGCAGGCGGCGCTGTTGCGGTTGGACCGCGTTCTCTCGTGAGCTAGGCTTAGCCGTTGCTGGAGTCGGTTACGGGTTTCGTTGCGGTTGGACCGCGTTCTCTCGTGAGCTAGGCTTGTCGACGACGACGGGGCCGAGACGCTGGGGTTGCGGTTGGACCGCGTTCTCTCGTGAGCTAGGCTCCGGGCGCTCAAATCCTGCGGTCTGGAGGCGTTGCGGTTGGACCGCGTTCTCTCGTGAGCTAGGCTGATCGGCGCCGTCATGCCGCGATCCTTCCCGTTGCGGTTGGACCGCGTTCTCTCGTGAGCTAGGCTAAAGCCCTGGGCGGCATAGAGTTCTTTCTCGTTGCGGTTGGACCGCGTTCTCTCGTGAGCTAGGCTCGAGACCTCGGACAGCTCGATCCGGGCGCAGTTGCGGTTGGACCGCGTTCTCTCGTGAGCTAGGCTGCGCCAGCCAAGCGGCAGCACGAGGATCGCGTTGCGGTTGGACCGCGTTCTCTCGTGAGCTAGGCTCCCCAGGCGGATGGCCCGCAGCGCGACTGTGTTGCGGTTGGACCGCGTTCTCTCGTGAGCTAGGCTAGTCTGCTGCTGAACATCTTCGGCTTCTTCGTTGCGGTTGGACCGCGTTCTCTCGTGAGCTAGGCTCAGATCCTCGCCCGGCACGCGTGCCCCGTCGTTGCGGTTGGACCGCGTTCTCTCGTGAGCTAGGCTGTCCCGTCGCCGTCGCTGTCGAACCAGACCGTTGCGGTTGGACCGCGTTCTCTCGTGAGCTAGGCTCTATGGTCCCGGAGCCCCATGAGCTCCATCGTTGCGGTTGGACCGCGTTCTCTCGTGAGCTAGGCTGGCGACCAGAACCTACTCGCCTGGCCCTGTGTTGCGGTTGGACCGCGTTCTCTCGTGAGCTAGGCTGAGAGCGGCTTGAAGCTCGCCATCAGCTGCGTTGCGGTTGGACCGCGTTCTCTCGTGAGCTAGGCTGGCGGCCTAGAGGAGGGGCGCGTCATGGGCGTTGCGGTTGGACCGCGTTCTCTCGTGAGCTAGGCTGGATACCGGCCGGGCGCTCTTCAACACGACGTTGCGGTTGGACCGCGTTCTCTCGTGAGCTAGGCTACGCCCACGGATAAGGCGTCGGTCGAGCAGGTTGCGGTTGGACCGCGTTCTCTCGTGAGCTAGGCTAGCCGCGGGCCGGCATGGATGGTGAGGGCTGTTGCGGTTGGACCGCGTTCTCTCGTGAGCTAGGCTGCCGAAATGCTGGGCAGAGGCGCTGGCAGCGTTGCGGTTGGACCGCGTTCTCTCGTGAGCTAGGCTCAAGCTCGCGAACGAGGAGCCAGCGCTCGCGTTGCGGTTGGACCGCGTTCTCTCGTGAGCTAGGCTCCGCGATCTCTTCACGCGAGAGGCCGCTCTGTTGCGGTTGGACCGCGTTCTCTCGTGAGCTAGGCTCGTCATGGATCTCTCCGAATTCGCCGTCGAGTTGCGGTTGGACCGCGTTCTCTCGTGAGCTAGGCTCGCGCCCATTTCGGGCGCTGCGCCTCGTCGGTTGCGGTTGGACCGCGTTCTCTCGTGAGCTAGGCTGGGACCATAGGGGAGGCGCGGCATGGACGGGTTGCGGTTGGACCGCGTTCTCTCGTGAGCTAGGCTAGGATCCGTTTCGTCGTCATGCGCGGTCTCGTTGCGGTTGGACCGCGTTCTCTCGTGAGCTAGGCTAGGATCCGTTTCGTCGTCATGCGCGGTCTCGTTGCGGTTGGACCGCGTTCTCTCGTGAGCTAGGCTGACGTGAATACGCGCGTGTTCGCGGCCAGCGTTGCGGTTGGACCGCGTTCTCTCGTGAGCTAGGCTCGCTTCGCTACGATCCTCATCATTTCCTCGGTTGCGGTTGGACCGCGTTCTCTCGTGAGCTAGGCTGACGCCCACTGTGGGCCACCGATACCGCCAGTTGCGGTTGGACCGCGTTCTCTCGTGAGCTAGGCTAAGGCCACGTTGCACCGCATGAGGCATGCGGTTGCGGTTGGACCGCGTTCTCTCGTGAGCTAGGCTGCGCGCGCTCAACAACGAGTATGTGGAATGGTTGCGGTTGGACCGCGTTCTCTCGTGAGCTAGGCTCTGCCTGATGCTGGAGGGCTACGTCAAGCGGTTGCGGTTGGACCGCGTTCTCTCGTGAGCTAGGCTGCCTTCGCCTTCGAGCCGCATCGAAGTCCTGTTGCGGTTGGACCGCGTTCTCTCGTGAGCTAGGCTCGCCCCCCTGCCTCCCGGCTCAGCCCTGGGGTTGCGGTTGGACCGCGTTCTCTCGTGAGCTAGGCTCGTATCGTGAAGGAACCTGAGCTCATGCCTGTTGCGGTTGGACCGCGTTCTCTCGTGAGCTAGGCTATACACCTAAGCAGCATTAGAGCCCTAGGGGTTGCGGTTGGACCGCGTTCTCTCGTGAGCTAGGCTCGAGGCCGCCAGCGACAGCGCGGAGGATCAGTTGCGGTTGGACCGCGTTCTCTCGTGAGCTAGGCTTCGGCGTCATGCCAGCCGCGATGCCAGTCGGTTGCGGTTGGACCGCGTTCTCTCGTGAGCTAGGCTCGCGGCTCACCGCGCCTACATCATCGGTCTGTTGCGGTTGGACCGCGTTCTCTCGTGAGCTAGGCTCGTCGGGGAGATCGACACTGAAGCCGTTCTGTTGCGGTTGGACCGCGTTCTCTCGTGAGCTAGGCTGAGTTCCGCGCGACCAAACTCAGGGCCGTGGTTGCGGTTGGACCGCGTTCTCTCGTGAGCTAGGCTACGAGACCTCAACACGCGGACGCATCGCATGTTGCGGTTGGACCGCGTTCTCTCGTGAGCTAGGCTCCGTTATGAGTCAATGCGACCTACTCCGGCGTTGCGGTTGGACCGCGTTCTCTCGTGAGCTAGGCTGTCATGAGCGCACCCCTCTTGAGGCCTGCCGTTGCGGTTGGACCGCGTTCTCTCGTGAGCTAGGCTAACGGCTCGAACATCCGCAAGCGTTCGCTGGTTGCGGTTGGACCGCGTTCTCTCGTGAGCTAGGCTGCGGCACCCCTTGGCGCAGCTTCTCTCGGCGTTGCGGTTGGACCGCGTTCTCTCGTGAGCTAGGCTTCCCGCGATGCGCTCAAGGATGGCCGGTCGGTTGCGGTTGGACCGCGTTCTCTCGTGAGCTAGGCTCATGCCTGCACTGCAGTCATGGCTCGAGCTGTTGCGGTTGGACCGCGTTCTCTCGTGAGCTAGGCTGGTCGAGCGCGACGAGGTGCGTGTGATCAGGTTGCGGTTGGACCGCGTTCTCTCGTGAGCTAGGCTGTCGAGAGGCAAGTCGCGCGGCTGGCTGAGGTTGCGGTTGGACCGCGTTCTCTCGTGAGCTAGGCTTGGCCGATGGCAGCCTCGTCATGCTGCGCGGTTGCGGTTGGACCGCGTTCTCTCGTGAGCTAGGCTCTTCTCGGCCGACGAGCTGGCCCTCAACCCGTTGCGGTTGGACCGCGTTCTCTCGTGAGCTAGGCTTAAGGCGAGCCCTGGGTCGCGACGGGCGCCGTTGCGGTTGGACCGCGTTCTCTCGTGAGCTAGGCTGAGCCCAAGGTCGATTGCAGGAGCTTGTTCGTTGCGGTTGGACCGCGTTCTCTCGTGAGCTAGGCTGAAGAAGCTCGACGAGGCGGAGGCCGACGCGTTGCGGTTGGACCGCGTTCTCTCGTGAGCTAGGCTCGCGGCGCCGGCGACCACCGACGCGCCGGCGGTTGCGGTTGGACCGCGTTCTCTCGTGAGCTAGGCTCTTCCAGTAATTGCTGAGAACCTAGAGAGTGTTGCGGTTGGACCGCGTTCTCTCGTGAGCTAGGCTGCGACCGTGGTTGCCGTGATGAGGTCGGGGGTTGCGGTTGGACCGCGTTCTCTCGTGAGCTAGGCTGATCTGGCTGCGGCGCTTGCCACGGCCACGGTTGCGGTTGGACCGCGTTCTCTCGTGAGCTAGGCTCCAGAACGGTAAGCACATGCCCTGTCCGGTGTTGCGGTTGGACCGCGTTCTCTCGTGAGCTAGGCTCAGACGAGGTGCGATGCCCTCGATTGCGATGTTGCGGTTGGACCGCGTTCTCTCGTGAGCTAGGCTATGAGTTGTGTGAACGTCGCTTCGTTATAGGTTGCGGTTGGACCGCGTTCTCTCGTGAGCTAGGCTCGGGAGAGGTTTTGGCTCCTGTTCCATCTCGTTGCGGTTGGACCGCGTTCTCTCGTGAGCTAGGCTATTGAACGCAGGATCGTCCACCGGCACGACGTTGCGGTTGGACCGCGTTCTCTCGTGAGCTAGGCTCAAGGTCCGCGAGATGATCCGCCGAGCGACGTTGCGGTTGGACCGCGTTCTCTCGTGAGCTAGGCTAGGCCTTTGATCTTCCATCGCGGCCGCCAGGTTGCGGTTGGACCGCGTTCTCTCGTGAGCTAGGCTGTCCATGTAGGCCACGTCGAAAGACTGATTGTTGCGGTTGGACCGCGTTCTCTCGTGAGCTAGGCTGAGGAGTGGGCGCGCACGGACGCAGCCAATGTTGCGGTTGGACCGCGTTCTCTCGTGAGCTAGGCTGGTCTCACCGACACGGACGGCAGCAAGCTCGTTGCGGTTGGACCGCGTTCTCTCGTGAGCTAGGCTATCCGCGACGCCGTGCTCTCTATCCGCGATGTTGCGGTTGGACCGCGTTCTCTCGTGAGCTAGGCTGTCGGCCGCCACATTGATGCTCTGCTGGGCGTTGCGGTTGGACCGCGTTCTCTCGTGAGCTAGGCTTATCGCGATGTCGGGCAGTACGACGTCTGGGTTGCGGTTGGACCGCGTTCTCTCGTGAGCTAGGCTGCTGGAGAAAGCGAAGGCCCAGGTCGCTACGTTGCGGTTGGACCGCGTTCTCTCGTGAGCTAGGCTTCTGTGATCCAGGGCGTCCAGACTCAGTACGTTGCGGTTGGACCGCGTTCTCTCGTGAGCTAGGCTTCGGCTGGAGGGTTGCAGCAGGCTCTTTCTGTTGCGGTTGGACCGCGTTCTCTCGTGAGCTAGGCTCCGTTGTCGAACCAGGCCTGCAGCGGGATCGTTGCGGTTGGACCGCGTTCTCTCGTGAGCTAGGCTCGACGGCAACGACGCGAATACTGGCCTCATGTTGCGGTTGGACCGCGTTCTCTCGTGAGCTAGGCTGCCAGCGCCATCCTCCACTACGCCGCAGCCGTTGCGGTTGGACCGCGTTCTCTCGTGAGCTAGGCTGCTGTTCGAGCACTACCGCGCCGAGGCCGAGTTGCGGTTGGACCGCGTTCTCTCGTGAGCTAGGCTGTATTCGATGCTTCGGATCAGATCGGCAGAGTTGCGGTTGGACCGCGTTCTCTCGTGAGCTAGGCTCAATTCATTAGGTGGGAATCGAGCTGGCCAGTTGCGGTTGGACCGCGTTCTCTCGTGAGCTAGGCTGGTCAAGGGCTACAGCACGAAGTTCTACGCGTTGCGGTTGGACCGCGTTCTCTCGTGAGCTAGGCTCCCATCGAGAATCGCCCGAACCATCGGCCCGTTGCGGTTGGACCGCGTTCTCTCGTGAGCTAGGCTTATTCCCAGGAGATGCCGCAAGAGCGCGTTGTTGCGGTTGGACCGCGTTCTCTCGTGAGCTAGGCTCATCTCCGAAGCCGAGGCGCGCTATCTGCTGTTGCGGTTGGACCGCGTTCTCTCGTGAGCTAGGCTCATGAGCTGCTGCAGGCGCGGATCCTGGCCGTTGCGGTTGGACCGCGTTCTCTCGTGAGCTAGGCTTCTTCCCATGAGCGATTCCGATCTCGATCTGTTGCGGTTGGACCGCGTTCTCTCGTGAGCTAGGCTGGATGGTATGGGATCGCGCGCATGAGGGGCGTTGCGGTTGGACCGCGTTCTCTCGTGAGCTAGGCTCGTTGCGACGATCGAGCGCTGGGCTGCGGCGTTGCGGTTGGACCGCGTTCTCTCGTGAGCTAGGCTTCGTCGTTGCGGATGCCGAGGACTTCATGGGTTGCGGTTGGACCGCGTTCTCTCGTGAGCTAGGCTCCCAAGCCTGTAACCGAGGGTGCTGCATGAGTTGCGGTTGGACCGCGTTCTCTCGTGAGCTAGGCTGACGGTTTGTTTAACGCCAGTCTCAAGCCTGTTGCGGTTGGACCGCGTTCTCTCGTGAGCTAGGCTCGATGTTGCGCTGCACTGGACGGCGGTTGCGTTGCGGTTGGACCGCGTTCTCTCGTGAGCTAGGCTAATTCCAGCCCCAAGCGCGGCACCCTCAAGGTTGCGGTTGGACCGCGTTCTCTCGTGAGCTAGGCTGCCGACGCCGGCATTGCCCTGAAGGCGGAAGTTGCGGTTGGACCGCGTTCTCTCGTGAGCTAGGCTCAGGAGTTCATGGCCAGTGGTGGGAATACAGTTGCGGTTGGACCGCGTTCTCTCGTGAGCTAGGCTCATGGCGCTTCACAATCAAGCGCTGTGGCTGTTGCGGTTGGACCGCGTTCTCTCGTGAGCTAGGCTGCATCTCGCGCGCGACCTTGGCCGGCAGGGGTTGCGGTTGGACCGCGTTCTCTCGTGAGCTAGGCTTCCGCCGGGAGAACCCCGGAGCGGTGAAGAGTTGCGGTTGGACCGCGTTCTCTCGTGAGCTAGGCTGCTCCTGGAAGACATCAACGGGTATCTGACGTTGCGGTTGGACCGCGTTCTCTCGTGAGCTAGGCTGGCGTTCGAGCTCTGCGCCGAGACGGAGAGGTTGCGGTTGGACCGCGTTCTCTCGTGAGCTAGGCTGGGGGCGTCACCAAGGACACGAGCGCCCCGGTTGCGGTTGGACCGCGTTCTCTCGTGAGCTAGGCTGCCCCGCCATTGATGACTACATGGGATACAGTTGCGGTTGGACCGCGTTCTCTCGTGAGCTAGGCTTCGTCTCGTCAACGACATCTGGTCGGAGCTGTTGCGGTTGGACCGCGTTCTCTCGTGAGCTAGGCTGAAGTCATCGACGCCGGCGAAGATCGACCAGTTGCGGTTGGACCGCGTTCTCTCGTGAGCTAGGCTCGGGTGGCAACGATGGCACGAAGATGCGGGGTTGCGGTTGGACCGCGTTCTCTCGTGAGCTAGGCTTCGAACGACGGTTCCGACACGGTGATCGTGGTTGCGGTTGGACCGCGTTCTCTCGTGAGCTAGGCTCTAGGCCATCCGACTATGACCCCAAGACCAGTTGCGGTTGGACCGCGTTCTCTCGTGAGCTAGGCTCGCTGCCGAATAATATGCTCAATTCGAATTGTTGCGGTTGGACCGCGTTCTCTCGTGAGCTAGGCTCCTGGGGCGTGGCGGCAACCCAGCCTCACCGTTGCGGTTGGACCGCGTTCTCTCGTGAGCTAGGCTTCATCCGCTCCGCCCGCTTCGTCAGCACCTGTTGCGGTTGGACCGCGTTCTCTCGTGAGCTAGGCTCAACCTGGAGCTTGCGTTGCTCCAGCGGGTGTTGCGGTTGGACCGCGTTCTCTCGTGAGCTAGGCTATCGACCTGTTGGGCCTGTTGCTTCGGCTGGTTGCGGTTGGACCGCGTTCTCTCGTGAGCTAGGCTCTTGCGGAACACCGAGAGCGGGCTGTAGCCGTTGCGGTTGGACCGCGTTCTCTCGTGAGCTAGGCTGCGACTTGGGGAAGCCTGAGCCATAGAGCCGTTGCGGTTGGACCGCGTTCTCTCGTGAGCTAGGCTTGATAGAAGAATCTGCGCCCTCGCGCCCGGGTTGCGGTTGGACCGCGTTCTCTCGTGAGCTAGGCTTTACGGCGACATCATCGCCAAGCTCGATGCGTTGCGGTTGGACCGCGTTCTCTCGTGAGCTAGGCTGACCGTCCAATAACTGCGGCGGGATAGTCCGTTGCGGTTGGACCGCGTTCTCTCGTGAGCTAGGCTGCGCCCTGGAGGTGCTGTGATGGAGCCGCAGTTGCGGTTGGACCGCGTTCTCTCGTGAGCTAGGCTATGGCGGAGACCTTCTGGCCGGGCGATACCGTTGCGGTTGGACCGCGTTCTCTCGTGAGCTAGGCTTCTGGTGGGACACGCAGGAGACCCGCCGCCGTTGCGGTTGGACCGCGTTCTCTCGTGAGCTAGGCTTCGCACGGAGCGCGCCGGACGATTGCCACTGTTGCGGTTGGACCGCGTTCTCTCGTGAGCTAGGCTCACGCGCCAGGTCACGAACGACGCCCGGCAGTTGCGGTTGGACCGCGTTCTCTCGTGAGCTAGGCTGCTTCTTGAGATCGGCCGTCTCCTCGGCGAGTTGCGGTTGGACCGCGTTCTCTCGTGAGCTAGGCTACGGCGGCTGGCCGACGACTTTTTCCTATTGTTGCGGTTGGACCGCGTTCTCTCGTGAGCTAGGCTCATGGTGCTGCTCCTGGTTGCTGCTGCTGAGTTGCGGTTGGACCGCGTTCTCTCGTGAGCTAGGCTCCAGTCGTCGCGTCGGTCGCATGCCGAGCTGTTGCGGTTGGACCGCGTTCTCTCGTGAGCTAGGCTGTTTCGCGGCGGCTCATGTTCGTCACGTCGGTTGCGGTTGGACCGCGTTCTCTCGTGAGCTAGGCTTTACGGCGACATCATCGCCAAGCTCGATGCGTTGCGGTTGGACCGCGTTCTCTCGTGAGCTAGGCTATGCTCCGCAACCAGCGGAGCGATCTCGCCGTTGCGGTTGGACCGCGTTCTCTCGTGAGCTAGGCTAGCGTGATCGAGAATTGGCAGTCGTAGACTGTTGCGGTTGGACCGCGTTCTCTCGTGAGCTAGGCTGGCTGAAAGCGAACAGGCCCGTGTCGCCGCGTTGCGGTTGGACCGCGTTCTCTCGTGAGCTAGGCTCTCGCCGATTGCCAGCGCCCGATATGCTTCGTTGCGGTTGGACCGCGTTCTCTCGTGAGCTAGGCTTCGGTACGCTGAAACCCGCGCAGGCCACGGGTTGCGGTTGGACCGCGTTCTCTCGTGAGCTAGGCTTCGCACGGAGCGCGCCGGACGATTGCCACTGTTGCGGTTGGACCGCGTTCTCTCGTGAGCTAGGCTTCCGCCGCTGTGCTCATGGTCTTGCTTGTCGTTGCGGTTGGACCGCGTTCTCTCGTGAGCTAGGCTGGGTCGGGGGCCTTCAGGTAGTAGCGGGCCGTTGCGGTTGGACCGCGTTCTCTCGTGAGCTAGGCTAGGCCCGCGCCATCATCATTCTTGATCACCGTTGCGGTTGGACCGCGTTCTCTCGTGAGCTAGGCTCGCCCTTGCCGAAGCCCTGCCGCCGATCGGGTTGCGGTTGGACCGCGTTCTCTCGTGAGCTAGGCTATGTCGCTCTGCGCAACGGTCCGCCCAAGCGT